>JH599910.1 GCA_000245075.1 Acetobacteraceae bacterium AT-5844
GGCATCCGCCTCACGGGGCCGGATGCCGGCGCCCTTTGCTGTTTCAACAGGCCAAGGAGGCCCGCATGAATCCCGCAGAGATGGACCCGCAGGTGCTGGCCACCGCGGTGCAGGCGCCGATGGTGGCGGCCTTGTTCTGGATGATGCACGTATTGCGCCGTGGCCTCTCGGAACGCGCCTGCGGTGGAGACGACCACCCACCGCGCGGTGAGGCTGACGCCCTGGCGCGCACGCGGGACGAGCTTGCCGCGTTCAAGCTGGAAGTGGCGCGGACATATGTGCCGCTTTCGCTGATCCGCGATGTGGATCAGCGGCTGACGCAGCAATTGCTGCGTATCGAGGAAAAACTGGATGCCGCGAACCGCGCCGCCACAGTGGCGGCCGCGGCAGTTGCGGCGCAACAGCCCCAGCGTGGCTGGCGGCCGGAGGATCGGGCATGAGCGCTTCCATCGAAATCCCTCACAGCGTCAACCACGTTCAGGCCCGCACCTTGGCGCCGCAGGAGGTCTTCGCGCTGACCCTGTGGGCGGAGGCCGGCACGCGTTCCGTCCGCGCCATCGAGGCGCTGGCCTGCACGATCATGAACCGCGTTCGCAGAGGAGACGCAGGCGAGGCGGGCCGTTGGGGCAGGGGAGTGGCAGGCGTCTGCCGCGCGCCCTTCCAGTATTCCTGCTGGAATCCGCGCCATCCGCGGCATCTTCTGGTGCTGGCCCCGCCGCCGGGCGATCCTGCACTGGCCATGTGCCGCCGTATCGCGACCCGGGCCATGGCGGGCTTGCTGCATGACGCCACTGGCGGCGCCACACATCATCACGCCGAAGAGGAACTGCCGCGTTGGGCGGTGGCCCGTACCCCCTGCGCCGAGTTGGGCGGCTTCCTCTTCTACACCGCCGAGGAGGTCACGCTGGAAAAGAACAAATAGGGAACTTTGGTGGGCTGGACAGCTTCCCTCAGCTCGGTAAACCGTCTCCATGGAACCCATCATCTACACCATGGTGCGCGATGCCGACTGGCAGGCTGCCCAGGCCGCCGGCGCCTATGCCGGTAGCGCCGAGGACCGGCGTGACGGCTTCCTCCACTTCTCCACCGCCGCGCAGCTGCGCGCCAGCGCGGCCAAGCACCGTGCGGGCCAGGCCGATCTCTGGCTTCTCGCGGCGCGCACCGATGCGCTCGGTGACGCGCTGAAGTGGGAACCGGCTGGCAGCCGACCCGGCCTGTTCCCGCATCTCTATGCGCCGCTGCCGCTCTCAGCCCTACGCGATGCTGTGCGCCTGCCGCTGGGCGCGGACGGAGCGCATATCTTCCCCTCCGACATTCCCTGAGGTGTCAGCGTCTCTGCGCCCGCTCGCTCATCACGCAGGCGCAGATGACGATGGCCGCGCCCACCAGCGTGGCCACCCCCGGCCACTCTCCCCAGATCACCACGTCCAACCCCACTGCCCAGATGAGCGCCGAGAACTCCAGCGGCGCCAGCCTTGCCGCGTTCGCGTAGCGGAAGGCCAGGGCCAGACAAATGGTGGAGGTGCCGGCGAAGATCCCGTTCGCGCTGAGGGCCAGCCAGTCCCGCGCCGTGGGCGCCACCCATCCTTCCCAGGCAAAAGGCAGCAGGACAATGGCGCCCGGCAATGCCGACCACAGGATCAGCCGGGACACGCCTGCCTCCTGCCGCAGCTTGCGATTGATGGTGAGGACGGTGGCGTAGCTCACGGTGCCCAGCATCGCATAGGCATAGGCCCGCAGGGGCCCGCCGCTTTGCAGCCCCGGCGCCATGGCCACCAGCACGCCGCTGAAACCCAGCAGGCTCCAACCCCAGACGGCGCGGGGAGGGGTCTCGCCCAGCACCAGCGCCGCCAGGGCCATGGTCAGGAAGGGCGCGGTGAAATAGACGAGATAGCCCTCGGCCATCGGGATCTCGCGCAGCGCCATGAAGAAGCCGATGCCGGAACCCAGCATGGCCGCCGCGCGCAGCAGATGCAGCCAGGGGTGCTGGGTGCCGAGCTCACCGCCCAGCCCCGGCCGCCACAGGCGCGCGCAGAGCAACAGGGCGAGCATCACCCCCTGGCGGATCATCAGCACCTGCGCAACGGGGTAACTGCCGGAGAGCAGCTTGCTGTTGGCATCCAGCAGCGCGAACAGCCCCAGCGCGGCCAGCATCAGCAACGGGCCCTGCACAGCGCGTATCCCCCTCTTATCGTTCAGGCCATTCCTGCCTCGGGTGAGGCGGGGTGGAGCGCGGCATCAGCCACAAGCGCGGCAATGGCGCAATGCTGATAACGAGCGTGGCGCCACTGCCATTCCGGCCCTTCCATTGTGCGCCGCATCAGGGCACAAGCGGCGGGCCATGACCCCTGCCATCGCCTCTGCCTTGATGCCACTGATGCGCGGCCTGGACCCCGAGCGCGCGCATAACCTGGCGCTGAAGGCGCTGGCCTGCGGCCTCGCCGGTTCCGACCGCAGCGCGGATGATGCCGTTCTGTCCACCTCCGCCTTCGGCATTGCCTTCCGCAATCCCATCGGCCTCGCTGCCGGCTTCGACAAGAACGCCGTGGCCGTGCTGCCGCTGATGCGCCTTGGCTTCGGTTTCGTCGAGCCCGGCACCACCACGCCTCGCCCGCAGGATGGCAACCCGCAGCCGCGCCTGTTCCGGCTGGAGCAGGACAACGCCGTCATCAACCGGATGGGGATGAACAACCAGGGCTTGCAGTCTTTCGCCTCCAGGTTGGCTGCCCTGCCGCGTCCGCTTCCGGCCGTGCTGGGTGCCAATATCGGCATCAACAAGGACGGCGCGGACCCGGAGCGGGATTACCCCGCGCTCTATCTCGGCGTCGCGCCTCATGCGGCCTATGTGACGATCAACGTCTCCTCCCCCAACACGCCTGGCCTGCGGGACCTCCAGGGCGAGGCCAAGCTCGCCGCCATTCTCGCCGCCGTCGCCAGCGCCCGCGCGGGAGCACCGAAGCAGCCGCCCGTGCTCGTCAAGATCGCGCCCGACCTCGCGCCGGATGCGGTGGAGCCGCTGGTGGAAACCTGCATCGCCAATGACGTGGCAGGGCTGATTGTCTCCAACACCACCATCGCGCGCCCGGCCAGCCTGCGCAGCGCCCATAAGGGCGAGACCGGCGGCCTCTCCGGCGCGCCGCTGTTCGAGCCGTCCACGGCGCTGCTGCGGCAGGTCTACCGGCTGGCGGGCGGGAGGCTGACGCTCATCGGCTGCGGAGGTATTTCCTCGCCGGAACAGGCCTATGCCAAGATTCGCGCCGGCGCGTCGCTGGTGCAGCTTTATGCCGCCTTCGCCTATGCGGGGCCGCGGCTGATCCCGGAACTGAAACGCGGGCTGGCGGCGCTGTTGAAGCGCGATGGTTTCGCCAGCGTCGCCGAGGCCGTAGGAGTTGATGCCTGATGCGGATGATGGAAAGCGTGGCCGAACTGGCCGATAGCCATGACGGCTTCGTGCTGGATATCTGGGGCGTCATCCATGACGGCCAGAAGCCCTATCCCGGCGTGCCCGAGGCGCTGGCCGAGATGCGCGCGCGCGGCAAGCGGATTGTCCTGCTGAGCAACGCGCCGCGCCGCTCCTGGACAGTCGCCAAGGCACTGAAGGGCATGGGGCTGGATGGCCACCTGTTCGACGGCATCGTCACCAGCGGCGAGGTCTCCTGGACCATGCTGCGGGACCGGACCCATCCCTGGTTCGCCAAGCTGGGCACCAAGGCCTTTCACCTTGGGCCGGAGCGCGATCTGTCGGTGGTGGAGGAACTGCCCATCACCCTGGTCTCCACCCCTGCCGAGGCGGATTGGCTGCTGAACACCGGCCCCGAGCCGGAACTCGGCCCGAAGAGCGCGGACCCGTACCAGCCGCTGCTGGAAGAATGCGCGCGCCTCAAGCTGCCCATGCTGTGCGTGAACCCGGACCGCGCCGTGATGGTCGCGGGCGAGCGCCTGATCTGCGCCGGCGCCTTCGCGGACCGCTATCTGGAGCTGGGCGGGGATGTCATGGAAATCGGCAAGCCCGATGCCATGGTCTATGAAACCGTCCTCTCCACCCTGGCCGTGCCGGCCAACCGCGTCGTGGCCATCGGCGATACCCCGCATACAGACCTGCTGGGCGCCAAGAATGCCGGCATCGACGCGGTCTGGGCCATGACCGGCCTGGCGGCGGACAGCCTCGGCCCCAATCCGTCCTCCGCATTGCTGGAAGCGGAAGCGGCGCGCGAGCATGTCACGCCCATCTCCGCCTTGCGCAGCCTGCGCTGGGCTGCCTGACCTCTGCGGGGGCCGCCCAGGCGGCCCCTGCACTGCGGTCAGCATGTCAGCCGCCCCTGTCTGGCGTCCCGCGCCGGGCTGGGCCATAGGATGGGGCTATGAGCCCCCGTGACATGCCCCAGCCCCCGACGGATGAAACCCCGGCCCGGGCGCCTCTGCTCGGAAAGCCGTCCTCCCTCCCGCCGATCTGGCTGCTGACGCTGCTCACGGGCGCCGGCCCTTTCACCATGCAGATCCTGATCCCGGTTCTGCCTGCCGTGGCGGGGCATTTCACCGTTCCCTACGCTTCGGCGCAGATGACGCTGACGGTCTATCTGATCGGCATCGCGCTGGGGCAGCTCATCTATGGCCCGCTGTCGGACCGGTTCGGCCGTCGCCCGCTGCTGCTGGCCGGGCTCGGCGTGTACCTCCTGGCATCCATTGCCGCCGCGCTGGCGCCGACCATCGGCCTGCTCGTCGTGGCGCGCGCCATCCAGGCGGCGGGGGCCTGTGCGGGCATGGTCATGACACGTGCCATGATCCGGGACGTGTTCCCGCGTGACCAGGCCGCCAGCAAGATCGGCTTCGTCATGATGGGCATGACCGTTGCCCCGATGATGGCCCCGCTGGTGGGCGCGGAGCTGCAATCGCTGTTCGGCTGGCGCTCCACCATGCTGGCCTGCGTTGCCTTCGGCGTTCTGCTGCCGGCCCTGGTACTGCGCTACCTCGGCGAGACCCTCCGCGAACCGCAGCCGCTGCCCGGCCTTGCCGGGATCGGCGGCGCCTATGCTGCCCTGTTCCGCCAGCACGCCTTCCGCTGCTACAGCGTCGTCACGGCCTGCTCCAGCGGCGTTTTCTTCGCCTTTATGGCGGGGGCGCCCAAAGTGTTGGTGGAAGGGCTGGGGCACACGCCGCGTGCCTATGCCATTGCCTTCATGAGCACCTCGATCTCCTTCGCGCTGGGCTCTTATCTGGCGGGGAAGCTGTCGGTACGCCTGGGCGTCCGCCGGATGCTTCATACCGGGCTGGTGGTGACGACCCTGGCCACCGGCATCTCACTGCTGACCCTTGCCACCCTTCCCCTGTCGCTGGTGCTGTTTTTCGCACCCATCATGCTGGTGGGGCTCGGCAATGGCATCTCCCAGCCCAATTCCATGGCCGCCGCTATCAGCGTGCAGCCGAAGCTGGCTGGCACGGCCTCCGGCGTCGTTGGCGCCACCCAGATGGCTTTCGGTGCCCTGATGACCATGCTCACCGGCGTGCTCGAAACCGGCACCGGCTTCGGCACCGCGCTGGTGATGGCGGCCTGTGCGGTCGGGGCGCATTTCGGCCTGGCCATGGTGGACCGCAAGCCGGCCCGGACCTGATGCTGTGCCTCTGGCCTGAATATTGCTAACTCGAATCGAATCTCATCTTTCGATCACTATCCCCTGAGCAACTAAAAAAATGCGACAGCTGAACCATTCCAGCGAATTGACCGCGCCCTCCGGGTTTGCAAGTTTCACGGCGTGAGCGCCATCGATCCAAACATCGCCCAGCAACTCGCCGCCGACCTCCCGCGGGAGGTCTTTGTCGGCGTGGTCCGTACCTTCGAGGCGGATCTCGGGCGACTGGCCCAATCCATGGTCGATGCGGTGAAGGCCCAGGACCTGGATGCCTATCGCCGCTGTGCCCATGGGCTGGCGGGGGCCGCGGGTGCTATCGGCGCGCGCAAGCTGGAAGCCATGGCGCGGCAAGCCATGAGCATCCAGGGGGAGCCCTCCGCCAGTGAGGTGCTGCTGCTGGGGCAGGAAGCGAAGGCGGCATTGGGCGAACTGCTCCTGCTGCTCAGCGGCCAGCCCTCAGTGGCCTGAGCCCGGCAAGCGCAGCCCCAGCAGCCCGAGCAGTGCCGATCGCTGTACGGGTTTGGGCAGATAGCCGTCCATCCCCGCATCCAGGCACTGCTGCTCGAATTGCGGGCCGACGGCAGCCGTCAGACCAATGATGCGGCCATGGCGGTTGGGGCCTTCACCCTCTCGAATCGCGCGTGTCGCCTGCAGCCCATCCATGACCGGCATCTGCAAATCCATCAGGATGACGTCATAGGCCACCTGCCGCGCCTGGGAGACCGCGCTGGCGCCATCGGCCACCGCGTCCACCACACAGCCGGCGCTTTGCAGCAGCGTTCGCAGCACCAGCTGGTTGGTGGCGTTGTCCTCGACCAGCAGGACACGTGCGGCCTCCTCCTCAGCGGCCGCTTCCACCTCCGGCGCCTGCGGGGCCGGGGCGAGTTCGGGCAGCAGAAGCCATTCCAGGGCATCGCGCAGCCTGCCTGGAATGACGGGTTTCAGCAGCACCCTCTCGGCGGGCATGGTGCTCGCCGGCACATTCGCCAGAGTGGCGCCCGATCCGCACAGGATGAGGGGCGTCTGCTCCAGCGAGGGTTCGGCCCGGATGGCATATGCGAGGGCGAGGCCCTCCTGGCCTGTGGCGCCGAGCCCGCCCAGCACCGCCGCTGCATAGGCCTGCCCCTGCCGTGCGGCCTCCCGGAGCAGCGCCAGGGCGTCGCGGGCATTATCGGCTTCCTCGGCCTGCCCTCCGGCCGCGCGCACGTGCTGCGCCATGCAGCGCCGCGCCGCCGGCAGAGCCTCCGCCAGAAGGATGCGGCGGCCCGCCAGCCGGGAGGGGCGCAGCGTGACAGGCTCCGGCAGGCCGACCAGGATGTCGAAATAGAACACGCTGCCGCCGCCTTCCCGCGGCTCCGCGCCGACGCCGCCGCCCATCTGCTCGGCCAGACGGCGGCAGATCGCCAGCCCCAGGCCGGTGCCGCCATAGCGCCGGCTGATGGAGGCATCCGCCTGGGTGAAGCGCTCGAACAGCAGCGGGATCTTGTCCGGGTCAATGCCGATGCCGGTATCGGCCACGCTGCAAACCAGCCTGGCCCGGTCCTTCGCCCTCTCGCCCTCCACGGGCAGGAGGCTGACCGAGATCTCGATCCAGCCTTCCGAGGTGAATTTCACCGCATTGCCAGCGAGGTTGAACAGGATTTGCCGGAAGCGTCCCGGATCGCCCAGCACCATGCGCGGCAATTCCGGGTCCAGGTCGCAGACCAGCTCGACACTGTTGTCATCCCCGCGCGGGCCAAACAGCTCGGCAATGGTGGCCACTTCCTGCTCGATATCGAAGGGAACGTGTTCCGGTTCGACCATCCCGGCCTCCAGCTTGGAGAAATCCAGGATGTCGTTCAGCACCATCAGTAGATGCTCCGCGCTGCGGCCGATCGTTTCCGCGTAATGGCGCTGCAGCGTCATCAGCCGGGTGTCGAGCAGCAGGCCCGTCATGCCGATGATGCCGTTCATCGGCGTGCGGATCTCATGGCTCATGGAGGCAAGGAACTCCTCCTTCGCCCGGGTCGCGGCATGGGCACTGGCCTCGCTCGCGCTCAGCGCCTCACCCTGGCGCTTGAGGTCACTTGCCTGGCGGAACAGCAGCCAGAGCGCCATCAGCGTCACTCCGCCCACGGCGGAGACGCCCACTAGCAAAATCCCGCCCAGGTGGTGGGCTGAACTGAGCGCAGCATCCACCGGCGTCGCGGCCTCAACGGTGAAGCCGTCCGGGCCGCTGGTGGCCAGCGCGGCGACCACGAGGGTGCCGGCTTCATCCGGCCCGACCCAATGGGCGCTTCCCGGGCGCGCCGCCGTCCCATGGAAGGGCCAGGCGGCAGCCCGCAACTCCCCGATGCCCGCGGTGCCCGGCATGGAGCCGGCCAGCAGCAGCCCGGCCCCATTGTACAGGCGCAGGTTGACCTGGAAGGCCTCCGCGTTCCGGCGGGCGACAGTACTCAGATATTCGGCATTCAGCAGCGCCACCACACTGCCGCGGAAACCACCGTCGGCCCCCCGGAGCGGAAGGGCGTAGGGAACACTCCAATTGCCTGCCGCCGCCACCTGCTGCGAGGTCGAGCCGATGAGGTTGCGGGTGAGGGGATACTGCCCCGGTTCCGGCGAGCCGAGGCGCGGCGTTTGCGCGCCGAGACGCTGGCTCTGAAACCAGGCGCGGTCGGCCAGGCTCAGGCCCCGCAGGCTGCTTTCCGTGCTGGCGACGACCTGCCCGTTCGCATCCAGCAGCAGAACGGCGCGTAGCTGGGCCACATCGCGGATACGCCCGTGCAGCTGCTGCGCCAGCGGTAACGCGCTTTCGGCGGACAGGCGGCTGGCCGTATCCGTCAGCAGGCCGCCGATGGTCTCCAGGGAGTGCGAGAGCTGATCGGATACCGCCGCTACCACGCCGGAGGTTAGTCGGCGCGCGTCTTCCATGGCGTCGCGTTGTGCCCGGTCAAGCAACAACCCGTAGAAGCCGGCCAGGCACAGGCCGACGAGGCCCACCGCCGCCGCGAAGAGCAGCCAGGGCCGCGCCCTCTGGATGGCAGGATCAACTCGGGTAACGCGCGGGACGCGGTTCAGGAAAGAAGCTCATCAAGCATGGCCTCGAGCATCATGACCCCCAGGTGAGGCTTTTGCGAGCCGTTCTTTCTCCGGAAGCATCCGGCACCGAACCTGGTTTGCCACGTCTTCCCGCTTATTCCGTTGCACTGCCGCGCCACAGTTCCCAGGCACGGCGACGGCCGCAGCTACGGTTACGAATCTCAGAAAAGCGTGATGACGCCTGAAGCGCCCTGTTTCATCCCAGGGCGAAGGGAGCAACCGGCTGCACCGCTACGGCGCAGAACGCCGGGCTGTCTCTCCTGGCATTGGTATTTGTCTGGCGGGAGCGGGCGTTTCCGTCAGTCAAGCGCACTCCCTCGCCGGGGGGCGGCGCCGGCCAGCGCCGCCCCGGCCAAGATCCTTGCCCCTCAGCCCCGGCTGACGCGCAGCGGACCGAAGCTCTGGCAGACGGGCATCACCTGCAGGGTGTTCACATTCACCCGCGCGGGACGGGAGGCCACCCAATGCACGGTGTCGGCGATATCCTCCGGCGTCAGCGCATCGGTGCCGGCATAGACAGTCGCGGCCCTCTCGGCATCACCGCCGAAGCGGACAGTGGAGAACTCGGTGCCGCCCACGAGGCCGGGCTCGATATCCGTCACCCGCACCTTGGTCCCGAACAGGTCGGCGCGCAGGTTCAGGCTGAACTGCCGGACAAAGGCCTTGGTGGCGCCATAGACATTGCCGCCCGGATAAGGCCACTCGCCCGCGGTGGAGCCGATATTGACGATATGCCCCCGGTCACGCGCCACCATCCCCGGCAGCACGGCGCGCGTCATCGCCACCAGCCCCTTGGCATTGGTGTCGATCATGGCTTCCCAATCGGCCAGGCTCGCCTCCTGCGCGGGGGCGAGGCCGAGGGCCAGCCCGGCATTGTTCACCAGCAGGTCGATCTCCGCCCATTCCGTCGGCAGCCCGGCGATGGCCGTGGTGATGGCGGCCGTATCCCGCACATCGAGCACCAGCGGCAGAACCTTGTCCCGGCCCAGCTCGTCGGCCAGCGCTTCCAGCCGCTCCTGCCGGCGGCCCACGGCGATGATGCGCGCGCCCTCGGCGGCATAAAGGCGGGCGATGGCAGCGCCGAAGCCGGCTGTGGCGCCGGTGACGAGAACGATCATGTCAGGCTTCCCTTGCGACAGAGTGCCAACGGTATGGCATCCGCCACCCCGTGCCGTCACCCCGCCTCGGCGCGGCCCACCCGCAGCAGGCCGGGGCCATGGCGGCGCAGCCAATCATGCGCGGCCAGGCGGTGCGGGCTGAGCTGCGCCACCTGCGCCCAGAAGCGCGGCGAATGGTTCATCTCCCGCAGATGCGCCACCTCATGGGCCACCACGTAATCCATCACCCATTCCGGTGCCATCACCAGCCGCCAGGAGAAGGCGAGGGTGCCGTCCGGGGCGCAGCTTCCCCAGCGGCTGCGCGTATCCTTCAGCCGGATCGCGCGAGGCTTCACTCCGAGCACCCCGGCGTGGCGGGTCGCGCGGTTACCGATGCGCCGGCCCGCTTCCGCCCGCAACAAGGCCAGCGTCCGGCGCGGCAGATGGCGCGCGGCGCCGGTGATCACCATCTCGCCTTCGGCCAGGAAACACTCTCCTGATGCATCCGGCTCGTGGCGGATGGCATGCGGCACGTCTCCCAACCGGATGACGGCGCCGTCTTCCAGCGGCTGTGCCGGGGCCAGGGCGCGCAGCTTCTTCGCC
This sequence comes from Acetobacteraceae bacterium AT-5844, assembly GCA_000245075.1. Lineage (GTDB taxonomy): Bacteria > Pseudomonadota > Alphaproteobacteria > Acetobacterales > Acetobacteraceae > Pseudoroseomonas. The sequence goes on from JH599910.1 coordinate 10,406, forward strand.
GCCCAGGCGGCATTGGCCTGCAGCAACCGCACGCCCAGGCGGCGGGGAATGCCAGGCGGCAAGGTGACCACCACGGACCCGTGCACCGGGTCGATCCGCAGCGAGAGGCGACGTGCCCTGGCTGACACCCGCCATACCACCGGGCACAGCCAGCGGCCCAGCAGGACATCCTCCGCCGGAGCAGTCCCGCTCATCCGCGCCGCTCGGCGATCTGCCGCAGCGCCGCCTCCAACTCCGCGATGCTGTAGGGCTTGGTGACGAAGAGCGCCTCCGGGGCTGCCTCGGCCGCATCCTCCCGCTTGCCGAAGCCGCTGACGAAAAGGACATCGAGGCCGGGCTGCATCACGCGCGCCTGCCGTGCCAGCTCCACGCCGGAGAGGCCCGGCAGGCCGATATCGGTGAACAATACATCGAAGCTGTGCTCCCCCAGTTGCCTGAGGGCACCCCGTCCGTCGCGGGCGGTGGTGACGGTGCAGCCCAGGCTGGAGACGATCTCCTCGCTGTCCATGAGGATCATCGGATCATCTTCGACCAGAAGCACACGAAGGGCAGGGTTGGGCTTTACCATGAAGGCCTCTGCAGTCAGGCGAGGGGAGGCGCGAAGCGCAAGGTGGGCCGGCCGCCGGTCAGCATGGGCCACCTGCGGAGGGAGCGGCACCGGGCGGGAGAGCGCCTGGCGGGTGGTGGCAGGCAAGCCGGCCGGCCCGAGGAGAAACACTGAGGAGAAACACCGCCGGCGCCGGGCACGGATGGCGCCTTGTCGGGCCTCATCCGTGGCCGCGCGCCGCCGACGGGATCCACCCACGGTGCCGCCATCCGGCTTCTCCAGCAGCGCGCCCGCGCTTCAGCCTGGCCGGGATTTCAGCTCGATTTCCACAAAGCTGAAAGGTGCATCGCCCGAATTGACGACGTTGTGCTCGATGCCCGGCGGGCGCTCATAGGATACGCCCGGTGTCAGGGTGGCGGCGGTCGTGGCGCCGCCGGGGAGTTCCACCAGCATGCTGCCCGCGCTCAGCGGCACGACGACATAGGCGAAGCCGTGGCGGTGCCAGCCGGTCTCACCCCCCACGGGGAAGTCCCAGCGCATCACGCGCATGTCTTCATTGTCGATCTGCACCGTACCGGTGGCGGGCGGGCGGCAGCGGAGGGGTTCGTTCATGGCCAATCCTTATCAGCGCCCCTTCCGGGGTGAAGGGGCATAGGAGCCTGCCAGCCGCCGCTGCACGGGGGAAGGGGGCGCGGGCCATTCACCTGGCCAGTCGGCGAGATGATCCTCCAGGTCGCGCGCTTCCCGCTCGGGCACTGCGCGCCCGCGTACCGATGCGCCGGAGCTGTGCACCGTCTCCGGATCGCCCGAGACCAGGGGGTGCCACCAGGGCAGGTCCTTCCCCTCCGCCACCAGCCGATAGGCGCAGGAGGGCGGCAGCCAGTCGATCGTCGCCACCCGCTTCGGTGTCAGCTTCACGCAATCCGGCACATGGTCCCTACGGTTGGGGTAATCCTTGCACTGGCAGGACGCGGTATCGAGCAACCGGCAGGCCACGGTGGTCCAGACCAGCTCCTCGGTGTCCTCGTCCCGCAGCTTGTGCAGGCAGCAGCGGCCACAGCCGTCGCACAGGCTTTCCCACTCGCCACGGGTCATCTGGCCGAGGCTCTTCGTCTTCCAGAATGGCTGGTCCGCACTCATGCGGCGGTCCTTTACTCCCTTTCGACCTTGACCCGCGAGGGAACAGAGTGCGAACTAAATTCCCATGTCGGACCTTCTCCCCCCTGAGCGCACGTTGCGCGTCTGCCGCGCCGCGTCCCGCCTCTGCGCGCGGCTGGGCTGGACCGCCATCCCGGAGGTACCGCTGCCCACTGGCCGGCGGTTGGACCTGCTGGCCCTGGATGGCGATTGTGGCTTCACCGCGATCGAAGTGAAATCCTGCGCACGCGATTTCCAGACCGATGGGAAATGGTGGGAATACCGGGAATGGTGCGACCGGCTTTATTTCGCCGTCGATCTCGATTTCCCCCAGGCCCTGATCCCCGAGGATGTCGGACTGATCGTCGCCGATGACGGGGATGCCGCCATCCTGCGCCATCCCGCCGAGCACAAGCTTCCGCCCGCCCGCCGCCGCTCCCTGCTGTTGCGCTATGCCCGGCTCGGCGCCGCGCGGCTGCAAATCCTGGCCGATCCGGCCGGGGCGGCGGAAATGCGGGCCGCTCTGCGGGTAGAGTAAGACCGGGGCGGCCATTTCGTTCCCCGCCCGCCTCGAAACTCCGTTGACGGCTGCTGGGATTCCTGCCTAAGCAGTTCGCCATGTCCGCGAAGACCATTATTAAGCGCATTACCAAGACGACCGCTCCGGCGGGGCGTCCTTTGGTGGCTGCGCGGTAAGCGACGCGGCATAAAACACCAAAGGCCCCGCCGGAGACGGACGGGGCCCGCGCAAGAAGCGCCCCCGTCTCTCGCCGGTCCCATACGGAAGAGACAGATGTTGACCCTCGAAAGTCCCGCCGACGCGCAGTTCCGCCAGGTCGAGGCCGCCGCGCCCGTGGTGGCCATCGTCGGCGCCACCGGCGCCGTTGGCGTCGAGCTGCTGCGCTGCCTGGAAGCCCGTGGCTTCCCGCTGGGCGGGCTGAAGCTGCTCGCCTCCGCCCGTTCCGCCGGCAAGACGCTGGAATTCAAGGGCAAGCCGGTCGAGGTCGAGACCCTCACGGAGGATAGCTTCCAGGGCGTGGACATCGCCCTGTTCTCCGCCGGCTCCGGCATCTCCAAGCGCTTCGCCGCCGCCGCCGTGAAGGCGGGCGCCGTGGTGGTGGACAATTCCTCCGCCTTCCGCATGGACCCGGATGTGCCGCTGGTGGTGCCCGAGGTGAACGCGGCCGCCCTGGCCGGGCATCGCGGCGTTATCGCCAACCCGAACTGCGTGGCCGCCATCGCCACCGTGGCGCTGGCCCCGCTGCACCGCGCCCACCCCATCCGCCGCCTGAACGCCGCCACCTACCAGGCTGCTTCCGGTGCCGGCGCGGCCGCGATGGAAGAGCTGCGGGAGTCCACCGCCGCCTATCTGCGTGGCGAGAGCTTCGAGCCCAAGGTCCTGCCGCACCCCTACGCCTTCAACCTGTTCAGCCACAACGCCGATATGGACGAGGAGAGCGGCTATAACGGCGAGGAGACCAAGGTGGTGGCGGAGACCCGCCGCATCCTGGATACGCAGTCCCTCCCCATCGGCATCACCTGCATCCGCGTGCCGGTGCTGCGTGCCCATGCCATGGCGCTGACGGTGGAATTCGACGAGGAGGTCTCGGTCGAGGAGGCCCGCGCCCTGCTGGCCGCCGCCCCCGGCATCAAGCTGGTGGATGACCGCGCCCGCAACCACTTCCCCATGCCGTCCGAGGCCTCCGGCCAGGACGACGTGCTGGTGGGCCGCATCCGCAAGGATATCGGTGACCCGTCCGGCCGCTCCCTGGCGCTGTTCGTCGCCGGCGACCAGCTCCTGAAGGGCGCCGCGCTGAACGCGGTGCAGATCGCCGAGCTGCTGCTGAAGCGGTAAGCCGGAGGAAGGGGATGCCCGGTGCGGGCATCCCTTCCCACCAATGCCTAGCGCAGATGGTCCCAGAGCGGCAGCCCGAGCAGCGCCGCCAGGGCAATCAGCATGAAGCAGGCCCGGCGGAAGCTGGCCTCGCTGGCCAGGCCGAACAGCCTGGCACCGCCCCACACGCCCAGCGCATAGACCGGCAGCACCATGCCGGCGAGGATGACCGCCCGGCTGTCCAACACGCCGCCGAGCAGATAGGCCGTCGTGCTGATCAGCCCGCTCGCGGCGAAGTACAGAACGATATTCGCCCGCACCTCCACCATCGGCGTGGTGCCGCCCAGCCAATAGGCCACCACCGGCGGCCCACCCATTTGCGAGGCGCCCGAGCAGAAGCCGGAGGTCAGGCCCACGCCGAGCGAGAGTGGCAGGGCCGGCTTGCCACGGAACCGCCAGCCGGAGGCCAGCAGCACCAGCATGGCCACCACCAGCACGCACATGCCCCAGCGCAGCGCCACGGGGTCCATCCGCAACAGCAGCCAGGTGCCGATGGGCGTGCCCACTAGCGCACCCGCCGCCAGCGCGCCCACATCTTTGCGGTTCGCGCGGCGCCAGGCGGCGGGCAGCAAGGGCAGGGTGGTCACATTGTCCACCACCACCAGCGTGGCGGCCGCCATCTGCGGCCCCAGCGCGGCACTGGCGAGCGGGATGAAGATCAGCGCCGAGCCGAAGCCGGAGAAGCCACGCGCCAACCCCGCTGTCAGGGCGACCGCAAGGGTGGCCACCAGCAAGGGCAGCGGCGGTAGTTCAGGAATGATCATGAAAATACCTTCCGGCGGCCCCTGGGGCCATGCCGGATCAAGCTATGACGGGGGCTGTTCACCCCCGCCGCGGGCTTTCAGCGGTCGCTGAAGAGCACGCCACCCTTGGCCTTCGAATCCTTGGGGGATTCGACGATCTGCACCGTCACCGCATCAGGCGCGACCTGGAAGTTCTTGACCATCGCATCGGTCAGATCCTTCACCAGTCCGCGCTTCTGTTCCACGGTGCGGCCCGCCGCCGCGAAGACCATGATTTCCGGCATCTGCAGCCTCCCTCAAGGTTGTTGTGCCGGCAGCATCACAGATTTCGGCCAGCGGGTCGCCCCGATTCCCGCGGGCCGCGTCAGGCCGAGTGCTTTCGTCCTCGCCGCAGCCGCACCACCCCCAGCGCGCCAAGGCCCAGCCCGAACAAAGCCAGGGAGGCAGGTTCCGGCACTGCTACCTCCACCCTCTGGCTCCCCTTGAAGGTGCAGGGGGAGAAGAAACAGCCATAGCCTGCATCCGAATTCATGATCCCCCGGACCGTGGGCGTGCCGTCGAAGTTGAAGGTGACGTCGTGATTTCCGCTGTTGTAGTGCACGCTGCCCGTCAGCAGCCCCTCTGGCGCGGCGCTGATATCGATGCGCGTGAAGATGCCGCTGTTCGGCGGTGGGGAAGTCTTAAAGTCGTCCAGATCCACCATGATGGGCTGCACGATATTGACCACGCTGAGGGAGAGCGCGGTGAGGGCATCCAGATTGATCTGCGGCAGGCCTCCGCCCGTCCTCGACGTCGCCGAGAAACCATTGCTGTAAGCATCATCGGTCACGGTGACCGACAGGGCGGTGACAACGCCATTCGGGAAAGGCTGCCCGCCGGGTGTGCGCCCAATCATCGGGCCATTTTGCGTGAAGGTGTAGATGACATCGGCCCGAGCCGTCTGGCCGCCGATGAGGGCGAGGCAAATCAGGGCAAGTGTTTTGAAGCTTGGCATGATTTTCTCCCGGCGTAGTACCGGGAGAGACGGATGCAAGCCGGATGCCGTTTCAAGAATTCTTTGAAAATCAATTGCTTAACGGGTGGCTGGATGTGCCTGCCCGGCGGCGGTGTAAAGTATCGCCACCGGGCTCCCGGCGTCAGAGCAATGTTCCGCTCAGCACCAGAAGTGCCACGCTGAAGTAAATGATGAGTCCCGTCACATCCACCAGCGTCGCGACGAAGGGCGCCGAGGCGCTGGCCGGGTCGAACCCCGCCCGTTTGAGCGCGAAGGGCAACATCGAGCCAGCCAGCGAACCGAACAGCACAATGCCAAGCAGGCCCAGCCCTACCGTGAGCGCCACCAGGAACCAGTGTTCGCCGTAATCGTAAATGCCGAGCGTCTGCCACAGCCCGATGCGCGCCATGCCCAACCCGCCGAGTATCGCCCCGAGTGTCAGCCCCGTTGGCACTTCCCGCACCAGTACGCGCCACCAATCCCCCAGTTTCACCTGGCCCAGCGCCAGGGCGCGGATCAGCAGGGATGTGGCCTGCGAGCCGGAATTGCCGCCGGAGCTCATGATGAGCGGGATGAACAGCGTCAGCACGATGGCCTTCTCCAGCTCATGCTCGAAATGCTGCATGGCGCTCGCCGTCATCATCTCGCCGATGAACAGGATGCACAGCCAGCCGGCACGCTTGCGCATCATCTCGAGAAAACCGATGCGCAGATAAGGCTTGTCCAGCGCTTCCATGCCGCCGAAGCGGTGCGTGTCTTCCGTGCCCTGGTCGACAATGGCGTCGATCACGTCATCCACCGTGACGATACCGAGCAACTGCCGGCGCGCATCCACCACCGGCACCGCCAGCAGGTCGTGCCGGGCGAAGAGGCGGGCCACGTCCGTCCGGTCCGTATCCGCCGAGACCGTGACGGGCTCCCGCGCATGGGCGATGTCCATCACCTTCTGCTGCGGCTCGCCAGTGATCAGCCGGCGCAGCGAGATGGTGCGGACCAGCACCTTCGTCGCCGGGTCCAGCAGATAAAGAGCGTAGATCGTCTCCCGGGACCGCTCGACGGCACGGATATGCGCCAGCGCTTCCCCCACCGTGACGGTGGTGGGCAGGGCGACGAATTCCGTCGTCATCAGGCTGCCGGCGCTGTGCTCGGGATAGGTGAGCAGGCGGCGCAGCGTGGCCGCTGGCTCCGGCTCCAGCGGCGCCAGCAGGCGCGCCTGATCGGTGCGGTCCAGCAGGCGCAGCACATCCGCCGCGCGGTCGGCCGACATCTCGCGCAGCAAGCCGGCGCTGGTATTGGCGGGCAGGGCCAGCAGCAATTCAGGGGCACGGTTCAGTTCGGGGCTGTCAAAGGCTTCGACAGCCTTCTCCAGCGGCAGCGCGGCCAGCAGGGCCGCCGCTTCCTCATCCTCCAGCCCGTTCAGATACTCGACCAGATCGGCCACATGGCCACTGGCGAGGCGGCGGACGAGCATGTCGCCATCGGCCAGCATGGCCGTGGGGGTGATATTGTTCATGGCTCACCTTTTGCGTCCGCCGCCGGCGCGGCACGCGGTGAGCCGACCTTGCGATCAGGCCCCGGCCGCTACCGGCGCGGACAATCGACTGTGACTGTCGCTTGGACTGTCGCTTGGCATGATTGCGGTTGTTCCTGGGTTGCGGCGGCGGCAAGGGTAGCCCTGCCGTCGCCATGGCGTGGCACATGGACCTGTGCGGGGCCGCCGTCAAGCACCTTCACGCGGGCCGGGGTTCAACCGCGATGGCCCAGCCCCTACCTTGCCAGCATCACGTGAGAAGGACCGGTGATGCGCCTGATCCATGCCCTGCCACTGCTCTGCCTTGCCCTTACCGCCTGCGGTTCGCCCGGTGCCCGCGTGGCCGATCAGGCAAGACAGCAACTGGTCGGCATGGATGTGAATGACTTCCAGGCCTGCGCCGGTATCCCGAGCCGCACGCAGACTCTGGGAGATGGCACTCGCCTGCTCTCCTACGAGCAGAAGAACGACAATGTGGGCGGGCTGAATGTGAACCTGCCCGTGATCGGCGGCTTCAGCCTGGCCGGCAGCGGCACCTATTGCCACGTGCTGGTGCGGGTGGCACAGAATCGGGTGATCGGCCTGAACTACACCGGCGACAACGATGATGTGGGCGGCGAAAACGGGGTGTGCGCCCCCATCGTGCGAGGCTGCGTGCGGCAGCCCGTGCCCGCCTTCGTGCCACCGCAATTGCGGGAACCACCGCCGGGAAGCCTCCCCCAGCCCCTGGCCAATGCACCCTTGCCGCAGACGCCGGCGGCCATTGGCATGGGCGCCGCCCTGCACACGGGGTCCTGAGGGCTAGAGCCCCCGCAGCCGCGCCGCGAGATTGGCGGCGTAGCTATCCGTCATGCCCGCCACGAAATCCACCGCGCAGCGGATGGTCTCGCTGGCGGAGAAGCCGGGGCGGGGGTGGTAATCCTGCATCAGCACCAGCGCCTGTCGCGCGCGGAGGGGTAGCTTCTCGCTCTCGCCACCCGCCTGCACGAAGGCCACGCAGGCTTCCAGGAACACGCTCAGCGTCTTCTCCAGCACATCCCGTGCGCCGATCTCGAACTGCACCTTGCGCGGGTGCAGGTAGAGCTTCTCCGCATTGGCGCGGGCGAGGGCACGGAAGGGTTCCCGAAGCTCCGGCACGCAGAGGTCGACGAGGGCGGCCCGCGGCATCTCCCCGGCCAGCAACGCCTGCGCATGGGCCAGGAAGGCGTCGCGCGTGGCGGCGATCATGCGCCCGGCGGCATTGGAGCGCAGCAGGGCCATCTTCTGCGGCACGCCATCCTCATCCGCGATGCGCTGGGCGGAGAGATCGGTCAGCGGCCGCACCAGCTCCTCGTACTCCTTGTAGGATACGATAGAGAGCTCCACGGCATCCTCGAGATCGGCGAGGCTGTAGGTGATGTCGTCCGCCGCTTCCATCAGCCACACGGCTGGGTGGCGGGGCAGGGTGCCCGAGAGCCCGCAAGCCGCGCGCACAGCCTCGAACCCTTCCCGCTCCGTCTCGAAACGGTTGAACTTCACGCCCGGCACGCCGCCTTTCTCCGCACGTGGGTCGGTGGCGCCCCAGGGATATTTGATGAAGGCGGCGAGGCTCGCGAAGGTCAGCTTCAGCCCGCCACGCTCGCGATAGCCATCCGAGCGGGTGAGGATGCGGAAGCCCTGGGCATTGCCGTCGAAGAACCGCAGATCCTCATCCAGCTCGAAGCCCGTCGCCCGGCGCGCCTCGCGCAGCCAGCCTTCCATGAAGGTGGCCATGGCGGCCTCCCCGGCATGGCCAAAGGGCGGGTTGCCGATGTCATGCGCGAGGCAGGCCGCCTGCACGAGATAGCCGAGATCGTCCGGCGTGCGGCCTGCCGCCGCCAGCTCCGGCCGCAAGGCGGCACCGACGCCGAAGCCGATGGAGCGGCCGATGGAGGCCACTTCCAACGTATGCACGAGCCGGTTGCGCACATGCGCGTTGCCGATCATCGGGTGGACCTGCGTCTTCTCCTGCAGCCGCCGGAAGGGGCGGCTGAAGACGATGCGGTCCTGGTCGATCTGGAAGGGGTTGCGGTCCGGGTCGTCGCGCGCCGGACGGTCGGGGAAGCGCCCCGTATTGAACAGCGCGCTCCACTCCATGGCTGTCAGCCGCGCATCCGTGCAACGGTGGCGGTGGTGGAATTGCCCGGCAGCAGCTCCGCGAGCTTCACCACGCCGCCCCATTCCTGCACCAGATCTCCGCCGACCACCTGGTCCACGGTGTAATCGGCGCCCTTCACCAGCACATCCGGCCGCAACAGCTTGATCAGCTCGATCGGCGTGTCTTCCTCGAACACCGTCACCAGATCGACGGTGGAGAGGGAAGCCAGAACGGCGGCGCGTGCCGCCTCGGGCTGGATGGGGCGCGTCGGGCCCTTCAGGCGCTTCACGCTGGAATCGGCATTCACGCCGACCACCAGCCGGTCGCACCAGCTCCGCGCCTGCTCCAGCAGATGCACATGGCCGGGGTGCAGCAGGTCGAAGCAGCCATTGGTGAAGCCCACGCGCCAGCCACGCTGGCGCCAGCGCTCCACCTGCTCGGCGGCATTGGCGCGGCGCATCACCTTGCGCAGCGTGCCGCGCTCCGGCGTCAGCGCCTCCAGCAGGTCGTTCTCCCGCGCCACAGCGGTGCCGACCTTGCCGACCACCAGCCCGCCCGCGATGTTCGCCAGCCGCGTGGCCACCGGCAGCGCCAGGCCCGATGCCATGCCCGCGGCGAGCACGGCCACGACCGTATCCCCCGCGCCGGAGACGTCATGCACCTCCGGCGCCTCGGCCGGGAAGTGGTGGATGCCCTCGGCATCCAGCAGGGTCATGCCATCCTCGCTGCGCGTTACCAGCACGGCGCCGAAGCCATGGGCCTCACGCAGGGTGCGGCAGGCGGTGATGACTTCCTCTTCCGTCTCCACCGGCAGGCCGGTGGCCTGGGCCAGCTCGGCGCGGTTCGGCGTGACGATATCGGCCCCGGCATAGCGGCTGTAATCCAGCCCCTTCGGGTCCACCACCACGCGGCGGCCGGCGGCATGGGCCGCGGCGATCAGCCGCGCCGGCACATCACCCGTCAGCACGCCCTTGTTATAGTCGGAGAGTACCATGACGGAGGTGGCGGCCACCGTGTCGGCGGCGATGCGCACCAGCCGGTCCGCCAGCCTTTCATGGATCGGGCGGGCGATCTCATGGTCCGCCCGCATGATCTGCTGGCCGCTGGCGATGTAGCGTGTCTTGGTAGTTGTCGCGCGGCCGCCCTGCACCAGCAGCCAGGGCTCCACGCCGGGCTGGCCACCGATGAGGCCTGTCAGATCACTGCCCGACTGGTCGTCTCCGACCACAGAGAGGAAGGCCACGGCGGCGCCCAGCGCCGTCAGATTACGCACCACATTGCCCGCGCCGCCCGGCATGGCCACTTCGCGGTCCACCGTCAGGATGGGGACGGGGGCTTCCGGGCTGATGCGCTTCACCTGGCCATAGACGTAGCGATCGAGCATCGCATCGCCGACCACCAGAACGGAGGCGCGCTTGAGTTGCCGTACCGCCTCGGCCAGATCAGGGCTGGCGGCGTCGGAGGAAGAGGGCGTGGTCTGGTCCGCCGGTGACACCGGATCGGCTGTGGGCACGGGGCCTTGCATCCCAGCGGCCTAGCGCAGCCCTGCCCCATGGCGCAAGTCGGCCGCCGGTGGTCACGGCCCTGGGCTTGCAGAAACGTCAAGTTTCATGGGGCCGACAGGAAACGCAGGCCATCCTCTTCGAGCACGAGACAGGTGAGGGGACCCCCTCCCACCGCGCCTGTGTCGATACCGATCCGAGTCGCCCGGATCTCCGGCGCCATCGACGGTGTATGCCCATGCACCACCACCCGGGGCAGCGTGCCTGCCCAGGAAAGGAACGGTTCCCGGATCCAGAGCAGTGTCATTTCCGGCTGCTCTTCCAGACCCAGGGCAGGGTCGATGCCCGCGTGGACGAACAGATAGTCTCCGGCCTCCCAGGTGAGGCGGAGCCCGCGCAGCAGGGCCATGTGCCGTTCCGGCACGCCTTCCGGGTAGTTGCGCAGCGTGGCCTGGCCCCCGTTCCACAGCCACAGCGTCATGGCCTGCTGTGGCGCGCCGGGGGCCAGGGCATCCAGCATCATTGCCTCGTGGTTGCCCTTCAGGGCGACGGTCTCGGCGCCCTCCACAGGGGGTGGGCCGGCGATGCGCTCCAGGACGGCCGCGCTGTCCGGCCCCCGGTCCACGTAATCGCCCAGATAGACAATGGCCGCCCGTTGGGCCGGCGCGGCGGCCCAATCGGCGGCGATGCGGGCGTGCAGGGCCGCCAGCAGGTCATCCCGCCCATGGACATCTCCGACGGCATAGACCCGGAGGCCGGCGGGCAGACGCCCTGGAGCGGGCCGGCTGGGCGGTCTGGCGGTCATGCGCCCAGCCAAGCAGATTTCCGCCGCCGGCGCGACCTCGCGGGTCGCGCCAGGCGATATGTCTGCTCAGCCGAACCAGATGAGGTCCTTCATGGCGAAGCCGTTGCCGGGGGCGGTGCCGCTGGCGGGACAGGCCAGCCCTTGCGTCGCACTGCCTGTACCTTCCGTCGCGGCGGTGTTCTCTGCCAGAACGACATGGCTGCCGCCGGAGCTTTCTGTCCAGCCCAGGCGCACCGCCAGGCTGATGCCCGCCGCGAGGAGCGGCAGCGGCCGCGGGCGGAAATCGGTGTAATCCTCCGTGGCGGAGGGAGAAAAAGTGGCTGACATCTGGACGCTCCACACCTCGTTCTAAGGTGGGGGGATTATGGCGCGGCGCCGTGAACAAATAGTGAATGAAATGGCGGCCATTTCCCAACCCGCCCAAAGCGCCTAAAGAGCCCTGCGTGACCACGACACGTTTCTTTCTCATCCGGCACGCCATCGTCGAGCCTTCGGCGCGGGCAGTCATGTACGGCGACATGGATGTCGCCATCTGCGCGCTCACCATGGCGCAGGATACGGCAGCCTATCGCTGGCTGGCCGCCCGCCTGCCCAGCGGTGCCCGCTGGTTCACCACGCCGCTCACCCGCACCCGCGCGACCGCCGCCGCCATCTTCGCCGCCGGCTATCCGGAGGCGGAGCTGGAGGTGGAGCCCCGCTTCGTCGAGCAGCATCTCGGCGAATGGCAGGGCATCACCCATGAGGAATTCACGGCCCGCCTGACGGAACCGCCGCATCCCTTCTGGCCTCACAGCGCCGGGGAGCGCCCGCCGGGCGGTGAAAGCCTGGGGGATGTCATTGGCCGCGTCGGCCCCGCGCTGAACGGCATGGCAGATGAGATGCGGGGGCGGGATGTCGTCATCATCGCCCATGGCGGCTCCATCCGCGCGGCGGTGGCGCATGCCATGGGGCTCGATCCGCACCAGGCCTTCCAGTTCTCGGTCAGGAACCTGTCGCTGACGCGGCTGGAGAACCATGCCGGCCATTGGCGCGTCGCCTCGGTGAATGAGGAACCGCCGCTGCCCACAGCCTGAGGCAGCGCCTCGCCCACAGAAGTTTTCCTTGCGGAGCTTCTGCCGTAATGTCATGCCCGTCCAAAGGCTTGGCGGAGGTTTTTCATGCGGCACTCCATCTCACCGAAGGTCAAGGCCCTTCCCGTAGCTCTGGCACTCGCACTGCTGGTGCCCGCTTGCGCGGCGACGGCGCAGGGCGAGGAGCAGGTGCTGGTGGACCGCGCCACGCTGACAGTGCAGGAAATGCTCTCCGGCTCCGATGGCCCGCAGACCGATGCCGTGGGCATGCTGCGCAGGGCGCGCGCCGTGATGGTCTGCCCGCGTATCTTCCGCGCCGGCTTCATCGTCGGCGGCCAGGGTGGTGGCTGCGTGCTGGTGGCGCGCGATGGAGCCGGTTCCTGGTCCTCCCCGGCTTTCTACAGCATGGGCTCCGGTAGCATCGGCTTCCAGATCGGCGTCCAGGACGCTCAGATCATGATGATGATCCTGACCGATAAGGGCCTCTCCGCCCTCATGGACAGCCAGTTCAAGATTGGCGCCGATGCCTCCATCGCGGTTGCCACCATCGGCGGCGGCATCGCTGGCGCCACCACGGCGGCGGTGGGCGCGGATATCGTGACCATCGCAAAGTCCCGTGGTCTGTTCGCCGGCATCGCGCTGGATGGCTCCCTGCTCAGCAGCCGCAGCGGGTCCAACCGCGCCTATTACGGCCAGGCCTACTCGGCGCGGCAGATCGTGGTGGACATGGCCGCGCATAACCCGGGTGCGGACCCGCTGCGGGCGATGCTGATGCGCTTCGGGCCCCCGAATAATCCGCTGGCCGCTTCGGCGGGTGCGGCCGCGGCTCCGCAGCAGCAGCCCGCAGGCCAGCCGATGCAGGGATACCAGCCGCCGCCGCAGGGCGGAATCCAGGCGACCCCGCTGCAATAAGGCAGCAGCTCTGTCCTAAGACGAGGGACAGGGCCGCCCTTCTGCGTTAAACCTCCTGCCGCCTCGCCGGCAGGAGTGCCCGTCGATGGACGCGACGGCGGCCCCCTCTGGCAGGGCAGGGCTGCTTAGCCTTGCGCTGCCGTTACGCCCTGAGCGTGCCCCCGGATGGCGGGTGACTGGCCGAGTTTCACGGCCCGTCCGCGCAAGACGCCATCAGGATCGATGTTCCGCCATGTATAACCACCGCATCCGCCGCCCGTCCCTGATGGACAAGGTCTGTTCGGCTGAGCAGGCCGCTGCCCTGATCAAGGACGGCATGATCGTCGGCATGAGCGGGTTCACCCGTGCCGGGGAGGCCAAGGCGGTTCCGCTCGCCCTCGCGGAACGCGCGGCGCTCGATCCCTTCAAGATCACGCTGATGACGGGCGCCTCGCTCGGCAACAATATCGACCGGCGCCTGACGGAGGCCGGGGTGCTGGCCCGCCGGTTGCCCTTCCAGGTAGACCCGGTGCTGCGCGCCGCCATCAACCGCGGCGAAGTGATGTTCACCGACCAGCATCTCTCGGAAACGGTGGAGATGCTGCGCTCCCGCCAGATGGGGCCGATCGACTACGCCGTCATCGAGGCGACGGCCATCCTGGAGGATGGCAGCATCGTTCCCACCACCTCCGTCGGCAACTCCGCCACCTTCGCGATCCTGGCGGAGAAGGTGATCGTCGAGATCAACCGCAACCTGCCGCTGGAGATGGAGGGGCTGCACGACATCTACATTCCCACCCGCCGCCCGTATCGGGACCCGGTGCCGGTCATGCGCTGCGACAGCCGCGTGGGGCTGACGAGCATCCCGATCGAGCCCACCAAGATCGCCGCCATCGTGTTTTCCGAGACGATGGACAGCCCCTCCACCAACGAGGCGCCGGATGCCGCGACGAATGCCATTGCCGGCCATCTCATCGAGTTCTTCAAGCATGAGGTGAAGCAGGGCCGGCTGGGCATGAGCCTGGCGCCGTTACAGGCGGGCATCGGCACCATCGCCAATGCCGTGCTGCATGGCATGATCGACAGCCCCTTCCGGGACCTCACCATGTACAGCGAGGTGCTGCAGGACAGCACCATCGAGCTGTTCGATTCCGGGAAGCTGAAATTCGCCTCCGGCTCCTCCATCACGCTGACCCAGCCGATGATGGACCGCCTGCTGGCGGACCTGACGCGCTACAAGGAAAGGATGGTGCTGCGGCCACAGGAAATCAGCAACCATCCGGAAGTGATCCGCCGCCTCGGTATCATCGGCATCAACACCGCGCTGGAATGCGACATCTACGGCAACATCAATTCCACGCATGTGAACGGCACGCATATGATGAATGGCATCGGCGGCTCGGGTGACTTCGCCCGCAATGCCTATATGTCCATCTTCGTCGCGCGCTCCACCGCCAAGGATGATGCCATCTCGGCCATCGTGCCCATGGTGACGCATGTGGACCATTGCGAACATGATGTGGACGTCATCGCGACCGAGCACGGCCTTGCCGATCTTCGTGGCCTGGCGCCGCGCGAGCGCGCGAAGCTGATCATCGGCCATTGCGCGCACCCCCTCTATCGTGACCTTGCCTGGGATTATTTCGAGCGGGCCTGTGCGCGCGGCGGTCACACGCCGCATCTGCTGGAGGAAGCCTTCTCCTGGCATCAGCGTCGCCAGCAGACGGGCAGTATGCTGCCGGCAGTGGCGGCAGAGTAAAAGCCGCGCCCGGCCCGCTTCTCCCTCCGAATCATTGTGCCGGCTGGCGGAACCATGGTGGTATCCGGCAGCCGCCCTCATCGGGCCGGCCTGTCAGGGGAGTGCGGCCAGATGGCTGAGGTAATCCGCATCGGCGGTCTCGAACTGCGCTTTGTCGCCACCGAAGGGGAGACGGGCGGAAGCCTCACGATGTTCGAGATGACGGTGGCGCCGAACGCCCGCATGCCCGTCCCGCATTATCATGAGAATTGGGACGAAGCTGTTTACGGCCTTGAGGGCGAAACGGCTTGGCGCGTTGGTGGCAAGGACATCACCTTGCGGGCCGGCGAGAGCCTTTTTATCCCGCGCGGCGTGGTGCATGGCTTCGACAACGGCACGCAGGCACCCGGCAAATGCCTTTGCATCATCACCCCTGGAGTGCTCGGTCCCGCCTATTTCCGTGAGATCGCCGCTTTGGTCGCCAGCCCGCCGCCTGATCTGGCGAAGATGAAGGAGACGATGCTGCGCTACGGGCTGGTGCCGGTGCCGCCGGGGCAGGGCGCAACGTGACAGGGCGGGCGTATCGTTCGCCCGGAGGTGCGAACTCCGCCAGGAATGGCTGAGACGGGTGGTGAGCGGCTGAAGGATGGTGCCCGGGTTCTGCTTTACCCCCATGAGGGAGCGTGGGAGCAGTCCGCCCAGGTTTACGCCCCTGGCGTGGTCTTGGCCGGAGGCTGACCGTCCGCCGCCAGACCAGCCCATGATGAGAAATAGAGGCCAGTGAGAAGCCTGGCGCGAGGCGGCCGGGGCTGCCGCTTGCTATCTTCTTGTGTACGGAGGCCTGGTAAAGCCGGCAGGCGACAGGGTGAAGATCTCGCAGCCGCTCTCGGTCACGCCGACGCTGTGCTCGAACTGCGCGGACAGGCTGCGGTCGCGGGTCACAGCGGTCCAGCCGTCGCTCAGCACCTTTACGTCGAACCGGCCGGCGTTGACCATCGGCTCCACCGTCAGGAACATGCCGGGACGGAGCCTGGGGCCTTTGCCTTTCTGGCCATAGCTCAGGACGTCGGGCGCATCGTGGTAGGTGCGGCCGAGACCGTGGCCGCAGAAATCCCGCACCACGCTGAACCGCGCGGCCTCGACATGGCTCTGGATCGCGAAGCCGATGTCACCCAGGGCCGCGCCAGGGCGCACGGCCGCGATGCCGCGCATCATCGCCTCATAGGTGACCTCGATCAGCCGGGCCGCGCGGGTGCTGATCTTGCCCACCGTGTACATGCGGCTGCTGTCCCCGTGCCACCCGTCGAGGATGACGGCGAGGTCGATGTTGAGGATGTCCCCCTCCATCAGGACCCGGTCCCCGGGAAAGCCATGGCAGACGACATGGTTCAGCGAGATGCAGGTCGCGTGGGTGTAGCCGCGGTAGCCCAGCGAGGCCGGGATCGCGCCATTGTCCAGGATGAACTCGTGGCACAGCCGGTCGAGCCTCGCGGTGGTGACGCCGGCGCGAACATGCGCCGTGATCATGTCGAGGGTCTCCGCCGCGAGCTTTCCCGCGGCACGCATACCGGCGAAATCCTCGGGCGTATGCAGCGGGATGCGCCGGTCGTCGACAATGTCGTTCATGTTCGTTCTGGAGCGATGCGTGGGAAGGGCTCAGGCGGCCTGCGGGCTTCCGGCGTGCATGCCCGCAGTGGCGAGCGGCACCGCCGCGTGAAGCTCGGCGATCATCTGCCCGGCAAAGGCCGGGATGGCGCCTTCCGCCAGCAGGTGCGGGCGGAGGATGGCGATGGGCGCGTCGAAGATCAGGAACTTGGCACGCGCGAGGTCTTCCTCCCGGATGGCGCCGTCGCCGAGCCGGGCGATGCAGGCGCGGAAAGCCTGGTCCATTTCATTCTCCAGCCGTTCCATCTCCTGCCGGAGCAACTCCGGAGGCGGCGCGTCCTCGAACAAGGACACAGGCTCGTGCAGCAGCAGGAAGCGCGCGCGGTGCCGGTCCTCGCCCGCCCATGGCAGCAGCGCCAGGGCGGCCTCGCGCGGACGGCCCGCCTGCAAAAGCGGCGCCAGCACCCTGGCCAGGGAGCCGTAGCTGGCATTCCAGGCGGCGGCGAGAATGGCCGAGCGGGATTCAAACCGGTGATAGATCGAGCCGGTCGGCGCGCCGACCCGCCGGGCGATCGCCTGCATGGTTGCGGCGCCCGGGCCACCCTCGGCCACCAGGGCGATGGCGGCGTCGATGAAGTGCTCTGCCGAGAAGCGGGCGGTTCTGACCATACAAATAGACTAGGCGTTCTAGAATGACACGTCTAGAGCCCGGCGTGTTTCGGCGCCGTCATGCGCTGCAGCCGCCTACCCTTGGTGCAACGCCTCTCCGCTGGCCGTCCCTTTTTCCGGTCTATTGCTTTTGGGCTGTGCGTCGCCGCTTCTGATCAGCGCTTGCCCCTAGTGCCCGCCGCCCTCGTCGAGCGCGCGGCGCAATTCACGCCCTTCCGCCCCATCAGGGTCGATCAGCCCCTCGCGCAGGAAAAGGTCGATCAGCACGAGGTTCACGTTGAACTTCACGCTGTCGGTGTCGCGCACGAGTTCCAAGACCCGCCGGGCAGGCCATAGCTCGAAATGCTCCACCTCATCGTCATGCGGGGCGGGGACGAAGTCTTCCGGCACATCCAAATCGAAGACATGCAGGATATCCCGGCGCAGGCGGCCCTTCTCCTCCAGCATATTGTAGCTGAGTCGGGCGACCTGCCGCGCCTGGCGCACGAGCGCGACGGGCAGGCCAGCTTCTTCCTCGGCCTCCTTCGCCAGGGTGCCGACGGCATCGAGGCCCGAGGGCGTGCCTCCGGCCACCAGATTGTCCCATTGGCCCGGTGCCACCGCCTTGGTGGGGGAACGCTTGCCAATCCAGAGATGCAGCCCATCCGCGCGGCGCACCAGCCCGTTCAGATGCACGCCCTGCGCCAGGACACCGAAGGCGGGAATGGCGCCACGGTCCAGATGCGCCAGCACGGGGCCGTCGGCACTGGCGCGCACGTCGAAGGGCTCGTCCCGGTGGCGCAGATAGCCGGCCTTCTCCAACTCCCGCACCGTATTGGCCAGCACACGGTCCCGCTGCGCGACAGTGCGCAGCCCGGCAGGCAGGGCGATGCCCTCGGAATCAAAATGGAATTCGCGCGGGCGGTAGGCCAGCCAGCGGGCGAGATCCGCATCCAGCAAGCCGACCGTCTGTCCGGCGATGCGGAAGGGAACCCGGCCATGCTGGGCGGGCATGTTGTTGCAGGCGGCGATGTGCCGGGCGAAGCCGTTCATGGCCTTCTCTTGCCCCCATGAGGGGGCTGCGGCAAGGCTTGCGCATGATCGACCTCGACCGTCTCCGGGCAGAGACGCCTGCCACCGCGCGCCGCGCTTACCTGCACAATGCCGGGGCGGCCCTGATGGCGGCCCCGGTGCCGGCGGCGCAGACCTCGGCCGCGATCCCTCCGCCATCGTCAGCTTCACGCTGGAGGGGAGGGACCCGCGCGCCTTCGTCGCGGCGGCCGATGCGGCGGGGGGTGACGATCGGCGCCGCGGATGCCCCCAGCACGCGAATCGACGCGGAGAAGCGCGGCCTCAACAGCGTGCTCCGCGCCTCGCCGCATTATTAAAATACCGAGGCAGAGATCGACCGCCTGCTGGAGAGCTGCGCCAGATAGCCGGATGGGGCGAGCCTCCGCCACCACGCAGGGCTGCCTTTCATTGTCGGCGCGGCTTCGTCACGCCATGTAACGCGCAAGCCTGACCGGAGTGAGTTCCTTGCCCCCCGAGACTTCCGCCGCGCGCGAGCCGCGTGGCCATGCCCGCACCTTACGAACGCTCGCCCCCTATCTCTGGCCGAAGAACCAGACCGAGCTGAGGGTCCGCGTTGTCATCGCCCTGGTGCTCATGCTGGTGGCCAAGGGCGCCAACGTGCTTGTGCCCATCGTCTATGCCCGCGCGGTGGATGCGCTGACCCCGAAGGAGGGGGTGGCCGCCATCGTGGCGCTGCCGCTGGCGCTGGTGGTGGGCTATGGCCTGCTGCGCATCGCCTCATCCAGCTTCGCCGAGCTGCGGGATGCCATTTTCGTCAAGGTGCAGGCCAGGGCGGCGCGTGTCATCGCGCTGCAGGTCTTCCAGCACCTGCACGCGCTTTCCCTGCGCTTCCACCTGGACCGTCAGACGGGCGGCCTGTCCCGCGTCATCGAGCGCGGCACGAAGGGTATCAACTTCGTGCTGGACTTCATGCTGTTCAGCATCGTGCCCACGCTGCTGGAAGTGCTGATGGTGGCGTTCATCCTCTGGGGGATGTTCGACTGGTCCTTCGCCGCCGTCACACTGACGACGATCGGCCTCTACATCGCCTTCACCCTGATCTTCACCGACTGGCGGCTGCGCTTCCGCCGGGCGATGAACGAGATGGACCAGGACGCCAACACCAAGGCCATCGACAGCCTGCTGAACTACGAGACGGTCAAGTATTTCGGCAACGAGAAGCACGAGGAGCGGCGCTACGACGCCTCCCTCAGCCGGTATGAAGGTGCCTATATCCGTTCCGAGGTCACGCTGAACCTGCTGAACATGGGCCAGGCGGCGATCATCGCCGTGGGCCTGACGGTGGTGATGGTGATGGCGGCCCGTGGCGTGATCAACGGCAGCATGACGGTCGGCGACTTCGTGCTGGTGAACACCTACCTCATCCAGCTCTACCTGCCGCTGAACTTCCTCGGCTTCGTCTATCGCGAGCTGAAGCAGGGCCTGACCGATATGGAGGCCATGTTCACGCTGATGCGGGAGGAGAAGGAGGTGGCCGATGCCCCCGGCGCCATCGCCCTGCCGCCCGGCCCCGGCGCGCTGGAGTTCGACGACATCCGCTTCGGCTACCGGCCGGACAGGACCATCCTGAAGGGCGTCTCCATCAGCGTGCCGCCGGGCAAGACGCTCGCCATCGTGGGGCCGACGGGGGCGGGGAAATCCACCATCTCCCGCCTGCTGTTCCGCTTCTACGACGCGCAGTCCGGCCAGATCCGCATCGATGGCCACGACATCCGCCAGGTGACGCAGGAGAGCCTGCGCCATGCCATCGGCGTGGTGCCGCAGGATACGGTGCTGTTCAACGACACCATCCGCTACAATATCGCCTATGGCCGCCCCGGCGCCACGGATGAGGAGGTGGAGGAAGCGGCCAAGCTGGCCCAGGTGCATGATTTCGTCCTACGCCTGCCGGATGGCTACAACACCCGCGTGGGCGAGCGTGGCCTGAAGCTCTCGGGCGGCGAGAAGCAGCGCGTGGCCATCGCGCGCACCATCCTGAAGAACCCGCGCATCCTGATCCTGGACGAGGCCACCAGCGCGCTGGACACCCGCACGGAGCAGGAGATCCAGACGGCCCTGCGCGGTGTCTCCGCCGGCCGGACCACGCTGGTGATCGCGCACCGCCTTTCCACCGTCGTGGAAGCGGACGAGATCATCGTGTTGCAGGATGGCCGCATCGCCGAGCGCGGCAACCACATCGCGCTGATGGCGAAGGATGGCCTCTACGCCCAGATGTGGCGCCGCCAGTCCGAGGCCGTGGCGGCGGCGGAAGCGGCCGCGGCGGCCCAGGCCGCGGCAGCGGCG
>JH599911.1 GCA_000245075.1 Acetobacteraceae bacterium AT-5844
GGGCCTCAGGCGCCCGGCGCCGCGCCGGACTCCCCCGGCGGCTTGCCAGAAGATCCTGGCACCGCGCCGGCGCCGCCGCCTGCCGAGATGATGGCCCCGCCGCCGCCGGCACCACGCCTCTGAGGCTTCGCTCCGGAGGATGACCCCCGGTACCCGCCGGGGGGTGATCCGCCATCTCCTCGGCGCGGGTGGCTTCCCGCGCCGATCTGCTCTACGCCCCTGCACAACGCCACAACGGACTACCGTGTCATGACCGAGGAATTCCACCGCATCCGCCGCCTTCCGCCCTACGTCTTCGCCGAGGTGAATCAGGCGAAGGCGCAGGCGCGAGCTAGGGCCGAGGACATCGTGGACCTGGGCATGGGCAATCCGGATAGCCCGACCCCGCCGCATATCGTCGCCAAGCTGGTGGAGGCGGTGCAGAACCCCAGCACCCATGGCTATTCGGCCTCCAAGGGTATTCCCGGCCTGCGCCGCGCGCTGGCTGGCTACTATGTGCGCCGCTTCAATGTGGAGCTGGACCCGGAGACGGAGGTGGTCGCCACCCTGGGCTCCAAGGAAGGCCTCGCCAACCTGGCGGCCGCCATCTCCTCGCCGGGCGACACCATCCTGGTGCCGAACCCGTCCTACCCCATCCATCAGTTCGGCTTCATCATCGCCGGCGCCTCGGTGCGGTCCATCCCGCACACGCCGGACCACGCGATGCTGGAGGCGCTGGACCGCGCCGTCCGCCATTCCGTGCCGAAGCCCACCGCGCTGATCGTGAATTTCCCGTCCAACCCGACGGGGTTGATGGCGGATCTCGACTTCTATCGCGAGCTGGTCGCCTTCGCGAAGAAGCACGAGATTTATATTCTGTCCGACCTCGCCTATGCCGAACTGTATTACGGCGATCGGGTTCCGCCCTCCATTCTGGAGGTCCCGGGTGCCAAGGACGTGGCGGTGGAGTTCACCTCCATGTCCAAGACCTACAACATGGCCGGCTGGCGCATGGGCTTCGCGGCGGGCAACCGCAAGCTGATCTCCGCCCTGACGCGAGTGAAGTCGTATCTCGACTACGGCGCCTTCACGCCGATCCAGGTGGCCTCCACCGCCGCGCTGAACGGCCCCCAGGACTGCATCGACGAGATGCGCAAGCTCTACAAGGAGCGGCGGGACGTGCTGGTGAAGGGCCTGAAGCAGGCGGGCTGGGACGTGCCGGTTCCGGAGGCGGGCATGTTCGTCTGGGCCGAGATTCCGGAGCGCTTCCGCAACCTCGGCAGCGTCGAATTCAGCAAGCTGCTGCTGGCGCGCGCCAAGGTGGCCGTGGCGCCGGGGCTGGGCTTCGGTGAATACGGCGACACGCATGTCCGCATCGCCATGGTCGAGAATACGCAGCGTATCCGCCAGGCCCTGCGCGGCATTCGCGGCTTCCTGCAAGGCGACAATGCCGGCCCCGCCATCGAGGTCGGCTCCGATGGAGTAAAAGCATGACTCGTCCGCTGAATGTCGGCGTCGCCGGCCTGGGTACGGTCGGTGCCGGCGTCCTGACGCTGCTGCGTCAGAATGCGGACCTGATTGCCGCCCGCGCCGGGCGCCCCATCGCTGTCACCGCCGTGGCGGCGCGGGACCGCAAGCGGGACCGTGGCATCTCCCTGGACGGGCTGCGCTGGTACGATGACGCCGCCGCCCTGGCCTCCGATTCCGGCGTCGATGTCGTTGTGGAGCTGATTGGCGGTTCCGACGGTCCGGCGAAGGCGCTTGTGGAAGCGGCATTGGCGGCGGGCAAGCCCGTTGTCACGGCCAACAAGGCGCTGCTGGCGCTCCATGGCGCCGCCCTGGCCGAGCAGGCCGAGGCGAACAACGCCTCCCTGGCCTTCGAGGCAGCGGTGGCCGGTGGCATCCCGGCCATCAAGGGGCTGCGGGAAGGGTTGGCCGCCAACCGCATTGCCCGCGTCACCGGCATCCTGAACGGGACCTGCAACTACATCCTGACCTGCATGCGGGACCAGGGGCGTGAATTCGCCGATGTGTTGGCCGAGGCCCAGAAGCTTGGCTATGCCGAGGCTGACCCCTCCTTCGACATCGATGGCGTGGACGCGGCCCACAAGCTGGCCATCCTGGCCGCGCTGGCTTTCGGCCGTCCGGTGGAGTTCGACGCCGTGCATGTGGAGGGCATCCGCCACATCTCCGCGCTGGACATCAAGCTGGCGGAGGAGCTGGGTTACCGCATCAAGCTGCTGGGCATTGCCGCGCAGGTGGATGGCGGCATTTCCACTCGCGTGCATCCCTGCATGGTGCCGGTCTCCCACCCGATTGCCGTGGTGGACGGCGTCTATAATGCCGTGGTCGCGGAAGGGGATTTCGTCGGCCGCGTGGTGCTGGAAGGCCGTGGCGCCGGCGCCGGCCCGACCGCCAGTGCCGTGGTGGCAGACCTGATCGACGTGGCTCGTGGCCGCTCCACCCCTGTCTGGGGTGCCGGAAGCGCCGCGCTGGCCAAGACGCCTTCCGTCCCGATGGCGCAGAATCGCGGCGCGTATTACCTTCGCCTGATGGTGGTGGATCGCCCCGGCGTGGTGGCCGAGATCACCGGCGTATTGCGGGATCATTCCATCAGCCTGGAGAGCATGATCCAGCGTGGTCGTGCCCCCGGCGAGGCGGTGCCCATCGTGCTGACCACCCATGACTGCCAGGAAGCCTCCATGCGCGCGGCCCTGGAACGGATCGCTGCGCTCGATTCGGTGCTGGAAACCCCGGCGCTGATCCGCATCGAAACGCTCTGACCGTCGTTAAGCCACGCTGAAGCCTGCAAGAGGAGCCACCATGCGCGATCCCGTCCCCGTCGACCGTAACCTTGCCCTCGAACTCGTCCGTGTAACGGAGGCCGCCGCACTGGCAGCCAGCCGCTGGATCGGCCGTGGCGACAAGAACGCCGCCGATGGCGCCGCCGTGGACGCCATGCGCAAGGCCTTCGACACGATCGACATCGAAGGCACCGTCGTCATCGGCGAGGGCGAGATGGACGAGGCGCCGATGCTCTATATCGGCGAGAAGATCGGCAATGGCGGCCCGAAGGTCGATATCGCCGTCGACCCGCTGGAAGGCACCAACATCTGCGCCACGGGCGGGCCGAACAGCATCGCGACGCTGGCGGTGGCCGAGCATGGCGGCTTCCTGCACGCGCCGGACATCTACATGAACAAGATCGCCGTGGGCCCCGGCCTGCCGGCGGGTGTCGTGGATCTCGATGCGAGCCCGGCCGAGAATCTGCGCGAGCTGGCCAGGGCCAAGAAGTCCGACATCAACGACCTCGTCGTCTGCATCCTGGGCCGCGACCGGCACAAGGAAATCATCCGGGCCTGCCGTGAGGTGGGCGCGCGCATCATGCTGATCCCGGATGGCGATGTTTCCGGCCTTATCGCCGTGTCTCAGCCGGAAGCGGGTGTGGACCTGTATCTCGGCTCCGGCGGCGCGCCGGAGGGTGTGCTGGCCGCGGCGGCGCTGCGCTGCATCGGCGGCCAGATGCAGGGCCGCCTGCTCTATGAGGACGAGACGCAGATCGCCCGCGCCCGCGAGATGGGCATCACCGACCCGAACAAGAAGTTCTCGGTCGAGGAGATGGCCAAGGGCGATGTGATGTTCGCGGCGACGGGCGTGACCGGCGGTCCGCTGCTGAAGGGCGTGCGCCGTGGCGCCGCCTCGGCCTACACCCACTCCATCATCATGCGGAGCAAGACCGGCACGGTCCGCTACATCGAGGCGCACCACAACTACGCCCTGAAGCCGGCTGCCTTTGTCGGCTGATCTTCTCCAAGCCGATCTGGCGGCGCCCGTCCTGGGCGTCGCCAGTAGTGTGACGGGCCGGCGCTGGGTCTGGCGAAAGGCTGACCAGCGCACAGGCCTTGCCATCGCGCAACGGCTGGAGCTGCCCGAACTGCTCGGCCAGCTCCTCTCCGCGCGGGGCATTGGCATCGACCAGGCCCGGGATTTCCTGGAGCCCACGCTTCGGGCCCTGATGCCCGATCCTTCCACCCTCCTGGACATGGACGCCGCGGCCGAGCGGCTGGCGCATGCCGTCCGCACCGGGGAGCAGGTGGCGGTGTTCGGCGACTACGACGTGGATGGCGCATGTTCCGCCGCGCTGATGGTCCGTTTCCTGCGCGACCTCGGCTGCCGGGTGCGCAGCTATGTGCCGGACCGGCTGAAGGAAGGCTACGGCCCCAACCCCACCGCCATTGCCGCGCTATGCGCCGAAGGGGCGACGCTGATCGTCTGCGTCGATTGCGGCATCGCGGCGCATGAGGCGCTGGAGGCTGCGCGCGGCCGGGCGGATGTGGTGGTGCTGGACCACCATAAATCGGAAGGCCCGGTGCCCGTCATCGCCGCGGCGGTGAACCCGAACCGGCTGGATTGCACCTCCGGCCTGCGGCATCTCTGCGCCGCCGCCGTGGCCTTCATGGCTGCTGTCGCGACACTGCGCACGCTGCGCAAATCCGGCCATTTCACCACCAGCCGCGAGCCGGACCTGCGGGAGATGCTGGACCTGGTGGCCCTGGCCACGGTCTGCGACGTCATGCCGCTGACGGGGCTGAACCGCGCCTTCGTTGCGCAGGGGCTGAAAGTGATGGGGCGCGGGGGACGCACCGGCATCGCCGCGCTGCTGGAAGTGACCCAGGCACGGGAAGCACCCTCGGCCTACACGCTGGGCTTCCTGCTGGGGCCCCGCATCAACGCGTCCGGCCGTATTGGCGAGCCTGATCTGGGCGTGCGGTTGCTGACCTGCGATGACCCGATTACGGCCCGCGAGATGGCTGAGCGCCTGGACGCCGTGAACCGCCGCCGCCAGGAGGTGGAGAGCGAGGTTCTCGCTGCCGCCTTTGCCGAGGCGGAACGGCAGTTCCAGGCGGGGCATCCGGTGTTGCTGATCTCGGGCGAGGGGTGGCACCCGGGCGTGGTCGGCATCGTCGCCGGCCGGGTGAAGGAGCGGTTCAACCGCCCTGCCTGCGTCGCCGGCGTGTCGGAGGGCATGGCCAAGGGGTCGGGCCGTTCCGTGCCGGGGGTCGATCTCGGCGCCGCCGTTATTGCCGCGCGGCAGACGGGTCTGCTGGAAACGGGCGGCGGCCACGCGATGGCGGCTGGCTTTTCCTTCCGCAGGGAACGGCAGGACGAGCTGCTCGCCTTCCTCAGCGACCGGCTGGCGCATGCCGGCAATCTGCCCGGTGCCGCCGATCTGGTGCTGGATGCCACGCTGATGGTGCCGGCCGGTACAGCGGAGCTGGCGGAGCAGATTGGCCGCCTTGGCCCCTTCGGCCCAGGAAATGAGGAGCCGGCTTTCGTCTTCCCCCGCGCCCGCATCGCGCGGGCTGACCGGGTGGGGAAGGAGGGCGGCACCGTGCGGGCCTTCATCCAGGGGGAGGGAGGCGGCCGGCTGAAGGCCGTCTGCTTCCGGGCCAAGGAAGGGCCGCTGGCGGAGTTGCTGCTGGGCAGCGGTGGCGTGCCGGTGCATCTGGCGGGTGCCCTGCGCGCCGAGCGCTGGAACGGCGATGTCTCAGCCAGCCTGCATGTGCAGGATGCCGCGCCGGCCGTGTGAAGAAAGTTGATTTTTCAGTGTCGCGGGGGTGGACGTGGAGCCTGCGTCACGTTAATAACCGCCGCCCGCCGATGAGGCGGAAGCGGCCAGGTCCCCATCGTCTAGAGGCCTAGGACACCAGCCTTTCACGTTGGTAACACGGGTTCGAATCCCGTTGGGGATGCCAGCTTCTGAAGAGTAAGTTCATGCAACTTACGCTTCGTGGAGCGAGGCCATATTCGCAAAGCACTGTAGCCTACCGTGGGCGGATTAGTCCGCCCTTGGATGCTGCGGCGCTGTGCGTATCGTATTACTTCCCCATACAGTTACCACTGCGCTAACCGGCCGGCTTGCATCGCTCGTCCACCTGCTGGGGGGAGGCATCAAGGCGCAATTCACGCCTCCATTCGTCCGCCAATCGCAATCAGGGATTTGGTGAGCAGCATAAATCGCTCAGGGATAATCACCGCGTCCGGGAAAAGGGTCTTCATCTCGGTGATGGTGAGCAGGTCACACCCTTCTACGACCTCCGCGGCATCCGAATAGTTCTCTGCCTTATCGATCCATCCCCGCTTCTTTTTTCTGATCAGGGCAATTCTGGCCTGCTTGGGTAAAAACTGAAAGCCGGGAATCAGGAAGTGGGGCTCGATGGGAAACCAGTAATTTGGAGTCTGAACGTAGTAAAGTTGAGCGATTCTTCTTGTCTCGTCAGCGGCGCTCTTTTTATCCTTCCAGGAGCCGACATGCTCAATGAGAGAATTGGAGTGCGCTATATCAAACTGCTTGTCCTCGAAATCGTCGAGCGCGCGTGCATCGGCGCCCACATAGCTGAATATCCCGTCCCGAGCGGTGCCGTTTCCGTTGAACTTGAGATTTGCCAGAACAATCGAGACATTTTTTGATCTTAGATAGTTCTCCCCGAATATATCCCAGTATCCTCGGTCGCCTCCAACATCAGCAATAGTGCAGCTGCCCTTATGCAGATGCACTTCATCAATCATGTCCCGCAAATATCTGCTGCGCGCTGCCCTCATTCTGGACGCCAGCGATGTTGGAACCGTGTTGTCCCACAGCATAGACCGGACCGTCGGCATCGCCTGCACCCTTGCGCTGTGAAGGTAGCCCGAACGGTGACGTTAATTGGGACCGGGGAAACCGCATTATGGTGCGAAGGTGGTAGTACTGAATAACCGAGAGCGTGTCTGTTATTGTCTTAAAAGCCACTCCTGACGAGGAGTGCCAGACCGCGGCAGGGACTTGGCCAAAGACGCGGGGAGGAAGGTTAGAACTGCTCTGAGGGCGCGTGCGCCCTCATTCACCGGGAGCGAACCAGCCTCAGCGGCGGCTCGCCGGGGGGGTCGCCAACCGGTGGCGTACCAGGCTCTCCGGGAACCGGCACGTCCTCGTCCGGTGGGTCCTCGACTGGCGGCGGCTGGGGCTCTGGCGTGGGGGGAGGCTGCGGCGGCACCGGCAGCGGCGGGTCGTCCGGCGGCAACGGTACCTGCGCCACCACGGCCGCTGCAGCCGTAAGGGCGAAGGGCATTGACCCTGATCCTTGCAAGCCTGTCATGAGATCCTAATGCCACCATGGCGGGCGGGTTGCGTTCGCATGGAGACAGTTGCTTGCCCGAATCACGTGTGGGTGAAGCGTGGTCGCGGCCAATATGGCGAAAATCGCTGTTATATCCGTGGCTTTTGCCAAGTCCTTCGTCGTCGCGCTTGCATCCGGTCCGGGGGCGGCCCCCCTGCCATTCCTGCTCACCATCCCCAAACATCACCCGCACGCCACAAGGAGAATGTCTTGGAGAGTATCGCCACCTCCGCCCGCCGCATCGTGGTGTCCCTGGGCTGGCTGCCTTCCTGGGCCGTCAGCATCCTTGTCCTGGCAGCCTGTGTAGGGGTGGCGCTTCTGGCGCACCGCGTGCTGTTCCGCGTCACGACCCGGCTGGTCAGTAACCGGGAGCTCTTCTGGCGTTCCCTTGTGCAGCGGACACAGGGGCCTGTCCGCCTCGGGCTGATCATCTTCGCACTGGCCTTCGCGGTGACCGTGGCGCCGCTGAGTGCGATCGAGGCCAATGTTATCCGCCACATCCTGCTGGTTTGCTTCATCGCGCTGCTCGGCTGGGTCGCGCTGACGGTGCTGCACATCTGGACCACGGTCTATCTGCGGCGCTTCAAGCTGGATTCCGAGGATAACCTGCTGGCGCGTAAGCATGCGACGCAGTCCCGTATCCTGCGCCGTGTGGCCTCCATCCTCATCGTCATCATCACCGTCGCGACGGCGCTGATGACCTTCGAGAATGTGCGGCAATACGGCGTCAGCCTTCTCGCCTCGGCCGGTGCCGCCGGTATTGTGCTCGGCCTGGCGTTGCAGCCACTGCTGAAGAACCTGGTGGCGGGCATTCAGCTGGCCGTCACCCAGCCCATCCGGCTGGAGGATGCCGTGATCGTCGAGGGCGAGTGGGGCAATGTGGAGGAGATTACCGCCACCTATGTGGTCGTGCGCCTGTGGGATTGGCGGCGGATGATACTGCCGCTGAGCTACTTCATTGAAAAGCCGTTTCAGAACTGGACGCGGGAAAGCGCGACGCTCATCGGCACCGCCTTCCTGCATGTGGATTATACGGCGCCCGTCACGGTCCTGCGCCGCAAGCTGCAGGAGATCGCGGAGGCATCGCCGCTCTGGGACAGGCGCGTGGTGAACATGCAGGTGACGGAACTGCGCCCAAGCACGATGGAGATCCGCATGCTTGTCAGTGCCAGCAATGCCGGCCGTGCCTTCGACCTTCGCTGCGAAGTGCGGGAGAAGATGATTGCCTTCCTGCAGGCCGAGTATCCCACGGCCTTGCCACGCGGCCGCGCCCAGGTGGAAACGGCTGATGGAGACCGCCATGGGCGGCTGGAGGGCGGCATGATTCGGGCCGCGGCCGCGGCCGATCACGCCATGTAGGGAGACCGTTTCTTACACCCTCTTGATCCCCGCTGCCCCTCCGCTGCCACGATCCCGCCCTATGCTGGGCGTTATCGCGCGTTCGTTTAAAGGAAGCTCCGTGCCAGGTTCTGCCCGCTCCGCTTCACTGCCACGTCTCCTCCTGTTCCTGTTACTGGCCCTGTCCAGCACGGCGCTGCCGGTGCGGGGCGGAGCATTTGCCCAGTCCGCTCCCGCCGCTGCTCCGGTTGCGGACCCCGCCGCGCCCGCTTCGGCGGCCTCGCCTGCCGTGCCGCCCGACTCAGTGGCGGCGCTGGACGGAATCCTGGCGACCCTCAAGAACGACAGCAGCCGTACTGCCTTTGTCGCCGAGTTGGAGCGTCTTCGCGCCAGCCTCGCGGCGCAGGGCCAGGGCGCGGCTCCAGCGGCCCAGGCACCAGCCGGGGGCGCGCCGGCGACTGGTACGGCGCCGGGAGCCGAACCTGCTGAGGAGGCGCCCCCGGAAGGCGGATTGCTCGGCGCCGTGGCGGTGGGCCTCACCGATGTCGGTGAAACCGTGCGGGAGCAGGTGACCAGCGGCGCCATTACAAGCCGCGTCGCCTCTGCCGCAACCCAGGCGACCACGCGGCTTTCCCGGGCTTTCAGCAGTGGCGATGTCTGGGGCTTCCTGCTCTGGGCCCTCACCGGGTGGGGGCTTGCGCTGGCCTTCCTCTATGGCCTGCGCATGCTGCCTTGGCTGCGGCCGCGGACGGACCGTTTCCACGCGGAAAAGCGGGCCGATTTCTGGCGCACGGCCGGGTTGGAGGCCGCGCGGCGGCTGCTGCCCATGGTGCCTGCCGTCGCGCTCGTGCTCGCCTGGCCGGCCGTGGTGCCCCGCTCGGGTGATGCCGCCCGCATCTTCCTGGCGGTGGCCATCCCCTTCATGGTGGGCAGCTTCGTCCTGCGAGCCGGTGGGCCGCTGCTTTACCTGCTGGGGCCAGTGCGCGGGTGGCGCATGGTGCGGTATGCGGAGCGGCGGATCCTTCCCTGGATCGGCGCGCTGGCCACGCTGTCCGTCGCCAGCTCCATGCTGCGCGCGCCGGAGCTGCGCTGGACCCTGGGCTGGGACGTGGCTGCCGTCCTCACCTTCATCGTCGATGCCGCGCTGGGCGTGGTGGCGGTGTTGTTCATCTTCAACCGCCGCCGTGGTGTGCAGCGCCTGCTGACGAGCAGGACGGCTGATGGCCGGCCCGAGAACCGCAAACTCTATCAGGCGGTGCTCGCGCAGTTCGCCGCCAACTGGCATCTGCTGGGGTTGTTCATCGTCGTTGGGCATCTGGTGTCGCGGGTGCTCGGCGTCGGCGGCGGGTCCTTCATTGGCCGCGCGCTGGTGACGATCGCGGCCATCGCGCTGGTCATCACCCTGGCCTATGCCATTTCGGGCGGGATCGCGAAGCTCGGCCAGTCCATGCAGACGGGCAAGGGCGGCCTCGCCCGGCGCCTGACCGCTCGCTACCTCACGGCGACGAGGCAGGTTCTGCGCAGTGTCGTCACCGTGCTCATCATCATCATCGCGCTGCGCATCTGGAATTTCGATGCCATCGCCTGGTTCAGCGCGGGCATTGGCCTCGCCATCGCCCGGCCCATCCTGTCCATCGTCGCCATCATCATGGTGGGCTGGCTGATCTGGATCACGCTGGATACTGCTGTCGACTACGCGTTGCTGCCCAAGGAAACCAATGGCCGCGCGCGGGATCATTCGACGCGGGCGCGCACGCTGCTGCCGCTCCTGCGGAACTTCGCCTTCGTCATCCTGGTGGCCCTGACGGTCATCTCCATCCTGAGCAATCTCGGCGTCAACGTGGCCGTGCTGCTCGGTGGTGTGTCCATCATCGGTCTGGCCCTTGGTTTCGGCTCGCAGCAGTTGGTGCAGGACGTCATCACCGGCCTGTTCATGCTGTTCGAGGATACGATCGCGGTGGGCGACACCATCGATACCGGCGACCGCAACGGCACGGTGGAGAGCGTGACCATCCGCACGGTGCGCATCCGCGATGGCGATGGCGCCTTGCACACCATCCCGTTCAGCCAGATCAAGGCGCTGAAGAACCGCTCCCGCGGCCTGGGCGTCTACACGGTGAAGGTGGTCGTGGGCTACGACGCCGATCTGGACCGCGTGATGGAGGTGATGCGCGAGGTCGGCGAGAGCCTGCGCGAGGATCCGGCCTTCTCGCCCGATATGCTGACGGGGCTGGAGATCTGGGGTGTCGATCAGTTCACGCCGGAGGGCATCACCATCATGGGCGGCCTGAAGACCCGTGCACTGAAGCAGTGGGGCGTGGGCCGCGCCTTCAACCTGCGGCTGAAGCAGCGCTTCGACCGGGAAGGCATTCCCCTGACCCCGCCACGCCCCTCGCTGGTGCTGCCACCCCCGGCGCACCGCGAGCTGGAACAGGATATCGGTGCCTGATGTGTGGGACGGGCCGGAGTAATCCGGCCCGTCTTCTCATTCGGGCTTGATGTTGCGCTTGCGGATCAGCCCGCCCCAGCGGTTGCGCTCCTCTTCCGCATAAGGGCCGAACTGCTCCGGGGTGCCGCCCACCGGGTCGATGGACAGCGGCGCCAGCTTTTCCCGCACCTCGGGGGAGAGCATGATGGTGCGGGCCGCTTCCGCCAGTTGGCGGATGATGGGCTCAGGCGTGCCGGCCGGCGCGAAGAAGCCGAAATCCGTGGACGCGCGATAGCCGGGCAGACCGCTTTCCGCGACGGTCGGAACGTCCGGCACTTCCTTGCTGCGCTCGGCGCTGGTCACCGCCAGCGCCCGCAATTCGCCCGAACGGAGATAGGGGACGGCGGTGACGGAATCGACGAAGGAGAGGGCAGTTTCCTTGGCCATCACAGCCTGCACGCCCTGGGCGCCGCTGCGATAGGGTACGTGCAGCATGGACGCGCCCGCCATATCCAGCATCAGTTCGACGCCCAGATGATTGGCCACGCCGGAGCCGGCGGAAGCGTAGCTGATGGTGCCCGGGCGAGACTTGGCGGCCGCCAGCAGGTCCTGAAGGGTACGATAGGGTGCGTTGGGCGCCACGCAGATGAACATGGCGTTGGTCGCCAGCATGCCAATCGGCGCGAAGGCGCGGTCGTTATCGTAAGGCAGCCGCTCGAACATGAAGGGGGCCATGGCGAAAGTACCGTTGGGCACCACGCCCAGCGTGTAGCCATCCGGCCGCGCCCGGGCGAGGAAGGCTTGCCCCACCGTGCCGCTGGCGCCCGCGCGGTTATCCACCACGAATTGCTGGCCAAAGCGGGTGGAAAGATGCTGGGCCAGCAGCCGCGCCACGAAGTCAGTGGAGCCCCCGGGTGCGAACGGCACAATGACCGAGACGGGGTGCGTGGGGTAGTTGGCGGCTTGCGCCAGCGCGCGGCCCGCAGGCAGTCCAGCGAGGGCCATGCTGCCAAGCAGAGCATGGCGGCGGGTGAGACGCATGAATTCGTTCCTCCTTCGCAGCGCCTTTTCCGGCGCCTTGCGGCAGCAGTTATGGACGAACCAGTTGGTCCGTTCCACAAAATCTCACTGCGAAACGATAAGGAAGCGCCATGACCGAGTCTCACCGCCCCACCGTGCTGCGTGCCGCCGCGGCCTGGACCGGGGAAGGCGGCCCGGTCTTCCCGGCCATCGGCAGGAAAGTGGAACTGCACATTGAGGCGGGCCGCATCACCTGGCTAGGGCGGGAAGGGGAACGGCCCGCGCCTCCGGCGGCGATCCTGCAGGACCTCGGCGATGCCTGGCTGCTGCCCGGTTTCATCGATGCGCATCTCCACCTCTGGGGCCTCGATCTTTCCGATCCCTCAGCGCTGTGGAACTGGCCGATGGCCTATCGCGCCGCGCGTGCCGTGGCCGATCTCGGCCGCATGCTGGAGGAAGGCGTGACCGCCGTGCGGTGCCTCGGCGGCCCGCTGGGGCCTTCCCTGGCGCGAGCGGTGCAGGAAGGGGTGGTGCGAGGGCCACATATCGTCGCGGCGGGTGAATTCATCTGCTCCCGCGCCGGCACCTGGGACCACGCGGCCTTCCCGCAGCATTGGGTGGAAAGCCTTGGCATGTATGCCGATGGCGCGGATGCCTGCCGGCAGCGGGTGCGCGAGCGCATCCGGCAGGGGGCCGATTTCATCAAGGTCGGCGGCTCCGTCGGCGAACATACCGATGCGCTGCGCCCCTGGGGCAATGATCCCGCGCGGTTGCGCCTCTCCTATAGCGATGGCGAGTTGGCGGTGCTGGTGGAGGAGGCGCATCGCAACGGCTTGCGTGTCGCCAGTCATGCGATCGGCGACGAGGCAGTGCGGCAGGCCCTGGAATGCGGGGTGGACACCATCGAGCATGGCCACGGCATTTCGGATGAGACCGCGCGGCGCATGGCGGATCGCGGCGCCCTGCTGGTGCCCACGCTTTCCTTGCCGGCGTTGCGGGTGCGCCACCCGGTGAAGCATGTCGCGGAAGGCTGGCAGCGGCACAGGGATGCGCAGAGGGCCTCCCTTCAACTGGCACTCCGGCATGGGGTCCGAATCGCGGCAGGGACGGATTTCGTCGGCCCTCCCGGCTCGCCGCTCGGCCCCAGCATGATGGAGCTGGAACTGCTGGTGGAGGCCGGCCTGACGCCCGAGCAGGCACTGGTGGCCGGCACGGCAGGCGGTGCGGAGGCGCTCGGCATGCAGCACCGCATCGGCCGCCTCGCCGAGGGCTTCGAAGCGGATATGGTTGCGCTGCCCGGTGACCCCCGCGCGGATATCGGCCTTGTCCGGCAGGTCCGCTTCGTCATGAAGGGCGGTGAGGTGGTGCGGGGCTAGCCCGCTTTCCCCTTGAGCCATGCGGCGGCGCCGAGGGCGGCGGCGCGGCCGGTGGCGAAACAGGCCTGCAGCAGGTAGCCGCCAGTCGGGGCTTCCCAATCCAGCATCTCCCCGGCGGCGAACAGACCGGGGCGGGCGCGCAGCATGAAGTGCTCATCGAGCTCCGCGAGGGCAATGCCGCCGGCCGACGAGATCGCACGCTCCAGCCCCTGCACCCCCTCCAGGCGGAGGGACAATGCCTTGACGATGGCGGAAAGCGGCCGCTGGTCGCCCTGGTGCAGAGCCTCCTGCACCAGCCCGATGGCGACAGGCGACAGGTTCGCCGCCTTGCGCAGGAAGGTGGAGAGGGATTGTCCGCGCCGGCCTTCATCCAGCTTCCGGGCCAGATCATCCGCCGTGATATCCGGCCGCAGATCGAGCGCGAGCATCGCGTGGCCTTGCGCGGCGATGGCATCCCGGAGCGGAGCCGACAGGGCGTAAATGGCACCGCCCTCGATACCCTCCGCCGTGATCATCGCCTCGCCCCGGACACTCCGCCCGCCGAAAGACAGGGCGATGCGCTTCAACGGCGTGCCCTCGAACTTCCGGCGGAAAATCTCGGACCATCCGACGCGGAAGCCCATATTGGCTGGGCGGAAGGGGCGCATCTCCACCCCAGCCATGGCTTCCGCCCAGCTGCCATCGGCGCCGAGGCGCGGCCAGGAGGCGCCGCCCAGCGCCAGGACGGTGGCGGCAGGGTGCAATACTTTCTGGCCGCTGGGCGCGCCGATCCGCAGCCCTCCCTCCGGAGTGAAGCCGCGCCATTCATGGCGGGGCAGCAACTGCACGCCCTGGCTTTCCAGCCGGGCCAGCCAGGCACGCAGCAGGGGAGAGGCCTTCAGCGCACGCGGAAAGATGCGGCCGGAGGAGCCAGTGAACATCTCCTGGCCCAGCCCCTCCGCCCAGGCGACCAGGGCCTGTGGCGGAAAGTCGCGGATGGCGGGCGCGAGGGCAGGCATCGCCTCGGCATAGCGGGTGAGGAAGGCCTCGAGCGGTTCCGAATGCGTCAGGTTCAGCCCGCCACGCCCGGCCATGAGCAGCTTCCGGGCGGGAGAAGGCATGCGCTCATAGACGCGCACGGCATGGCCGGCGGCGGCGATGGTCTCGGCTGCCATCAGCCCGGCGGGGCCGGCGCCGAGGACGGCGACGAAGGAAGGTTCAGTATCCACGCGCGCTCTATGCCCCGGAATGCCAGATATTGGAATTTACGCCTTGGCAGCGCTGCCCTGACGGCATACCCCCCCTCGGACCGCATGCACCGAGACGCGAGATGCCCGACACACTGCACACTTCCTACGTCCTGACCCTGAACTGCGCCAACCGCCCCGGTATTGTGGCGGCCGTCGCCGGCGCGCTGTTCGAGGCCGGTGGCGATATCCGGGAGGCGCAGCAATTCGACGATACCGCGACCAATCGCTTCTTCATGCGCGTGGTGTTCGACATGGTGCCGGTAACGACCGAGGCGGTGCTGCGCCAGGCCATCGGCACGGTGGCAGAGCGCTTCGGCATGGCCTGGACGCTGCGGGACCGTGCGGTGAAGCGCAAGGTCATGCTGCTGGTCTCGAAGTTCGACCATTGCCTGGTCGATCTTCTCTATCGCTGGCGCACGGGCGAGATGGGCATGGAAATCGCCGGCATCATCGCCAACCATCCGCGCGAGACTTACGGGCACATCGATCTGGATGGCATTCCCTTCCACTACCTGCCGGTAACACGGCAGACGAAGATGGAGCAGGAAGCGGAGATGTGGCGCCTGTTCCAGGAGAGCGGCGCGGATCTGATGGTGCTGGCGCGCTACATGCAGGTGCTGTCCGACGGGCTGGCCGCGAAAGTTGGTGGCCGCTGCATCAACATTCACCATTCCTTCCTGCCGGGCTTCAAGGGCGCGCGGCCTTACCACCAGGCCCATGCCCGCGGCGTGAAGCTGATTGGCGCCACGGCGCATTTCGTCACGGCCGATCTCGATGAAGGGCCGATCATCGAGCAGGATGTCGAGCGCATCACCCATGCCGACACGCCGGACGAGCTGATCCGCAAGGGGCGGGACATCGAGCGCCGTGTGCTGGCGCGTGCCATCGGGCTGTTCCTGGATGACCGTGTCATCCTCAATGGCAACAAGACCGTGGTGTTCTGATCAACCTGCTTTGCTGGTCAGAGGGAGAGCTAATCCAGCTTTACCTTCGGCCGGCTGGCGTGCCGTAGCAGGTCCGCGGCCCAGTAGAGCATCGAGCGCCAGAAGCCGAACAGCCCAAGCTGGTGGCGGCGATAGAGCGAGGCGTAGCTGAGCTGCGCGAATTTGCCCTGCACGAACAACCCGCCACCCAGCAGCCCGCGTTTGCCGAGACTGCCGAAGGCGTTGTAGCGGCCGAGTGCCACCAGCGCCCCCTTGTGGCTGTAGTTGAAGGGCGTAGGCGGCTGCCCCGCCACGACACCTGCCAGGCTGCGGGCCAGATGGATGGCCTGCTGCTGGGCCACCTGGGCGGTCGCGCCCAGTGGCCGCTCCTCGCCGGGAGGGATGAGGGATGCGCAATCCCCGATGGCGTAGACCGCATCGTCCAGCGTGGTCTGCAAGGTTGGGCGGATGACGAGCTGGTTGTTTCGCGTCGTCTCCAGCCCATCGAGGTTCTTCAGGAAATCCGGCGCACGGATGCCGGCAGCCCAGACTTTCAGCGTGGCGGGGATGCGCCGGCCATCCTTCAGCACCAGCGCGCCGCGCTCCACCTCCGAGACCTGGGCATTGGTCAGCACCGTCACGCCCTGGCGCTCCAACTCGGCCTGGGAGGAGGCGGCGACACGTTCGGGCAGCGCACCGAGGATGCGCGGGGCGGTTTCGACCAGTGTCAGCCGCATGCGCTTGCGCAGCCCGGGCAAGCCATAGGCGGCCGCGAAATCCAGCGCCGTGTTCAGCTCGGCCGATAGCTCCACTCCCGTTGCGCCGGCCCCGACGATGGCGATGTCGAGTGTTCCTTCCGGCGGACCCGCCAGGGTACGCAGGATCTCGGCGCGCAGGGCGTCGTTGAACGCATCGGCCTGCGCCCGGCTGTCGATGAGGCGGGCATATTCTGCCACGCCGGGTATGCCGAAATCATTGGCCGTGCTGCCAACGGCGATCACCAGGATGTCGTAAGGCAGGTCCCGCTCCGGCAATACCTGCCGGCCCTCGGAGTCGCGCAGCGCAGCCAGGCGGACGGTGCGGGCGGCGCGGTCCAGCCCGGTCATCTCCCCCGGCCAGTAGCGGAAGCCGCTACGATTGGCCTGGGGGATGTAGCCGAGCTGTTCCACACCCGTATCCAGCGTGCCGGCCGCTACTTCATGCAGCAGCGGCTTCCAGACATGGGTGGAGGAACGGTCCACCAGGGTGATGAGGAACTGGCCCCCGCGCCCGAGCTTGCGGCCCAGCCGGGTGGCCAGATGCAGCCCGCCGGCACCGCCTCCCACAATCACGATCCGTCTCGGACTGTCCATCACTACCTCCTGCTGTGGCTGCTAACGGGAAGGGGGGCGCCCCGTTGCCGTGGCGCCCCCCTTGCCTGGGTCCTGTATGTCCCCCGCCGCGCCTTTAGTGGGCGGCGCCGTGGGTCGTGCCCTCAGGCCGGCCATGCTGGCCACGGCCGAACTTGCGGTGTGTCGCTTCCCGCATCTTCTGGAAGACCACGTAGAGCATCGGGATCATGAAGATACCGATGGTCGAGGCCGCGATCATGCCGGCGAAGACCGGGGTGGAGACGGCGCGCCGCGCCAGCATGGAGGCACCCGACGCCCAGACCAGCGGCACCAGGCCGAGGATGAAGGCGATCGAGGTCATCATCACCGCGCGGAAACGCAGGCGGGCGCCCTGTTCCGCGGCCTCCACGATGGAGTGGCCGGCTTCACGCTGCTCCTTGGCGAACTCGACGATCAGAATGCCGTTCTTCGCCGCCAGAGCAATCAGCACGACCAGGCCGATCTGTGCGTAGAGATCCATCGGCAGGCCGGCGAGCGAGATCGCCCAGACGCCGCCAAGGATACCCACGGTGACCGAGAGAAGCACCGGGATGGGGATCACCCAGCTCTCATACAGCGCGACCAGGAACAGGTAGGCGAACAGCACGGCCAGGGCCAGGATGTACGCCGTCTGCCCCTGTGCCGCCCGCTCCTGGAAGGAGGTGCCGGTCCATTCGAAGGTGTAGCCGGCCGGCAGAGTACGGGCCGAGATTTCCTCCATGGCCTGCATCGCATCGCCGGAGGAGACGCCCGCCGCCGGGCCGCCCTGCACGGTGATGGCGCGGTAGTTGTTGTAGCGCGTGATGGTCTGCGGGCCGACGACCGTGCGGACATCGGCGATGGCACGCAGCGGCACCATCTCCCCGCGGCTGTTGCGCACCTGAATCTTCCAAAGCGCGCTTTCGTCACGCCGGTCCGCCACCTCGCCCTGCACGAGCACCTGCCAGGTGCGGCCATACAGGTTGAAGTTGTTCACGAAGGCGCTGCCCAGCGTGGCTTGCAGCGCGGCGAACACGTCGTTCATGCTCAGGCCCAGGGCCTGCGCCTTGTCGCGGTCGATATCCAGATAGAGCGAGGGCGCGCGGGCGGAGAAGGTGGAGAACACCTGCGCCAGCCGCGGGTCCTGGTTGGCCGCGCCGATCAGGCCCTGCATCACCTGGCCCATCGCCGCCGGGTCCGCACCCTCGAGCGACTCGAGCATGTACTCGAAGCCACCGCCGGTGGAGAGGCCGATGATCGGCGGCAGGTTGATCGGGATGATCGTCGCGTTGCGGATCTGCTGGCTCTCCGCGAAGATCCGGCCGATCAGCGCATTGACGCTGTCGTGCGGCTCCGTGCGCTCGGCGAACTCCTTCAGCTGCACGAACATCGTGGCGGAGGAGGACGAGGCACCACCATCCAGCAGCGAGAAGCCGATGATGGCGACGGCATCGCGCACCTGCGGCATCTGCTTCAGGCGGGCTTCCATATCGGCCACCACCTGGCTGGTCCGCGGCTGGGACGCGCCATCCGGCAGCTGGAAGGCGATGATGAAGGCGCCCTGGTCCTCGGAGGGCAGGAAGCCCTGCGGCGTACGGCTGGCGATGGTGAAGGCGCCGAAGCCGATGACGCCCACCAGCACCACGGCAAGGATGGAGAGCCGCAGCAGCCGCCGCACGGTGCCGGCATAGCCATCCCGCACATTGTCGATGCGACGGCTGATCCACGCCATGATGCCGCGCTTTTCCCCCGTATGGCGGAGGAACACGCCGCACAGGGCGGGAGAGAGGGTCAGCGCGTTGATGGCCGAGATGACCATGGCGACCGAGATGGTCACCGCGAACTGACGGAACAGCTCGCCGGACAGGCCCGGGATGAAGCCGATCGGCACGAACACCGACAGCAGCACCAGGGTGATGGCGATGATCGGTGCGGTGATCTGCGCCATCGCCTTCTTGGTGGCGTCC
The DNA here is from genome assembly GCA_000245075.1 of Acetobacteraceae bacterium AT-5844. Taxonomy (GTDB): domain Bacteria; phylum Pseudomonadota; class Alphaproteobacteria; order Acetobacterales; family Acetobacteraceae; genus Pseudoroseomonas. Next base: position 18,770 of record JH599911.1, read on the forward strand.
GCCGGGGAAAGCTCCGGCTCTTCCTCCATCACGCGCTCGACGTTCTCCACCACCACGATGGCGTCGTCGACGACGATGCCGATGGCGAGGACCATGGCGAGAAGCGACACGGTGTTGGCCGAGTAGCCCATGATCAGCAGCACCGCGAAGGTGGTGATCAGGCTGACCGGCACCGCGATGATGGGGATGACGGTGGCGCGCGCGTTACCCAGGAAGAGGAACACCACGATACCCACGAGCACGAAGGCCTCGATGAGTGTCTTGATGACTTCCTTGATGGTGTCGTTGACGAAGATGGTCGTGTCGAACACCGGGCGGACGGTCATGCCTTCCGGCATGCGGGAGCGCACGCGCTCCAGCGTCTGCTCGACGGCCGCGGCGGCGTTCACCGCGTTGGCGCCCGGGGCGAGGTAGATGCCGATGCCGACGCCGTCCTGCCCGTTCAGGCGGGTGGAGACGTCCTGGTTCTGCGCGCCCATCTCGATCCGCGCCACGTCCCGCACCCGCAGCACGGAGCCGTCGGGGTTGGCGCGCAGCAGGATGTTGCCGAATTCCTCCGGCGTGGAGAGGCGGCCCTGGGTGCGAACGTTCAGCTGCACCTGCTGGTCGTCCGGCACCGGCTGGGCGCCGATACGGCCAGCCGGGGCCTGCACGTTCTGCGCCCGGATGGCGCCGATGACGTCGGAGGGGGCGAGATTCAGGCTGACCAGGCGCTGCGTGTCGAACCAGATGCGCATGGCATAGTTCTGGCGCGAGAACAGCGTGGCCGAGCCCACGCCCTGGGTGCGCGAGATTTCGTCCAGCAGGTTCAGCGTGGCGTAGTTGGTCAGGAACAGCGGGTCATACTGGCCGGCCTGCTCCGCGTAGAGGAACAGCACCTGCAGAATGGACGAGGACTGCTTACGGACCTGAATGCCCTGCTGCTGCACCTCTTCCGGCATCAGCGACATGGCCGCCTGCACGCGGTTATTGACGTTAACCGTGTTGATGTCGGCGTTGGTGCCCAGGCTGAAGCTGACCGTCAGCGTGTAGCTGCCGTCGCTGCCGCTGGTGGACTTCATGTAGATGGAGTCCTGGACGCCCACCACCTGGGCTTCCAGGGGCTGCGCGACAGCCTGCTCCACCACATCCGCCGAGGCGCCGGGATAGGTGGCGCTCACCTGCACCTGCGGCGGCACGATGTCCGGGAACTGGGAGACCGGGATGCGGGTCAGCGCAAGCGCGCCCGCAATGGTCATGACGATCGCGATGACGATCGCCAGCCTTGGCCGGTCGACGAAAACGGATGAGAGCACGGATCAGTTCCCTTGGCGCGGGGCGGCGCCCGCCGGGGCGCTGCCGCCGGCACTGCCACCAGGGGCTTCGACCGGCGCGGGCGAGACCACGGCGCCGGGACGAACGCGTTGCAGGCCATCCACGACCACCTGCTCGCCTTCCTTCAGCCCTTCTGCGATGGAAGCGAAAAGCGGGGTGGATTGCGGGCCGGTGCGAACCGCGCGGCGCTCCACCTTGTTCTCCGCCCCGATGACATAAACGAAGTCACCGCGCTGGTCGGTCAGCAGGGCGGCGCGGGGGATGGTCAGCAGCTGCACCGGCTCGGCCGAGGCGAGCTGCACGTTGACCAGCATGCCAGCGGTCAGGCCGCGCCCGCCGCCGCGCTCGGGCGGCAGGGGCGGGTTGGGCATGCTGCCACGCAGGGTGATGCTGTCCGTGTCCTGGCTTACCTCGACATCGAAGAAGTTCAGCTTGCCGGCGTGCTCATAGATGCTGCCATCCGGCAGACGGACGCGGATATCGGCGGAATCCAGGCCGCCGCGGTCCGCATAGCGCTGGCGCAGATCCAGCAGGGTGCGCACCGGCACGGTGAAGGTGGCGTACATCGGGTCCTGGCTCACGATGGTGGCCAGGGCACCGGAGGATGGCGTCACCACATTGCCCGGCGTCACCGAGGCACGGCCGATGCGGCCGGACACCGGAGCGCGGATCTCGGTATAGTCGAGGTTGATCTGCGCCTGGCGCTCCTGCGCCTGGGCGGAGAGGAGCTGCGCCTGCGCGGTGCGCGCGGCGGCCGTGGCATTATCCACGGTGGAACGCTGGCCCGCGGGCGTGCTCAGCAGTGACTGGGCGCGGCCGAGGGTCAGGTTGGCGTTCTGGAGCTGTGCCTGGGCCTCGGCCACGCCGGCACGGGCCACTTCCAGCTGGGCCTGGAAAGGCGGACGTTCCAACCGGAACAGCACGTCTCCCTGCTTGACCTCGGCACCTTCACTGAACAGCCGCTCTTCCAGGAAGGCCGTGACACGCGATTGCAGGTCCACCCGGTCCACAGCCTGGATGCGGCCGATGAACTCGTTGGTTTCCGTGACAGCGCGGAGTGTTGCGGGGGTGACGCCCACAGCGGGAGGCGGGCCGCCCTGCTGCTGCGCCAGGGCGGGCACTGTTGTGAGCCCGAGGATGGCCAGAAGGCCGAGACGGGCCAGCCCGTGTCGGGGAGAGAGCGGCATGAAGCCTCCAGGGAGGGAGCGTCGCCTGCAGACGGGCAGGCTTGAATATATACGTCGTCGTATGTATATAAATGGGTGCTGATCTCACGCAAGGGGCTAGATGGCGCGCCGCACAAAACAGGAAGCCGATGAAACGCGCGAAGCCCTGCTGGACGCGGCCGAGCTTGTCTTCCTGGAGCGCGGCGTGGCCCGGGCGTCGCTTGACGAGGTTGCCCGCGCCGCAGGTTGTACCCGTGGCGCCGTGCACTGGCATTTTGGTGACAAGCTGGGCCTCTTCCTTGCGCTGGATGAGCGTCTGCTTCTCTATCAGGACGAAGCCAGCCAGATGCTGGATTGTGAAGGCGAGAGCTTGTCCCTCACGCAAATGTTCCGGTGGATCGGCGATGCGATGCAGCGGCTGGAGGAGGATCCGCACCGCCGGCGCCTGCTGACCGTCATGTTGCAACGCTGTGAATATGTGCAGGAAATGGCTCCGGCATTGGAGCGGCGGCAGGCCGCCGACGTGAATATGCGAACCTTGCTGCTGCGATTCTTCGAACGTGCCGCGGCCAAGGGCGAGCTTTCACCGAATTGGGCGCCCGACCAGGCGGCCAGATTTCTTCATGCGCTGGTCACTGGCTTCGTGATGGACTGGCTGCACAGTAATGGCGAATCCGGGCTGGCCTCCCACGTGCGGGAGGGCCTAGGGCTCTTTCTCGATTGTCTTCGTGGCACCCCGGCGAAGCCCGCCGGCGGTGCCGCATCCTTGACCTGCTAGGAGTGGCCCATGGTGGCACGTCCCGTCATCCTTTCTTTGATCGCCGGCTTGACCTTGCTGGCTGGCTGTTCCTCTTCCCGGATGCAGGATGACGTCCTGGGTGCCAGGGGTACCACGGTAGACACAATTCGCGGCAGCGCGGCCACAGCCGAAGAGGTTCTGCGTCCCGAGCCCGGCAATATCTGGTCCGAGGGCTTGCAGACTTCGCAGCCAGCCCCCACCCGTTGAGCAGCCGCCCGCCAAGGCCGGGCTTGAAGGAAGAGTACCAGATGAAGAAGCTGATGTCGGCGTCGGGGCTGCTGGCGCTGCTGGCGGTGGGAGAGGCGCATGGGCAGGCGCTGCAGGATGCGCTGAGCCAGGCCTATTCGAACAATCCGACCTTGCAGACGGCGCGGGCGCAGCTGCGGGTGGTGGATGAGAACGTGCCGCAGGCGCTGTCGGGCTGGCGGCCGACGGTGGCGCTGTCGGGCAGTGCCGGGTACAACCAGGGCACCATCCGCTCGCGCGGCATTTATTCGGATGCGGACCGCCAGGTCGGTCAGGCGGCGGCGACGGTGACGCAGCCGCTGTACAGCGGCGGCCGCACGGTGGCCGGCACGCGGCGGGCGGAGAACCAGGTGATGGCGCAGCGCGCCCGCCTGCTGGCCGCCGAGCAGCAGATCCTGGCGGACACGGTGGCCGCCTATGTGGCGGTGATCCGCGACCAGGAGACGCTGCGGCTGAACGTGAACAACGTGCAGGTGCTGCAGCGCCAGCTGGATGCGACGAATGAGCGCTTCCGGGTGGGCGAGATCACCCGCACGGACGTGGCGCAGTCGGAGAGCCGGCTGGCGGGGGCGCGGGCGGCGCGGGCGAATGCCGAGGGGCAGCTACAGACCAGCCGGGCGACGTTTGCGCGGCTGGTCGGCGCGCCGCCGGAGCGGCTGGTGG
>JH599912.1 GCA_000245075.1 Acetobacteraceae bacterium AT-5844
GAGGCGGCGCGTGAGGCGGCCCTTGCCGCGCCGGAGGATGCCGCTGCCCGCCGTGCCGCCGCTGGCCGCCTGCTGGCCGAGGCCGAGGCTGCCCATGCCGAGCTTGCCAAGGCGCTGCGGGATGCGGAAGCGGAAGACCGTGCCGCCGCCGAGAACCGCCGGAATGCCGATGCCAGCTTCGCCGCAGCCCGTGAGGGGCAGTTGCGGGCCGAAGCCGCCGTGCGTCAGGCCGAAGCCGCCGCCGAGGCGCTGGCTGCCCGCATGACGGAGCGGCTGGGCGAATCCGCGGAGCTGCCGCAGCCGCCCGAGGACCTTTCCGAGGCGGCCGAGGAACGTGCGCGCAAGAAGGCCGAGCGCCTGGCGCGGGAGCGGGAGGAAATGGGCCCGGTCAACCTGCGCGCCGAGCAGGAGATGGCCGATGTCGATGAACGCATTGGCGGCATCGACAAGGAACGGGACGAGATCGGCCATGCCATCGCCAAGCTGCGCGGCTCTGTCGGGCATCTGAACCGCGAGGGGCGGGACCGGCTGCGCGCGGTGTTCGACCGGGTGGATGCCGAGTTCCGCGCGCTGTTCACCCGGCTGTTCGGCGGCGGGCGGGCGCATCTGGCGCTGGTGGGCAGCGAGGACCCGCTGGAGGCGGGGCTGGAGATCTATGCCGAGCCGCCGGGCAAGAAACTCTCTGCCCTCTCGCTGCTCTCCGGTGGCGAGCAGGCGCTGACGGCGCTCTCGCTGATCTTCGCCGTGTTCCGCTGCCAGCCCGCCCCCGTCTGCGTGCTGGACGAGGTGGACGCGCCGCTGGACGACGCGAATGTCGAGCGCCTCTGCGTGCTGTTGGAGATCATGGCATCGGAGGCGGGTACGCGCTTCCTGGTCGTCACCCACCATCCGCTGACCATGGCGCGCATGCATCGTCTCTATGGCGTGACAATGCAGGAGCGCGGCGTCAGCCGGTTGCTCTCGGTCGATCTGGGTGCGGCCGTGGAAATGGTGGAAGGGGCGCACTGAGGCGCTGCGTGGCCGCCTCCACCTTTCGTGACAGGGGGTGAGGCAGCCGCGTTAACCTTCTTTTCAGGGCGTGGCAGCAGGTTGGGGTCAGGCCGTCTCTACCTTGGGGCGGTCTGGTTCAGGAATCTGCCAGGATGCTCCGCCGTTTTTCGCCTTCCGTTTTGCTCTCCCTCTCTTCCGCTGGTGCCCTGCTGGCGGCGGAATGGCGCGGGGAGACAGGGGCGCGCTGGCGGCTTCTTCGCCGGGCATGGCTCTGACCCCCTCATGTCCGAGCACGATGGAAGCGTTCTCCCCTCCAGCTCTCGCTGGCGACGCGGGAGGGCGGTGCTGCAATGGATCGTCGAGCATGGGGGAAGGCGGCGCGCCCTGCATTGCGGGCTGATGGCGGCGGCGGCGCTGTTCGTGCTGTCGCTCGGCATTTCCGTCTCCGGCATCAGCGAGCGTTCACGGGAGGAGGCGCGCCTTCAGCAGACGCGGCTGTGGCAGGCGGCCGGGGTGCAGATGGAGCTGTCCCGCCTCATGGTCATGGTGCAGCGGCATACCGCGGGCGATGAGCGGGGGGACGCGGCCCTGCTCGGCCGCCAGTTCAGCATCCTGCTCGGCCGCATCGCCCAGCTCGATCGCGGTGACGACGTCGCGGAACATGCGGAGATCACGCGCCTGCGGCAGCGCCTGCCGGAAATCCGGGCACTGCTGGCCCCGGTGGGAGGCTGGCTGGCCCAGCTCGTCGCCGGCGAGACCGGTGTGGCGGTGGATATCAGCGACGCGCTCGACAGGCTGGAGGCCATGCTGCGCCAGGCCTCCCTGCAACTGTACCTGGCCCGGCAGGTCGCGGAAGAGGGCGGGATGCGCAGGCTGGAATGGACGCTGCTGGCCTGCATGCTCGGGCTCGTCGCTTCGGCCGGGCTGCTGCTGCTGTTGCTGCGCCTGGAATCCCGCCGGGCGCAGCGCATGCTGGTGACGGCGGAAGGGGCGGCCCGCCAGCAGCGGCAGGCGGAGCGCACGCTGCGGGTGCTGATCGACAGCCTGCCCGCCATGGTCAGCGTGTACGACCGGCAGGGACGCTATCTGTTCTTCAACGATGCCTATGCCCGCTTCCATGGGCTGCCGGAGGACACGACGGCCATCGGCCGGGATCCGGAAGGGCTGGGGATACCGCTGGACGCGACGCTGGAGCAGGCTCTCGCTGGCCGCCCGGTCCTGCCGTTCAACGAATTCGTATCCCGGGACACCGAAGGCCGCCGGCGGACCCTGCTGGCCACAGCGGCGGTGGTGGACGACGAATCAGGCGGCGCCGGGCGCATCGTCCACGTCGCTTTCGACATCAGCGAGCGCAAGGCAGCCGAGGACCGCGTGCGCCATCTGGCGGAACACGATGCGCTGACGGACCTGCCCAACCGCGTTCTCTTCGCCTCGCGCCTGCGCCATGTCCTGGCCGTGGCCCGGCGGCAGGAGGAACATGGCGGCCCGCCCCGGTCCTTCGCCCTGCATTGCCTGGATCTGGACCGCTTCAAGGAAGTGAATGACAGCCTCGGGCACCAGGGCGGTGACGCGTTGCTGCTGGCGGCGACGGAGCGGATGCGTACCTGCCTGCGGCGGGGGGATACCCTGGCGCGGCTGGGTGGCGACGAATTCGCCATCATCCAGGCCGAGGTGGAGAGCGAGGACGAGGCCGCGAGGCTTGCGGCGAGGCTGGTGCGGGTCATGGCGCTGCCCTTTGTCATCGGAGGCTGCACGGTGCACAGCGGCGCCAGCATCGGCAGCGTGCTGGCACCCGCTCATGGCCGTTCGGCGCAGGAGCTGCAGCAGCATGCGGATATCGCGCTGTACCGCGCCAAGTCGGAGGGGCGGGGCCGTGCGGTGCAATTCTCGCCCGACATGGCCGCCGCCCTGGCGGAACGGCGGGAACTGGAGGCCGACCTTCGCGAGGCCATCCTCGGCGGGGAGGAGCTGTTCCTCGAATTCCAGCCCAAATTCGATCTCGGCCTGAGCGGCCCCGTGCCCGCGGGGTGCGAGGCGCTGCTGCGCTGGCGGCACCCCAGGCGGGGCCTCGTCTCGCCGGCCACCTTCATCCCTATCACGGAGGAGGCGGGAATGGCGGTGGCACTGTCCCGCCTGGTGCTGCGGCTGGCCTGCGCACAGATCAGCGGCTGGATGCGGCAGGGGCTGGAAGTGCCGGTCGCCGTCAACCTCTCCGCGCAGCACTTCGCGAGCGACCAGGCCGTGGCGCTGGTGCAGGAGGCGCTGGAGGCCAGCGGCGTTCCCGCCCGGTTGCTCGAGATCGAGGTGACGGAGGGCGTGTTCATCCGCAACACGGCCGCCGCCGGGAGCGCGCTGGCGGCATTGCGGGCGCTGGGCGTGCGGGTGGCGCTGGATGATTTCGGCACCGGCTATTCCGCGCTGGGCTATCTGCAGCACCTGCCCTTCGATGTTGTGAAGATCGACCGTGCCTTCGTGCGGGATCTGAGGCCGGGCTATGTCAGCGGGGTGCGGATCGTGGACGCCATCGTCCGGTTGGCGCATGGCCTCGGCGCGCAGGTCGTGGCGGAGGGCGTGGAGAAGGCCGAGCAGTTGGAGGTGCTGCGCCGCCTGGGCTGCGATTCGGTCCAGGGCTTCCTGCTGGCCCGCCCGATGCCGGCGGTGGAGATGGAGGCGCTGTTCGAACCCGGCCCGGAAGCCGCCGGAAAGGTGGCCTGACAGGGCGTTGGGCTGGGCGTCGGGTCATGCAAGCCTGCTACGCGGACTTGACATGAATTTAACCCGCCCTTACGAGCCGCCCTGCCTGCCAGCGGCGTAAACCGCATGGAGCAAGGGTGAGCGAGCAGAACGATTTCGAGCGGCGGCTGAGCCAGGCCCGGCAAAAGCAGGGGCTGGAAAAGAAGCCAGAAGCGGCAGCCAAAGGCGCCCTACCGGGCGGTCCTTGGCGGATCGGACTGCGCGCTGGGACCGAGGTCGTCTCGGCCCTGATTGCCGGTGCTGGTCTGGGCTATCTGCTCGACTGGTGGCTCGGCACTTTCCCCTGGCTCTTCATGGTTTTCTTCGTGGTGGGTGGCGCCGCCGGGGTGCTGAACGTCTACCGACTGTTCAACCCCCGTAACAGCGCCCGCGAATAGCGACCGCAGAGTAAAGAGACGGGAGAGCCACGTGGCCGCCGAAGGCAAGACGATCGACGCGCTGAGCCAGTTCGAGCTGACGCACGCCTTCGGGCCCATCGGCGCGGCGGTGAACTTCACCCAGTCCAACGCCCATATGCTGGCCGCCGCGGTGGTCATCGTGGCCGTGATGGCCATGGGCATCGCTCCCCGCGCCGTGGTGCCGGGCCGCCTGCAGTCCCTCGCCGAGATGTTCTACGAGTTCCTTGAGAACCTCGTGGCCGGCCAGGTCGGGCATGAAGGCAAGCGGTACTTCCCGTTCGTCTTCACGCTGTTCATGTTCGTCCTGCTGGGCAACGTGATCGGCCTGCTGCCCTTCGCCTTCACCTATACCAGCCACATCGCCGTCACCTTCGCGCTGGCCGCGATCGTGTTCCTGGTCACGACCATCGTGGCCCTGGCGCTGCATGGTAAGAAGTTCTTCGGCTATTTCTTCCCGGAAGGCGCGCCGCTCTGGCTGGCGCCGATCATCGTGCCGGTCGAGGTGGTCTCCTACCTCTCGCGCCCGATCAGCCTTTCCGTCCGTCTTTTCGCCAACATGGTTGCCGGCCACGTGCTGCTGAAGGTCTTCGCCACCTTCGTCGTGCTGCTGGGCGGCCTGGGTGCCATCGGTCCCGTCGTGGCTGTGCTGCCCCTCGGCGTGAATGTCCTCCTGATCGGGTTCGAGCTGCTCGTCGCCTTCCTCCAGGCCTACGTGTTCGCCATCCTGACCAGCATCTACCTGCACGACGCGGTGCACCTGCACTAACGGGGTCAGTCCTCACAAAGGGGCCACGTTTCTACAGGTCCGCGCGACGCGGAAACTGACATCAGGTCAACAAAGGGATTACTCTGATGGAACTCGTTCTTGCCGCTAAGGCGATCGGCGCCGGCATCGCCGTGCTGGCTCTGTTCGGCGTCGGTCTGGCGCTGGGCAACATCTTCTCCACGCTGATCGCCTCGGTCGCCCGTAACCCGGCTTCCCGCGACACCGTGTTCCCCATCGGCATCCTGGGCTTCGCCCTGACGGAAGCGGTGGCGCTGTTCGCCCTGCTGATCGCCTTCCTGATCCTGTTCACCTGATCCCGCTTCGGGCGCGGCGGCTGCCGCCGCGCCCGGTGCTTTCAGGCCGTCGATTTTCAGGGATGCAGATGATGAAGCGGATGACCTTCACGGGGCTCGCGATGCTGCTGGCAAGCGCCAGCGCCTATGCCCAGCCTGGTGCGCTGGAGGCCCGTTCCACCGAAGCCGCGGAAGCTTCCGGCGGTATGCCACAGCTGGATTTCAGCAATCCGCTGATGCTGTCGCAGGTGGTCTGGCTGCTGATCATCTTCGGCGTCCTGTATTACGTCCTCGCCAAGATCGTCCTGCCGCGCTTCGAGAGCGTGCTGGATGACCGCCGGAATCGCATCCAGGGTGACCTGGAAGCCGCCCGCGCCGCCAAGGCCCATGCCGATGCCGCGCTGGACGAGCACATGAAGGCGACCGTGAAGGCCCGCGCCGAGGCGCAGCAGGCCATCACGAACGCCCAGGCTTCCGCCCAGGCCGATGCCTCCGCGCAGGCGGCCGTGCTGAACGCCAAGCTGAACGAACAGATCACCGCCGCCGAGGCCCGGATTTCCGCCGCCCGCGACGCCGCCATGGGCGCGCTGCGTGAAGTGGCGACTGACACCGCCGACGCGCTGGTGAAGCGGCTGACGGGCCTGAGCGAGCCTGCCGCCGTGCAGTCCGCCGTGCAGGCCGAACTGGCCGCCCGCGGCCGCGCCTGAGGAGAGAAGCCGAGATGCACCACTATGAACATTTCTGGCTGAACCCGACCTTCTGGGTCGCCGTCTCCTTCGTCATCTTCGTCGCCCTGATGGGCAAGATGATGTGGGTCAAGGCGACCGAGGCGCTGGACGCCCGTGCCACCAAGATCCAGGCCGACCTGGATGAGGCCGCCCGCCTGCGCGCCGAAGCCGAGGTGATGCTGCGCAATGCCGAGGCCGAGCGCACCGCCGCACTGGCCGAGGCCGAGCAGACCCTGGCCCGCGCCAAGACCGAGGCTGAGCGCGTCGCGGCTGCCACCGCCGCCGAGGCCGAGGCTTCCGCCAAGCGCCGCGAGCGGATGGCGATGGATCGCATCCACGCCGCTGAAGCCAGCGCCGTGGCCGAAGTGCGCTCCGCCGCCGCCGATATCGCGGCCGCCGCTGCCCGCAGCGTGATTGCCGACCGCCTGGATGCGAAGGCCGATGCGGCGCTGATCGACAAGGCAGTGACCGATCTGCCCCGCGCTCTGCGCGCCGCCTGAGCCAGCCTACCGGTTCGAGGTTTAGACGGGGGTCCCGAGAGGGGCCCCTGTTTTTGTTTGGGCTCTTGCCTGCTGAAGGCGGAGGCGCCTGCGCCTTTCAGCTCGTCTGCAGGCGCGTGAAATGGCCGGACATGGCTTCCACCAGCCCTTCCGCGAATTCGTAATTCGGAATGTGCCCGCCGCCCGGAATCGTGGCCAGGGCCGCGCCGGGGATAGCACTGCGCAGGGCGTCGGTCGCCGCCTGTGGTACCACCACGTCCCGCTCTCCGATGAGAATGGTGCAGGGGGCCTGGATGCGGCCCACGACATCCACAGCCTCCGCATCGCGCAAGGCGGCGGCGGCGCCGTTATAGCCCACGCGGTCCGTTCGCAGCAGCATCCGGCGCAGTCCGAGGGAGGAGGGGAGGGAGGGGTTCACGGTCCAGCGCGGCATCACCGCATCGGCCAGGGCGATGGTCCCCTCTCGCGCCACCGCCTCCATGCGGCTGTTCCAGGTCGGCTTGGTCGGGAAGTCGAGCGCGGTGTCGATCAGGAGCAGGGAAAGCACCCGCTCAGGCGCCTCTGCCGCGATCTGCTGCGCAATGCGTCCGCCGAGGGACACGCCGGCGATGTGGGCCTGGGCGACACCGAGAACGTCCAGAAGCCCAAGCGCATCCTGCGCCAGGCTGGCCATGGAGTAATCGCCTGGCGTGACCTCACTGAGGCCATGACCCCGCAGATCTGGGCGTATCACCCGGAAGTGGCGGGCCAGCACTGCTGCCTGGGGCGCCCAGATGCTCTGCGTAGTGCCGATGGAGTGCAGCAGCAGCAGAGGTGGGGCGCTCGCGGGGCCTTCCACGACGCAGTGCAACAGGGCATCGCCAAGCTGGATGAACATTGCGCTCTTGTCCGGGGCAGAAGGCATGATCCGCCGCCTGGGCGGGGACATGGCACCGGCGGGGCCGGGCACTCCTTCCTAGCTGAGGCGGAACGTTTTCGCCATGGAAGGCTGCATGTCCGCCAGCTCTGACGTTATCCAGGCAAAATGTCCTGCCAGGCTGCATGCCGGGCCTGGAACTCGGGGCTGTCCATCACCGCCAGGGCGAAGCCGGCGGCGTCCAGGCTGCCCTCGGTCAGGAGATGCTGCCAGGCCGCCGCACCCTCGGCATCGGGCGTCCTTCCGAGAGCGACGTCGTACATCGTCTCAACCAGGGCGCGCCCCTGCCGCAACTGGGAGAACTCGCTGCTGCCGAGCATGCCGGCCGCCAATTCAGCACGGCTGGCGCCGCCTTCAAGCCAGGCCAGGTAGAAAGCCAGCCCTTCCGCCTCTGCCTCGCGCCCCAGAATGGCATGATAGAGCCGGTGGACCGTGACGGCTTCCGGATCGAGGGCCCAGAGGCCGGTGGAAGGAATGGCTGTATGGGCCTGTGCCTCGGCACTCCCGGCGATGCCGGCGAGCACCTGAGGCAGCCCGTCCTCCCCCTGCAGCCGCGCTGTCCAGGCCGCCATGCCCTCGGCCTCCGCCTCCCGGCCCAGAGCCTCGCGGTAGAGGAGGTTGATGAGTGCGCTATCCTCCAGCCCGGAGAGGCGCTCGCCGGGCATGGCAAGCGCGGCGCGGGCTGCGTCTGGCGTGGCGAGCAATGCTCCAAGTTCTACGGCGTCCGGGCTGCTGCCCGTCGCCAGCCGCGCGATCAACGCCACCGTGGCAACCTCACTCGCCCCGGAGAGAGCGAGGCGTGCATCCAGGAAATGAATCTCCTCGATATCGGTGAAGCGGAGGCTGCCCAGCAGGCCGGAGCCCGCGCCGGTCAGGGCGAGGGAAAGGGCGCTTGCAGGAAGGAAGACGTCCAGGACATCGAAGCCCGGACCACCATCGGCGAGGCCCGACAGGTTCAGAAAGGCCTGCGGCGCGGGGCGAAGGATGTCATCGCCCTCACGCCCGAGAAGCGTGCTGCCACCCTCCAGGCGGTCGGACAGAGCCGTGCCACGCAAGGTCGCCTCTGGCCCATGGGCAGAGATCAGGACTTGGCCAGCCGCCGCGTCCCAGTTGACGGTGGGTGCATCCGGCTGAGCGGGGCCATAGATCGCTTCGATGGCCGCCAGATCCAGTGCCCGCGGTGCCGCCGCCACGCCCAGGCTTCCACGGGTGTAGGACATGACAGTGGTGTCACGGGTGTCGAGTCCGGGCGGGAGGGTCGCCTCGCCTTCGAAGCTGTGCTTCAGCCCGAGCGCATGGCCGATTTCATGCAGCAGGGTCTCATAGCCCAGCCGGCCGGGCGCCAGGCTGTCCGTGCCGAAGAGCCGGGCGTTGAGGACGACATCGCCCTCCGGGGCCAGGGTGGCGCGGCCATTGGCGTACCAGGGCTCCAGCATTTCCATGTGGAAGCGGAGGTCGATGCCTGCGCCCTGCGCCGTATCCGGCACCTCCACGAAGGTCAGGCCGCCGCCGGTTGCCCAGGCTGCGAGGGCCTGCCGTGTGGCCTCGCGCTGGGCGGCGGTGAAAGCGGACCAGCCCGCGCTGCTCCCTGTATCAGCGAAGGAGAAGGTGAGGGTGACGGCGCTGCCGTTCCCGCCATTCCAGGTGAAGGCGGGGCCGGCGAGAAGGGTGAGGGGCGAGGCTGCGTCGGGCACAGCCCTTGTTTAACGAATCTCTAAAAAAAGAAAATACTTTATTAAAATGAGAATGGGCCCGCAGAATGGACCCTGAGCGGCGGAATGAACGAGGCCCGGGTCCGGGGCGTCGTCATGAGAAAGCCGGCACCCCCCTCAGGCGAAGGTGATGCCGTTATCCAATATCGAGGCATGGTGCAGGATGAATTCATGGCTCTCGCTGAAGCCAGCCACTAACTCCCCCCTGCTGGTGCCGCTGGCCAGCCGGCCGGTCCAATAATCGAAGCCGGTCCCGTCCGCTGGGCGATCCAGCACATTGCTGTAGACTTGGTTGATGAAATCCCCATCCGCGGCGGCACCGAAGCGAAGCGCGAATTCCTGGCTCTCCGCAAAGCCATTGGCGACCTTCGTCAGATGAACGCCGCCGTCGAGCATGTCCGTCCAGTAATGCCCGCCGGCTGCGTCCGGCATGCGGTCCAGCACGGCGAGGTACAGGCGCGTCGCCTGCATGGCATGCTCGTCCGCATCCCAGAGCCCGTTCCGCACCAGCTGTGAAGTGTGGCCGCGATTCTCGTTACTTTCGCTGAATTTCATCAGCATCTCTGCCCGGCTCATGCCGTTGGCCAACTGGTTGTTCCAGTAGGAGAGGCCATCCGGGTCAGCCCCCCGGCGCAGTGCCAGCTCATAGCTTCGCACGACAAAGCCGATATTATCCAGCTGGCCGAAGCGCGACTGGAACTCGTCGCTGGAGAGGAATCCGTCGGCCAGGGCGGAGAGGGAGGCACCGTTCTGCAAGGCGGTGGTCCATGCCTCGCGGCCCGGCGCGTCCGGCAGCCGGCCAAGCGCGGCCTGGTATAGCCGCGTGACCTGCGCAACCGCAGAGGTATCGTCGAAGACAAGGCTGCCGTCACCGAAGGCGATGGTTTCGATGCCCCGGAAGGTCGTGTTCTCACCATAGCCGGTGAGACGGCCGGAATAGCTGGCGGAGAACTGGGTCTCGGGTGTGTTGAAGAGATTGGCCAGCTGCACCTCGGTGCGGAACAGCCAGGTCTCCAGCGTATCCCGTCCGGCGCCTCCGATGGCGGTGTTGGTGCCCGGCCCTGCCGCCAGCAGGTCGTTGCCCGCCCCACCATCGAGGTAGTCGTTGCCACCGCCGGCCAGGATGATGTCCCGTGTCGTGGTGCCGCGGAAGGTCTGGTCGCTGTCATTGCCCTGGTGGCGGATGCCACCCAATGCGTTGTCCCAGCTCCACTGGATGTGGAAATGCTCCTCATCCCACTGGGTGCCGTAGAGATACTGGATGGCCTCCACATCAGCGGCGCGGAGCGAGTAGGGGATGCCATAGCCCTGCCGGGCATAGGCCATCACCGTGTAGTCGTGATTGTCGAGTGAGTCAGGCAGCCTGGGGTAGCCGTCAAACGGGTGCTTCAGGCCGAGCGCATGGCCAATCTCGTGCAGCAGCACGAAATAGGAGTAGTTCCCCGGGGCGAAGGAATCATGGCGGTAGTGGTTACTGGTCAGCAGGATGTCGCCCAGTTCCGGATAGCCGCCATAGCCTGCGATGTCGGTGGGCAAGTTGGCCATGCCGAAGCGGATATCGATGCCGTTGCCAGCAGGGACATCTGGCACCTCCATGAATTTGAGCCCGGAGATGGCGGACCAGGCATCGAGTGCCATCCGCGCGGCATTCTGCTGCTGCTGGTTGAAGCCTTCGACGCTGCCGTAGAACGGGTAGCCTGCATAGCCATCCGCAGTGTTGGCGAAGCTGTAGGTCACCAGTATCGGCGTCCGCTGGCCCTCGTTCCAGGTGTAGTTCAGGCCGAGAAGGATCGACTGAGCAACGAGGGACAGCGACATAGGCGTGGGCTCCTGGGCGAAGCAGCCTGCCAAAAAGGGGCAGACCGCTTCGTTACCCCTAACCGCCTTTCTGAGGGGCGTAAATCGTCACCCTTCAGAAACGTGTGGAGAAAATATTACGCTCCACCCATAGGGCTGACCTGCTGCTCCGCCTGCCCGCGCATCGCCCAGCCTGTCGTGCGGTTCTCCACCGCCACGGCGAGGGCGTACATCAGCACGCCCATGACGCCTGTCACGATCAGCCCCGCAAAGACCAGGGGAACATCGAAACGGCTGGACGCCACCATCATCAGGTGCCCGATACCCGCATTCGCGGCCACCGTCTCCGACATGATGGAACCCACGAAGGCGACGGTGATGGCGATCTTCAGCGAGGCGAAGAAATACGGCATGGCGCGGGGCAGGCCGACCTTGCGGATGATGTCGCTTGGCCTGGCGCCGAGTGCGCGCAGCACATCCCGTAGCTCCGGCTCCACCGTCGCGATGCCAGTCGCGACATTGACGACGATGGGGAAGAAGGAAATCAGGAAAGCCGTGATGATGGCTGGCACGGCGCCAATGCCGAACCAGATGACCAGAATCGGCACCACCGCCACCTTGGGCACGGAGTTGAACCCGATCAGCAGCGGATAAAGGCCATGGTAGAGCAGCGCCGAGCTGCCGATGGCGACGCCGAGCGCCAGGCCGAAGACGATCGCCAGCGCGAAGCCGACCATGGTGGTGAGCAAGGTCTGCCAGGCATTGTTCAGCAGCGGCCACCACCACTTCACCATGCTGTCGGCAATGGCGCTGGGCGCGGGCAGCACGAAGGGCGCGATATCCATCGCATGCACCGCCATCTCCCAGACGAGGAAGATGCCGGCGAGGATGATCCAGGGTAGCAGGCGTTGCAGCCGGCGCCGGCGGCGGGCGGCGGCGATCATCGCCTCCACCCGGCGGGCATTGGCCTCGCCGCGGCGCGGCGTGGGGGCAGGGCCGGCATCACGCGGCATGGACGATCTCCTCACCGCGGCGGGCGGCACTGATATGGTCGCGCAGCTCATGCACGACGGCCTGGAATTCGGGGGTGTAGGTTTCTTCCAGGCTGCGCGGGCGCGGAAAGGGAATCTGCTTCTCCGCCAGAATGCGGCCGGGGCGGGAGGACATGACCAGCACCCGGTCCGCCAGATACACCGCCTCCTTCAGATCGTGCGTGACGAGGATGACGGTGGGCTTCAGCTCCTGGCACACGGCCTGAAGCTGGTCCCACAGCTCCTCGCGGGTGAAGATATCCAGCGCGCCGAAGGGCTCGTCGAGCATCAGCAGTTGCGGATCGTGGATCAGGGCGCGGCACAGGCTGGCGCGCTGCTGCATGCCGCCGGAAAGCTCATACGCAAATTTCTTCTCGAAGCCGGCCAGCCCGACCATGGCGAGCAGCTTGCGGGCCTTTTCCTCATACATGGCCCGCTGGGCGCGGAGCTGGCGGCGGTGCGGCTCCACCACCTCCAGCGGCAGCATGACGTTGTCCAGGATGGTGCGCCAGGGCAGCAGGGTCGGGTTCTGGAAGGCCATGCCGGCGATGGAGAGGGGTTTGTCCACCTCACGCCCACCGACGATGACGCTGCCGGCGGAGCAGGGCCACAGCCCCGTCACCAGCCGCATCAGCGTGGACTTGCCGCAGCCGGAGGGCCCGACAACGGCCACGAACTCTCCCTTGCCCACATGGAGGGTGGCGTCCTGCAATGCCAGCGTGCCCTCTGCCCCGCCATATCGCATCGAGACCCCGTCGATCTCGACGAAAGGCCGTTCCATCGCTGCCATGCCTGATCCTCACCTTCCAACGGCCCTGTAGCCCGGCCATGGAGACAGGCCGGCGAGGGGATGAAGCAAATGTCACGCCAGACGGTGCGGCTGGTGAAACCTCGCCGTTCCGTGATGTCGCTGCATAACAGTTGGGCAATGCGCCCGGGCTTATGGCAAGTCAGCCGCCTGGCTGGTTGCCGGCGGATCGCGGTGGACGCGATGCTGGGCCAGTGTAGCCTTCTGGCATGAGCAGGCCTCCGATTCCCCTGGAACTCCTGACCCCTGAGGAGATGGCCCGTGCCGACCGGGCGGCGATCGGCGGCGGCATTCCTGGCACTGCGCTCATGCATGCTGCGGGAGCCGCCGTGGCTCAGACGGTGCGGCGGCGCTTCCGCCCTTGCCGCGTTCTGGTGCTGGCCGGACCGGGCAATAATGGAGGCGATGGCTATGTGGCGGCGCGCCTGCTGGAACAGGCCGGCTGGCCCGCGGCGGTGGCGGCGCTGGCCCCGCCCCGGGCGGGTAGCGATGCCGCCTGGGCCGCCGCGCAATGGCGTGGCCCGATGGTGCCCTTCGAGGAAGGCGAAGTTGCACGGGCCGGGCTGGTGATCGACGCGCTGTTCGGCGCCGGGCTGACACGGGAAGTGGATGGCTCCGCTGCCGCGCTGCTGCGCGCCGTGCGGGTGCCGCTGGTGGCGGTGGATATGCCGTCCGGTGCCGATGGCGGCACCGGTGCGGTGCGCGGCTTTGCCCCCCAGGCGGCGCTGACGGTCACCTTCTTCCGCCTGAAGCCCGGCCACATGCTGCTGCCCGCCCGCGACCTGTGCGGTGAGACGGTGCTGGCGGATATCGGCCTTCCTGCCTCGGTGCTGGGCGATATCCGCCCGCGCAGCTTCCGCAATGCGCCGGGCTTGTGGCGGCTGCCGCACCGCGGAGCGGAATCGCACAAATTCAGCCATGGCCATGTCACCGTTCCGGGCGGGGCCGCCATGCCGGGCGCGGCGCGGCTGGCCGCCATGGCGGCACGCAGGGCCGGGGCGGGGCTGGTGACACTGGCCGCCTCCGACGATGCGACGGCGGCCTTGTTCCGGGCAGGTGAGCCGGGGCTGCTGGTCAGCGACACGCCCCCTGAAGCGCTGCTGACGGATGAGCGCCGCAACGCATGGGTGATCGGCCCTGGGATGCCGGCACAGCGGGAGACGCTTTCGCTTCTGCGGGCAGTGATCGATGCCGGGAGGCAGGTGGTGGCCGATGGCGGTGCGCTGACCGCCGCAGCCGGAGAACCGCATCACCTTTCCGGCGCGGCGATTCTGACGCCACATGCCGGGGAATTCGCCCGGGTCTTCGGGCCGCCGGGCCCAGACCGCCTGGCCGCTGCCCGCCACGCCGCAGCCATGACGGGGGCCGTGGTGATCCTGAAGGGGTCCGACAGCGTCATCGCCGCACCGGACGGGCGTTGCGCGATCAATGGCAATGCACCGGCCGCCTTGGCAACCGCTGGCAGCGGCGACGTGCTGGCCGGGCTGTGCGGTGCCCTGTTGGCCCAGCACATGCCGCCCTTCGAGGCTGCCTGTGCCGCCGTCTGGCTGCATGGTGCCGCAGGCCATCAGGCTTTGGCGGGCGCGGTGCCTGCGCCGCTGGTGGCAGAGGACGTGCTGCGGGGTATCCGCCCGGCCTGGGCCAAGGCGGTGGCTGCCGGAGGTTGATCGTCCGGTACCGGCCTTTCAGGCCGGTCTAACGAAAATGGAATTGATAACGAAACGATATCGTGGTGACGATAAACCAACCTTCCTCTGCGATGTTGCCCTGACCGGGAGAAGAGGAGGCCGGTGAGAATGCTTTCAAGCCGGTTGGGAGTGAGGCATCATCCTCACCATATGTTTCTCCAGGTTTCAGCCTGGGCGGGCCGTCCCCCAGGCAGCAGAAGGGGTATCCGCATGTCCGACGTCGCCGTCCTGTCCGAACCCGGTTTCTTCGACAGGGCCATGAAGCGCGTTACCCTGCTCTGGCGCGACATGGCTTCCACGGTCACCGGCCCGGCGGCCGATGCTTCCTGGGAGGGGCGGATGCGCGCCTGCCTGGAGGCGCCGGGTGGCGAGATCTCCGCCCGCAACCGCGCGGCCGGGCTGGCGCAATCTTATCAGGTGGCGCCGGATGAAGAGCGCCTGGCCTTCTTCCAGGCGCTGGCGAGCTTCGACTCGGATATCAAGCAGGTCGAGAAGGCGATGTCCGCCGTGACGGCGGCGAAGGACACCGCAGGCCGCGCGGCCGCCAAGGCTGCGCTTCGCCAGGCGCTGGAGCCGCCCCGCGTCAAGCTGCTGACGCAGTTCACCACCATTCCGGACGGCATGAAGTTCCTGGTGGATATGCGGGCAGACCTGCTGCGCCTGATGGGGCAGGAGCCGATGATGCGGGCGCTGGAAGGCGACCTGCGCGGCCTGCTCGCCAACTGGTTTGACCTGGGCTTCCTGGAACTGCGGCGGATCGACTGGCAATCCCCCGCCGCGCTGCTGGAGAAGCTGGTGGGCTATGAGGCGGTGCACCGCATCCGCACCTGGCGGGACCTCAAGAACCGCCTGGATTCGGACCGCCGCTGCTACGCCTTCTTCCATCCGCGCATGCCAGAAGAGCCGCTGATCTTCGTGGAGGTGGCACTGGTGCAGGGCCTGTCCGGCTCCGTGCAGAAGCTGCTGGACGAGAAGGCGCCGGTGCTGGACCCGCGCAAGGCGGACACGGCCATCTTTTACTCCATCAACAACTGCCAGCGCGGGCTGGATGGCATTTCCTTCGGCAATTCGCTGATCAAGCGCGTCGTGGCGCTGCTTTCGGAGGAACTGCGGAATCTGAAGACCTATTCCACCCTCTCGCCCATTCCCGGCTTCCGCCGCTGGCTGGAGGAGGTGAAGGCCACGCCGGATCTGCTGACGGAGGAAGAGAACCGCATCCTCTCCGAAGCCGCCAAGGTGCCGGACGGGCTGGCGGCGCTGAACCAGATTCTCGCCGCGCGCCAGCCGCTGTCCCTGCCGTGGATCAGCAAGGCGGAACCGGTGCTGACGCGTCTCTGCGCCCGCTATCTGGTGCTGGAGACCGGCCGTGGCGGCCGCCGAGCGCGCGACCCGGTAGGGCATTTCCACCTTTCCAACGGTGCCCGCGTCGAGCGCGTCAACTGGCGAGGCGACATCTCGGAGAAGGGCCTGAAGGAAGCACTGGGCTTCATGGTGAACTATCTCTACGACCCAGCGAAGATCGAGGACTACCACGAGGCCTATGTGGGCGAGGGCAGCCGCGCGGCGACGACGGCGCTTCGGAAGCTGGCCCGCAGCGGCAAGTAAGCGCCTTGGGGGGCCGGGGAATAACCCCGGCCTCTTCCTTCTCAGCCCTTGTTCAGCGAAAATGCCGCGAATTCCACCGCGAGCCGCTCATAGATCGGCTTGCGGAAGGACACGGCGATTCCGGGCAATTCGGAAAGCTCCGCCCAACGCCAGGCGTCGAATTCCGGGTGGGCGTCCTGGTCCAGGCGGATATCGGCATCCTCACCGGTGAAGCGCAGGGCGAACCATTTCTGCGTCTGCCCGCGATACTTCCCACGCAAGGCCTTGCCCACCAGCTCCGGCGGCAGGTCGTAATTCAGCCAGTCGGCCACCTCCCCGATGATCTCGGCCTTATCGGTGCCGATTTCCTCCGCCAGCTCGCGCAGCACGGCGGCACGCGCATCCTCTCCCTCATCCAGCCCGCCCTGGGGCAACTGCCAGGCGGTGGCGTTGCCCGGCGCGAGATCGGCCCTTCGGGCGATCAGCACGCGGCCGTCCTTGTTGAACAGCGCGGCGCCGACATTGCGGCGATAGGGAAGCTCGGTGGTCATGGGCGCAGTCTCTACCTTGGATATTACCGCTGGGCGCTGGCGGGGCGGCGGATCATGGCGCTGACCGGCGCCAGCACAAGGCCCCGTTCCGGCAGGGACGCAGCCCAGCCGGCCACACGGTCGAGCCAGAGCGGGCTGGGCGCTTCCGGCAGTACGCCGAGGGCGGAGCCAGCCTCCCGCGCAATGTTTTCCAGCGCCCGCAACTGGCGGTCCACCTCGCCTCGGGTGGGAGCGTTGTTCAGCATGAGGTCGGCCGAGCGGCCCCAGGCATGGATCGGCGCCGTGGAGTCGGTGGCGGCATCGAGGTAGAGCAGCCCGCGCTTGCGAAGGATGTCCTGGGTCCGGGCCGATTCCCGGCCGCCTCCAGGTGCGCCAAGGACGCCGACATAGCCGCTGAAGCGGGCCAGTGCCGTGTCGAGAGCGCCCGGCTCGGCAACGGGCGGCAACAGGAGCAGGGTTTCCATGCCCCGCGCCCGCGCTGCCGCCAGCAAGGGCTGCGGCGCCTCCCGGTACGCCAGGGCAATCTCTCCCGGCAGCCGGCGGAGCGCCTGCTCGGGCGCGGCTGGCAGAATCAGGCCGATACGGGGGCGGGTATCCGCCCGGTCGAAGGCGCGGGCATAGACCAGGCGCGGCTGGCGCCCATCCTCGGCGATACGCGGCAGTGGTCCGGCGCCGCTGTCCTCCAGCAAGGCCGGGTCCGGCGCCGCGATGGGTTGCGGAGCCACGGCGGCCACGGCTTCTGGCAGAGGCGGTGGCTCCGGTGCTTCTGGCAAAGTCAGGGGAAGTGGGGCAGGGGCGGGAGCGGGGCTGGTCACAGCCGGCGGCTCCGGCGCGGTTGAGGGCGTGGCCTCCGCGAGGGCGGGCGGGGAAGGTGCAGGCGCGGGCTGTGCCAGGACCGGGGGCGCCGGGGCCTGCGCGGTAGGCGGAGGCGCCACCAGCACCCGGGGAGCGGTTTCGGTAGGCGCGCCCATCCAGGCCAGTACCGCGATGGTGCCGCCGATGCCCAGCAACACCACCAGCCAGAACAGGGCAAGGCCCCGCCAGAGGCCATGCCCCTCCCGAAGGAGGCGGAAGGCCGCCCAGCGGGGCGTCTGCATCCCTGGGGCCTCCTTCAGCCGGCCGCGCTTAGCGCGCGGCGCGGCGCTGCGGCTCGGCCGCCACCCAGGCGCGCAGGAACTTCGCGGCCTGCTGCAGCTGGAAGTCGGTCTCCGGCTTCGTTGCGTCGAAGGCGGGCGCGCCCTCCGGCGGCATGCGCTGCACCTGGTCCACCAGGCCCGGCGGCAGGTTCAGCGGCGGCAGGGGCGGCACCTCATGGGTGTCGTTGTCGTTGCGCAGGGCGCGGCGCAGCTCGGCCTCGCGGTCCCGCAGCGGGGCGTTGGCTTCCTCGCGGGTGGCCAGCACCTCGACATCCGGGGTGATGCCCAGCGCCTGGATGGAGCGGCCGGACGGCGTGTAGTAGCGCGCCGTGGTCAGCCGGATGGCGCCATTGCCCGGGATGGGCATGACGGTCTGTACGCTGCCCTTGCCGAAGGACTTCACGCCCATGACGACGGCGCGGCGGTGGTCCTGCAGCGCGCCGGCCACGATCTCGCTGGCCGAGGCGGAGCCGCCATTGATCAGCACCACCACATGCAGGTCGCCGGTGATGTCGCCGGGCTTGGCGTTCCAGCGCTGCGCGTCTTCCGGCCGGCGGGCGCGGGTGGAGACGATCTCGCCCTGGTTCAGGAAGTCGTCCGAGACCTGCACGGCCTGATCCAGCAACCCGCCTGGATTGTTGCGCAGGTCGAGGATGATGCCCTTCAGCTGGTTGTTGGACTGCCGCCGCATGGTGGCGATGGCGTTGCGCAGGGCGGTGTCCGTCTGCTCGTTGAAGGAGGAGAGGCGGACATAGCCGACATCATTGCCCTCCAGCCGGAAGCGGGCCACCTGCGGGCGGATCACCTCACGGGTGAGGGACAGCTCGATCGGTGCCTCGGCGCCGGGGCGGCGAATGGTGATCTTGATGCTGCTGCCACGCTCGCCGCGCATCTGGTCCACGGCTTCCTGCAGGGTCAGGCCCTGGACGGAATTGCCATTGATGTGGGTGATGAGGTCGCCCGGCTTCACGCCGGCGCGGGCGGCGGGCGTGTCGTCGATCGGGGAGATGACCTTGACGTAGCCGCCTTCCTGGCTGACCTCGATGCCGAGGCCACCAAACTCGCCGCGCGTCTGCACCTGCATGTCGCGGAAGGAGCGGGTGTTCATGTAGCTGCTGTGCGGGTCCAGCCCCTGTAGCATGCCGTTGATGGCGGCCTCGATGACCTCGCGGTCATTCACCGGCTCGACATACTCGGCCTTCACCCGCTCGAAGATATCACCGAACAGGTTGAGCAGCCGGTAGGTCTCGGCGCGGCCGCTGGTCTCCTGCGCGATGGCCGAGACGATCGGGGGGGCAACGACGGGGCCCAGCGTGGCGCCCGCGGCAAAGGCCGCCGCGACCACGCCCACCGTACGCAAACGAGACTTCATGCTGCGACCCTTCATCCGGCCAGCGTTCCTTACTTAGACAGCCCCGGCGCCAACGGGCGCCGGTACTGGCAGCCTAGAGCAAACGATGCCCAAGGCCGCGAGGTTTTACATTCTGAGACCGAGAAGATGATGTTCGTATCCTCAGCCTCGCGAGCGGAACCAGCCTTTCGGGTCCACCGGCTGCCCGTTACGCCGCAGCTCCAGGTAGAGCGACGGCCGCCCCCCAGCATTGCCTGAATCGCCGCCGCCGAGAACCCCTACCGGTTCACCGGCCAGCAGGCGGGACCCTGCCTCCACGTCCAGCCGGTCCAGCCCGGCCAGGACGAAGTGGTAGCCGCCCCCGCAATCGACGATCAACAGCCGGCCATAGCTGCGGAAGGGGCCGGCGAAGACCGCCTGGCCGCCACAGGGGCTGACCACGCGGGCCCCGGCGGCGGCGGAATAGGTGAGGCCACGTGCCGGGCCACCCTCTCCGGACTCGCCGAAATCGCGCGTGACCCGGCCGGCGACCGGCACGGCGCGGCCGCCCCGCGCT
>JH599913.1 GCA_000245075.1 Acetobacteraceae bacterium AT-5844
TCTCGGGCTGGCTGGCGGCGACTGCGGCCGTGCTGGCTGCGCTGGCGGCCGCCTGGTGGGCCGGGCGCCGGGCGGGCACCCACAGCGCCCGCACACGCGCCCTGGAAGCCGAAATCCGCAATCGGGAGATTCGTGATGACGTGGAGCGTGATGTGGCTCGCCAGCCTGACGCTGCTGGCCGGCTGCGCGAACAGTGGAGCCGGGATTGATCCCTGCGGCCCCTGGCGGCCAATCCTGGTCAGCCGCGCCGACACGCTGACGGACGGCACGGCGCGGCAGATCCTGGCGCACAATGAGACCGGCGTCAGAATGTGCCGATGGTAATGGGCCTCGGCGCGGATAGTCGCATGCAATGCTCCGCTCGGGTCCTAATGAGCGGCATCGATCCTTGATACGCCGGGTTCTCAACCCGCATTCATACCGCGCGCCGGCACGTCAGATAGGCTGTGGCTGCTGCGGCGCAGGCCAGCAAAACCGACCCGAGCATGTCTGCCGGGAAGTGGACGCCCAGATAGATTCGGGCCCATCCGACGGAGATGCCCAGCAGGAGAAATGCTGCAGCGGCAATGCGGTGGCCGAAGAGCCACAGCACGGCGGTATGCGTGGCGAAAATAATGCCGTGGTTGCTAGGAAAGGAAGGGCTTGGCCGATGTGCCATCAACGTATGCCCGATACCTGCAAGGAAGGGTCGCGGTGTAGAAAACAGGGTACCGATCACCCAGCTGGCAGCAAGAGCCATCGACAACGCCAGAACTGACGCAACTACAACTCGGCGAGATCTGAATCTGCCGCGACCGAACCAACGACGCATAAGATCCATCGGTACCAGCAATACCAGGGCCTTTGCAGCTATCAGAGCAAACCCCACTTGGATGAGCGGGCTTTGCTCGGTCGCATTTATCAGAAGAAACGCAGCCTCGTTCAGCTGCGTGAGGTGATCGCCCATGCTTGCCCCGATTAATTCAGAGAAGAGCAGGAAGGGTGGCGGGCGTGGGAGAAGAGGCTAAGCCCCTTCCTCCTCGTCCATGCCTAGCGTGACGTCGTCGCGGGCCAGTCCTGCGGCGCTATTCGGAGCAAGCCATATCCCAACAAACCTGAGAGGAAGGAGCCGCCGAGGATACCGATCTTTGCCTCCGCCTGAAGAATTGGGTCGCCCGGGAAAGCAAGAAGGGTGATGAACAAGCTCATCGTGAATCCGATGCCGCAAAGCAATGCTGTCCCGAGCATCTGAAGCCGTCCTGCATAGGCCGGCATGTCCGCAAGTCCGAGACGGATGACGAGCATCGAGAAGCCGAACACGCCAACCACCTTGCCAATCAGCAATCCTAGTCCGACACCGAGTGTAACGGGCGCCGCAAGGGCTTCCGCTGGCAAGCCCAGGAAGGGCACGCCGGCATTCGCAAGCCCGAAGATTGGCACAATAAGAAATCCGACCGGCAGGTGCAGCGCATGCTCCAGCCGGTGCAGTGGACTGGGGTTCTGCGCGTCTGGGCGACCAGGCGTGGTCTGCAATGGAATTGTCAAGGCGAGGATTACCCCGGCGAGCGTGGCATGGACGCCCGAGCGCAGCACCAGTGCCCAGAGCACGATGCCCAGGAGGAGGTAAGGCGTCAGGCGGCGCACCCCGAACCTGTTCATCCCAACCAGGATGGCGACCACCACGGCAGCACCCGCCAAATCTGGCAGCGAGATTCCTGCTGTGTAGAACAGGGCGATGATAATGACGGCGCCGAGGTCATCGATGATGGCCAGTGCCGTCAGGAATACTCGCAATGAAGCTGGCACGCGCTTTCCAAGCAGGGAAATAACGCCCAGGGCAAAGGCGATATCAGTGGCCGCCGGGATGGCCCAGCCATTGGCTGTGGCGCCAGAGTTGAAGGACAGGAACACCAAGGCGGGCACAGCCATGCCACCGGCGGCGGCAACGCCCGGCAGGATGCGGCGTGACCAAGTGGAGAGTTGGCCATCCAACGCCTCGCGCTTGATCTCAAGGCCGACCAGTAAAAAGAACGCGGCCATCAGGCCGTCGTTGATCCAGTGACCAAGGGAAAGCGGCCCGACATAGGTGTGCAGCAGAGCCTGGTAGCTCGGCCCCAGAGGTGAATTGGCAATCACCAGTGCCAGGGCAGCCGCACCCATCAGAACCAGGCCGGCGGATGATTGCCCATCCAAAAAGCGACGCAGAGCACTGGGTTGGGCGTGGCGGTGCTGGGCCATTGGGGAGTCTCCGGACGCAAGTCATCCCACTGGCGGCCCGACCAGTGTTGAACCCTGCCCTCTCTCATCGGAGACGAACACCCGCCGCCTTCTATGGCAGCGGTCGGAC
>JH599914.1 GCA_000245075.1 Acetobacteraceae bacterium AT-5844
GCTAGCTAGATAGCTATCTAGCTAGCTATCCTCTACCGGCCCGCACTCGCCTTGAAGTCAGTATGGAGCGGCCCGCTGGTCCTGCTACTGGTCGCGGGTCTGCGGCTACGTGCCGCAACAGTTGCCCCTAGGAGTGAGTGAGTTGGCTAAGGACATTTACCTCATCGCCCACGGCGAAGCGGAGCACCACGTTCAAGGGCTGGTTGGGGGCTGGTATGATAGCGATCTGACTGAACTTGGCCGTCGTCAGGCGGATGCCATCGCTCAGAGGATTTCAGAGCTTGTAGGGAGAAACGCCAGGCCGGAGGTTTTCACCTCAGATCTGAAGCGGGCGGCACAGACCGCGGTTCCGGTCGCAGCAGCGCTTGGGGTGGAGGTCAAGCAATTGCCCGACCTTCGTGAACGTAGCTACGGCTCGGCGGGAGGCCGGCCGGACGCCTGGCTCGAGGCCCACGCTGTCTATGCTTCGAAAGACGGCGATCGCTTAGACCACCGCGACGGAATCCCTGATGCTGAAACCAAGCGCGAAGTCGCCACTCGCATCTACCGTGCGATGGAACGCATCGAGCAGAGTCCCTGCCCCATCCAGGTTGTGGTGACTCACGGCTATGCCATCACCTTCGCGATTGCGGCCTGGATCCACATGCCTATTGAGTCGGTCGGCTGGGTGAACTTTCGTTCCAGCTCAGGGGGCATCTCGCACCTGCGCGAAGACGACCGCTGGTTCAATCGTTACGTTATGAACCTGAACGACGTTACCCATCTGCGGTAGGCGCTTGGCTAGCATTCGCCAGCACTTCTTTTGAGGTTTGCCAAGCGTCATGCGGCTTAAGAAACCGAATGCACTGCCGGGGTACGCCGCACTGACCTCACGTCGTGCTTATCACCTAACGAATGAGGGTGGACATCGGTAAAGATAGCTAGCTAGATAGCTAGCTATCTTTCTGAGGTGGGGTCCCTGATGATCGTTATGGTAGGCGGTGAAAAAGGCGGTGTAGGAAAGACTACCCTCGCAACACATCTAGCGGTTGCCCGGAAAGCCCAGGGCAGCAGCGTGGTCCTAGTTGACGCCGACAGTCAGGGGACCTCTTCGACCTGGAGCGATGCCCGCAAGGAGCACCCGGAGGTGCCGCAGGTTCCATGCGTATCACTGCGCGGCGGTAAGGTGCATGTCGAGCTAAAGGAACTGGCCCGGCATTATGATGACGTGATCGTCGACACCGGCGGAGCCGATAGCCAGGAATTTCGCTCTGCCATGCTGGGCGCCGACATCCTACTCATGCCCCTCCGTCCGGGCAGCTTTGATTTCTGGACTCTGCTCAAGATGCAGGAGGTCGTCAGCCTAGCCGAAGGGTTCAACGACTCTCTTCGCGCCTTGGTGGTTCTGTCCCAGGTGCCGCCCTCGGCCACCGACCGCGCACGCAAGGAGGCCACCGAGATCCTGGCGGACATGCCGCGCTTCCAGCTGCTGAAGCAGATGACCGTTTTCCGGGCCGCCTTCAACCATTCAGCGGGTGAAGGGCTTACCGTAGACGAGATGCCACGTCGCGACCCCAAGGCGTGCTCTGAGATCGCGTTTCTGCATGACGAGCTGTTCGGGGAGGCCTGAAATGGCAATCAGAATGCCGGCGAAGAAGCCGCAAAGCGCCGAAGCCTTTGTGGCGGAAGCCACGGCCGCTCCAGCAGCTCCGCCTCGCCCCGATCTGCCGTGGTTGGACCCGCGCGTACGGCCCGATCTTCGAGTCCAGCTGAACGCCAAGCTTCCGGAGCCTCTGATGCTCCAGCTGGAGTATCTGCACAAAACTTTGGGCAAACCGAAGCAGCTGATTGTGGAAGAAGCCCTGAAGGGCTGGGTTCAGAAGCAACTCCGCAACCTCGACCTTCCGGAAAGCTAGCTAGCTATCTTTCCCAGGGTTGCTATTTGATTTCAGCGGCATGGGCCTAATGCTTCAAAAAAAGCTAGCTAGCTATCTCCATGTGGCGCATTTGGTAGCTAGCTAGCTTTCTAGCTTTTATGATCCAAAACAGAGACTTGTCAGAAGGAGCCACAATGGGCTTGATGATCGGGCGGAGGCATTGGGCCTCGGCCGCGATTCGGAAACAGAAAGGGGCCGCCCAGCAGAACAGCCAGAACGACCCCTAATTTGCAAACCGCAATGCCGCCTACGGCATCTTGGTATGGTGTGGTAGCCCCAAGATAAGGCGGTATTGCTGAACCTGCAAGCAAATGCGGGAAGAGAAACTGCGTCCTGTTGGCGGGCCAGAATGAGAGGCCATGCCTGAATTAACACGCCCGGCCCGCGCCGGGTCCGTGCGCATTGCCGCTTGGCAGCGACAGCGCCTGGGCGACGCCGATCGGCGCCGCATCATGGAAGCCGCCCGTCGCCTGGAGCGGCGCACGCATCAACGCGGCATGCACGGCGGCTGTCTGCGCCGCACCGGCATCATTGTCCTGTGGACGCTGCTCTATCGCGGGCCGTCCCAGCATGGCGTCTGCGACCCCAGCATCGAGCAACTGGCCCGCTGGTCGGGCTGCGCCCGTTCCACGGTGCAGCTGGCCATCCAGCGCATCGAAGCCGCCGGCATTATGGGCCATGTCCGGCGGGGCGTGATGGTGACGGTGCGAGGCCTGGCCCGCTGGTGCCAGTGGACCTCCGCTTACATCTTCGCAAACCCCGAGTGCTGGCCTAGCGAAACCGATAAACGGTCAGCCGAAGTCTCTGATGAAAGAAACAAGGCTGTGGATAAGGGGAGGGGAGGGGAGGAAGCCGCCCTATCGGCGGCGGAGCGCAGCCATCTGGCGGCCAAATGGGGTCTCGAACGGTCTGGAGGCCAAGAACGTACGGCGTAGCCGCATTATTTCCTTGCGCGGCCGTACGGCTTAGCCGTAAAATCTAACCATGGAGATCGAGTTCGACCCCGCAAAAGATGAGGCCAACCGGCAGAAGCACGGCGTGGGTCTCAGTCTGGCGCTGGTCGTGCTCTCCAACCTGGTCGGGGAGATCCCTGACGAGCGTCACGACTATGGAGAAGCCCGCATCAACGGCTTCGGCCTCGTCGTCGGCCGCCTCTACGTCTGCACCTACACCCTTCGGGGAGAGGTGTTCCGTGTCATCTCGGTGCGGAAAGCAAACAAAAGGGAGCAATCCAAATGGTTGTCCGCTTGAAAGCTACCCCCGAAGCCATCGCAGCTGCCCTCGCGGAGGTGGACTGGGCCGCCCAGGACGCCCTCACTGACGAGGACATCGAGCGCGCCGTTGCCAGTGACCCCGACGCGGCACCCATCCGCAGCGACGCGGAACTAGCTGCCGCCATCGTGCGGAGCGTTCGAACGAAGCTGCGCTTGTCGCAGGCTGCCTTCGCCAAGCGGTACCATATCCCTCCGGGGACAATCCGGGATTGGGAGCAGATGCGAAAGAAGCCCGACGCGGCTGCCATGTCGTTCCTGAAGGTCATCGCCCGCGAACCCGACATGGTTGCGCGGGCACTGGAACCCGCTAACCGCTGATCAGCACTTCGCCCACCTTCGAGCCGGCGCCCTTGGCGACGGTGTAGGTGGTTTCAACGGCCTCGATGTCGAAGCGGCCGAACACGTCCCGCACGCCTGGCGTGTCGTTCAGGCTCAGCAAGAAGCGGCCTTTGATGCCGGCCAGCTGCTCGGCCAGG
Organism: Acetobacteraceae bacterium AT-5844; assembly: GCA_000245075.1. Classification (GTDB taxonomy): domain Bacteria; phylum Pseudomonadota; class Alphaproteobacteria; order Acetobacterales; family Acetobacteraceae; genus Pseudoroseomonas. The sequence goes on from JH599914.1 coordinate 3,667, forward strand.
CGCTCGAAATCACCGCGGTCAAACACGCCGGGGCCGTAGTCCTTCTCACACCCCCAATAGGGCGGGTCGAGGTAGAACAGCGTCTCCGGCCGGTCGTAACGGGCGATCAGCTGCGCATAGGGCAGGCGCTCGATGACGACGCCCGCCAGGCGCTCGTGGATCTCCTCCAGCGTGGCGCCGAGCTTGGTCACATCGAAGCGGGCAGGGATGCCCGGCGCCACGCCGAAATGGCGGCCCTTCCCGCCAAAGGCGGTGCGTTGCAGGTAGAGAAAGCGTGCCGCGCGTTCCAGGTCGGTCAGCGTTTCCGCATTGGCCGCCTGCAACCGTTCAAACTCGGCGCGGCTGGTCAGCTGCCAGCGCAGCATGTCCATCAGCGGCACATAGTGGCGCTGCAGGATGCGGAACAGGTTCGCCACATCGCCGGAGATATCGTTGATCACCTCGGCGCGCGCCTTGAACGGCCGGCGCAGGAAGATGCCGCCCATGCCCACGAAAGGTTCGACATAGGTGGTGTGCGGGATGGCCTGCAGGCGGGCGATGACACGGCGCGCCAGGTTGCGCTTGCCGCCCAGGTAAGGGGCCGGCGTCGCGGCCGGCGACGCCGGCAGAAGGGTAGTAGACAGCATGGATGTGGGTCTTCAGATTGACCCCGCTTCTGGCCGGAAGCTTGCGGGGCGGTTTATCCGTGTGCAGTCGCAACCTGCACGGCTGGGGTGTTGGTAGCACCCTGGCCCCCGCGCTCCCCTGGGAGGGAACGCGGCGGATCGTGCCCGAAGGCGCGAATTCATCCAAGACCGAGAAACGGTCTTGTTCTTGGTTCGTTCACGGTGATAGGGAGAAAAATCCCCCCGTGGAGCGACCCCTATGAGCCGCAAGAGCAAGAAACCCGCCCCTCTGCCGCCCGAGCCGCGCCCCCCGGCGGCCGAGACGAGCAAGGAAGCGCTGCAGCGCTTGGCCGAACTGATCGGCCGAGGTTCAGGCGCCATGCGCATGGAGCGCGAGGCGTCCGCCCTGATCAGCCGCTGGAGCGCCGCGCTGGATCCCGAGACGATGCGGGAGCGGCTGGACGAGATCCGCGAGCAGCTGGCCGAGGGCGTCGAAGCGGCCGAGGAATCCGCCGGCGAGATCGACAGCGACAGCAAGGCGGCCGTGGCCGCGCATCAGCACACCCTGGCGGCCCTGCGGGCGACGCATCAGGCCTTCAGCCGCGCGGCACAGTCCGTGCCGGTCTGACCATGTTACCGCCCCGCCATCCAACCTACCAATGACGGGAGACTTTGGCTGAAAGCCTAGGCCGAAATGTCAGCAGCCAGCCGCGTTGTGCACCACGATATCGGCCTGTGGGGTTACCTGGAGCGGGTTGCGGGCTCGTCCGACCGCTGCCATAGAAGGCGGCGGGT
>JH599915.1 GCA_000245075.1 Acetobacteraceae bacterium AT-5844
CGGCGGAAGCCGCCGCCCGCGCCCTGACGCCCGCCGACCTGGAACGCACTGATCTGCGCGGGCCGGAAGCCGATGCCGCCGCCAGTGCCGTGGCCGCCCAGCCCGGCGTGCGCGCCGCCCTGCTGCAATGGCAACGGGATTTCGGCCGCACGCATGGCGCGGTGCTGGACGGGCGAGACATCGGCACCGTCGTGTTTCCCGATGCGCGCATCAAGCTCTTCGTGACCGCGAGCGCGGAGGAGCGTGCACGCCGCCGCCACCTGGAGCTGGCGGCACGCGGCACGGCGGCAGACCCCGCCCAGGTGCTGGCGGATCTCTGCGCGCGCGACGAGCAGGACGCGGCCCGCGCCGTGGCCCCCATGAAGCCCGCTGAGGATGCCGTGCTCATCGACACCACAACCCTGGATGCGGATGCGGCTTTCGCGCGCGCGGTCGAGGTGGTGGAAGGAAAGATGGCGGGCCTGGCCCGCTAAAGGCGTCTGGCCGGAACAGGGGCCGGGGGATGCATTACCCCCCGGCTGCCCTTTACCAGTAGCAACCGCGCTCGATTTTCTGTGCCGCGGAGGGCGCTTCTTCCCCGCTCGGACGGGTCCAGGCGTCGTTGATGAAGGGCTTAAAAGTTTCGTCCACGTCCCAGCGGCGGCCGCGAATACCGAACAGCACCTGCGTCGGCCCGCCCATATGGAAGCCGACATGGCCGGTCTTCTTCGCATGCGCCGCCAGCAGCAGGGAGATGCCGCCCGCGCCGACGAGCAGCACGTCATAAGGTTCGGCGTCCACCGCCGCCTTCATGCGTTCGAAACGCTCTTCCCAACTTTTCTCCTCCGGGTCGGCGAGGCCAGGGGAGAGAGGCATCCTGACCGTGCGGAGCTGGAATTCGGGCAGCACGTTCTTGCCGGGCCAGATCTCAGCCCGGCGCGCATACTGGCTCTCGATGGTGCGCGCGAAGGGGGAGACGACGACGACGCGCTTGCCCGCGAGCTGCGCGGACCAGGGCTGGTCGAAGTACCAGGGATCCAGCGCATCGAGGGAAATCAGCCGGGCCTGGGTCGCGTGGTTCAGCAGCACGTCGGGCTCGCCGGTGTAGCCCATGACGCCCATCACATCGAGGTGCGTGGAGGCTTCGATCAGCGCGGCGCAGAACCGGTCCAGCGAATCGTCATTCACCGGGAACAGGCCGACATTGAGGAACATCTGCTCCCGCAGCAGTGGCGGATAGGGCGCGCCGCTCTTGCGCTGGTTCAGGTAGAAGCCTGCGGCCTCGCCCTCCAGCCCGCCGATCTTGCCGATACCGGCCGGCTTGCCGCTGGCGATGGCCTGGGCGATCAGCGCCTGCCCGGCCTCGTCATTCGGTGCCATGCGGTCGGAGAAGAGGCGCTTGATGCGGGCGTCGCGTACCCTCTGCCGCACCCAGTCGTAAGTCGGGTGCAGGATGTCCCAGAGGACGGGGTATGCGCGAACGAACTTGGCGGCAGATCGACGCAATTCCATGCGTAAACTCGTATCGTGACGCGAAAAAATTGAACAGTCCTCTTTTCTTTCCGCGCAGTTCCGTGTTCCCCTCCCTGCATGATCCTGGACGCGCAAACGCTGGAGCATGGCGCCTCGCTCGAGGCCGATCTGTGCATCATCGGCGGGGGCGCCGCGGGCATCTCCCTGGCCCTGCAATTCCTGCGCGGCCCCGGCCGCGTCCTGCTGATTGAATCGGGGCACCAGGGCCCGGATGCCGGCAGCCAGGCGCTTTATGCCGGCGAGGTGGCGGACCCTGCCCTGCATTCACCGCCGGATACCTATCGGCAACGGCAATTCGGCGGCTCCACCACCATCTGGGGCGGGCGCTGCATGCCGCTGGATGCGGTGGATTTCCGCCAGCGCCCCTGGATGCCGCATTCCGGCTGGCCGATCGGGCCGGAGACGCTGGCACCCTGGTACCCCGAGGCCAATACGCTCTGCGAGGCGGGGGAATACGATTACAACGCCAACACCGCCGTGGCCGGTGGCATGAAGCCGCTGATCGCGGGCTTCACGCCGGAGAACTTCACCGCGGACGGGATCGAGCGCTTCTCGCTGCCCACGAATTTCGCCGCGCGTTACGGCCACAGGCTGGCGGCGAGCGAGAATGTACGCGTGCTGCTGGGCACGAACTGCACCGGCATCGAGACCACGCCAGATGGCACCCGCGCCACCACCGTTCGGCTTCGCAGCCTGAAGGGTTGGGAAGGCAGCGTCAACGCGGCGCGTATCGTCATCGCCACAGGGGGGTTGGAGGTGCCGCGCCTGCTGCTCGCCTCACGCGGGCCGGGGCATGAGAACGGCATCGGCAATGCCCGGGACCTCGTGGGCCGCTACTATATGTGCCACATCGCGGGTACTTCCGGCCGGCTGCGCTTCAGCCTGCCGCGGGACGCCATTCAGCATGGATATGAGATGGCGTGGGACGGCACCTATATGCGCCGCCGCCTGACGCTGACGCCGGCGGCGCAGGAAAAATACGGCGTGGGCAATGCCGTGATGCGGTTGCATTTCCCCCGCATCCCCGACCCCAGCCATGGCAGCAGCGTGCTCTCCGGCCTCTACCTGATGCGCTGGCTGTTGCCCTATGAGTACCGAAAGCGCCTCGCGGGGGAGGAAGGCAAGGGCCTGGGCCCGACCCTGCGGCATCTGTGGAACATGGTGTCGGACCCGCTCGCCGCCACGGAGTTCGCCGCCACCATGCTGCTGAAGCGGCGGCTGGCCACGCGCAAATTCCCCTCCATCATCGTTCGGCCGCCGGGGAATGTCTTCTCGCTGGATTTCCATGGGGAGCAGGAGCCGAACCCGGAAAGCCGCATCACCCTCTCCGAGCATGCGCGGGATGCATTGGGCATGCCCCGCATTCGCGTGGACTGGCGCTGGACGCAGGGGGATATCCGCACCGCCGAGGTTACGTTCCGCCTGATGGCGGAGGAGCTGGCGAAGTGGGGCAAGGGCTCGCTGGAGTTCAGCCCGGCCGAGCTGGCGCACGACATGCTGCGCGACGGGGCGTATGGCGGCCACCACATCGGCACGGCGCGCATGGGCGCCACGCCTGCCACCGGCGTGGTGGACGGCCATTGCCGCATTCACGGCATAAGGAATGTCTGGATTTCCAGCGCGGCGGTGTTTCCTACCTCCAGCCAGGCCAATCCGACGCTCTCGGTCGTCGCCCTGGCACTGCGGCTGGCGGCCGAGCTGAAGGCCGAAATGGCAGCCGTACCGGAGGTGGCCACGGCCTCCGCGGTGGCTGCCGGGGGCTGAGCTTTCTCTGGACTGCGCGGCGGCAGGGCAAGGCGGGGAAGAAACCCCCTGCCTTGCACTGGCTTCAGGCCAGTTTGCCCTTTGCCCACTCCGCAGCCACGGCCACGGCTTCGGAAGGCGGGGTGCGGCGGAAGCCGAGATGGGCGTCGGCCAGGCGGTGGTCCAGCACGATGTCCTGCTGGAACAGGCGCAGCAGCGAAGGCGGTATCGGGTCCGGTGTGCGCAGCTTCGCCTTCCGCCCCAGGATTTCCAGCGCCTTCAGCGGAAAGGCCGCCAGCTTCTCGAGCTTCATCCGCCGGCCGCCCAGGCGCTTGATGGGCGTGGCGCCGATAGCGTGGCCGAGCTTCAGGAAATAGGCGTTCCACGACCCGGGCGAAGGGTCGGAGATATTGAATGCCAGCCCGTTGGCGTAAGGCGTCCGGAGCGCGGCGGCGGCAGCGGCGACCAGATCCTCCACAAAGGTGAGGTTGCAGATGCCGTCCCCCGCCGGGCCGAGATCGCCGAGCCGCCCGGCCCGCAGCAGCCGCGCCGGCCGCGCCGTCCATTGCTCGGAGCCCGGTCCATGCACGCAGCCGGGGCGCAGCATTAGCACTTCCCCGCCTCGTTCCGCATGGGCACGCAGGATCGTCTCGCATTCGAGCTTGCTGACGCCGTAATCGCCTTCCGGCCGCAGCGGCGCGTCCTCCACAACAACCCCTGTGGCCGCGCCATAGACGGACATGGTGCTGAGATGGACGATGCGGCGCGGGCCGGCAGCCTCGGCCAGCACTTGCGTCGCCTTCACCATCTCCTGCGGCGCGGCGGCAATGCAGTTCACCACCGCCCCCACCCCCTGAAGCGCTGCCGCGAGGGAAGCGGCATCGAGCGCATCCACCTGCCGCTGTTCGATGCCGGCTGGCAGTGCGCGGGGCCGGCGGAGGCCGGCGATTACGGGGAAGCCTTGGCGCGCAAGGCCCTTCAGCATGTGGTCGCCGATGAAGCCGCCGGCGCCGAGGATGAGGACAGGATCCGTCATGCCCGCAATGTCGCACTGCACAGCCGCTGCGGCCAGGGAGGCAGGCGACGCTTTCGTGCAACGTAAGCGGGCCCGCTGAATTGTGATGAGAGTGCATATCGCATTTGCCGATTTGCACTCCGGGTGTCGCATGTTAACGAAACTTGACGCCAGGCGGTGTATTCCGCCCCGGCAGGTGGCGAGGTGCCGATCCGGGTGAGTGAAGTCGAAGCGGTTCTGAGGGCATCACGCCATGGCGTTCGTGATCATTGGGCCGACCCCTCCCTCAGCGGGCTGAATCGGCGATGAACCTCGTACCTGTCACGCCTTATGCGGCGCCATCGGCGGAGCCGCATTCGCTGCCGCAGGCGCCGCCAGCCGACCCGGCCATGTCGCTCTCGCCGCGCGACATCCTGACCACGATCTTCCTCCGCAAGAAGCTCATCGGGCTCGCCTTCGCCGTGCCCGCCGCCATTGCCGTGGCCGCTGCCGTGGTGATGCCGGTGAAATGGTCCGCCGAAGGACTGCTGCTGGTGCAGGTCAGCCGGGAGAGCGTCGGCGCCACGGATATCACCGGCACTGGCCCCACCGTCGTCAGCGTCGAAATGCCGAAGCTGGTGCAGTCGGAGGTGGACATGATCCTCTCCGACGTCGTGCTGCGGCGGGCGGTCTCTTCCGTGCCGCCGGGCACATTCTTCCCTGTTGCGGAGCGCCGCCTGTTTGGCCTGCTGGCGGCGCCGCCGCCCTCCGTGCCCGCCATGGCGCAGGAACTGCGCCGTGCGCTGCTGGTGCTCTCCTCCAACACCTCCAACCTGCTGCGAGTCAGCGCCTCCCTGGCCACGCCCGAGCAATCCGTGGCGGCGCTGCAGGCGGTGCTGAAGGCCTATATGGAGCACCGGCAGGAGATCTTCTCCCAGGCCGATGCCGAACTGCTGACGGCCGAGACCACCCGCATGGCGGATGCCCTGCACGAGCTGGACGAGCAGATTGCCAAGCTGCGCGCCGAGAACCGCATCCTGGACCTGGCGCAGGACATTCAGGTGGCGGGCTCACGCATCGCCAGCGTCAATGGCCGGATCGATGCTTTGCGGGAGCGCAAGGCCATCGTCGATTCCCAGCTTGCCGCCGGGCGGCAGCAGCTGGCGCAATATCCGAGCCGGGTAGTGGCGGAGCAGGAGACCACCAACCTCAACCCCAACGACAATACGCGCAACGAACTCTCCCAGCTCATCCTGGAACGGCGCCGCATGGCCGCGCAGTACCAGCCGGGCTGGCCGCCGCTGGCGGAGCTGGATGCGCGCATCGCCGCGCTGCGGCAGAACATCGCCACCTCCAACCGCACGCGGTTCGAGACGGTGAAGGAAATCCGCAACCCGGCGGTCAACCAGCTTTCGCTGCACATGGCCTCGCTGGAGGTGGAAGCCGCTTCCATCAGCGAGCAGATGCAGGCGCTGGAGAGCCAGTTGCAGGAGGCGCAAAACCGCGCCAGCCAGTTGCTGAACGCCGAGGCGACGCTGCGCGACCTCGGACGGCGGCGGGACGCGCTGGAAGCCTCCTACCGCCAGATCGCCGAGCGCGGCACCGGCGCGCGCATCGCCGAGGATGCCCAGCGCTCCCGCTCCCCCACCGTCATCGTGGCCCAGACGCCGGAGGCCGCCGCGAGGCCGCGCGATATCCGCCCTGCCCTCGTCGTCGCCGGTTTCTTCGGCGCGCTGGTGGCCGCGGTGGCGGCCGCCATCCTGCTGACCCTGTTCCGCCGCAGCTTCGCCGACACGCAGGAAGCGGCGCGCGGGCTGAGCCTGCCGGGCCTCGCTGCCATTCCGCCCGATGCCAGGCTGGAGGGCGGAGAGACCGTTCCCGCCGTGACCGACCTCGCCGCGATGCTGCTGGATGCCCGCGCCGGAGGTGAGCGCCTTTCCCTGATCCAGTTCGTGGCTACCGGGCCACAGGACGGGCGCAGCGCCCTCGCGCTCGCCGTCTCCGCCGAGATCGCCCGCGCCCGCCACCTGCGGACCTTGCTGGTCGATCTGGAGACCGATGGCCGCGCCTTCATGACCGCCATGGGCTCCCACCCGGTGCATGACGCGCAGGACCCGGACAGGCTGCTGGCCTTCAACACCGTCATTCCCAACCTCTGGGTCGCCTACAACGCCCGTGCCAGCGTGCTCGGAGACCCACAGGCCGGAATCGAGCGGCTGCGCGCCCTGCTGGACCGGCTGCGACGGGAGCTGGATGTCGTTGTGGTGGTGGCTCCCGCCGAGGCAGGCAGCTACGCCATGCGCCGCCTGACGGCGATGGTCGATGCCAATGTGCTGGTGCTGCGGGCGGACAGCACGGACAAGGGCATCGCCCGCGCCGCCCGCAACGCCGTGCTCGCCACCGGCGGCAAACTGGTGGGCTTCGTCATGAGCAATGAGCGGCCGGTGCTGCCCCGCTTCCTCGCCAAGCTGGTCTCCTGATGCGTCCTATCCTCCTCGTGGCCCTGCTGGCCCTCGCCTCCTGTGCCCCGGGCACGGACAATTTCTCCACCACCCAGTCGATCCGTGTGACGGAGCGCATGCCGGAAGGCTTCGCCGCCTGGACGGACAACCCCGCCCCCTATCGCTTCGGGCCCGGGGACCGGGTGAAGGTGCAGTTCCTGCTGACGCCGGAAGTGAATGAGACCGCGCTGATCGCGCCCGACGGCGCCATGTCGCTCCGCGTCGCCGGCCGCGTCCCCGCCGCCGGCATGACGATGGAGGAGCTGGACCAGGCCGTCACCATCGCGTCCCGCCGGGTGCTGACCAACCCCATCGTCACCACCGGGCTGGAGGAGGCAGGTTCGGCGATGGTCTATGTCGGCGGCTCGGTCACCCGCGCCGGCGCCTATCAGCTGACCGGCCGCCAGGGTGTTGCCGAAGCCATCGCGCTGGCCGGCGGCATTGACGACATGGCGCGGATGGACCAGATCGTGCTGATCCGCCGCTCCCCCAACGACCTGCCGATGCTCCGGGTGGTGGATCTGCAGGGCTTCATGTCCGGCACCAACCTGGCGGGCGACGTGCCGCTCACTTCGGGCGACATTATTTTCGTGCCGCGCTCGCGCGTCTCCGAGGTTGGGCTGTGGGTGGAGCAGGCGATCAACCGGATCATCCCCTTCTCCCGCTCCTTCTCCTACACGATCAACCGCAACAACCCGGGCAACGCTCTCTGACATGACCGGCCCCACCCCACCGGCGGGCACGGCAGCATGATCTCCCGCCTCCTCCGCGCCGGGGGGTTGCGCTACATCCTGGCCTTCGCGGACCAGGGGCTGAACGCGTTGCTCTCCCTCGGCGTGACGCTCTGGCTCATCCGGCGCGGCACGGCGGAACAGCTCGGCACTTATGTCTTCTGGGCCAATACCGTCCTGGTCATTGGCACCTTCATCACCGCCTTCACCTCCGTCCACATTTATCGCCTGCCGCCCGCGGCCGGCCGGTACGGGACGGAGCGCGCCATCCTTTCGGCCAATCTCGGCATGGCCCTGGTGGCGGCACTGCTGACCGCGCTGGTGGTGCCGCTGCTGGGCCACCCATTGGGCCTTTATGCGGCGGCGGTGTTCGTGCCCGGCATCGTCATCGGCCTCCATGCCCGCGCGGTGGCCACGGCGCGGGGAGCCATGGGTGGGGCGGCCATCATCTCCGCCGTGCCCTTCGTCGCAGTTCTGGGCGTGGTGGTGGTGGAGGCGGCGCTGCATCTGCCGCCCTCGGTGCCGTTACTGCTGCTGATCAATGGCCTCTCCCAGGGCATTGCCGGCATCGCCATCATCCTGCGCCTGTGCGGCCCCAACGCGGCCGATTTCGGGCCTGGCGCCCGGCGACGCTGGCGCGTGCTGGCGCGCCGCTCCGGCTGGTCCCTGGTGGCCGGCATGGCCAATGAGGTGTTCACCCGCCTCTATATCTTCATGGTCTTCGCCTGGTTCGGCGCCGCCGCCCTGGCCACCCTGACCGCCGCGCAGACCATGCTGCGCCCGGCCACGCTGCTGGCCGGCGCCTTCGGCTCGGCCGCGCGCGGGCCCCTCGCCC
>JH599916.1:0-10245 GCA_000245075.1 Acetobacteraceae bacterium AT-5844
GGGCGGCCTGGTGCCCGGCTCCGGCCGCCGCTGGAGCCGCTACCTGACCGGGGCGCGCTCGCCGCTGGCGCAGGTCGCCAACGCCAATGCCACGGTCAGCGGCCAGCTCAGCCGGCTGAGCCGGGCCCGCGCCGCCGCCATTCAGGGAGCGCAGGACGTGCAGAACCTCGCCAGCCGCCTGTGAGCGCCGGCACTGATTTCGTCGCCGCCGTGCAGGGCCTGGCCGCCGCCGTGGCAGCCACGGCCGATGATCCGGCCGAGCGGATCCGCCTGCTGGCCGAGCTGGTGCGCTTTCGGCCAGAGGACACCACCGGCGAAGGCGTCGTGGGTGACGCCATGGTGGTGATGCAGGATGCCGTCTCGGCGCTGTGCCGGCGCGCGGCCCTGGTGGAGCTGGCGCGCGCCGTCGCGGCGGCCAGCCCGCCCTCCTACGACGAAGCCGTGGCCATGCGGGATCTCGTCTGCGGCCTGCTGGACGAAGAAATCCTCGCCACGGGCGGCCAGGATGACGAGGCGGTGCAGGCGCTGCGCATCCTGAAGACCGCCGTGGCCAATGATCTGACGGCCCGGGCGGCCGATCTGGCGGCGCTGCGGGAGGTCACCAGCGCCGCGCCGCTGCCGGCGCTGGTGCAGGCCTATCGCCTCTACCAGAACCTCGATCGTGCCGATGAGCTGGCCGCCTATGCCAGCGCGGAGGATCCCGGCTTCCTGCCAACGACATTCCGCGCCCTCGGCCGCTGAGGCCAGCGCGCAGGGGAATACCCATGCCAGATGATGGTGACTTGGTGCTGCTGGTCGATGGCCAGCGGCTGTCGGGATGGCAGGAGGTGCGCGTGAGCCGCGGCATCGAGCGCATCCCCTCCGATTTCGACATCAGCCTGACCGAACGCTATCCCGGCGAGCTGGAGGCCGCGATCATCCGCGCCGGCAGCCCCTGCCAGGTGCTGATCGGCGGCGACCTGGTGGTCACCGGCTATATCGACCGCTACGCGCCGGAGATCAGCCCGACCGCGCACAGCATCCGCGTGGTGGGGCGCGGCAAGTGCCAGGACCTGGTGGACTGCTCCGCCTATCTGCGCGGCGTGAACAACCAGGTCATGCAGGCGACCACCCGCGCCCTGGCCGAGAAGCTGGCCGGGCTGTTCAGCATCAGCGTCACCGCCCGCGACGGCGACGGCCTGGTGGTGCCGCAGTTCAACGTCATCCTGACCGAGACCAGCTGGGACATCATCGATCGCGCGGCGCGCTACAGCGCCATGCTGGCCTATGAGGGCGCGGACGGGAATCTGATCCTCTCGCGCGCCGGCACGGATCGAATGGCCTCCGGCGCCGCCCAGGGCGTCAATGTGGAGCGCGCGCAGGCCACCTTCTCGGTCGACCAGCGCTTCAGTCTCTACGAGGTGGTGTGGCAGCCGCTGGAGGTGCTCGGCGATGTCAGCCGTGCGCTGGGTGCCGGCGACGCCGCCAATGTCCGCGCGCGTGTGGCCGACATCACGGTCGGCGCCGGCCAGCCCGGCACCGGCCGCCGCTTCCGGCCGAAAGTCCTGGTGTCCGATCAGGATACGTTCGGACAGGACATTGCCGAGCAGCGCGCGCTGTGGGAGCGCAACCGGCGGAATGGCCGAGGGCGCCAGGCTTTCGTGGTGCTGGACAGCTGGCGCGACGCCGCCGGCCGGCTGTGGGAGCCGAATGCCCGCATGACCCTCGACATCCCGGCCATCAAGGTCGAGGGCGTCGAGTGGGTGATCGCGGATGTCACCTATCTGCGCGGCGACAATGGCACCCGCGCGGAGCTGCTGCTGATGCCGGCCGAGGCCTTCGACCCGGAGCCGATCGTGCTGCAGGCCTTCGACGCCCAGGTGCTTAACAACATGACGCCGGCCGCGCCGGCCAGCCCAACAGGATCTCCGCCATGAGCAGCGCCTTGGAACGCATGGCTGGCCGCCTGCTCTCGCTGGTCGGCTTTGGCCGCGTCACCGCGACCACGGCGCTCGCCGGCAAAGGCCTGCGGCGGGCCCAGGTGCGCTTCGACGACGCCGAGACCCGCGACGAAACGCCGCTGGTGCAGCAGTATGGCTTCGCCTCCCGGCCGCTGCCGGGTGCCGATGCCATCCTGGTCTTTGTTGGCGGCAACCGCAGCAAGGGCATCGTCATCGCCACGAATGACCGCCGGTACCAGATCGAGCTGGCGCCGGGCGAAGTCGCGCTGCACACGGATGAGGGCGATTTCGTGCATATCCGCCGAGGTGGCACGATCGGGATCCGGGCGGCCACCAAGGTAGAAATCGACACGCCGCTGCTCACCACCACCGGCCGCATCGAGGCCGCCGGCGACGTGGTGGGCGCGGGCATCAGCCTGCAGAACCACCGCCATACCGAGGTGGAGCGCGGCGGCGAGATCTCGGGCCCGCCGCAGTCGTGACCGCCGATATCGCGATTGTCTGGAACAGCGACCTCACCGGCGCTGACTGGACGCTGCTGCCCGGCGGGGATCTGGAGCAGGCGCCGCCGCTCGTCACCGCGGTGCATGTCTCGCTCTTCACCGACGCCCGCGCCAGCGATGACGACCGCCTGGCGCCGGGCGAGACCGACCGGCGCGGCTGGTGGGGCGATCTGCTGGACGACCAGCCCATCGGCTCCCGCCTCTGGCTGCTGCGCCGCGCCAAGCACCTGCCGGAGACGCTCCGGCTGGCGCAGGACTACATCCGCGAGGCCCTGGCCTGGCTGATCCAGGATGGCATCGCCGCCAGCCTCGATGTCACCGCCGTCTGGCAGGGCCCCACCCGCATCGCCGCCACCATCACCATTCACCGCGCCACAGGCGGACGGGAGACCGTCACCGCCAGCTGGGCGTGGCAGGGAGCCTAGCGCATGCCCTATCAGCGCCCGACCCTGCGCAGCCTGTTCTCGCAGGCCTCGGCCGACATGGCGGAGAGCACGGGCAATTTCGTGCTGCTGCGCACCTCGCCGCTGCGCATCATCGCCAAGGTGCTGGCCGGCCTGGTCGACGGCCTCTACGGCTATCTCGACTGGATCGCCCGCATGGCCGTTCCGGTCACCGCCCGGGATGAGTTCCTGCGCGCCTGGGCCGCGCTGGTCGGCATCTTCCAGAAGGAGGCCACGACGGCCGCCGGCAGCGTGGCGCTGACCGGCACGCCCGGCGCCATCCTGAAGGAAGGCACCCAGCTGGCGCGGCAATCGGACGGCGCTCTGTTCGCCACGACCGCCCTCGGCACGGTCCCCGGCAGCGGCACATTGATCGTGCCGGTGCGCGCCCTCGCGGCCGGCGCCGGCGGCAACACCCTCGCTGGCGCCGCCATGATCATCACCTCGGCGGCACAGGGCATCAACGCGGCCGGCCTCGCGGCCACGGCCATCGCCGGCGGCGCCGACGCGGAGGATGAGGAGAGCCTGCGCGCCCGCATGCTCGACCGCTATCAGAACCCGCCGCAGGGCGGCGCGGCCTCGGACTATGTGACCTGGGCGCTGGAAGTCGCCGGCGTCACCCGCGCCTGGTGCGCGCCCAATGGTGCGGGCGCCGGCACCGTCGTCGTCTACATCATGCTCGACGATGCCCAGGCGGCGCATGGCGGCTTTCCACAAGGCTCTGACGGGGTGGCCAGCGATGAGGGGCGCGACGTGCCGGCCACGGGCGACCAGCTGGTGGTGGCCAATGCGCTCTACCCGCAGCGGCCGGCGACGGCCCTCGTTTATGTCGTCGCCCCGGTGCCGTATTCGATCCACATCACCCTCGACGATCTCGCCGCCGACACGGCCGAGATCCGGGACGGCATCAAGGCCTCTCTGCGCGGCATGTTGCAGCGGCAGGGGGAGCCCGGCGGCGTGATCTATCCCTCCGACATCAACGAGGCGATCCGCACCGTCGCCGGCGTCGAGCGCTTCACCCTGACCTGGCCGAACTCCGCGGTGATTCTTCCAACCGGCCGCCTGCCCATCCTGGGTTCCATCAACGACTGGAGCTGAGCGATGCCCTCGCCGCTGTCGCGCACGGCCGCCGATTATCTGGTGGCGCTGCGCGCCCTTCTGCCGAGGGGCAGCGTCTGGCCGCGCGAGCCGGGCACCACCCTCACCGCCGTCCTGCGGGGCGTCGCGGTGCATGTGGCGCGCCTGCGCGCCCGCGCCGATGCGCTACTGACCGACGCCTTTCCTGCCACGGCGCTGGAGCTGCTGCCCGAATGGGAGCAGACGCTCGGCCTGCCCGACCTCTGCATCGGTGACGATCCCACCCTGCGGCAGCGCCAGGCGCGCGTGGTGGCCCGCCTGACCGCGCGCGGCGGCCAGTCGGTGCCCTACATCACCGCCGTCGCCGGCGATCTCGGCTTTGCCATCTCGATCGAGGAATTCGCCCCGGCCCGCGCCGACGCGCTGGCCGTCGATGAGCCGCTCTACGACGAGGCCTGGGCGCACACCTGGCGCGTGCATGCGCCCGAGACCACCGTTCTCGACTTCCTGGCCGACGCATCCTGCGCCGATGAGCCGCTCGCCATCTGGGGCAACGAAGCCCTGCAATGCGCGCTCTCCCGCCTCCGGCCAGCCCACACCGTTCTCCAGTTCGCCTACGGGAGCTGACATGCAGCGCATCCAAGACCCCACAGCGGTCTCCACCATTCCGCCCGTCCCAACCTTAACGGGGCCGGTTGGCTACTTCACCGGCGGCAATCCCAGCGGCGGCATTCCGGCCACCCGCGTCCGCGCCTGGTGGCTGAACATGCTCATGCAGGAGCTGGTCGGCATCGTGGAAGCGGCGGGGATAACCCCTTCCGCAGCGGGCGACCAGGTGCTGACCGCCTGCCGCGCCATGTTCGGCGGCACCGGCAGGCTGGACGGGAATGGCTACATGCGCCTGCCCGGCGGCGTGATTCTGCAATGGGGCCTTGCCGTCAGCACCGGCGCCAATACCGGTGTGGTGTTCCCGACCGGCTTTCCGACCCGTTCGACCTCGATCGTCATCACCGAGCAGAACGCGGTCGGTTGGGAGACGACCCCCAAGCCCACCATTTACGGCGCCTCCTCGCAGGACCGTTTTGGTTTTCAGTGCCGCTCGGTGCGCATCAGCGCCAGCGGCATCCCCTCCTATGAGAGCGGGCTCGGCTTCAACTGGATGGCGATCGGATACTGACATGATCCAGCGATATGCAGTCCTCGACGCCGCCGGCGATCTGCTGGGCTTTCTGTCTGATGACGTTGTGCAGGAGATTCCGGCCGGCGCCATCCCGCTGACGGATGCGCAGTGGCAGGAGTGGCTGGCGCATGGCCGCGCCCGCCGCTGGGAGAATGGCGAGCTGGTGCCGGTGGATCTGCCGCCGCCCGAGGCGCCGCCGGCGCCGACCCAGGCCGAGATCCTGGAGCAGATCCAGGCGACCCAGGCGCGGCTGGAAGCCCTGCTGGCGCAGCTCCCCGCCAACAGCGCATGAGCGCGACACTTCCACCCGCCGTGCGGGCGGAGCTGAGCATCCAGGGTCGCGAACTGATCCTCCTGCCGCGCTTCTGGGTGCGCCAGGGCATCCGGGCCGTGCTGACGCTGACGGATGCCGCGAGCGGCCGACTGATCATCGGCGCCGCCGGCGTGACCCTGCTGGTGGACCGGCCCGCGCCGGATTCCGATGACAGCTTCCCGCATCCGCAAGGTGCCGAAATCCGGCCGGGCGTGTTCGCCTGGGATCTCTGGCTCGACCAGCCCGGCCGCTGGGGCCTGCAGGCGGATGCCGCCACCCCTCGTTTTGCCGCCGACCGCCTCGCCTTCGACGTGGTCGCCTGACGGAGACCCTTATGTCTGAAACTTTGCCGCTGGCGACAGAAGAGGGTGCCATCCTCTATCTGCCGCAGGGCGCCGTCGCGCGCGCGCAGTACATCGACAAGCTGCCGCCGGTCGACCCTGGCGACGATGCCATACTGCCCGTCGTGCAAGGCGGCGTGGCCTACAATGCCAGCGTCTCCGGCCTGCGACAGCGCGTTCGAGCCGAAGTGCAAGACGACATCGAGCAGCTGAGCCAGCGCATCGCTTCGCTGGAATACATCCCGCCGGCCATCACAGCCATTCGCCTCTCGCCGGCGGTCGTCGAGCGGGGTGACACAGTTCCCTCGGTTACGGTCACGGTGGAGCGCAACCGGCTGGATCTGCCGGCCGACATCAGCGGCGCCGCTACCGCCCAGATCCCGGCCGGAGAAACCAGTGTAGCGATCCCCGGCCTGTGGGCAGCCGACGCCGGCTTCATCGCCACGGTCAGAGATCCTGCGGCGCCTACCGGTCATCCCGATACGGCGACTGCGCAGGCAAATCTGTCGTTCCGCTGGCGCCGCTTCTCGGGCGTGCTGAACACTCATACGCCAACGGATGCCGACATCCTGGCGCTGTCCAGCGAATTCGCAACGGCATCGTCCGGGCGCAAATCCGCCACGCTCAGCCCCTCTGGCCAGTACGTCGTCTATGCCCAGCCGGCGGACTGGCCGATCGCCGCGTCCGTCACCGTGGGCGCCGTCACCAGCACCGCCTTTACCGACACGATGCGGATGCTCGTGAACGCCAGTGGCGCCGCGGTGCCGTACCGCATCCGTGTCCTCACCTATCCGATCACTGTTTCCGAGGAGTTCATCTTCTGATGTCCGGATCGCAGCAGGGTGTTCCCATGCCGGCGCCGCTGGTGGCTGCCGGCGACTTCCCGCTGGTTACGCCAGAGCAGGTGGAGGGCCTGCGTCCAGAACTGGACAGCCAGGCCGGACGGATCGGTGATCTGGAAGCGGGGCAGACGAACGGCCTCGCCGTCTACGCGTCGTGGGCCGATTTGGCAGCGGCGACCGCGACTGTCGAGGCGGCCGGCGCCGAGGTCGACATCTCCGACACCGGCAGCCACGTCGATCCCGTCAAGCCCGGCTCGCAGGTGGTGCCGAACAGCGGCCGCTATGCCTGGCGCGTGTCCGCATCAGCCTGGGAGCGCATCGGGGACAGCGCGGCGCTGATCGCGGATCGGCGGATCGGTGCTGTCGAGGCGGGTATCGAGGGGCTCGACAGTCTGGCCGCTGCGCAGCAGCAGGCGATCGACGCCATCCCCGCGCGCTCCGGAACCTTGCAGCCTGGCGAGATGGTGCGCGCCACGGACAGGCGCAAGCGCCGCTACTTCGGGATCGACAAGAAGGGCAAGCGCATCTACGCGGGCGGGCAGTATTTTGAACTGCGCGATGACGGCTCCGTCGAGTGGTTCAACCCAGTGGTCAACCGCAAGGTGTTGCTCAGTGAGCGCGGCATCACCACGGACGGCGTGCAGATCGGCTGGCAAGGCGGCGCCCTGCGCTCCACGACGGGCGGCTCCAAGGGCACCGTCTCCGGCGGTCGTCTGACCCTGTTCGCCCATCTCGACAAGAAGCGCCGCAGCGTCATGCGCTACGGCCCCGACCATTTCGCGGTGGCGGGCCTATGGGTGGAGCGTCACCCGGATGGAAGCTTCAGCATCTCCACGCCGAAGGGTCGCCTGATCACCGTGAGTGCCACGGGCAAGGTTCTGTACACCGGGAATCCTGTGCAGGCGGCCAAAATCCCTGGTGCGCATCTGGCGCTGAAATGGGCCAACGGGCGGATCAGCGCTTTTCGGATCGACCCGGTCGATGGCGCTCTGCGCCTGATCGGAAAGAAGCTCTCTCTGCCGACGTCGAACCCGCCGGATATCCGACCCTTCTTCTCCGATACGCTGCACGGCATCACTGGAGAGCCGGTGCCGATCTATTTGAGCGGATTGCTCAAGAACCGCAACGAAGCGCATCTCTGCCAGATGAGTCTGGGCTCCACCACCGGCGCGCAAGCACTGACGGGAGACCTGTATAGCGGCGACGTCCGCATCGACGTCGATACCGGACGCCTATCCAACAATGCCAGTCTGGTGGTTCGGCCCCGCGACTGGCGCGATGGCGCCCGCGCAGCACTGACCCTGTCTGTGGCCACTGCGCCCCGGAACCCCTCGGTGCCGCCCTCACCGAATGTCCTACTGTTGGGGGATTCCATCACCAATCGTGGCGCCGCGTGGATCATGGAGGCTTATCTTCGGTCTCTGGGTTATGCGCCCAATTTCATCGGCACATTGCGTGGCACGGCGGGGGACAGTCTGAGCACTGTCACGGATGGTCTTCCGGGCGAGGGTCGCGAAGGGCACACGAGCCAGGATTTCGACTATACCCGTACCACCCGCGTCATACCGCTCCCTCCGGGGCAGGAAGCGTCCTATCTGGAAATGGCAGCCGCCGACAAGGGTAACGCGCGCTTCCTGATCCCGTGGCTGCGCGCGGAAACTTCTGGAGACCCAGCAGGGGACGTCCGCAACGGCTACATCGTGGACTGGAACTACTACCAGTCGCGCTTCGCCGGCCTGCTGAATCTACCGACGCCCGATATCGTCGTGATGGGCCTGGGCACCAACGATGTCGGCACCTCGCCTGGGGATGCCATGTCCACGGCGCTCTATGACGCGGACATGTTGATGTATCGCCGCCTGAAGGCCGCGTGGCCAACTGTGAAGATCATCCGCATGATGCCCGGCACCGCTCGTAGTACGGCGCGGGACGCGCTCTGGACTTCCACCTACGTGAAGGCCATCGCGGCCATGCGCAAGGCGGTGGTGGACGCGTCCAAGACCTATAGCGGCATAACACTGGCACCGACATGGGCCATGGCGGGGGATGACACCGGGTACACCCTGCTGGGGGCGTCCCGCGACCCCGAAACCGGCTCGGTGACCACCACGCCCAACGACGCGATCCACCCTATCGGGTCCGCCCGTATTCAACTTTGGAAGGCTGTGGCGGGCTACATCGCCGTGGCCGCGACCCGCTAAGCAAGGGGAACCACCATGTCTGCTACCCTATCCACCATTCTGATCGAGAGCGATGCGCTCGCGGACGTCAGCGCCACCAACGGCTTTTTCCCGGAACCGTCTGATGGTCTGGTCGGCTACTACGAGATGGACCCATCCCTGGTTTCGGACGGAAAGCTCGCCAATCTGGTCAACCCGCAACTGCCGGCGCTTATCGTGGGCAACCCGCTCATGGAGCCAGATGGATTTACCTTCGAGGGCACGGTCGCCTATCTCGATTCACTGCTTCACGAAACCCCATATCTGACCTACGCTGCTGTGGTGAAGCCGGTTGTGGCGTCAGGGTCCGCACTCGAATCCGCTGTCATTATGGGGAACTTTGGCAGCCCAGGCGCCCTACTGTTCACGGCCCCGCCAAGCGCGGGTCAGAGCATCGGGTCCTTGCGCATGTCTGGTTTCGTCGACAACGGGGAGGGGGGCTCCACCTCCGCGCAGGCGGCCATCAACGAACCGACTGGCGCGATGAACTGGATGTCGCTCTTTGGCCGCATCTACGCGGCAGGGCGCGACGTCATGAACATGACGACGGGCCAGCGCGGTACATTTAATACCTCTGCGGCCCGCATACTGAACACCGCGAATACGGTGCGCATTGGCGCCAACTACTTCGGCACCTACACAGGGAAGCTGAAAATCGCTCGGGCTTGCATCTATGACCGTAGCCTTGAGGACACCGAACGCCTTCTGCTGCACAATTTCTGGAAGGCGGATGTCGCGAGCCTGAACATCCCGATCTGATCACGTGGCAGGGAGGCGATCCGATGACATCAACCGTCACCCGCGCCGCTGAGGTGGTGAGCACCAACATCCTGCTCGCGGCGGTCACCCGGTTGGGCGTGCCGCTGCTGCTGGCGGGCATGCTGTGGCTGGTCAGCACGGTCAATGACGGTGACAAGCGGGCTTCACTGATCGAAGCCAAGATTGCGTCCGTCGAGGCCCGCGTCTCGGCTGTCGAGGCTCGCGTGGCAGAGGACGGTAAGTCCTCAGCTCAGATGCGCAGCGACATCGCTTCCCTGCTGGCCACCAGCGCCGCCACCCTCCGCGCGGTCGAGCGCCTGGAGCGGCTGCAAGAGCGTCCGGCGGCGCGGTAACCCGCCGCCGGGCGGCTCCCGGCAACCCTGACAATCTGGAGACCAGACGGATGGCACAGGCCAGCACCGATCCCACGCGCGCGCGTGGCTACCGCAACAAGAACCCCGGCAATATCGACTACAGCCCCGCCAACAAATGGCAGGGCCAGATTGGCAAGGAAGCAGGCCTCAACGGCAGATTTGCCGTGTTCTCGTCCCACGAATACGGCATCCGCGCCCTCGCCGCGCTGCTCACCACCTATTACGACCGCCACGGTCTGCGCAGCATCCGACAG
>JH599916.1:10265-20472 GCA_000245075.1 Acetobacteraceae bacterium AT-5844
TGCAAGAGCGTCCGGCGGCGCGGTAACCCGACGCCGGGCGGCTTCCCGTAAGCCAGTAGCCACAGGACTTGATCGCCCGCATGGCCATGAACCAGCCGCGGGCTCAGGCGGACCAGCCGCCGATCAGCGACGCGCGGCCTCTCCCGGATGGGGCTGATGCCGCGCTGTGGTGGACGGTGCTGCGATGGCCAAATGGATGAGGCCACCTGGATCCGCAGCAAGGTGGACAGCCCAGGTGGCCTCTGCGTCGCCGAGGGGAGCGAGCGCATGGCCAAATCGGACACCTTTCCGGATAGGCAACGCAAACGATCTCTGATCACAAAAAGGGCCGCCCAAAGGAGGCACCTCTCTGAGCGGCCGAGTTTTGCTGTCCTGCCACGGCATAGTCACGCCGTCATGGATGCCGAGAGGCCGATGGGAGGTGCCGCTCCGGCAGCACAATTCTCGCTAAAGGTGAATGAGACAGGCAATTCACATTCTGCTGCGCCGCAATCAAGAGGCCACCCGGGACCGGAAACACGGGAACCCACCCGGGTGGCCCTTACCAGCCTGACGTCCCGGCATTGGAGAGGACGCCAGCCTAGCTGGCCAAGCATGCGCCCCGACTGCGGCGCAGCAAAGAGCATTCTGCGGCCGGGCGGCTCCCGGCATTCCTGACAATCTGGAGATACCCATGGACACGGTTGACCGTCTGGTCACGACCGCCGTCAACGCATGGCCGCTCATCGTCCTGCTGGCGGGCATCATCTATCCCTTCCTGCCCGGGCCGGTGCGCGCCTGGTTGCAGGCCCGCCGCATCGAGGCGGAGAGCAACACCCACCTGAACGATACCGCCCTGCTATTGGGCACCCTGTGGCGCGGCTATCAGGACGCACGGAGTAAAGGGGGCGATCACCAGTCGGCGCTCCTGGCCGGGCTGTCCTATGCGCAGAAGAACCGGCCGGACCTGGTGGCAAAGCTCGGCGCCACACCTCCCGTGATGGAGGCCATGCTGGGCGGCGTGGTGCAAGACCATCTCGATAGGCTGGCGGCCGGCGCATTGAGTAGCGCCAAGGAGGCGCGCCCCCTGGCGATGCCGGAGGCTCTTCGCGAGTGGGGAGGGCGGGGATGACGCCGGCCGACTTCGCCCGCACCGTCATCGAGCCCGGTGCAGCCTGGTTCGCTGCTGTCACCGGCCACGTCAGCAGCGTGGCCGCGAAGCGATTCCTGCTGGCGGTGGCGATCCAGGAGAGCGCCATCACCCACCGCGCACAGGTCCTGTCCGGCGGGGGCGTCGGCCCTGCCAGGGGCTTCTGGCAGTTCGAGCAGGGCGGTGGCGTGGCGGGCGTGCTGCGACATCCGGCCTCTCGGCCGATGGCTCTCGCGAGCTGCGAGGCGGCCTCGGTGGTGGCGGAGTCGGCGCCGGTGTGGCGTACCCTGGAGGGCCATGACCTGCTGGCCTACGCCTTCGCTCGATTGCTGCTGCTGACCGACCCCTATGCGGTGCCAGTCACGCCGGATGCCGCCTGGGCTTGCTATGCCACCCGGCTGTGGCGTCCAGGGAAGCCGCATCCGTCCAAGTGGACTGGGTGCTGGGGCCAGGCATTGGGGCAGTATACTAGCTAACGACCGCGGTGGCGGGCGCGTTGGCAGGAGAACTATGCCATGACGCCGGAGCGGCTCCGCCGATTTGGCTCATTTTATCCCCGATATCCACGTTATCCACATTAGAACATTACAGAGTGAAAAGTTATCAACAGGCATTTTTTGGTTATCCACAGTTTACTCACAGATAAATCTTGCGCAGCGAGGGCAAATGTGCCGGCGGGCGACACTGCGGGAGGTTAAATTCGTTCGGCAGTAAGGTAGGTTTGGGAACATGAGCGCTATGCAGCCCATCACCTTGTCTCTGCCGGCGGTTTCGTATGCCAGCTTCGACGATCTGGCATCTCATGTGCGCCTCGACGGATTCGTTGAGGCGCAGGACGCGGCGCGTGACGCCAAGCAGAAGGTGTTCGCTGCCCTCCAGAGCTTTGAGCGCAGCGCGGCGCAGGCAGCAAACCATGTGCGTCTGCGTGGAGCGACCATAGTTTCCACTATGGACAAGCTTCGCAACGCCGGTGTTGACGTTGACGCGCAGCTCAGCCTCAGGTCGCTATCGAAGCTCGAGCGTAAGTACGAGGACGCGATCAGCATCGTACGCAAAGTCTTGACTGATGATAGCAAGTGGACGGAGGAGGCGGCCGAATTGCGAAGCTTGGTTCTTCGTGCGGTCGATACCAGTCATTCGCGGATCACCTCCGAAATCACTGACGCCAAGCTTTTGATTGCCCGCGCGGCCAAGGCCAAAGCCTGGGCGACTGATGAGCTCATACCGAAGTCGTACGAGGTCTACGCGGATCAGTTCGCCAAGGTTTTCGGGGACGCAAAAGCAAAGAAGCCCAGCATCAAGCTGAATGAACAAGATTTCATCTTGGTGATGGCGGTTTCCTTGCGTTCGGCACGTTCGGCGAGAGAGCTCGTGGAGCTAGAAGGCCAAGTGCACGACGAAGTTGAAAAGATCGACCCACAACTCGTTGGTACCTTTGCCATTGAATACGTGCAGCCCCACCGAGCTACTTAAGCTTGCCGAGGAGCTTCTGGAACTCGGAACCGACACGTCTTACCGGAAGGCAGCACACTGCTCCTACTATGCAGTGTACCATTTCTGTGTGGTGACGCTCGGCCAGCCAGTCGGCTCATATATTAAGCATCAAGAGCTTAAGACGAAGGTGACGGCTTCCGCCGGCACCTCGTCAGCCTCTGCCTTGTCTAAGGCTAGGAGATTTTTCGCCTCGTTGGAGAGCAATCGGGTGTCTGCGGACTACCACCTCCACCAGCCATTTACAGTTGAAACGGCCGAGCAATCGGTGGAGTACTGTCGAGCCATTGTCGCTCCAACCGCCGTGTAACCGGTTCAGAGTCCGGCCCGCAGCTAGGTGCCCTGAGACTGAAGGGCGCGTGCTATGCTGCTTGGCGGGGAGGAGAGCCCGCTGGGGAAGCCCGGCGGGCGTTTTTTGTGCGTTAAGGCCGGGGCTGGTACTCCCCAGCCATGCTTATGCTCCGCCGCGCCTTCCTGGCTACCTTTCTTCTCGTTGTCGCCATTCCGGCTTGGGCGGAGGAACGATTCGGTGACGGACTCGAGCCTTGCCGATAAGCCGGGGCACTAAACGATTATAGAAGGCTGAGGACCCAACCGGTCGCGTTCAGTGTCCCCCACGCGACAATGACGGTGGCCGCAAGCCCCGCTAGGGCCACCGCCAGGGCGGCACAGAGTAGGACGCCATCCTCCTCCAGATAGGCAAAGGCAATCAGTGCGATTGTCAGCGCGAGCGGGATATTGCTCAGCGGTACCGGCGTAAGTAAGCCACCAGCCAGCAGCAGGACCACGCCACCGACCGTCCGCTTCGTCGCCTCGAGCGGTGTAACCCAGCGGGGGCGGACGAACCGTTCAAACCAGCGCAGTACCGGCAAGAATCGGCCGACAATCCGGGCCAGGCGGCGGACCTCGAAGCTGCGTTTAGCAACACTGCGGGGAAAGATTGGGTGAGGACGCGCGAGAAGCATCTGGCTTGCCGTAACCATGAGCAAAAGGCTGGCAATGGTTGATACGCCCGGAAGCATGCCGAGAAATGCCAGCAGGAGCAGGACGAGGCCGAACGAGCGGTCGCCCAGCCTATCCATGAACCATTCCAGCGTCACCTGCTCTCCGGGCGTGGAAGCGAGCAGTTCATCCAGCACTGTGGAGGTAGGTGTGCGCACTGGCTTGTCGGGGCGCGGCATAGGTACAAGCGCCATTTGGGAGTTAGGCTTTCGTCAGGCGGGTCGAAAATACTTGAACTTCGGTCCCGACATTCCTCACGTTTGATAGCCTGGGCTCACCATCAAGGGATGCCAAGACCCAGCCTGCCCACCATATCCGGAAATTATCCTCCGGGACAGCGACGATGGGCCAAGATCCAAAGAGCGACGTGCGGCTCCACCGGTTGCCCAGAGAAGCTATCGACCGGGTCACCGCGCCGCTGGCGCGCTTCCTGCGCATCGAGGCCGCCAGCGGCGCCATCCTGCTGTTGGCAATCGCAGTTGCGCTCGCGTTGGCAAATTCGCGGTGGGCGCATGGATATCTCGGGCTGTGGGAGACCCCGTTGGGAATTCGAGCCGGCGTCTTCGAGTTCCAGCGACCGCTGCGGGACTGGATCAACGACACTCTGATGACGTTGTTCTTCTTCGTCGTGGCGCTTGAACTTAAGCGCGAGCTGGTCCTTGGCGAGTTGCGGGAGCCGCGGGTCGCCATTCTGTCGGTCGCTGCCGCTGCGGGAGGAATGTTAGTACCCGCAGGACTTTTTCTGATGTTGCAGTCTGGGCAGCCTGGCGTACATGGCTGGGGCACAGTGATGGCAACCGACACCGCCTTGGTCATTGGTTGTTTGGCGCTGCTTGGCGCGCGTGTTCCTCAAGGTCTGCGCGTCTTCCTGCTCTCGCTCGCTGTCGTAGACGATATCGGCGCGATCTTGGTCGTGGCCATCGGTTATAGCGATGCGATCAACCGGATGGCCCTCGCGCTCGGCGGGGTCGGGCTGGCAGCCGTTTATGGCATGACCATCCTCGGCGTGCGCAATCTCCAGCTTTACATCCTGGTTGGCATCGGGATCTGGCTGACCATCGACGCGTCGGGTATCCACCCAACGGTCACCGGCGTAGCGTTGGGATTGATGACCCCGACCCGCCGCTGGGTAAGTGACCTCCGCCTGCGTGCCATTCTGGAGAAAATCCTATCCTCTCCACCAGCAGACTACTGGAGCGGTGGCACGGAAGATCGGAGGGCCCTTCGGGCGGCCGGGACTGCCTCCCGCGAGGCACTTTCTCCGGTCGAGCGGCTGGAAACCACGCTGCATCCTTGGGTTGCCTTCGGTATAATGCCGCTCTTCGCATTGGCGAATGCCGGCGTGCCCTTCTCCTCCCACGCCTTCGCAGATCCTATCACGCTGGCGGTGGTGGTGGGCTTCATATTCGGCAAGCCCATCGGTGTGGTTGGCTTTTCCTGGTTGGCTTTGCGCCTGGGCCTGGCAACCCGTCCTGCGGAACTCCGATGGGGCGCATTGATCGGTGGTGGCATGCTCGCAGGTATCGGCTTCACCATGGCGTTGTTCATTGCTGATTTGGCGTTTCAAGGGCAATTACTGCAGGCTGCCAAGCTTGGCATTCTCGTAGCCTCAGTAATATCAGCGGCGAGTGGCCTTACACTGCTGGTATGGTTGGGTGGTGGTCCTCCGCGCCCGCCTCTCATCGCGCATGGCGCGGCCGAATAATGAAAAAGCCCAGGCGAATGCGAGCCAGTCGGCATATCCGTGTACAACAAGGTCAAGGTTGAACGCCTTCCGCCAAGTATGTCGCGCGGAATGACACTTCACTGCAGCCTGTTAATCCCGGACCCGGATCACAATATCCGGTGCAAGGGTGCAACAACCGTAATCCCTCGGATCGCTGCATGCCGTATCCGGCGCCTGATTACGATCGGCGTGGCTGGCTATCCCCTTCGAAGGATAATTGCCATGGGTGACAAGCGCGGCGACGAGATTGCTGACCGCGATGCTGAGGAGCGGAGCGAGAATGAAGGCATGCCAGAGCATGTAGCCAAGGCCCAGGATCCGGCACGATGGGCAGCGGAGCGTGGCATGCGAGTGAGGCGGCACAGTCCCGAGAGCGCATCTGGCCATAGCGGATTGCTTGGCGTCGCCATACTGTCGAGCGTAGCGCTATGCACGCTCCTCTTGGCGCGGAAGTCCCTCCGTTGGATAAGGCGCCAGAGTATTATTCCACGGGGGGTGGGCGGCTAGGGGCGTGGCGCACAAGAGGCTTGACGCGACCGTCGAGCTCGCGGTGGCAGGCGCAGAACTGGGTAGTGTCATCCCAGCTTCGAAACCGCTTAGCTCCGATTGCCTCGCGACTGCGATGGTGGGTATGCGGACTTTTCTTCGTCCTCGATCAATTCCTTGGCACGATACCAGAAACTATCTGCTCCTCCTTCGGGCTGACCTGCGTCCCGCCACAGAAGATAGGCGCGCTCTCGAATACGCTGTTCCTGATCTCCGCTATCCATTGTGGTTATCCTTCAAGTAATTGTGGATATTGGGAATTATTATTAGTCTTCAGGACGGATGCGACTGGAGAAAAATCACCAAAGGGCGTTCTTCAAGAAGTATTGTGGATATAAAATTTCTCTCAGCCTATCGGTGCCCTGCGTCACTTTATTGGCCTATTTCCATTTCGGAACATACCACGCCAGATTTCCCATCACTGGCACGTTTCTGGCTCACCTAGCGTGCCCCGGACCGGTTCGCCGAGCATGAGCAGCTCAGAAAAGGACATCCAGCATGGCCATTGAGTCAAGAGAGCTATACGACAGCTCGAACGGAGATCGGTGGTACCTCGTCCGCGAACCCCGTTCCGGACGGGTCTTTATCCGGCACGAGCCGAACCTCGCCTCCGGCGGCGACACCGAGTTGATCGAGGTCGCTGACTTCCTTAGACGAGGTGCAGGACCAGAACAGGAGGAACTGCTGCGCCTGATCGGCACTTTGGTCGAGCAGCGCTGACGCTGGTCCGAAAGGCGATCGGCGGAACGTTCACCGCAGTCGTCCCGGCATCCCGACCAGTCGGTCATTGCACGGCTCCCGCTGCCGGCGCCGCGATGGGCTGGAGAATCCAGCCGCCCTCGGCGCGGTCCTCGCGCAGGGACACGTTTTGCGCCAGGCGCCCGCAGGCGGTGCAGCGGAAGGTGTGGGCGACATCCGCGACCCGGGCGCCGCGGCGGACGGCGGCCACATCGGCGACGGGGATCGGCCGCGGAGGCGGGCAATCCACATCGCCGCAATGGGCGATGACGCTGAGGCCGGACAGTCGCTCCAGGGGGGTGGAGAGCAGCGCGCCGGCGCGCGTCAGTTCGAGAAGAGGGGAGGGGTGGGGGTTGGGGGTTGGTCGGGGCATGGCCCGATTCCTACCACCGTGAACGAAAAGAGAACAACAGCTTCTTTTGCCCACCTCCGCGAGCAGGGAAACCGCTGTCGTCCTTTCAATGGTTTACGGCCTCTCACCATTGCTTCGTAATCAGTAGGTCCCCGGTTCAATCCCGGGCGTCGGCACCATCCTCCCCCTCATCGATAGTTTCGACATTGCGCATTGCAGGGCGTTGCCCTGTTAGGCGGGGAGTTTCGCCGGATTGGTGTCCTGCTTGCTGGACAGTGCGGGCCCGCTCTGACGGCGGCATAGGCCATGCGCGCCTTTAACCCCGACGCCGAGCACCCTCATGGCGGGGACGCGCGCTCGTCGTCTGCGCGGCATACTGTCCCGGCGCGTCATTTACAGCTGGCGATGCGCTGACGGACATACGCCTTTCCCACGTGAAGGCGCTCATCGAGGTGCTATCCTCTGGAGAGTCGCCGCTTCCAGCCTTGCGGCGCCATCCGCAAGGCGTGGTCCATTCTAAGCTTTTTGATAACGCAGCCTTACGTGGGGCGGCAGGCAGTGGCCATCCAACCACATGTCGATAATTTCCATCCACGGGCGGGGCTTACCCAGCGACATGCCGTCGCAAGGATGCCCCGGCATATCGAGCGCATGCTGAATGCCCTTCGAGAGCACCCGGGCGCCTCGGTATTCAGACACCAGCCACCCATCAGAATCTATACCTACAACCTTGAGAGTTTTAATCTGGAATGTCTGCATGGCGGCGGGCGTTTAACAGAAAGATCCGGTATCGCAACGTAAGCTTTTGTGGCGACGGCTGCCCGTTCATCGGCGTCCGCCAGCCCATACAGGCGAGGCCGAGACGGCCAGACCCGGCCTCGCCTGAAGGGCCTGACTGTGGTGGTTCTCCTGCGCCGCCGGATGGAAAGGCCGCAGTGTGCCCGCCGTGGCTTGCCTGTCACATGGACAGCGTAGCAGCCAAAGCGCCTCTGCGGTTCGGGAACCATGGCCACTGCATCCTGCTTTGGCCGGGCGTGGCAATCGGCTGGAGGATCCAGCCGCCGTCCGCGCAGTCCTCTCGCAAGGAGACAGCCTCTGCCAAGCGCCCGCAAGCGGCGCAATGGAAGGTGTGGGCCACATCCGCCACACGGGCACCGCGGCGCGAGGCCGCCACACGCGCCACGGGGATCGGCGGAGGAGGTGGGCAGTCCATATCGCCACAATGGGCGATGACGCTGAGGTCCCTCAGTTGCTCAAGGGGGGTGGAGAGCAACGTGCCGGTGCGCATCAGCTCAAGGACGGGGGAGGGGTGGGGGTTAGGGGTTGGTCGGGGCATGAAGCGACTCTTAGCACCAAGAACAAAAACAGAACAAATAATTCTTTCGGGTTCGTTCTTTATGCTGGACAGCCTGAACCTTCCCGGCGCGCTAAATGCCTCGATAACGCTTTATAATCAGAAGGTTCTGACCTTCTATGCCCCCTCCGGGATCTGCCCTCCAAGCACCCTCACACATTTGTGCGGGACGGTAAGCCGTTTCGCGGCCGGGCAGGCGGCGCGTTCTCAGGTTCCTGATGTTAGATGGCGTCCTCCAAAGTTTTGAGGAGGCCGTTGCGTGCGGATGAATTGGATGCGTGGCGGCAAGGTGGGGAATATGGGCGACGTGCTCAGCCCCATCATCGTAGCCGCCCATACCGGCCTTCCGCTGCGCTATACGCGCCCGGTCTCTCCCTTCAACCGCCTTATCGCCATCGGTACCATCGGCCAGAAGCAGCGCTTCGGTCAGGTGGAGGTTTGGGGATCGGGTTTTGGCGGCACGGAAACCTCCAGCTTCAAGGTGCAGCGGCGGCTGAACCACCCCCCGCTGACGCGCTTCGTCCCTCACGCCGTGCGCGGCCCTTTCAGCGCCGCCATGCTGCGGGACGCCGGCTATCCCATGCCTGCGGTCTGGGGAGACCCGGCCTGGCTGTTGCCGCGCGTCTGGCCAGGGCAGGGTGTGGAAAAGCGCTGGGACCTCGGCGTGGTGCTGCACATTTCAGAAGTGGCGGAGAAAGACCCTTCCGCCGGCGCCCTGCCGGAATTCCGGCGCTATAATGTGCCCGCGGCGCTGTCCGGCTCCGTCCGGATCATAAACACCGTGGTGGAGCGTGACATCGGGCAGGTGCGGGCGCGCGTAGAGGATATCCTCGCCTGCCGCCGCATTCTCAGCACCAGCTTGCATGCGCTGGCCGTCGCCGAGGCCTATGGCATTCCCTGCGCGACCTTCGACATCCATGCTGGCCCCTCTGGCTCTTTCGCGGCCGACGACGATTCCACCCCCATCGATCACCGTATCCGGGACTATTATGCGGGGAGCGGCCGGAAGGACGTGCTGGTCTACCGCACCGAGCGGCATCTGGAGACCGACTGGGAAGCGGCCATGGCCTTCATCGACCATCACTGGGAGCCGACGCCGTTTGATCCCTCGCCATTGCTGGAGGCCTTCCCGCGCCAACTCGCGGAGGTGGACGAATTCCCCCGGCCGGAAGTCATGGCACGGCTTGCCCAACTCGCACCCATTGCCCGCAGCTGAGCCTCATTCGGAGGCTGGTGAAGGAGGGGTTGTCCCCACCGGGCGGCAGAATTGCGAGTCATTCGCATTGCGTGTGCGTCGCACTGGCGCCATAAGCCACTCATCATTCCGCAGCCGTCCCCGGGGAGTTGCCATGCGCCGTCTGTTGTCCGCCATCGGCTTGGCCGCGATCTGCGCCACCGCTCCGGCCTGGGCGCAGGAAAGCCCGCGCATCACCATCGAGCTGAACCGGCTGGAGGCGCAGGGCAACAACTGCCGCGTCTGGCTGCTGCTCCGCAATCCGGGGCAGGAAGCTGTCGATCCGCTGCGGCTGGACCTGCTGATGTTCGGCAAGGATGGCGTCATCGCCCGCCGCATGGCGCTGGATGTCGGGCCGCTGCCCGAGCAGAAGACCATGGCCCGCATCTTCGACCTGGCCAACCAGCCCTGCGACGGCATCGGCTCCGTCCTGCTGAACGACGTCCTGGCCTGCGGACCCACACCTGAAACCCGCGCGGCCTGCTTGCCGCGCCTCGCCCTCGCATCGCGCGTGGGTGGTGTTTCCTTCGATAAGTAAGGAGGTCGCGATGAATCCGACCGATGCTGCCGGTACCGCTGTGAACCAGGCCGGGACGGCCGCGACCGCCGCGGATACCGCGACTCAGGCCGCTGGC
>JH599916.1:20492-22264 GCA_000245075.1 Acetobacteraceae bacterium AT-5844
CGCTACGGCTGCCGATGCGGCGCAGGCTGCCGCCCCCCAGGCCGTGGGAGCCGCGAACTCAGCGGCTGACGCGGCCCAGGCCGCCATCGCCGCGGCCGGGCCGGACCTCTCCGCCGTCGGCCTGTTCATGCATGCCGACCTCGCCGGCAAGTTCGTGATCATCGCCCTGGTCCTGGCCTCTGTCATCTGCTGGGCCATCGTGATCGAGAAGGCCGTGATGTTCCGGCGCCTGGGTGGCCAGGTGAAGCAGCTGATCGGTGCGGCCGCGCCCGGCGCCGGTCCGACCACCACGCCGCAGGGGGAGGAGTTGGCCGCGCAGGTGCTGCGTGCCGGCACCCGTGAGTGGCGCGAGGGCCGGGACCATGACGAGAGCCGGGCCGAGTACCGCCACCGCATCGAGCACGCAATGCGCGGCACCATCACCGCCCTGATGCGCCGGGCCGAGCCGGGCCTGCCGTTCCTGGCGACCACGGGCGCCGTCGCGCCCTTCGTCGGCCTCTTCGGCACCGTCTGGGGCATCATGCGCAGCTTCGCCAGCATCGCGCAGAGCAACGACACCAGCCTGGCCGTGGTGGCTCCCGGCATCGCCGAGGCGCTGTTTGCCACTGCCATCGGCCTGGCCGCCGCCATTCCGGCCGTTATCGCCTATAACCGCCTGACGGTGCGCCTTTCCAAGCTGCGCCAGTTGGCCAATGCCGCTGCGTCGGAACTGGCCTCCAGCCTCTCCCGCCGTCCGCCCGCGCAGTCCCATGCCGGGCAGGTGCACGCCCGCGCCCACGCGGCGGCGGAGTAAGCGCCATGGCGATGTCCGGCCCCAGCCTCGGCGGTTTCGACGACGACGATTCCGCCATGCCCATGGCGGATATGAACGTCACCCCGCTGGTGGACGTCATGCTGGTGCTGCTGATCATCTTCATGGTCGCCGCGCCGATGATGGTGGTGGGCGTGCCGGTGGAATTACCGAAAACGGCCGCCCCGCGCGCCGCCGCGCCGCGCCCGCCGGTGGTGCTGACTGTCTCCGTCGATGGCCGCGTCTTCCTGGCCAAGGAAGAAATCCCGGCCGACCAACTCGCCGCCCGCCTGACGGAAATGCACAAGGCTGACCCCGAGGCGCCGATCTACGTTCGCGGCGACCGCGCCGCCCCCTATGGCGAGGTGCTGCGCGTCATGGGGCGTGTCACCCAGGCCGGCATCACCCGCGTCTCACTGATCGCCGAGGTGGAGCCGAACGCCGTGGCGGTGCAGGCCCGCTGAGAAAGGGCATCGCATGAGTTCGATCGCGATGACGGAGGAGGGCGGTGGGGTTTCCAACCACCGCATCCTCGGCTGGGGCGCTTCCGCGCTGCTGCACGGCGGAGCGCTGGCGCTGCTGTTGTACGGTGTTCCTCTCAACAGTCCGCCGGAGCCGGCACAGGAAGTCATCCCGCTGGAGATGATGTCCATCCCCGCGGCCCCCGCTGCCCCCGAGGCGGAGACGGGCCCAGCGATGGAAGAAGTCTCGGCCGTGGCGCCGGAGGCCACCAGCGCCACCGACGTGCCGCCGCCCCCCATGGCCCTCACCACCTCGGAGCTGGTAACCGCCACGGAACCGCCCCCGGATGCCGTGACGCCCACCGAGCCGGTGGAGATGACCCAGCCGCCGCCGCCGGACATCGTCCAGGCCGTGGAGCCGGAAGCGCAGCAGGCAACTGAGCCGGATGTCGTGCCGCTGGAGGCCGCAGATATTCCGCCGCCGCCGCCCGCGCCTCCGCCGCCACCCGTGCAGGCCCGTC
>JH599917.1 GCA_000245075.1 Acetobacteraceae bacterium AT-5844
CGGCGTGGCACCCGATGCCCCGCCGGGCAATCCCCCCGGCAACCCGGCGGGGTCGATGACACCGGCGCGCGCGTGAGGGGTTTCGCGCGCGCTCCACACTGACTATGTGACCGGCTGGTATCTCTGGAGGCATCACATGCAACTCGACCCGCAGGGGATGGCCCCCGAGGATCTGAGCCACGCCGGTTCCGTGGTGGATAAGGCGATTGAATACATGATCGAGCAGAAGATCGCGCCGATCTCGGTCGCCTCCGCCCTGCTGGGCGGCGCGCTGGGGCTGATGGCCCGCAGCATGAAGGACCAGGCCATCGCCAATGTCCTGCGCAGTGCCCTGCACTCGGTGGAATCGGGCGAACTGGATGAATTGCGCCAGTCGGCACCCCCGACCGCCGGGAATGGCTGAGCTTTCTCATCCGAATCCTTGACTCTGGCGGGAGGGCGGGCCAAAAGCCGCCTCCTGATTTCCAACTGATAGGCGAGTGGTGCCCGCGCGTGCCCAGCCTGCTGTCATGTAGAGGGTACTGCCATGGCTCGCCGTTGCGCGATCACCGGTAAGGGCGTCCAGGCTGGCAACAACGTCAGCCACGCCAATAACAAGACCCGTCGTCGCTTCCTGCCGAACCTGCAGGAGACGTCGTTCTTCTCTGACGTTCTGGGCACCTCCATCCAGATCCGTCTCTCCACCAACGGCATCCGCACCGTTGAGCACAATGGCGGCCTGGACGCCTTCCTGCTCGGCACGCCGGACCGCCGCCTGCCGGAAGAGGCGCAGGTTCTGAAGCGCCGCATCCAGCGCGCCCAGGCGAAGAAGGCCGCTGCGGCCGCCGCCTGAGCCCGGCCTGACCGGACCAGATCAAGAGGCGTCTCCCAGCCGGGAGGCGCCTTTTTTTCATGTTTGCCGTCTCGTTGATCTCAATTTTGACGCGGATTTAAGGCTTCTTTCACCGCCATCCCGCAGCATGAGCGGCATGGATATGCTTCTGCCGCCCTTACTGCTGGGCGCCGGTGTGGTGACCGCCTGCGCCCTCATTTCCGTCTCCGCGCTGCTGGATCGCCGGCGGGCCGAGGGGCGTGCCCGGGTCGTGGAACGGGATCTGGAGGCGCGGGGCCGCTATCTCGGCCTGCTGGCGCAGGAGATGCAGACACACGGTATTGCCCTGCTCGGCTATGCCACCGCCGCCAGCAACGCCGCCAGCGGGCTGGAGAGCCGCGCACGGGCCCTGCTGGGCCTTTCCGCTGATGTATCGGACCTGCTGGCGAACAGCGCCGGCCCCCGCTCCCTGAAGGAGGAGGAGACCCGTCTGGAGCCGATTCTGGACGAGGTCATCGGCCATATCGCCCAGGCACTCAGCCCCGGCCGCCGTGCCTGGAGGGTGGCGCCGGAACTGCGCGGGGTGGTGCTGATGGTGGACCGGCGCGCCATGGTGGGCGCGCTGCGCCAGGTGCTGGCCCGGGTCATCCGCCAGACCAAGGATGGCGACTCGGTGCAGATGCGCCTAGTCCGGGCCGATACCAACATCGCCATCGTGGTGGAGGATGACGGCAACGGCCAGGGCGCGGAGGATCTGAACGGGCTGAATGTCGGCAATGGCACGCGGGGTGTCGGGCTGGGCCTCGTGGTGGCGCGGGACCTTCTCCGCGCCCATGGCGGGGAGCTGACGGTAGAGGCCGTGCCGGGCATCGGTGCACGTGCCTGGCTGACCTTGCCCCGCGCGCGGGTGGTGGAAGCGCCGGTGCCCGTCAGCCCGCCTGCCTGAGGGCGAACAGCAGAAGCAGCCCCTGCTGCAGGAAGAACTCGTTGTCGTCCGTCAGCAGCGCCACCATCTGCCGCCCGCGCCAGTGGAAGGCCGTGACGCCCTCCCAGTTATCCCGAGGCAGGTGCTCGGCCTCCAGCAGCGGCTCGGCCCGCAGGATGGCGCCAGGGCTGGGCGAGGCCAGGAGAGGCGCGGACAGCCGCATCAGCCGGCCCCTGAAGCCACCGTCGAGGATGCTGAAGCGCCGCTCCGTCACCAGTGCGCTGCCATCGGGCAGGGCGGCGGCGTCCGTGGGCCGGTAGCTGTTGCTGACCGCGTAGGAGAAAGGGGTCCATGCCCCCGGCTGGCCCACCCAGCCGCGCATCAGGTTGCGCCCCTCCAGCTCCAGCCCCTCACTGATGGCCAGCCAGCGTCCGTCGGCGAGAATGGTGAGGCTTTCCAGCCCCTTGTTCAGGGGAGCCAGGCGCAGCTCCGGCGGCGCCGGTGCCGGCCGGCCCCAGCCGCCGATATCGTCATAGGCGCGAATCCGCTGCCACCGCTCGAAGCCGACGAGCCAGGTGCCATCCGGCAGCCGCGCCAGGGATTCCGCGTCATGTGCCAGCTTGCCCGGCAGGCCGAATACCAGCCCGTCCGAGAGCTCTCCCTTCCGCAGCCCTTCCAGCCCCAGCGGCTGCCCGGCCTCGT
Source organism: Acetobacteraceae bacterium AT-5844 (assembly GCA_000245075.1). Taxonomy (GTDB): domain Bacteria; phylum Pseudomonadota; class Alphaproteobacteria; order Acetobacterales; family Acetobacteraceae; genus Pseudoroseomonas. Next base: position 2,439 of record JH599917.1, read on the forward strand.
TCAGCACTAGCTGTGCCTGCAGCCAGTAGCCGAGGTCGCTAACCGCGGTGAGAACCAGATCGTCGCCGATATGGAGGCCGGAGAGGCCGCCGAAGCCAATGGCGCGGCAGTTCAGCCGGAGCCCGCCGAGCGACTCCAACGGAGCGCCTGCTGGCAACGGAAGCGCGGGAAGGGGGGTAGCGGGCGCCTCTGCCGGCACCCGGAGGCGAGGCAGCAACAGGCTGCCCAAAAGCGTCAGGGCGTCACGCCGGCGGACGCCGCCGTATGGCGGCGGCGCCGGAGCGTGCGGCATCGTCAGATCAGCGCGGGCGCGCGCTCGGAGGCGGCACGCTGGAAGGCTGCGGCGGCGTCCTCGTCAAACAGCTCGGCCAGCTTCTTCATCATGGTGCCGCCCAGTTCCTCGGCATCCACGATGGTGACGGCGCGGCGGTAGTAGCGCGTGACGTCGTGCCCGATGCCGATGGCGATCAGCTCGACGAAATTCCGCTGCTCGATGTCATGGATCACCTTGCGCAGGTGCCGCTCCAGGTAGTTACCCGGATTGACGGACAGCGTGCTGTCATCGACCGGCGCGCCATCGCTGATGACCATGAGGATGCGGCGCCGTTCGGGCCGCTGCATCAGGCGGCGATAGGCCCAGTCCAGCGCCTCGCCGTCGATATTCTCTTTCAGCAGGCCTTCGCGCAGCATCAGGCCCAGATTCTTGCGGGCACGGCGCCAGGGTGCATCGGCGGATTTGTAGACCACGTGGCGCAGGTCGTTCAGGCGGCCCGGGTTACGCGGCTTGCCATCCTGCACCCAACGCTCGCGGCTCTGGCCGCCCTTCCAGGCGCGGGTGGTGAAGCCCAGGATCTCCACCTTCACCGAGCAGCGCTCCAGCGTGCGCGCCAGGATGTCGCAGCACATGGCGGCGACGGAAATGGGCCGCCCGCGCATGGAGCCGGAATTATCAATCAGCAGGGTGACGACCGTGTCGCGGAAATCCGCCTCACGCTCCCGCTTGTAGGAGAGGGAGAGCAGTGGGTTGACCACGATGCGCGCCAGGCGGGCGGCATCGAGCATCCCTTCTTCCAGGTCGAATTCCCACGCGCGCTGCTGCTGCGCCAGCAGGCGGCGCTGCAAGCGGTTGGCCAGCTTGGAAACGACGCCCTGCAAGTGGGAGAGCTGCTGGTCGAGCTGCTGCCGCAGGCGGGCCAGCTCCTCCGCATCGCAGAGGTCGGCGGCCTCGATCTCTTCGTCGAACTGCTTGGTATAGGCGCGATACAGGGAGGAATCATCGGAAGGCGCGACCTCCTTCCGCTGCTGCGGGCCACCCGGGCGGTCCTCGCCCTCGGCGGCCACGCCTTCCTCTTCCTGGGACTCGCTGTCTTCCTCGGCCGCCTCGCCCTGCATGGACTCGGGCTGGGCGCCCATCGTCTGCTCGCTCTCGCGGCTTTCGCTCTCACCTTCGGTGGAGCTGTCCTGCTGCGGGCTGGATTCGCCGCTGTCCTCGCCCTCGGATTCCTCCTCGGACTCGGCTTCGACCTCGGCTTCCACCAGATCCAGCGCCGTCAGCAGCTTGCGGGCCGCGCGGGCGAATTCGGTCTGGTTGTTCTGGGACGCCGCCATTTCATCCAGCGCGGCATCGGCCTTGTCGCCGAGCGTCTCGCGCCAGAGGTCCAGAACGCGCTGCGCGGCTGCGGGGGCGGCGTGGCCGGAGAGGCGCTCGCGGGCCAGCAGGGACAATGCCGCGGTCATCGGCATCTGGTCCTTGCGGGTCATGCGGTCGTAGCCCTCGGCCTCGCAGGTCTCCGCGAGACGGGCATCGAGATTGGCGGCGACGCCGGGCATGTGCTGGCTGCCCACCACCTCGACCCGCGCCTGCTCCAGCGCGTCAAACACCTCGCGGGCCTCGCGCTGCTGTGGCGTGCGGGCGGCGTGGGCGGCCTCGTCGTGGTGGCGGAGGCGGAGCGCGATCGCATCCGCAGCCCCGCGCAGCCGCGCCATTTCGGCGGGGGGGAGGGAGCGCGTCGGCAGCGGCAGCCGTGCCCGCTTGCCGGCGAGGCCAGAGGGGCCGGGCTGGTAGGCCACCTGCACCTCGGCATTGCGGGCGATGGCGCGCAGGGCGCCCGCCGTCGCGCGCTTGAACTCTTCCTGGCGCGTCTGGTCCTTGCTGCCGCTCATCGCTCTCTACTCTCCCGCCGCTGCATCATGCTGGCCGGAAGGGGCATGGCCCCTCCCGGTGGGCCAATCAGCCCTTCTTGACGAGCAGCCCGGTCGGGATCTCCTCGTTGAAGCAGCGCTGGTAGTACTCGGCCACCGTGGAGCGCTCGGCCTCATCGCACTTGTTCAGGAAGGTCAGGCGGAAGGCGAAGCCGACATCACCGAAGATGCGGGCATTCTCGGCCCAGGTGATGACGGTGCGCGGGGACATGACGGTGGAGATGTCGCCGGCGATGAAGCCCGCGCGGGTCAGGTCGGCCAGGGCCACCATCGCCTCGATGCGCTTCTTGCCTGCCGCGTCGTCCGGCTTGATGCCCAGCTTGGCGGCCACGATGCTGCTCTCCTGCGCGTGCGGCAGGTAGTTCAGCGTCGCCACGATGTTCCAGCGGTCCATCTGGCCCTGGTTGATCTGCTGCGTGCCGTGATACAGGCCGGTCGTGTCGCCCAGGCCCACCGTGTTGGCGGTGGCGAACAGGCGGAAGGCCGGGTGAGGGCGGATCACCTTGTTCTGGTCCAGCAGGGTCAGCTTGCCCTCGACCTCCAGCACGCGCTGGATGACAAACATCACGTCCGGGCGGCCGGCATCATACTCGTCGAACACCATGGCGCAGGGGTGCTGCAGCGCCCAGGGCAGAATGCCTTCGCGGAATTCCGTGACCTGCTTGCCATCCTTCAGGACGATCGCGTCCTTGCCGATCAGGTCGATACGGCTGATGTGGCTGTCCAGGTTGACGCGGATGCAGGGCCAGTTGAGGCGGGAGGCCACCTGCTCGATATGCGTGGACTTACCGGTGCCGTGATAGCCCTGCACCATGACACGGCGGTTGAAGGCGAAGCCGGCCAGAATCGCGAGGGTGGTCTCACGGTCGAACTGATAAGTCGGGTCCTTTTCCGGCACATGCTCGGTCGTCACGGAGAAGGCAGGCACTTCCAGGTCGCTATCGATGCCGAAGACCTCGCGCACCTTGACCGTGATGTCCGGCATGTTGATCGCGGCTGTGCTGCGGGGTTCGGAGATATTGGCGACCTTGCTCATCGGGCTTTGCTCTCGGATCTTCGTGTCGCGTATTGGGCGGCGGTTCAGGCTGCCCTGCTGGAAGCCGCCGCGGCGGCCGAAGGTTCCGCGCCGGCATCGCCGTCGCGGGGGGTGGCTAGCCGCTTCTTCAGCAGGCTGTAGGCACGGTTGATGTCTTTCAGACGTTCCTCGGAGGAGCGGTCCCCCCCGTTGCTGTCCGGATGATAGCGCTTCGCAAGCTCCTTGTACCGGCTGCGGAGCGCAGTTTCCTCCAAAGGCCAGCCAAGGCCAAGCATGTCCAGCGCCACGCGCAGCTCCGGCGGCGCTTCCTTCGCGCTTTTCCGCGGTGTGGGCGGTGCCTGGCCGAACAGGCCGAGCGGGTCGCGGAACATTTCCGGGTTCAGCTTGCCGCTGCCGAGGCGGCCCAGCGGCCAGGTCGGGCGCTGCCAGCCAGAATCGTCCCGCAGATTGGTCTCGATCTCGTCCGCGGACATGCCCTTGTAATAGTCCCACGCCTGGTTGTAGGCGCGGACATGTTCCAGGCAGAAATGGTAGTAATCGCGCAGGCGGGAGCGATCGCGCGGTGCACGGAATTCGCCCACAGCCTCGCAACCGGGGGCGTCGCAACGCGGGCCGGTTGGTTGGGGTTTGTCGGTTCGGAGACGTTCGCCGCGTCGGGCCATTTGACGTCTTATGATCTCGGAAGCATGTCCCCGCAAGGCGGCAGATGACGCAGCTTTCGCTTGGCAACCCCCCGGTGCCGTGGAAAAGAGCCCCCATGACCCTTCGTGCCGACCGTATCAGAACCGTTTTGACCCAGAATTTCTCACCTGCCGAGATCCTGGTGCAGGATGACAGCCATCAGCATGCCGACCATGCTGGCGCGCGGCCCGGCGGGGAGACCCATTACTCCGTGCAGCTCGTGACGCCGGCTTTCGAGGGAATGTCTCGCGTAGCGCGCTCCCGCGCCGTGCACGCGGCGTTGGAAGCGGAATTCGGCGCGGGGCTGCACGCATTGTCGCTGCGGTTGCTGACCCCGGCGGAAGCGACAAGGCAGGGCTGAAGGGCCGGCCGGACGGTGAGCATGACTTCGAGCATTATTTATGAGGATGACGAGATCCTCGTCATCCATCAGCCCGCGCCCGCGAGGAAGGACAAGGCGGCGGAAGCACCCGCGCTGACGCTTGTGACCTTCGCCGACCTGACCTTCCGCCCGGACGGGATGGCCATCTGGGGCCGGGACCCGGCGCGGAAGCTCGGCCTTCCGGCCATTGGCTTCGTGGCCAAGCGGGAGAACTGGTTTCCCGCCGCCTCCGTGGCCAGGGCGGCGCCGGCGGTGCGCGCCCTGCTCAACGGCCCGGCCATGACTTATGGGTACAGCATGGGCGGTTATGCCGCCCTGAAATACGCCCGGCTGCTGGGTATCTCCCGCGCCCTCGCCGTCTGTCCGCAGGCATCGATCGACCCGGTCGATGTGCCGACCGACAAGCGCTTCCATAAATTCTTCGACCGCGCCCTGCATGACGGCATGCGGATGACACCGGAGGAAGCGCCCGAATTCGGCGTGCTGATGGCCGATCCGTACATGGTGGACGACAAGATCAGCGCCGAGCTGTTCGTGCAGTCCGGCGCCCACTGGCTGCGCACGCCGTTCATGGACCACGCCACCATCTGGCTGCTGGTCGATACGGACTTCCTCCACCAGACGCTGCAGCAGGTGATGGCGGCGGAGCTGCCGGCTCTCTCCGCCCTCATTCGTGGCCGGCGGCACAGCAGCTCGCAGTGGTTCTTCCGCGTCGGCATGTCTGCCTTCCGCCGGGGCCGCTACCATCTGGCCGGCCGCCTGCTGGACCGTGCGGAGCAGCTGGGCCTGCACCGCACGGTGCGGGAGCAGGAAATCATGCGCACGCTGCGGGACACCGTCCACCGCATGCTCAGCCGCGGCCAGGCCAACGAGGCCCAGAGTATGGTCCGGCACCTGGTGGAGGAACACGGCAAGGACCCGGTGGTACTGGCGCAGATCGGCCACATCCTCGTCGGGATGGGGCAGGCGACGCTGGCGGAGGAACCGTTCCGCGCCTCGCTCGCGCTGCGCAAGGATATCAGCCACGTCTATCGCGGCCTCAGCATCGTGCTCGGTGCCAAGGGGCGGAAGGATGAGGCGCTGAAGATCACGGCCCAGGGCATCCGGGAAGCGCCGGGCGATGCCGGGCTCCACATCCATTATGGCTTCGGCCTGCTCAACGCGGCGAAGCTGGAGGAGGCCGAGGCGCAGTTCGACACCGTTCTGGGCCAGGACCCTGACCATGTCGGCGCCATCATCGGCAAGAGCCATGTGCTTGGCGCCTATGGCCGCCAGGCTGATGCCATCGAGGTCGTGAAGCGGGCCATCGCGCTGGAGCCGGAGAATGCCGGCAACCACACCTGGCTGGGCCAGCTGTTGCTGGTGGTCGGGCAGCCCGCCGAGGCCGAGCCGCATTTCCGGGTAGCCATCGTGCATCAGCCGCAGCTGGGCGCGGCCCATATCGGCCTGGCTCGCTCCCTGGAGCGCACCGGCCGGCTGGATGAGGCACGCCACGTGGCGCAGGACGCGGCGGCCGCCTTGCCCAATGACGCCCGTGTACAGGCTATCCACCGCCGCATGGGCCCGCCTCTCGGGCCGCCGCCTGATGCGCAGGACGACGTCCTGGACAACCGTTCCCGGTTCCGCCGCTTCATTTCGGCCTTTTTCAGCGCAAGCTGAAAGCCGGCGGGCTAGGCCGGGCCAGGGTGGGTGCGGCGCCGCGCCTTAGCCGGCGCAGCCTTCCTCCCGCAGCAGGGCTTCCACCGTCCCGGCAGGCACGTCTCCGGCGGTGAAGACATCGCCGGGCGCGCGCAGCAGCACGAAGCGCAGCGCGCCGTCCCGCACCTTCTTGTCCTTCCGCATCCGCGCCATCAGCGCCTCGACGGTGAAGCCACGCGGCAGGTCACGAATGCGGGCGGGAAGGCCGACCGAGGCCATATGCGCTTCCACCCGCAAGGGCAGGGCGGCGTCGCAATAGCCGAGGCGGGCGGAGAGCCGTGCCGCGAGGCCCAGCCCGATGGCGACGCCCTCGCCATGTAGCAGCGTGCCGTCATAGCCGCACTCGGCCTCGATGGCGTGGCCGAAGGTGTGCCCGAGGTTGAGAAGCGCGCGGCCGCCTTCGGCACTTTCCTCGCGCTCGTCAGCGGCGACGACACCAGCCTTCAGGCGGCAGCTTTCCAGCACGGCATGGCGCAGCGCCGCCGCATCACCGGCCACGGCACGGGCGCCGAAAGTCTCGCACCAGTCCCACATCGCGCCATGCAGCAGCCCGTGCTTGGCGACCTCGGCATAGCCGGCCCGCAGCTCCCGCACCGGCAGGGTGGAGAGCGCGCCGGTATCCGCCAGCACGATGCGCGGCTGATGGAAGGCGCCGGCGAGGTTCTTGCCCGCCTTGAGGTTGATGCCCGTCTTGCCGCCCACCGAGCTGTCCACCTGCGCCAGCAGCGTCGTGGGCATCTGGATGAAGGGCAGGCCGCGCAGCGCGGCGGCGGCGGCGAAGCCCGCCAGATCTCCCACCACGCCGCCGCCCAGGGCGATGATGGTGGTACGGCGGTCCACGCCCGCCGCCAGCAGCTCCTCCAGCACCTGGGCGAAGCTCGCGATGCTCTTGCTGGCCTCGCCCGAGGGCACGGTGACGGCGGCCCTGATTTCGATTCCCGCCGATTCGAGCCCCTGCCGCAGCGTGTCGAGATGCAGGGGAGCGACCGTGGCGTCGGTCACCACCGCTACCCGCTTCGCCGGCAGCACCGGCGCGATCAGCGCCCCCGCCCGCGAGAGCAGGCCGGGTCCGACCAGGATGTCATAGGTCCGCTCTCCGAGCGTCACCGGCAACCGGGAGGGCGGGCCCCAGTTGCCGATGGCGGCGGCAACCTTTTCCGTCGTGGCCTCGGGGCTTTCATCATCCAGGCAATCGATCACGATATCGGCCTCCGCATAGATCGGGTGGCGGGCGGCCATCAGGCGCGACAGCACCTCGACCGGGTCGGCATTCAGGAACATGGGCCGCGTGGCACGGCCGGAGACTCGGCGCAGCAGGGTCTGCATGCCGCAGCGGAGCCAGATGGCGGCGGCGCCATTGGTCTTTACCGCGGCGCGTGTCTCGGGGTCGTTGAAGGCGCCGCCGCCGGTGGCCAGCACGATGGGCGGGCCTTCCAGCAACCGGCCGATGACGCGGCGCTCGCCCTCGCGGAAATGCGCCTCGCCATAGCGGGCGAAGATTTCCGTGATGGGCTGCCCGGCGGCGGCCTCGATCTCGCTATCCGCATCCTTGAAGGGCAGGCCAAGGCGCTGCGCCAGGCGGCGGCCCACCGATGTCTTGCCCGCGCCCGGCATGCCCACCAGCACGACCGTAAAGGCCGCGCGGGGCGTAAACTCAGGCGCCAGCGTCGCGGGCACGGTCATGGGCGCCCCCGCCCATGGGGCGGTTGGCTCGGGAGCCGGAGATACGGCAGGCGGAACGATGGCAAAGCCGAGGTTGCGTGACACAATAGCGGACGGTAGCACAAGCCGCCGCCTGCGCGTAGCGCGGCAATCCCCACCGCGCGCCGCGCGGCAAGTTTCGTGCGCGAGGATATCCGGCCGCCATGTTCCGACGCCCGCTGCTTCTTTTGGTTCTGATCCTGATCATCGCTGCCATCGGTGGCCTTCTGGTCGTCGGGGCATTCCCGCCGCCGGCGGCCCAGCAGCCGGTGGAGCGCACCCTGCCCAACGAGCGCTTCCAGACGCGCTGAGGCCGGCGCCCGCGCCGTGGACCGCCACCTCGAAGCCTTCCTGGAGATGCTGGTGGCCGAGCGTGGCGCCGCCCGCAACACCCTGGCCGCCTATGAGGCCGACCTTTCCGACTTCGCCGGATTCGCGAAGCGGCGGGGTGGGGCGACGCTGGCCGGGGCGGATGCGGAGGTGCTGCGCCGTTACATCGCCGGCCTGACCGATAGCGGCCTCTCGCCGCGCACGGCGGCCCGGCGCCTCTCCGCGCTGCGCCAGTTCCACCGCTTCCTGGTGCGGGAAAATGTCCGCGCCGACGATCCGACGGAGCTGTTGGACAGCCCGCGCCTGCCAGCGCCATTGCCCAAGGCATTGCGGCGGGAGGAGGTGACGGCGCTGCTCGATGCCGCGTCCACACTCCCTGGCAAGCGCGGCCCTGTGGCGGTGGCGGCGCTGGAGCTGCTCTATTGCTCCGGTCTGCGCGCCAGTGAGCTGGTGAGTCTGCCGGTTACCGCGCTCTCCGCCGAGGCGCCGCTTGTCATGGTGAAGGGCAAGGGCGGCAAGGAACGGCTGGTGCCGATCTCGGCACGGGCGAGGGAAGCAGCCCTGGCATTGCGGGACCCCAAGAAGCCCTCGAAATGGCTTTTCCCCTCCCATGGCGCGGCGGGGCATCTGACGCGGCAGGGGCTTTCCCTGCTTGTCACCCAGGCTGCGCTGGCGGCGGGGCTGGAGCCGGGGCGGGTGAGCCCGCATGTGCTGCGCCATTCCTTCGCCACGCATCTGCTGGAGGGCGGGGCGGATCTGCGCAGCCTGCAGGTGCTGCTGGGCCATTCCGACATCGCGACAGTGCAGATCTACACCCGTGTGCTGGAAGAACGGCTGAAGGCCCTGGTGGAAGAGCACCACCCCCTGGCGCGGCCGCCACAGGCCAAACCTGCGGCCTGACGGGCTGGCATTCGGGCGCCGGGTGCGGTAGGGCAGGCGCCTTCCGCTTTTCTTTCGCGGCCTTGCATCAGACGGAACCGAAATGCGTCACTTCCTGGACTTCGAAAAGCCCCTGGCCGAGCTGGAAGGCAAGATCGAGGAGCTGCGCCGGACCACCGACGCCGGTGGCATCGACGTGGCCGAGGAAGTGGGCAACCTGCAGGCCAAGGCGGACAAGCTGCTGGCCAGCACCTATGCCAAGCTGACGCCCTGGCAGAAGACGCAGGTGGCGCGCCACCCGGACCGCCCGAAATGCCTGACCTATGTCGAGGCGCTGATCGAGGAATTCACCCCGCTGGCCGGAGACCGCGCCTTCGCGGATGATGCGGCCGTCATTGGCGGCATGGGGCGCTTCCGGGGCCATTCCGTCGTGGTGCTGGGCACCGAGAAGGGCTCCGACACCGAAAGCCGCGTGAAGCATAATTTCGGCATGGCCAAGCCCGAGGGCTACCGCAAGGCCCGCCGCCTGATGGAGCTGGCCGGGCGCTTCGGCCTGCCCATCATCTCCTTCGTCGATACCTCCGGCGCCTTTCCGGGCATCGAGGCCGAGGCGCGCGGGCAGGCCGAGGCCATCGCCCGTGCCATCGAATCCGGGCTGGACGCGCCGGTGCCGTTTGTTGCCACCATCATCGGCGAGGGTGGCTCAGGCGGCGCCATCGCCTTGGCGGCGGCCGACCGTATCCTGATGCTGGAGCATTCGGTCTATTCGGTGATCAGCCCCGAAGGCTGCGCCAGCATCCTGTGGCGTGATGCCGCGCAGGCAAGCACGGCGGCCGATGCGCTCAAGCTGACGGCGCAGGACCTCTCCCGCCTCGGGCTGGTGGACGGCGTCGTAGCCGAGCCCCTGGGTGGCGCCCATCGCAACCCCGAAGCCACGGTGAAGGCCGTGGCGGACAAGGTATGGGCGAGCCTGGAGCCGCTGCTGGCGTTGGATGCCGGCACGCTGCGCGCGCGCCGGCGGGAGAAGTTCCTGGAGATGGGCCGCCACGGCGTCGCCTGAACGGCCCTGGCGGGGCTTGCCCCGCCGCCGCGTCAATTGCGCGGCGCGGTCCCGGCCTCGGTGCGGATGGGGGCTTTCTCGCACCGGAGGCTGAGCATGACCTTGCCGTCCGAGGTCAGTTCCAGGACGTCGCCCTGGTCCAGCTTCCGCACCGCGGAAGCGACCTCATGCATCGCATCCTCGTAGGCATCGAAGATATGGCGCTCGCCACGCAGTGCGCCGTTGCGGTTGGTCCATGTGAGCTGGCAACTCATCGGTTCCTTCCTGTGCCAACGGAGGGGGGTAACAAAGCCTAGCATAGCACGGCGGCGTGAAGGGAAAGTTTCGGCGCCGCTGTGGATAAGTTTGCGCCGGCCAAATAGAAATCAAGGGTTTGAGCGACGGCGGCGACGTCCCGACAGCCGGGCCTGCCCCTTGAGCCATTGGCGTTCGCTACGCCTCGTCGGCTCGGGGCCCAGCCCGGGGTGCCGAAGGTCTGACGCTGAAACGTCAAAGGCCTGTCACCTGGGCGTCGTGTGCCAGGGCTAAGGCCGAATCCTCCGGCCCTCCGGCCGGGGCGGTGCCCTAACGGCCCGCGAGCCCATTCCGCATATCGGAGGTCCCGCATGCTGGGGACTGATGTCGCTCCTACCGGCCTGACCGGCTGTTTCCACAATACCGTTCCGGCGCTGACACCCTTGCCACCCGGCACCGTGCAGGCGATGCGCGATCTGCCGCCACTGCAGCAGGTGCATGATCGCGCGCAGGAGGCGTTGCCGGCCTTTCAGCAGGTGGAACTGGGCGGTGAGGCAACGGCGCCGGTGCCACCAGGACCACTACGCCTGGCTGCGTGGAATCTGGAGCGCTGCCTGTATCCGGAAGCCGCGGCGGCGGCGCTGCGGCGCCATGGGGTGTCCCTCGCTCTCCTCAGCGAGATGGACCACGGGCTGCACCGCACCGGCCAGCGCCATACCACGCGGGATGTGGCCGGGCTGCTGGGGCATCGCTACGGCTACGCGTTGGAGTTCCTGGAACTGGCGGTGATGCCCGCGCCAATCGTCTTTCCGGGCAACGCTGTGGACAATCGCCTGGGCTTCCATGGCAACGGCTTCAGCACGGCCCTGCCAGTCCGGGAGCCCGTGGTGATCCGCCTGCCAAGAGAGGCCGATTGGTATATCGCCCCCAAGGGCGGGCAACGCCGCATCGGTAACCGCATGGCGGTGGCGGCGACCTTCACCCATGAAGGGCGGGATTTCATCGGCTGCGCCGTGCATCTCGAAAGCGCCACGGACTTCGCGGGCCGCGCCCGGCAGATGGCCTTCCTGCTCGACGAGCTGGAACTCGTGGCCCATGGGCTGCCGATCGTCATCGGCGGCGACCTCAACACGGGGGTCGAAGGCGAGGGTGCACTGGATGACCCGCGTGAACTCCTGTTCGCCGACGCCATCGCCCGTGGCTATGACTGGTCCGCCTGCAACCTGGCGCGTCCTACCACGCGGCGCAGCACATGGAGTGAAGGGGCGGGGACACGCCAGCTGGATTGGTTTTGTACGCGCGGGTTTCGTGCGTCCGCCCCCGAGGTCGTGCCTGCCCTGGCCGAGGATGGAACGGTGCTGACGGACCACGAGCTGATTCTGGTCTCGCTGGATTTCGCCTGAGAGCCGCCCCGGCCCCTTGCCGTGGCTGGCGCCGCCGGAAGAGGTGATTCCGTTGCGCCTTCCATCAGGTCGATGGCCCAGCCTAAGCTGAGCCATCGCTGATGGGAGAGAAAGACGTTGCTTCAGTTCCGCGTACCCCAACCTCGGATGGCCGTCCTCAGCCTTGCCGCTGCGTTTCCCCTGCTGGCCGGATGCGGGTTGGAAGATGCGCTGGATGCCATGCAGCGCGAGAATTTCGAGCAGGCCTGCACGAAGCTGGGCATCGCCAGGAGTTCGCCGAGCTGGGATCAATGCATGATCCAGCAGCAGGCTTCTGAACGCTACGAAGAGCAGCAGGCGCTGAACCGCATCCAGCAGCAGGAGAATGCCCGGAAGCTGACCCACGGCCGATAAGCGCGATGATCCGCCTGGCCTTTCTTCTGCTGGGTGCCGGCGCGCTGCAGCCGCAATGGCGGATCCTGGCCTTTGCCGGCGGCGCCTGGTGCCTGCTGGGTCTGCTCATGCTCGCCGATCTCAGTGACGGTCGGATGAGTGTGCTGACCGACACGCTGGGCGTGTTGTTGGCTATCGAAGGCGTGGTCGAGACCGCCGTGGCTGTCGCGATGGGAGCACGGCAGAACTGGCGCGGGCTGCTGCGGGGCATCGGCTTCATGACGGCGGGTTTCCTGGTCGCCGATATCCCCTGGGACAACAATATCGGCAGCACCGTCCTCTTCGGCTTCGCCTTTCTGATAGACGGCCTGCTCCGGATCAGCGCCGCCTTTGTCGTCCATAATCCTCGCTGGCGACAGGGACTTATCGCGGGGCTGCTCGAAATTGTCGTCAGTGCGTTGGTGTTTCTGGACTACCCCATCCCGCACCGGCTGACCGTGCCCTTCTGCCTCTCGCTGCTGTTGCTCACCTCCGGCTACGCGCTTCTTGCCCTGTCCATTCAGCTTCGGCGTCTCTCGCCCGGTGTCTCGGTCACGTCTCTTCCGCTCTATGCTTTGCGCAACTGGCATGAGCGGCCAGAGATCGACCTCGCCGGCGCGCAGGCCGGCCCGGAATTCCCGGGGCAGCAGCTTCTGGTTCGTGTCTGGACCGCGATGGGAACCGCGGAGGGCGCGCAGGGGCAGCCGGTCGTGCGCCGCTACATCGCGGCAGTGGACAGAAACGGCGTTGTATCGACGGGCCATGCGGCGCTGGAACTGCCGCCCGACCTCTATATCAGCCATTACCCCGCGGTGGAGATCGATCGCGACAGCGACAATTTCCGCCAGGCCCTGCACTCCGGCGTGCAGAACAATGTCAGGGGGCGGTACCAGCCTTCCTACGCCGAGGAGGCAGCCGGCTGGTGCCCGGCTGACCAGACCGTCATCCTGACGCGCTTCAACTCCGTCGCTCTGCGGCGTTTCTGGCAGGCCTATTCGGCGGATACCACCTACAACCTGACCGCCCGCAACTGCTCAACCACGGTGATCCAGGCTCTGGATGCCGCCACAGAAGGTGCGCTGGGTGGTGGCCGCCCTTTGCGGCAAATGCTCCACCTTCTGTTCGATCCGTATTTCTGGCTTCTCCGGCTCGTCAGGGGCCGGGCCGAGCTGATGACCTGGACGCCCGGCCTGGTCCTCGACTACGCGCGTCTTCTGGTGGAGGTCATCGAGCATGGCGACCGCCGTTGGTGGAGCCGGATGAGCCGGGCTTTGCAAGCGGTGCGATCACGGAGGTAAGGGCAGACGAAGCCCAGGCCGGGTACCCTCTCGTCCCACAGGACAATCACGAGGGGCCGAGCCTGGACCTGATTTTGCTCGTTAAGACCGGTAGCTGCCGTTGATGTCGATATAGCCATGCGTGAGGTCGCAGGTGTAGGCGGTGCCCTTACCCTTGCCGAGCCCGATATCGACGGTGATCTCGATCTCCCGGCCCTTCATATGGGCGACCACCGGGGTCTCGTCATAGCCCGGCACCACGCCGCCATCCCTGGCCATCCAGGTGCCGCCCACGGCCACAGAGAGCTTGTCGCGGTCCGCCGGCTCGCCCGCCTTGCCAACCGCCATGACAATACGGCCCCAATTGGCGTCCTCGCCGGCAATCGCGGTCTTCACCAGCGGCGAGTTCGCGATGGCCATGGCGATCTTCTGCGCGGAGCGGTTGGTGGTCGCGCCCGTCACGTCGATGCGGATGAACTTCTGGGCGCCCTCGCCATCGCGCACCACCTGCAACGCCAGGTCCAGCAGCAGCTCGTGCAGCGCCTTCACGAAGTCCCGCAGAACCGGGCCACCTTCCGCGGGCACGCGCACATGCTTGGCCTGGCCGGTGGCGAAGACCAGCACCGTGTCGCTGGTGGAGGTGTCGGAGTCGACCGTGGTGCGGTTGAAGCTGGCATCCGTGCCCTTGGCGAGCGCCTTCTGCAACGCCGCCGCCGGGATCTTGGCGTCGGTGGCGATGAAGCAGAGCATCGTCGCCATATCCGGCGCCACCATGCCGCTGCCCTTGGCGATGCCGGCGATGGTGACTTCGGTGTCGCCGATCATCGCCTTGCGCACAGAGGCTTTCGGGAAAGTGTCGGTGGTCATGATGCCGCGCGCGGCATCCGCCCAGGCATTCTCGTCCAGCTTCTTGTGCAGGGCGGGCAGGGCGGCGGTCAGCTTCTCATGCGGCAGCGGCTCGCCGATGACGCCGGTGGAAGCCAGGAACACTTCCTTCGGCTTGCAGCCCACCAGCCTGGCGGCGGCATCGGCGGTGGCCTGCACCGCATCCCGGCCCAGCTTGCCGGTGAAGACATTGGCGTTGCCGGCATTCACCACCAGCGCACGGGCCTTGCCGCCCTTCAGCGCCGTGCGGCACCAGTCGATCGGCGCGCCCGGGCATTTGTTGCGGGTGAACACACCGGCGACCGTGGTGCCCGGGGCGAATTCCATCACCGTCAGGTCTGCTCGCCCCTTGTATCGGATGCCGGCGGCAGCGGTGCCCAGGCGCACGCCCGCGATGGGCGGCACGGCCGGCAGCGCGACGGCGAGGGGAGAAACGGGCAGGTCCTTACCGGCCATGGGCCATAGTCCTTGAGAAGCGGAAACGGGAGGTTGGGGATAAAGAAAAGGCGGGGACCCGTCGAGGGCCCCCGCCTGAATTATGCGGCCTGGATGATGCCGCCGGATCGTTAGCGGCGCTGGTTGGGCTGCGCCGGCGGGGGCGTCGCGCCATCCAGCAGCGAGGGGGCCTGCGGCGTGGCCGGGGGCGTGGTCTGCGGCGTGCCATCCGGGTTGAACCGCTCCACCTTGGCGGCGGCGGTGATGCGGGTGACGGTGGCGTTCACCGCCTCCTCGAACGCCGCCTGGCGCAGCTGCTCCAGGCTTTCCTCGAAGCTCGGCGCGGCGGCGGTGCGGCGGGCCTCCACCTTGATGATGTGCCAGCCGAAGGCGCTGCGCACCGGCTCGCTGATCTGCCCTGCCTGAAGGGCGAAGGCCGCCTCGGCGAATTCGGGCACCATGTCGCCCTTCTTGAAGAAGCCGAGATCGCCGCCCTGCTCCGTGCCCGGGCCGGTGGAGCGGGTGCGGGCGATGGCGGCGAAATCGGCGCCCTGGCGGCGCACCTCCGCCAGCACCTTCTTCGCCTCGTCCTCGCTGGCTACGAGGATATGGCGCGCATGCACCTCTTCCTCGCCCGGCTTGCCGGCGATGTCGCGCTGATAGCGGGCGCGCAGCGCCTCCTCCGTCAGCAGCGGCGCAATCTCGCGGCGCAGCAGGGCCTGCTGCAGCTCCTGCTCCTCGGCGCGGCGGATACGGGCCTGCACTTCGGGGTCCTGGTCCAGCTTCTCGGCGCGGGCGGTGTTCACCAGCGCCTGCTGGGTGATGAGCTGGTCCAGCACCAGCGGGAAGAGCATCTGCTCCGGCGCACCGCGCAGCTCGGGCGGCAGCTGGGCAATGGTCGCCAGCACGTCGCTGCGGCGGATGTCCCTGCCATCGACCTTGGCCACCACCGTATCGGCGGCCGCGGGAGCCGCCGCCTGCCCTTGTGCCTGGCCGGCGGTAGGTGCCGGGGTCGCCGGGTTGGGCGTGGCGGCCGGCGGCTGGGCCGGGGCCTGGGCCATCCCCGGCTGGGTGGCCAGGAGAAGGAAGGGGAGGAGGAGGGCGGATGAGCGCATCGGGGGCATGTGCCTTCGCGGCGTGGAGCCCGCAAGATGGCGGAAGGCCGGGCATCCTACAATTGGTGGTGCGTTACAAAGGGTGCCTGGGCAGACGGCGCCCGCCGCGCCAGAGGATTGAATGAGCGTCATCAACAACATAAGGCGGGGTATACGGCTGTCCTGTCCGGCGCCGGAGCGCGGATCTGTCGTCCAGCGCGATCTCGGCTGGCCGCCCGAAAAAATCTCTCATCCGTTCCCCCTCCGCCACAGTTCGTTGACCCTGGCCCGCCCCCCGCCTATCTGTGCGCGTGACGCAGCCTGTTGCCCGCCCCCCAAAGGGTTCACGGACGTTGATGGATGTCGGCGGGAACCGGCCGGGAAGATTCCCCCGGCACCCGGCGCGCCCTGGAATAGTCCGCACCTGCCGGGGAGGTAGGTGGCGGCGCTCTCGGAGAAACTAGACACACATGTTCGCCCGCCTTGCCCGCGCCGTCTTCGGCACCTCCAACGACCGCGTGCTGAAGCAGTTCAAAGCCCGACTGCCTGCCATCGCCGGCTTCGAGGCGAAACTGGCGGCCATGCCGGACGAGGAACTCCAGGCTCAGACCATTCGCTTCCGCGAGCGCCTGGCCCAGGGCGAGACGCTGGACGACCTGCTGCCCGAGGCCTTCGCCACCGTGCGGGAGGCCTCCAAGCGCGTGCTCGGCATGCGGCATTTCGACGTGCAGATGATCGGCGGGCAGGTGCTGCACTCCGGCCGCATCGCCGAGATGAAGACCGGTGAGGGCAAGACGCTGGTCGCCACCCTGGCGGTTTACCTCAACGCCCTGCCGGCCAAGGGCGTGCACGTCGTCACCGTGAACGACTACCTGGCCAAGCGCGACAGCGAGCAGATGGGCCGCCTCTATGGCTGGCTGGGGCTGACCACCGGCTGCGTGGTGCATGGCCTCACCGATGAGGAACGCCGCGCGGCCTATGCCGCGGACGTCACCTACGGCACCAACAACGAATTCGGCTTCGATTATCTGCGCGACAACATGAAGTACCGGCTGGACGAGATGGTCCAGCGCGACTTCTCTTATGCCATCGTCGACGAGGTGGACTCCATCCTGGTCGATGAGGCGCGCACGCCGCTCATCATCTCCGGTCCTTCCGACGACAGCTCCGACCTGTATCGCCGCGTCGATGTGGTGGTGAAGGAGCTGGTGAAGACCAAGGAGAACTACGACAAGGACGAGAAGCAGCGCTCCGCCTCCCTGACCGAGCAGGGCGCGGAGACGGTGGAGCAGGCGCTGCGCGATGTCGGGCTGCTGGAGGAAGGCAACCTCTACGACGCGCAGAACATCACCCTGGTGCACCATGTGAACCAGGCGCTGCGCGCGCATGTGCTCTTCGCCCGCGACGTGGACTACATCGTCAACCGCGAGGGCAAGCTCGTCATCATCGACGAGTTCACCGGCCGCATGATGGAAGGCCGCCGCTATTCGGACGGCCTGCACCAGGCGCTGGAGGCCAAGGAAGGCGTCGAGGTCCAGCCCGAGAACCAGACGCTCGCTTCCATCACCTTCCAGAACTACTTCCGCATGTACCCGAAGCTGTCCGGCATGACCGGCACGGCGGCGACGGAGGCGGATGAGTTCGCCGAGATCTATAAGCTGGAGGTGGTGGAGATCCCCACCAACCTCCCCGTCATCCGCAAGGACAGCGACGACGAGGTCTACCGCTCCGCCCGCGAGAAGTATGAGGCGGTGGCGACGCTGGTGCAGGAGGCGCAGGCCCGCCAGCAGCCCGTGCTCGTCGGCACCACCAGCATCGAGAAGTCGGAGCTGATCAGCGCCCTGCTGACCAAGAAGGGCGTGCCGCACAAGGTGCTGAACGCCCGCTACCACGAGCAGGAGGCCGGCATCGTCGCCCAGGCCGGCCAGCCCGGTGCGGTGACCATCGCCACCAACATGGCCGGCCGCGGCACCGACATTAAGCTCGGCGGCAATGTCGAGATGATGGCCGCCGCCAGCTTCCAGGGCCCGCATGAGGGGCCGGAATGGGAGGCGCATGTCGCCGCCATCGCCGCCCAGGTGAAGCCGGCGGAAGAGGTGGTGAAGGCCGCCGGCGGCCTCTTTGTCATCGGCACGGAGCGGCATGAGAGCCGCCGCATCGACAACCAGCTGCGCGGCCGCTCCGGCCGCCAGGGTGACCCGGGCGCCAGCCGCTTCTTCCTCTCCCTGGAAGACGACCTGATGCGCATCTTCGGCTCCGACCGCATGGGCGGCATGCTGGAGAAGCTCGGCCTCAAGGAAGGCGAGGCCATTATCCACCCCTGGATCAACCGGGCGCTGGAGAAGGCTCAGAAGAAGGTCGAGGCGCGGAACTTCGACACCCGCAAGAACCTCCTGAAATACGACGACGTCATGAACGACCAACGCAAGGAGGTGTACGCCCAGCGTCGCGCCTTCATGCAGGCGCAGGACGTGTCGGAGACCATCGAGGAAATGCGGCGCGAGGCTGTGGACGCCATGGTCGCCCGCGCCATTCCCGAGAACGCCTACCCCGACCAGTGGGATGTCGAGGGCCTGCAGAAGCAGGTGCATGAGCGGCTGGG
The DNA here is from genome assembly GCA_000245075.1 of Acetobacteraceae bacterium AT-5844. GTDB lineage: Bacteria > Pseudomonadota > Alphaproteobacteria > Acetobacterales > Acetobacteraceae > Pseudoroseomonas. The sequence continues at coordinate 20,749 of JH599917.1, forward strand.
GCTGGACCTGCCCGTCGCCGAATGGGCGCGGGAAGAGGGTATCGACGAGGTGCAGGTGCGGGAGCGCCTGCAACAGGCCGCCGACCAGGCCGCCGCCGCCCGCGCGGCCAATATCGGCCCGGATCTGATGCGCATGGTCGAGAAGTCCCTGCTGTTGCAGGTGTTCGATGCCGTGTGGAAGGAGCACCTGCTCAACCTGGACCATCTGCGCCAGGGCATCGGCCTCCGTGCCTACGCCCAGCGGGACCCGCTGAACGAGTATAAGAGCGAGGCCTTCGCCCTGTTCAGCGGCCTGCTGGACGAGCTGCGGGACCGCGTAACCTCCCTACTGATGCGCATCGAACTCGCACCGAACTCCCCGCCGCCGATGCCGGAGCCGGTGATGGTGACCGATATGCGCCACCCCGACCCCGCTTTGGCCGATGCCGAAGCCATGGCCACGGGCGGTGCCGTCGGCAGTGCCTGGGAGCACGCTCCCGCGCCGCTGTCGCAGGGCGGGGATGAGATCGACCCCGCCGACCCCTCCACCTGGTACCGCACGCCCCGCAACTCTCCTTGCCCCTGCGGTTCGGGCAAGAAGTATAAGCACTGCCACGGCAAGATGGGATGAGGCCTATCGGGGCGGGGAAACCATCCCCGGCCCGCACAGCCGACAAGCAGGCCAGTGTATTGCGAGCCGAGCACATGGCTCGCACTTCAACCCGGCGCTAACACGCCGGGTTTTTTCGTTCAGCCGGGCCCTGCCAGCGACGCCTGATGGCGTGCCAGCCAGTTCTGGATACCCTCGGCCAGCGCCTTGGCCACCTTCGCGCGGTGAGCCGGGCGCTTCAGGGCGGCTTCGTCCCGCCGGTCGCTGAGGAAGCCCATCTCGACCAGAATGCTGGGGATATCCGGCGCCTTCAGCACGGCGAAGGCCGCCTGCCGGTGCGTGTTGGGCAGCAGCGGCACTTCGCCGCCAAGGGAGCGGACGAGGGTCGTCGCGATCCGGTCGGACCCCGCCCGGGTTTCCTGGCGCACGAGGCTGAACAGGATACGCTCCACCTCCGGCGAGACAGGGGGCAGGCTGAGGCCGCCGCGCAGGTCGGCGCGGTTCTCGCGCTGCGCCAGCCCGGCGGAGAGGGCGTCCGAGGCGCGATCGGAAAGGGTGTAGACGCTCGCGCCGCGCGCGCCAGGCGCACTGTCCGCGTGGAGAGAGATGAACAATGTCGCCTGCCGCTTGCGGGCGAATTCCACGCGGCCATCCAGCGGGATGAACACGTCGCGGGAGCGGGTGAGGGCGACGCGGCAGCGGCCGGTGGCTTCCAGCTGCCGCTTCAGCTCGGTGGCGGCAGCGAGGGTGATGCGCTTCTCATGGGTGCCGGTGACGCCGATGGTGCCGGGGTCCTTGCCGCCATGGCCGGGGTCCAGCACCACCAGGGGCAGGTCGCGTGTGGCGATGGCGGTGCCGCCAGCATTGCCCTGGGCGATGGTGCCGCTGGCCAGCCGGGCGAACCCGGCCTGGGTGCCGGGGCCGATCTCGATCACGAGCTGGCTGCCCTCGCTTTCCGCCCGCGCGACCTGCACGGGGCCGCGGAGATTGAGGATGAGCTGCTTGGCCCGGTTGTTCCAGCTGGCGCTTTGCACCGGACCGGCGGAGCTGAGCCTGGTTCCGCCGCGCCAGCTGGTGCCGGGCAGGTGCAGCACCAGCCGGGCAGGGCGGGTGGTGGCCGTCAGCCGCCAGCGGGCGGTGTCGTTCAGGGTGAGGGTCAGGCGGGCATTGCGGGAGACGGCCTGCAGCCGGGCGGCCGTGACGGCGGCCTCCGCGCGGCCGGAGAGCAGGGGAAGCCCGGCGGCCACCATGCCGAAAGCCATTTGCAGCAGGGCGCGGCGGCTTGTGCGGATGGAGTCGCTTGCAGTGTCCCCAGTGGCCGCGGGAATGGCCTCTGGACGTGTCATGGCGTGGGTCCCCCTCTGCGTCGCGCCAACAGGCATCCGGCCTCTTGCCCCCCAGCAATGGTCCGGATGGCCGCACCCTATACGATAAATCAGCGGGATCATGGCTTTACTGAATGTAACATAACAACAAGGCTCAGCCTTGTGGAAGCCGCGGGCGGCGCCTATTGTGAGTTGCCCCGGCGGTCAGTGCCGCCGGTGGAGGTTCTGGGCGCGGCCGCCCGGCCTTTTCGCTGGTGTCCAATCGCCTTGTTACGGCGGGCGCCAGACGGGGGCGGCCCGAAGGAGACCTCCGGCACCGGGCTGTGCCTCCGCCTTCCGCGGGGTCCCGTTTCCCGCCCTGCCGGATGGCCTGTCGCCCCCTCTACCGGTTGCCGCACATTGGTGCGAAGGGGCGGTCAGGGCTGATTTATGGCCCGCCGCCTGACTTTGTGCCTGTCCGCTGGCCCGCCCGCGCCTGCCGGTGCCGCGCCCAGCGGCCGCCCAGGCTGCACGGGGCCCGCGCGAGGCGCGCGATAACAGGGCCGCCCCCGCCGCAAACGGGGCAACGGCCACCCGAGAGAGGTCGGATCACAGCCGCATGGCCTGTACCGCGCCGCGTAACCTGTACCACCCCACCCTCTCGGGCATGCCCACCCATTGCTGCCGCCCTGCGCGCATGAGCGCCGGCGGCACGGAGCATCCCGGTTCATGACCAAGCGCATGCTGATCGATGCCTACCACCCGGAAGAAACCCGTGTGGTGGTGCTGGACGGCAACCGGCTCGAAGAATTCGACGTCGAGGCCCAGAACAAGAAGCCGCTGAAGAGCAACATCTACCTGGCCAAGGTGGTCCGGGTTGAGCCCAGCCTCCAGGCCGCTTTCGTGGAATATGGCGGCAACCGCCACGGCTTCCTCGCCTTCAGCGAAATCCACCCGGATTATTACCAGATCCCCGTCGCCGACCGTCAGCGCCTGCTGGAGATGCAGGCCGCCGAGGCGGATGAGTACGAGGATGATGAGGACGAGGTGACGGAGGCCGAGGCCGAGGCCATGGCCGCCGCCATCGAGGCGATGGCGGATGCCGATGAGGCTGAAGCCGCCCAGGCGGCCCGCGACGCCGCCGAGGAAGCGGCCGCCGCGACCCAGGGCGCCGCCGCCAACCCCTCCAGCTTCAGCGAGTCCGAGGCGGGGAACGGCGAGAATCCGCGCGACCTGGAGCCGGGCGACCTGAGCGGCCAGGACAAGCCGGGCCGCGCCCAGCCGATGTCCGTCGAAAACGAGGCCCGCACCGCCACGCCGGAAGAGCTGATCGCCATCGAGGCCGCCGCCGCCGAGGCCCCCGTTCCACACGAGGATGTGCCCGCGCCGGAGGACGAGGAAGAGGAAATCCCGCCCGAGACGCTGGGCGGCCGCGGCAAGGATGAGGGCGATGCGGAGGAAGTCTCCCGCGAGCGCCGCATCCCGCCCCGCTTCATGCGGCACTACAAGATCCAGGAAGTGATCCGCCGCCGGCAGATCATGCTGGTGCAGGTCGTGAAGGAGGAGCGCGGCAACAAGGGCGCGGCGCTGACCACCTATATCAGCCTGGCCGGCCGCTTCTCCGTGCTGATGCCGAATTCCCCGCGCGGCGGCGGTATCTCCCGCAAGATCACCTCGGCCGGGGACCGCAAGCGCCTGCGCGAGGCGGTGCAGGAAGTCGGGCTGCCGAAGGGCATGAGCCTGATTGTCCGCACAGCCGGCGCCAGCCGTCCGAAGCCGGAAATCACCCGCGACTGCGAGTACCTGCTGCGCCTGTGGGACGAGATCCGCACCCGCACGCTGGAATCCGTGGCCCCCTCGCTGGTCTATGAGGAAGCCGACCTCATCAAGCGCTCGATCCGCGACACCTTCAACGCGGGTATCGAGGAAATCCAGATCGAGGGCGAGGACGCCTACCGCCAGGCGCGCGACTTCATGCGCATGCTGATGCCGCAGCATGAGCGCAAGATCCGCCTGTACCGGGACCAGACCATCTCGCTCTTCGCCCGCAATGGCGTGGACGCGCAGCTCGATGCGATGATGTCCCCCATCGTGCAGCTCCGCTCCGGTGGCTACATCGTCATCAACCAGACCGAAGCGCTGGTTTCCATCGACGTGAACTCGGGCCGCGCGACGCGTGACCGGCACATCGAGGACACGGCGCTGCGCACCAACCTGGAAGCGGCGGAGGAAATCGCCCGCCAGCTGCGGTTGCGCGACCTCGCGGGCCTCATCGTCATCGACTTCATCGACATGGAGTCGAACCGGAACGACGCCCAGGTGGAGCGCCGGCTGAAGGAAGCGCTGAAGAGCGACCGCGCCCGCATCCAGGTGGGCCGCATCAGCCATTTCGGCCTGCTGGAAATGAGCCGCCAGCGGCTGCGCCCGAGCGTGACCGAGCACTCCTTCGTCACCTGCGAGCACTGCAAGGGCCTCGGCATTGTCCGCAGCGCGGACAGCGCCGCCCTGCAGGCGCTGCGCGCGATCGACGAGGAAGGCGCGAAGCGCAAGGCCGCGGAAATCCTGGTGCATGCGGCGCCGGAGCTGGCCCTGCATCTGCTGAACCGCAAGCGCGACCGCCTCTCGCAGATCGAGCAGCGCCACAACATGGCGGTGATGTTCGAGCCCGACGAGAAGGTGCTGTTCCCCGCCATCCGCATCGAGCGGGTGCGGCCGCAGCTGGTGGCCGAGCCGGTCTCCGCCCCCAGCGCGCTGCGCATGGACTACGCGCCGGAGCCCGTGGAGCCTGTCGAGGCTGTTGAGGCCGAGGAGGCCGCGCCCCGGGCGGAACGCGCGCCGGAAGCCCGTGTTGCCGAAGCGGGCGAAGGTGGCCAGGAGGGTGAGGGCAAGCGCCGCCGCCGCCGTCGCCGCCGCCGTGGTGGACGCCGTGAGGACGGCACGCCCATGACTGCGCAGGAAGCCGCCGAGGAAGCGGAAGGCGAAGAGGAAGCTGAGGGCGAGGAAGCCGAGGCCACCCAGGCCGAAGCTGCACCGGCCGAGGCCCCTGAGGCCGCGCCGCAGCCCGAGCGCGCGCCCCGCGAGGAGCGTGGCGAGGAGTTCCGCAACCGCCGTGACGAGGAGGGCCGCATCCGCCGCCGGGGCCGTCGTGGAAGCAACCGCTTCCGCCGCGATATCCCCATCGAGGAAGGCCAGCCTGCCCAGCCGCGCGAGCAGCGCCCCTATGTCGGCCCGACGCCGGCGAACCCCTTCGCCGGTGGCTCGCTGGAGGACATCTTCGACGCCATGGCGGCGGCCGAGGAAGCCGCGGCACTGCGCGACGTGACGCCCTCCCTGCCGGTGGAGGCGCCGGTGGCGCCCGAGCCGCAGGCTGAGGCCCCCGTTGCGCCGGAAGCCGTTGCCGAACCGGCCTCCGAGGCCCCGGACGCTGTGGCCGAGGTGGTGGAGGCTACGGTGACCGAGGAAGCTCCGGCCAAGCCGAAGCGCCGCGCCGCTGCCAAGAAGGTGGAGAAGCCGGAGAAGGCCGCCAAGGCGGAGAAGCCGAAGAAGGAAGAAAAGGCCGAGAAGGCGCCGAGGGCTCCGCGCACCACGCGCAGCAAGAAGGTAGCCGCCGAGGCCGTGGCCGAAGCCCCCGCCAAGCCGAAGCGCCGCACCAGCAGGAAGGCAGCTGCCGAGGCTGCGCCGGCTGAAGCGCCGGTGGCCGAGGCCGCGCCTGTCGCGGTGGAAGCTGCCGCCCCGGCGGTGGCTGCCGAGCCTGCCTCCGTTCCGGCGGATTCCGCCCTGTCCGAGCCGGTGGCCGCTACTCCGGTGCAGCCGGTGCTGGTGGAAGCCGGTGACGAGAATGCCCCGAAGAAGCGGGGCTGGTGGCGCCGCTGATCTGCCTCTCCCCGCGGCGGCACGTCGCCGCCGCGGGGATTTCTGGACTGGTTGCATGACCGTCGAAGCCGATTTCTCCCCCCTTCGTACCGAGCGGCTGACCCTTCGCCCCCTGGGGCCGGGGGATGCCGCTCAGCTTCATCGCCTGATCAATGACTGGGACGTTGTGCGCTGGCTTTCCCGCGTGCCGTTCCCCTATCCGCGTGAACTGGCGGATGAGTGGATCGAATCCACGCATCAGCAGCGGGCGCGTGGGGAGGCCTGGCACCTGGCCATCGTGGGCCAGGAGCAGGACAAGGAAGTGCTGGTCGGCTGCGTCGGCCTGATGCGGGACAGCGCCACGGAGCGGACGGCCGAGCTGGGCTACTGGGTCGGCCGCCGCTATTGGGGCCATGGCGTGGCCTCCGAGGCCGCCGGGCGGCTGGCCCGCTGGGGGCTGGCACATCTCGATATCGACCGCATCGTCGCCAGTGTGCTGGATGAGAACGACCGCTCCGCCGGCGTGCTGCGCGCTGTCGGCATGCGGGAGACCGGCACGGGCGAGGCGCATTTCCTCGCCCGCAACGGCCGCCTGCCGGTGCGCCTGTTCGAGGGCGGGCGGGACGAGATTCTCGGCCCCTTCACCGACGCCGAGCCCCAGCCGATCGCTCCGCTGGTGGCGGACGCCACTTTGCCGGCAGTGGAAGGCAAGCCGCTGCTGCTGGTGGTGGCCTGCGCGCTGGTGGATACCGATGGCCGCGTGCTGGTGGCGCGCCGCCCGGAAGGCAAGCCGATGGCCGGGTTGTGGGAATTCCCCGGCGGCAAGGTGGACCCCGGCGAGACGCCGGAGCAGGCGCTGATCCGTGAGTTGAAGGAGGAGCTGGACATCGACGTGTCCGAGGCCTGCCTTGCCCCCTTCACCTTCGCCAGCCACGATATCGGCAAGTTTCACTTGATGATGCCGCTCTATCTCTGCCGCCGTTGGCAAGGCACCATCACGCCGCGTGAAGGGCAGGCGGTGGCCTGGGTGCGGGCTAACAAGCTGTCCGACTACGCCATGCCGCCGGCTGACAAGCCGCTGGTTGCCATGCTGCGAGATGTCCTCTGAGGATTCCGAGATGACGAACCCGACCGCCTGCCTGCTGATCATCGGCAATGAGGTGCTCTCGGGCCGCACCAAGGATGCCAATCTGCAATTCCTGGCCACGCGGCTGGGGGAGATCGGCATTCCGCTGCGGGAGGCGCGTGTTATTCCAGACGTGCCGCAGACCATCATCGACACGGTGAACGAGGTGCGGGCGAAGTACACTTACGTCTTCACCACCGGCGGCATCGGCCCGACGCATGACGACATCACCGCCGAATGCATCGCCAAGGCCTTCGGTGTGCCGTGGGAACCGCACCCGGAAGCCTGGGCCCTGCTGGAGGCCTATTACGCCAGCCGGGAGCCGCCCAGCGAGTTCAATGCCGCGCGCCAGCGCATGGCGACCATGCCGCGCGGCGCCTCGCTCATCCCGAATGCGGTTTCCGTCGCGCCCGGCTTCATCATTGGCAATGTGCATGTGATGGCGGGTGTGCCGCGCATCATGCAGTCGATGTTCGAGGCGCTGGCTCCCAACCTCCAGGGCGGTGTGCCGGTGAAGAGCCGGGCCGTGCATGCCACGGGCATGCTGGAGGGGAAGATTGCGGAAGGGCTCGGGAAGATCCAGCAGCGCTTCCCGGAGGTGGAAATCGGCTCCTACCCCTATTACCGGGAGAATGGTGGCGGCGTTGCGCTGGTCGCCAAGGGTGTGGATGAGAGCGCCATCGACGCCGCCATCGCCGAGATTGCTGAATACATCAAGCAACTCGGCTTTACTCCGATAGCCGGCGAGCCTTCCTGATACAGGTTTCGCGCTAGCGGCGCCGGAGGGAGGCTTTCGCCCGCCTCCGGCGCCCGTTCCGCCGGGTTCAGCTCTGGCCCGGTGTCACATCCATCGCGCGCGTGCGTTCATCCATGCGCGGGTCGTGGTTCAGGCCCTTCCGCACCGCCCAGGTGTTCACGAGCTGATGCAGCGGGATGATGGCGACATCATCCATCGCCAGCTTCACCGCCTGTTGCAGAATCTGCTCGCGCTCCTTGTCGTCCAGCGTCGCGGTGGCGCGGCGGGTCAGCGCATCCAGCTCGGGGTTGGAGTAGCGGCCGGCATTGTTGGCGCCGAAACGCGTCTCGGCATTGTTGGTGCCGAGAATATTGACCAGCGCATAGGAAGCCTCGCCCGTGGCGCTGCCCCAGCCCGTCAGCCGTATGCCGAATTCCTGGCGGCTGGAGCGGATGGAGAAGGCCGACCAGGGCAGGGCTTCCACCGTGGTCTGCACGCCCACGCGCGTCCACATCTGCGCCACGGCCTGGGCGGTCTTGGCATCGTTGGGGTAGCGGTCGTTCGGCGTGTGCAGGGTCATGCGGAAGCCCTGCGGGAAGCCCGCCTCGGCCAGCAGCCGCCGCGCGCCCTCGATATCCTGCGTCGGTGGCGGGACGGCGTCGTTATAGGAATAGGTGCCCGGCGGCAGCCACTGGCCGGCCGGCTTCGCGGTGTTCTCCATCACGCGCTCCGCCAGCCCCTCGCGGCTGATGGCGAGGGAGAGCGCGCGCCGCACCCGCACATCGTTGAACGGGTTGGTCGGAAGCGGCTTGCCGGAATTATCCGTGACGTAGATCGGGTCGTTCGTCCGGCTGCGGTCCGGCGCGAGATAGATGACGCGCAGGCCCTGGATCTGCGTGAGCTGGATGCGCGCTTCCCGCTGAAGCTGCGGAATGTCGGAGGAGGGGACGGTGTCGATGATATCGACATCGCCGGAGAGGATGGCGGCCGTGCGCGCGGGCGGCGAGGAGATGACGCGGTAGTCGACCGTGGCCCAGGAGGGCTTGCCATCCCAGTACGCATCATTGCGCGCCATCATGGTGCGCGTGCCTGGGGCGTAGGAGCTGAAGCGATACGGGCCGGTGCCGATCACCGCCTTGCCGCTGTTGTACTCCTCCGTCGTCGCATTCTGCCCGGCATGGCGAGAGATGATGGCGACCGAGGCGAAGTCCGTGGGCAGCAGGGGGTAGGGGCCCGGGGTGTGGAAGCGAATGGTCAGCGGATCGACGATCTCGACCTTCTGCACCGCGCGGACGAAGGCGCCAAAGCCACCGGGGCTGTTCGGCACATTGGGCGTGCGCTCGATGGTGAAGGCGACGTCATCGGCGGTGAATTCCCGCCCGTCATGCCAGCGCACGCCGGGGCGCAGTTTGAATTCCCACACCGTCGGCTCCACCGCCCGCCAGGAGACGGCGAGCTTGGGAACGAGCTGGGCGCGCGAGTCGAACTCCACCAGCTTGTCGAAGAAGTGGCTGGCGACGCTGTTATTCGGCGAGGCGTTGTAGAAATGCGGGTCGAGCGAGGTGACCGAGCCGCCGATGGCGATCGTGATGTTCTGGGCCGCTGCCGGTTGGGCGGCCAGTCCGAGGGCTGCGGCGCCGAGGAGCAGCGCCGATCGCAGGGATGCCATTCTTGTACTCCCGTCTCTCCAACGTGACGGGGCTGACATCAGCAAAAAACATGCCGGATATGCAAGAAAGGAATATCAAAGCCTAGTTGCCGGTATAACGGGCGAGGCGGACGGCAGTGTGGCCACGCAGCGCCCGCGGACTGGGCATGATGAGCAGGCAGTCATCATGCGGCGTCCGGATTTCCTGTTCCCCATCCAGCGCCAGAAGGGTGTTCCGGCGCGGGATGACCGTGCCGCCACGGAAATCCTGCACGAAGGCGAAGTTGTGCGTGCCGGCGACGACGGTGCGCGTCACCTCCGCCAATCGCCCTGGCGTGCGGGGCGGACCCTCGGCGGCGATCACCCCCGTATCCCGCAGCAGGGCGGTGGCGCAGCTCTCCAGCGTCTCCAGCGTGGCCTGTTCCCAATGTGGCCCGCCCTCCACCAGCAGGGCAGGGCGCGCGGCGAAAACCGGGGAGTCGATCAGCCGCAGGCCCGTCTGGTGGCCATGGTCCGCCACCACCAGGGCAGGGGTGCCAAGCCGCACGCCCAGCGCCCGCGCCGCAGGGGCGGCCCCCGCGATGATCAGCGGATCGGACGGCCAGAGCATGCTGTGCAGGTCGAGCAGAACGTCCACCTCGTCCATCAGGGGCCGCAGCGCGCGGGCACGGTCCAGCTCCGCGCTGCGGCGGGCGCTGGCCAGAAGGCGGTCGTCCCAGACGCGGTTGAGGTCTTCGTCGATGAAGCGGCTGATGGTCGGGTCTGCGGGGTCGAAGCGGGCAAAGGCGGCGGTATTGGCGAAGATGAAGGTGAGGCGCCCCCGCACCGGTCTCAACTCCTGCCGCAGCCAGCGTGCCAGCAGCAATGCGCCCGCGATTTCATTGCCGTGCATCAAGGAGACCAGGGCCACATGCGGCCCGGGCTCGGCCGCGGAAAAACTCCACACCCCCGGCAGAACATTGCCCTCCAGCCAGGGCCGAAGATCGGGGATCGGCAACCGGACTGAAAGGTCCGGCAACAGGCGGTCTCGCCCCCAGGTGGTCACCGGCTACGCCTCATCCGGTGATGAGTTCCGCCCCATGGCACCGGGCCAATCCGGTCTGGTCCGCTGCCGGCTTCATCCTGCACCTTTCCGCGTGTGGGAAGGGCAGTCTAGGACGCCTCCGGGCCAGTGGCCAAGATGGTCCGGTCAGCCGCCCTGTCCTTGCCTGGCCTTGGCCACGAGCTGTTGCAAGGTGGCGAGATCCACCGCACCCGGCACCAGCGTGTCGCCGATCACGATGGCGGGCGTACCCTGAATGCCCAATGCCTGCGCCAGGGCGATATTGGCCTGGAGCCGTTGCTCGATGGCGGGGTCATCCATGTCCTGCCGCAGCCGTGCCCAGTTCAGCCCCAGCCGCTCGGCTTCGGTCTTGAGCACGGCTTCGGTGGGTTCGCCGCGCAGGCGCATCAGCGCGTCCTGGAACTCGACATATTTGCCCTGCCGCTGTGCCGCCACCAGCGCCCGGCTGGCGAGCACGCTGTTCGGGCCCAGAATGGGCAGGTCCTTCATCACGACCCGGATGTTGCGGTCGGTCCGCAGGAGCTGCTGCAATGTCGGGTGCAGAATCTTGCAGTAGCCGCAACGGGCGTCGAAGAATTCAACGAGGGTGACATCGCCTTGTGGATTGCCCTTCACCGCATCCGCCGCATTGCGCAGCAGCGCATCCGCATGGGCGGCGATGGCGCTGCGCTGGGCATTGGCGCGGTTGTTCTCCTCCGCCGCCTGCATGGCCGCGATGGCATCCCGCAGGATGCTCGGGTCCTCCTTCAGCGCCCGCCGCAGGATGTCCACCACCTCTTGCCGCTGCTGCGGGGAGAGGCTGGCATCGGCGGGCTGGGCCATGGCGTGCATGGAGGGCAGAGCGGGCAGCGCCGCCGCGCAGAAACCGGCGAGGGCCAGGGCGGCCAGGCGGGGCGATATCATGGCGTCAGCTCTCTCCGGTGGACAAGGCCGTCCCTATCTGGCCGCTGGCGCGGGCGGGCGCAAATGCGGGGAGCGTGACAAAAGCGTGCGGCCAACATCCGGTTGCCGGGTTTGGCGAAGGAGTCTATGGCCCCAGGCATGGCCTTTGGGGCCATGATCCTAACGCGCAACGGTTTTAACCGGAGTGAAGTAAGCCAGCATGACCAGCAGCCCCGCCTCGCGCCGCCGCAACGCCCGCCCACAGGCCGCCGCCCTGCTGGGCCTGATGGCATTGGCCGGCTGCGGCACCGTCTCCAGCGTCGTCGGCGGCAGCGCGCCGGAGGCCGGGCAGCCCGGCCATGTGCGTGGCTTCCTGGGTGGCGTGGTGGCCGATGAGCCCCGCGCCGCGCTGGTGGCGCGGGATGTGCTTTCCGCCGGCGGCACCGCCGTCGATGCGGCGGTCGCGGGTGGTTTCGCCATGGCGGTCACGCTGCCGTCCCGTGCGGGCCTCGGCGGTGGTGGCGCCTGCCTGGTGTACGACCCGGCCCGCAACGCGACGGAATCAGTGGTCTTCATGCCCCAGGCGCCGGGTACGGTGGGCGGGGACCGCCCGGCCGCTATCCCGATGATGGCCCGCGGCCTCTTCGCCCTGCACACCCGCAAGCCGCGCCGGCCCTTCGAGGAACTGATGGCCCCCGCCGAGCAGCTGGCGCGCTTCGGCACCGAGACCTCCCGTGCCCTGGCGACCGACCTCGCCGCCGTGGCCGGTCCGCTGCTGGCCGATGCCGGCGCCGCCTCCGTCTTTGCCCCGCAGGGCCGCCCTCTGGCTGCCGGGGAGCAGCTTGCCCAGCCGGACCTGAGCGCCACCCTGGCGGCGCTGCGCACGGCGGGCGTGGGCGACCTCTACCAGGGCGCCATGGCACGGCGGCTGGAACAGGCCTCGCGCCTGGCTGGCGGCCCGCTGACGGTCGATACCCTCCGCCCGGCCGTCGCCCAGGTGATGCCGCCATTGCAGATGACGGTGGTGAGCGACACGCTCTCCTTCCTGCCGCCGCCGGCCGATGGCGGCCTCGCCGCCGCCGTGGCGTCGCGCGCGCTGCAGGCCGGC
>JH599918.1 GCA_000245075.1 Acetobacteraceae bacterium AT-5844
TCCAGCGTCTCCTCTAGCTCCAAGGCGGCGGTGGACAGGGCATCGAGCAGAGGCGAAGCAAGAAGGGTCAAGGCGTGTTCCCGGTTCGGTCTATCGTGCCGCCCAATCCTACGGCGCGCCGCCAAGACGGTGCGACGAAGGTCACAGCCAAGCCGGATGCCGGATCATGGGCAGGGTAACCCGGCATTCCCTCTGTTAGTTGAGCCAGCCAGAGACCTGGCGAGATCCCCTTCCGGGTTTATTCATCCCAGTATTAGAGAACCAGCCTCTGGCCCTTAGTCAATGCCGACGCACATCATGCCGCCTGCAACTGAGTCAGAATCTCGTCACGCGCACGTGCGACATCGGCAGGAAAGTCGATCTCCACCCAGGGAAGTCCGGTGACATCCCGCGCCGCGAACCGGTGTGGTTCCGCCAGAATCAGATCGCGCAAGGCTTCCTCATACTCGAGATGAAGATGCCCCGCCGCGATATGCGCAGCACAACGGTCGGCGAGGCGCGCCGCCATTCCTGGTGACAAACGGAAAAATCCCACCGATTCCCCGTAGCGATCATGCGCATGCTCAGGGACCTTACGGAAGTCCACGATCGTATCGGAACGAAAACATATCTTCACAGGTTCGTCACCGGGCTCGATCTCGCGGTCCAGAAGAAGGATGTTCTCTCCTGCCGCATCCATCAGTGCCGATATCATGCGATCGTCATAAAGCACGTCCCCGTCCATCAGCAGCAGCGGCCGGCCCGCGCGCAGAGCCTTTTCCTGCACGGCCAGGGACAGCAGGCTGCCCTTGCGATAGTCGGGGTTCTGCACGAAACGCACGCGGCCAGACCAGCCGAGGCGCTCCACTTCCGCCACGATCAGCTCCTGCTGAAACCCGACGGTGATGGAAATCTCCTCAATGCCGTGGCGGCCGAGCGCGGAGAGATGGCGGGAGAGAAGGCTCTCACCCCCGAACTTCAGCAGGACCTTCGGTCCATCCTGATCCGGACCCAGGCGCCGGCCCACACCGGCGGCCAGGATGATGGCGGAAGTCACAGGCGCGGATGCCGACACGTCAGGAATCCCGGCGTTGGTCTTGCAATTCCTTGAAGCTAATATGATGCTTCGAGGTCTGGCAAGTGACGCATCCATGCCGAATCCCCATTAACGGAAATAGGGATCGAGCCTTGAACGATACGGCCATCTCCTCCGGGAAGGGTCTTTCGCCCGCCGCCGGACTCGCGCCTACACGCTTCGCCGCCCTGCGGCGGGAAATCCAATCCTCGTCCCTCTCCTTCTTGATGGAGGCGCATGACGGCCTCTCCGCCAAGATCGTCGAGGAGGCGGGGTTCCGCGGCATCTGGGCCTCGGGGCTGACGATTTCGGCATCCCTCGGTCTCCGGGACAGCAACGAGGCTTCCTGGACCCAGGTGCTGGATGTGCTCGAATACATGTCCGACGCCACCAGCCTGCCGATTCTGGTCGATGGCGACACCGGCTATGGCAATTTCAACAATGTGCGCCGGCTGGTGCGCAAGCTCTGCGAACGCGGCATCGCCGGCGTGTGCATCGAGGACAAGCTGTTCCCGAAGACCAATTCCTTCATCGGGGACGCACAACCCCTCGCGGATCTCGACGAATTCTGCGGCCGCATCAAGGCCGGCAAGGACAGCCAGACCGACCCGGACTTCACCCTCGTCGCGCGTGTCGAGGCATTGATCTCCGGCCGCAGCATGGAGGAAGCCCTGCACCGCGCGGAGGCCTATCACCGCGCCGGCGCCGACGCCATCCTCATCCATTCCAAGCAATCGACCGCTGCGGAGATCTTCACCTTCGCCGAGCGTTGGGGCAACCGTGCGCCGCTGGTGATCGTGCCCACCATGTACTACGCCACGCCGACGGAGCTGTTCCGGCAGGCCGGCATTTCCACTATCATCTGGGCGAACCACCTGCTCCGCAGCTCCATCGCCGCGATGCGCGAGACCGCCGCGCGCATCCATGAGGACCAGTCCCTGGTCCGCGTGGAAGGCAGCGTCGCGACGGTGAAGGATATCTTCCGCCTTGTCGGCAATGCCGAGCTGGAAGAGGCAGAGCGGCGCTACCTTCCCGCCAAGCCCGCTGCCACCGCCATCGTCCTTGCCGCTTCCGCCGGGGATATCGGCGATCCCGAGCAGCCGAAATGCATGGCCGACATCCGTGGCCAGTCCCTGTTGCAGCGCCTGGCGGGCACGCTTCGCGAAAGCGGCGTGCGCGACATCAACGTGGTGCGGGGCTACCGCAAGGATGCGGTCGTGCTGCAAGGCATCCGCATGATCGACAACGACCGCCACGCAGAGACCGGCGAGGTCTGGTCCCTGTATTGCGCGCGCGACGCCATCCAGGGCGAGACCGTGGTGGCCTATGGCGATGTGCTGTTCCGCCGCTACATCCTCGACAATCTGCTGACCAGCAGCGCCGATATGGTCATCGCGGTGGACGCACTCGGCCGCCTGCAACCCAGGCCGGGCCAGCCGCGCGACCTCGTGCTGGCGGACCAGCCTTTCTCCGGCGACTACCTGGACGACAGGCCCGCCCATCTGCGCCGTATCGGCCAGGATGTCGCGGAGGGCGAGGTGTGCGGAGAGTGGATGGGCCTCGCCCGCTTCAGCGCCCAGGGCGCCACCTGGCTGCGAGAGGAACTTGCCTTGATGGAGCAGGAAGCTTTGCTGGAGAAGGGCGACATGCCCCTGCTGCTCACACGGCTGGCGGCGAAGCACCCCGTCCGCGTCAAATACTTCACCGGCCACTGGCTGGATGTCGATACGCTGACAGACCTCGCCGAAGCCCGAAACTTCACCTGAGCCCACGCATGATCACCGCGGATTCCTTCATCGCCGAGGCCGGCGCGGCCGGGTTTGACTTCTACACCGGCGTGCCTTGCAGCTATCTCACGCCGCTGATCAACGGCGTGCTGTCCGCCCCTTCCCTCGCCTATGTCGGCGCCGCCAGCGAGGGCGAGGCCGTCGCCATTGCTTCCGGCGCATGGCTCGCCGGACGCCAGACCGTGGTGATGTGCCAGAATTCCGGCCTCGGCAACGCGGTGAACCCGCTCACCTCACTGAACGCCCCCTTTCGCATCCCCACCCTGTTCATCACCACCTGGCGCGGCGAGCCCGGCCGGCCGGACGAGCCGCAGCATGATGTGATGGGCCGCATCACCCAGCCCCTGCTCACGCTCATCGGGCTGGAGCAGGAGCCCTTCCCGGCCTCGCCGGATCAACTCGCGCCCGCCCTTGGCCGCGCCGTCGCGCATATGAGCGCCAGCGCCCTGCCCTATGCCTTCGTCATGCGGCAGGGGGATGTGGCGGAGACCAGCCTCTCCGCCCCCACACCCTCCCTCCCCAGCCTCGGCACCCGTGCGGACTACACAGCGGGCGCGGGGCGGGCCGATGAGCGCCCCGGCCGCGCCGCCGCCTTGGAGCGCCTGCTGGAGATCGTGCCGCCGGAGGCTGCCATCATCGCCACCACCGGCAAATGCGGGCGTGAGCTCTTCACTCTCGCGGACCGGCCGCAGCATCTCTACCAGGTGGGCTCCATGGGCGGCGCCAGCGGCATGGCGCTCGGCGTCGCGCTCAACACGCAGAAGCCGGTGGTGGTGCTGGATGGCGACGGTGCGGCGCTGATGAAGCTCGGCACCTTCGCCACCATCGGCGCGCAGGCGCCCCCCCGGCTGGTGCATGTGGTGCTGGATAACGGCGTGCATGATTCCACCGGTGGCCAGCCCACCGTCTCCGCCTCGGTGGATTTCGCCGCCGTCGCCCTCGCCTGCGGCTACCGCTACGCCGCCGCGGCCGACACGCTGGAAGGCTTCGCCAAGGCCTTCGGGGAGGCGTTGGGCCAGGGCCCGGCGTTGATCCATTTGCGCATCGCGCCCGGCTCCATGGCCAGGCTCGGCAGGCCTACCATCCGCCCCGAGGATGTGGCACGCCGCTTCCGTGACTTCCTGCTGGGCCCGATGTGATCTGGTCTTCCCTTCTGAGCCTGCTGGTGGGGCTCTCCGTCGCCATCGCGCTGATCGCCACCAATGACCCCGCCAGCATCAGCCGCCTCCTGCTGCAAGCGGGCTGGTGGATGCCGCTGGTGGTGGCGCTGCATGTCACGCAGATCTTCGCCTCCGCCCAGGCCTGGGCGCCGCTGATCGACGACCCGCGCCGCCCGGGGCTGCTGGCCCTGGCGCGGATGCGCTGGATCCGCGGCGCCACCAACGCGCTACTGCCCGTGGTGCAGGCGGTGGGCGAGCTGGTGCGCGCGCAGCTCCTGGCCCGCAAGGGCGTGGCCCAGTTGCGCGTCATCGCGAGCGTGGCCGCCGATCTCGGCACCGAGATGGCCTCGCAGATCGTGTTTTCCCTGCTCGGGCTCGCCGTGTTGCTGCTCATCCCGCATGCGGGCAGCGACGACACGCTGCGCTGGGCCATCATCGGCACCGTGCTGGGCGCGGGCATCACCGGCGTGTTCATGGCCGCGCAGCGCTGGGGCCTGTTCCGGCTGGTGGAGACCATGCTGCCGAAGCTGGCCGCGCGGCTGGGCTGGAACTCCCTGGGGGAACTGTCCGGCCTGCACGAGACGGTGGTGCGCCTCTACCGCGAGCCCGCACGCTTCTGGCGCAGCGGGGGATGGCATTTCCTCTCCTGGCTGCTGGGCGTGCTGGAAACCTGGGCCGCCCTGCACGCCCTGGGTGTGCAGGCCACCCTCGCCGAAGCGCTGGTCATCGAAAGCCTGGGCCAGGCCGTTCGCAGCGCCGGCTTCTTCATCCCCGGTGCGCTGGGGGTGCAGGAAGGCGGGTATGTCCTCATCTGCGCCCTGTTCGGCATTCCGCCGGACAAGGCCATCGCCATCGTCCTCATCCGCCGGCTGCGGGATATCCTGCTCGGCGTCCCTGGCCTCATCGCCTGGCGCTGGGGCGCCACGGCCAGGCCGAAGCCAGGAGGCAACATGGAAGTCAGCCATGACCGATAGCCCCATCCTGCTGACCCCCATCCTGTTGACTCCGGGCCCGCTGACGACCCACCCGGCGACGCGCCAGGCCATGCTGCGGGACTGGGGCTCGCGCGATGCCGGCTTCATCGCCCTCACCGCCGAGATGCGCCGCCGCCTGTTGCAGGTCGCGCAAGGCGAGGGCAGCCATGCCGCGGTGCCGTTGCAGGGCTCCGGCACCTTCGTGGTCGAGGCCACGCTCGCCACCCTCCTGCCCCCGGAGGGCAAGCTGCTGGTGCTGGCCAACGGCGCCTATGGCGAGCGCATGGTCTCCATCGCCCGCCGGATGGGCCGCGCGGCGGAGGCCCTGCGCTGGCCGGAAGCCGAGGTGGTGGAACCGGGCCGGGTGGCTGAGGCGCTACGGGCCGACTCCGCCATCACCCATGTGGCGCTGGTCCATTGCGAGACCACGACGGGCATCCTCAACCCCCTGCAGGAGATCGCGGCGGTCGTGGCGGCGGCGGGCCGCCCCTTCCTGCTGGATGCCATGAGCAGCTTCGGCGCCCTGCCCATAAACCTGCGGGCGGTGCCCATCACCGCGTTAATGGCTTCCTCCAACAAATGCCTGGAGGGCGTACCGGGCATCGGCTTCGCGCTGATCGAGACGGCGGCGTTGGCGGCGGCGGAAGGTCGCAGCCCCTCCACCAGCCTGGACCTGCACGCGCAATGGCGCGGCTTCGAGAAGGATGGGCAATGGCGCTTCACCCCGCCGGTGCAGGTGGTGGCCGCGCTGGTGGAAGCCCTGCGGCGCCTGGAGGCCGAGGGCGGCCCGCCGGCACGCCTCGCGCGCTACCGCCGCAACCTGGAGACACTCACCGAAGGCATGGCGCGGCTCGGCTTCGAGCTTTACCTGGACCGGGCGGTGCAGGCCCCCATCATCGCCACCTTCCGCCTGCCGCAATCCCCTGCCCTGGCCTTCCGCCCCTTCTATGACGCCCTGGCCGAGCGCGGCTTCCTGATCTACCCGGGCAAGCTGACGGAGGCGGAGACCTTCCGCATCGGCTGCATCGGCGCCCTCGACGAAGCCGACTTCAGGCGCCTGCTGGCGGCGATGGAGGAGGTGCTCGGCGCCCTATGGCGCTGAGCGCGTCTCTCGCCTCTCTGGCTTCGCGGCGCCCTGGCGGGAACCCGCGATGGCCAGCCACAGGGCGGCGGCGGGGGTGATGATGGCCGCCGCGAACAGCATCGGCACCGTGGCCCCGGTCCAGATGAGGATGGGCACGAAGATCAGCAGGTCATCCGGGTCCACCAGAATGCCGGGCGCCAGCCTGTAGCCCCGCAGCTCCCCGATCCGCAGGATGTGAAGCTGCCAGAACAGCGCCCCCACGGCGAGCCCCGCCGCCACGCCCAGCGCCGGGCCCAGCAGCCCCAGCGCCGCCATCTGGCCGATGCCGAGGCCAATGAAGGCGATGATGTTGGAGAAGCAGTCGCTCGCCAGGTCATACCGGTGCCCGGCGACGCTGGACTGGCCTGTCTGCCGCGCCAGCTCGCCATCCGCCCGGTCCAGCAGCATGGAGAGCAGGAAGATGGCGGCGCCGATGGCCAGCCAGCCGGCATCCCCCACCGCGAAGGCCACTGCCGCCGCGATGCCCGTGGCCAGCCGCAGGGTGGTGATGGTGTTGGGCGTGATGCCGCTTGGTGCCACCAGCCGGACTGCCGGGCGGACGACGCGGTGGATGATGGTATCCGCGCTCACGCCACGCCTCCGCCAGCCTGCGCCGCCGCGGGCTTCGGCCCGCCCATGAAGCGGCGGGCGAAGCGGATGAGGGAGGGCACGGTGGTGGGCCGCAGCAGGCGGGAGTCGTAGCCCGCCATCCGCCGCTCATTCTCGACGAGGCAGATATCGATCAGCTCCGCCGCGCTCATGCTGACGCCGATCGAGTCGGAGGAGGCGGTGAAGTTGGTGTCCTTGGCCGAGCCACCCATGCCCCGGGCCATCACCAGCCGCTCCCAGAACAGGATGACCCAGATGGCGCTGGTGCGCACAAAGAAAAATGGCCGCTTCCACCAGGGCAATTGCCGGCGCCGCCAGGCGATCCAGTTGGCGAAGAACAGGATGTGCCGGGCTTCCTCCTGGATGACAGGCTCGAAAGTATCCACCAGGTCCGGCGGAAAGTAGCCGGAGCGCCGGGCGGCCTCGAACAGCCCGAAGGCGAAGAAGCTGTCGATGCACTCGCTGTAGCCGGTGCGCATCCAGCCCCATTCGACATCGCGGAACCCCGTATATTCGGGCTCCGGCTCCAGTATCACCCCATAGGCTTCCACGAGGTTGGACAACACTTTCTTGTGTCGTGCCTCCTCATTGCCGTCCATCACCATGGCTTCGTGCAGCAGCGGGTCGGTGATGGTGGCGGCGTAATCGAGCACGCGGAGCGAAGCGCGGCCCTCGGTCTGCACCGCGATATCCCAGATCGGCAGGCCGGTGAGCCGGGCATGTGCCTCCGGGTCCAGCTTCGGCCAATCCAGCACGCGCGGCTTGTAGGGATTGTGGGTTTCCAGCAGCATCCGGGCAAACATCGCCATGTGCTCGGGGCTGCCGATGCGGATGGGCCCCGGGATGTCGAAGGTCCAGTAGCGGGCGGTCTGGTCGGCCTTGGCAACCTTGGGGCTGGTCAATGGCTCGTCATTGTCGGGAATCATTGCGCCATGAGTATCCCTTCTTTGCAGTTCTGTTATCGTTAGGTCCGGGCCGCCACGCAACGTGTTCCGTTGGGTGGCCCCGGACAGGCGAATGCTTGCATCCGGCGCGCCATTGCCGGACTATCGTCGCCGGACTGTCTTGCATCCTGCGGATCGGGATCCGGCTCTGCCAGCCGTATCCACCCCTCTGTTCGCGAAGTCATGGCCCGCTTGGACCGCTTCGCCGCTTGCTACCTGCTGCCGGCTGAGACCACCCGATCCTGGCGATAACTGGCTATGACGGAGAACTGACCTGCATGAAGGTTCTTTTGGCACAGCCCCGCGGCTTCTGCGCTGGCGTCGTGCGGGCCATCGAAATCGTCGAGCAGTCGCTCGCGAAGTTCGGGGCCCCGGTCTATGTCCGTCACGAAATCGTGCATAACCGCCATGTCGTGGAAAAGCTGAAGCGGCAGGGCGCGGTCTTCGTGGAGTCGCTCTCCGAGATCCCGGACGGCGCGGTCACCATCTTCAGCGCCCATGGCGTCGCCCGCTCCGTGGTGGACGAGGCGGCGGAGCGCGGGCTGCCGGTGCTCGATGCCACCTGCCCGCTCGTCTCTAAGGTTCACGTGCAGGGAAAGCGCTATGTCGCGCGCGGCAAGGCGCTGGTGCTGATCGGCCATGCCGGGCACCCGGAGGTCGAGGGCACCATCGGGCAGATCGACGCCAAGGTCCATCTCGTCTCGACCGCCGAGGATGTCGCCGCCATCGACCTGCCGGACGACGCGCCTGTCGCCTATGTCACCCAGACCACGCTGAGCGTGGACGACACGCGGGGCATCATCGCCGCCCTGCGGGCACGGTTCGTCAACCTGGAAGGGCCTGACCTCTCCGACATCTGCTACGCCACCCAGCACCGGCAAACCGCCGTGCGCGAATTGTGCGATGTGGTGGAACTGCTGCTGGTGGTAGGCGGGCGCAACAGCTCCAACTCCAACCGCCTGCGCGAGATCGGCGTGGAGCGCGGGCTTCCGAGCTATCTCATCGCCGATGGCAGCGAGATCGATCCCGCTTGGCTGCAGGGTGTGCAGACAGTGGGGCTGACCGCCGGCGCCTCCGCGCCCGAAGAGTTGATCCTCGACGTGATCGCGGCGCTGCGGCGCCACGCCGATATCGAGGTCACCCAGATGAATGGTATCCGCGAGGATGTCGAATTCCGCCTGCCTCAGGAGCTTCGGAATCCGTCCAGCGGCACGGTCGCCCAGCCGGCCGAGTGAAGGAGCGCGACTTTGGGAATTCCCCTTGGGCAGGCGGCCCGGATCGGCGCCTATCTCGTCCGTCAGAAGCTCTCCGGCCGCAAGCGCTTCCCGCTTGTGCTGATGCTGGAGCCGCTGTTCCGCTGCAATCTGGCCTGTGCCGGCTGCGGTAAGATCGATTACCCGAACGAAATCCTGAACCAGCGCCTCTCCTTCGACGAGTGCATGGCCGCCATCGACGAATGCGGCGCGCCCGTCGTCTCCATCGCGGGCGGCGAGCCGCTCCTGCACAAGGAGATGCCGGAGATCGTCCAGGGCTACCTGCAGCGCAAGAAGTTCGTCATCCTCTGCACGAACGCCCTGCTGCTCACCAAGAAGATCGACGACTACAAGCCGAGCCCGGCCTTCACCTGGTCCATCCACCTGGACGGCAACCAGGCGATGCACGACAAATCCGTCTGCCAGACGGGCGTCTACGACAAGGCGGTGGAAGCCATCAAGCTCGCCAAGTCCAAGGGCTTCCAGGTTTCCATCAACTGCACCCTGTTCAACGACGCGGACCCGGCGCAGACCGCCGCCTTCTTCGACGAGATGAAGACGCTCGGGCTGAACGGCATCACCGTCTCCCCCGGCTATGCCTATGAGCGGGCGCCGGACCAGCAGCACTTCCTGAACCGCACCAAGACGAAGGAGCTGTTCCGCGGCATCCTCGCGCGCGGGCGCGGCGGAAGGAACTGGCCCTTCACCCAGTCCCGCATGTTCCTGAACTTCCTCGCGGGGAACGAGACCTATCACTGCACGCCCTGGGGCAACCCGACGCGCACGGTCTTCGGCTGGCAGAAGCCCTGCTACCTGCTGGGGGAAGGCTACGCCAAGACCTTCGACGAGCTGATGAACGACACCGAGTGGGATAAGTACGGCGTCGGCAACTACGAGAAGTGCGCGGACTGCATGGTGCATTCCGGCTTCGAGGCCTCGGCGGTGGACGACATGATGCGCCACCCGCTGAAGGCGCTGGCCATCACGCTGAAAGGCGTGCGGACGGACGGCGCGATGGCGAAGGACATTCCGCTGGATAACCAGCGCCCCGCCGAATTCGTCTTCTCCGGCCATGTGGAGAAGAAACTGGGGGAAATCCGCGCCGCCAAGCACCCTTCGGGGTCACACAAGCCCCGCATCACCCGCACCGGGAGCGGCAAGCCGGGCCCCGAGCCGGTCGTGGCCGCCGAGTAGGGCGCGGAAGGCTTTTTCAGCCTCCCACCCGGTGCGGATCAGCGCCGGAAGCTGGCGCGGATCGGCCGCCAGGGCGCGCAGCACGGCGGGGATGTCCACCCCGCCATCCGGCCGCATGCCGCGCTGGGCCGCGACGGGAAGATCCCTGTCCGCAGCATCCGAAACTACGCGTGCGACGGCGAAGCGCGCGCCATGCCGCCCCGCCGCGCGCGCCGCCAGATGTGATTCCATATCGACGCCAATGGCCCCCGTGGCCTGATGCAGCGCCGCCTTTTCCGCGGCACTCGACACCATGGCGTCACGGCCAAGTTGCACGCCTTCCCTGGCGCCGGGCAGCAGGGCCGCGAGGCGGGCGCGCCATGCCGGGTCCGTGGGCCAGATGTCCTCCCCATCCCGCACGGCGGAGGCAACGATCCAGTCCCCCGGCTGCAATCCGGGGGCCAGCGCGCCCGCGATGCCGATGCTGATGATGCCTTCCGCCTCTCCCGCACGGGCTTCCAGCAGGGTCGCCAGCCGCGCGGCATCGCCACCACCCGCGAGCACCTCGATGCCAGGGGCGGACAGGATGCGTTGTTCCCGCCGCAGCCCCGTCACAGCCAGGATGGTCACATCCCGTGGCTCACATGCCGCGCATTGCCGGCGCGCAGGTTGCGGTAGCGCGCCAGCGCCCAGAGCGGGAAGAACTTCGGGTATCCGTGGTAGCGCAGGTAGAAAATGCGCGGGAAGCCGCCGCCCGTATAGGCCTCCTGCGGCCAGAGCCCGTCCTCTCCCTGCATCCGCCGCAGCCATTCGATGCCGCGCGCCACGGCCGGGTTATCCACCTCGCCCGCCGCCATCAGCCCCAGCAGCGCCCAGGCGGTCTGGGATGCGGTGGAGGGCGCGGGCTCGTAGCCCCGGTAGTCCAGCTTGTAGCTGTCGCAATCCTCGCCCCAGCCGCCATCTTCATTCTGGATGGAGAGCAACCAGTCCGCACCCCGGCGCATGCTGGGGCGCGTGGCATCGAAGCCAGCGGCATTCAGCGCGCAGAGCGCGGACCAGGTGCCGTAGACGTAGTTCACGCCCCAGCGGCCGAACCAGCTGCCATCCTTCTCCTGCTCGCGCTCCAGATAGTCCAGCGCGCGCCGCATCTCGGGCGTATCCGTCCGCCCGAGCTGCGCCAGCATGCTGACGCACCGCGCGCTGACATCCGCCGTGGGCGGGTCCAGCAACGCGCCATGGTCGGCGAAGGGAATGTTGTTGAGAAAATCGTGGTTGTTATCGACATCGAAGGCGCCCCAGCCGCCATTCGTGCTTTGCAGCCCAACCACCCATTCGGCGCCACGGTCGATGGCGATGTCGTACCCGCCGCCGGCACCGAACTGGTAGCGGGCGCGGTCCATCGCCATCACCACGACGGCGGTGTCGTCGAGATCAGGGTAATGCGCGTTGCGGTACTGGAAGGCCCAGCCGCCGGGGCGCACATCGGGCCGCGTCTCGGCCCAGTCGCCCTTCACCTCCAGCTCCTGCCTCGGGCGTAGCCATTCCAGGCCGCGCAGGGCGGCGCCGGCCGCCTCCCCGCCCACCTCCAGCATCGCGTGGCTGGCCAGGGCGGTGTCCCATACCGGGGAAACGCAGGGCTGGCAGTAGGCTTCGTCCTCGCCCACCACAAGCAACTTCTCGATCGCCTGTCGGGCGATGGCGCGGCCAGGGTGCTCCGGGCCATGGCCCAGCGCGTCATACATCATCACGCTGTTGGCGATGGCGGGGTAGATGGCACCCAGCCCATCCTCGCCATTCAGCCGCTCCGTGACGAAGGCTTCACAGCGGGCGATGGCCTGCTGCCTCTGCCCGCGCGGCCAGAGCGGTTCCACCTTCTGGAGCACCACATCCAAACCATTGAAGAACGCCGCCCAGCCACGGCGCTGATGCGTGAGCGGCGTACCGACACGCACGCCAGGGCGGAACAACTCCTGCACGCCGATGCCGCGCGGGTTGCGCGCGCGCCGCTTCACGGCCTGCAACACCAGCAGCGGCACGATGACGGTGCGCGCCCAATAGGACATCTTGGAAAGATGCACCGGAAACCAGCGGGGAAGCAGAATCATCTCCACCGGCATGGCCGGCACGGCAGACCAGGGCAGCTCCCCGAACTGCGCCAGCAGGATCCGCGTGAAGACGTTGCAGCGCGCGGCGCCGCCCTGGGCGAGAATGGCCTCCCGCGCGCGCACCATATGCGGCGCGTCCGGATCGTCGCCGATCATCTTCAGGCAGAAATAGGCCTTCACCGAAGCGCTGATATCGAAGGCTCCGCCATGAAAGAGCGGCCATCCCCCATGCGCGCCCTGGATACGGCGCAGATAATTGCCGATCTTCCGCTCCAGCGTCAGGTCATCGGGCTCACCGAGATAATGGCGCAGCAGCACGTATTCGGCGGGGATGGTGGCATCCGCCTCCAGCTCGAACACCCAATGCCCGTCCTCACGCTGGTAGCGCCCCAGCGCGGCGGTGGCATGGTGGATGGCGTCCTCGACACCATCCGGCGAGACCGGCGTGGCCGGGCTTGCCTGGAAGGAAAAGGCATCGTTCATCACAGGGGATTTTGTGCAACGAGAAGGCCGGAGAGCGCAAGCGCCGCCGCCGTCTCGCCGGAGCGCAACGCGCCCTCGATGGTGGCCGGAAGGCCCGTCGCCGTCCAATCCCCGGCCAGGGCCAGGTTGGCGAAGGCCGTGCGGCCCGGGGGCCGGCGCATATCCTGCTCGGGCGTGGCTGCGAAAGTCGCCCGTTTTTCCTTGACGATTCGCCCAGGGGACGGCTCCGGCGGCAGGTTCAGCGCCACCGCCACCTCCTCCCACAACGTGGCCAGCAGGGCATCCGGGTCGCGCTCCAACAAGTGATCGGCGGCGCTGATGGTGACGGAGACGCGGTCGGCGAAAGCGAAGACCCAATCCGCCACGCCGCCTACCACGCCGGTGATGGGCGGCGTCCCCGGCGGCGGCGCCAGCCGGAAATGCGCGTTGACGATGGCGCGGAAGGAATCGGGCACCGCCAGCCCCGGCAGCATCGGCGCCACTACCCAGGGCGGCAGGGCGAGAATGGCACGATCCTGCGCGCCGAGCGGCTCCGCGCCATCGGCGAAATCCAGCGCGGCGACACGGTCCCCGTCGATCTCCAGCCCGCGCAGCCTGCGGCCCATGCGGATCTCGGCGCCCGCGCCGCGCAGATAGGCCAGCGCGGGCTCGATGAAGGCGGCATCCAGGCTGGGCGTCGCCACCAGCGGGCGGCTGGCGGCGCCACCGCGCGCCAGGCTCTCCCGCATCACCGCGCCCGCCAGCTCGGCCGATCCTTCCTCCGGCGCCGTGTTGAGCACGGAGACGAGCACGGGCCGCAACAGCCGCTCCCAGAGCGGTCCCTGGCAGGGCAGCACTTCGTCGATCCGCTTGCCAGGGTGGCGCCGCGCCAGCCGCGCCAGGGCGGCATAGTCGCGCAACGCCGTGCCTGGCACCCGCCGCGCGGCGGAGAGCACCCACCAGGGCACCACACCGTCATTCGGGCGCAGCGTCCAGCGCGTGCCGTCGCGCAGGTCGAGGAAGGGGAACTCAGCATGAGGCGGGCCGGCCAGCCGGTCCTCGGCGCCGATGGCGCGCAGATAGCGCTGCACGGCGACATTGCCGGAGAGGACAAGATGGTTGCCGTTGTCGATCACCATCCCCAGCCGGGCATCGTGGTAGGAGCGGCAGCGCCCACCCGCCTGCGGCGCGGCCTCGGAGAGAATGACCTTCAGCCCACGCCCCGCCAGCGTCACGGCGGCGGAGAGGCCGGAGAGCCCCGCCCCCACCACATGGATGCGCGGTGCGCGCGTCATCCGCCCAGGCCGCAGCGGGCCACGATCCACAGCAGGCGCGGCTTGCCGATGCGCACGCGGCGGCGCGGCGGCGCCCAGCCCTGGGCCAGCATGTCCCGTAGCAGGCTTTCATACACGGCGCCCATCAGGCGGGGCGCGAAGAGCCGCCCGCGCGGCCGTGCGCGCATCACCTCATGCGCCGCCGCGAAATGCGCCGCCGCATCCGCTGCCAGCCCCCGCGCCACCTGATCCACCCGCGGATCGGCGATGACGCTGGCGGGGTCGGAGGCGGTGATGCCCGCCGTCTCCAGCGCCTCACGCGGCAAATAGAGGCGGCCGATCCCGGCATCCTCGTCCAGGTCGCGCAGAATGTTCGTGAGCTGCAAAGCGCGCCCCAGCTCATGCGCCAGCCTGTGGCCCGGCCTTTCCTCCATGCCGAAGACGCAGGTGGAAAGGCGGCCCACCGCGCTTGCCACACGGTCGCAATAGAGATCGAGCGTGGCGCGGTCCGGGGCGCGGATATCGGCCTCGACATCCATCGCCATGCCATCCACCACTGCCAGGAAATCCGCCTGCCGCAGCCCGAAATCGCGCACCGCATCGGCCAGGAAGGCGGCCCGGCCGGCCGGCCGGTTCTCGTACAGCGCGGCGAGATCGGCGCGCCATTGCCGCAATTCCTCGGCGCGGGCCGAGCGCGGCCGCGTGCCATCATCGGCGATGTCGTCCACCAGCCGGCAGAAGGCGTAAATGGCGAACATCGCCGCCCGCTCCGCCTTCGGCATCAGCCGCATGGCGGTGTAGAAGGAGCTGCCCGAAACCTGCGCCTGCAAGGCCGCAGGGTCCGCCGCCGCCTGTATGCCCGCGCTCATGCCCCGCCCCCCGCCATGGCGGGCCGCCCGCGCAGCCGCCGCCCCCTGCGCGCGGCC
>JH599919.1 GCA_000245075.1 Acetobacteraceae bacterium AT-5844
TCGGCAGCGGCCTCGCCCTCCTGCGGCGCAGCCGCCGGCTGCGGGCGGCGGTCCCGCTGCGGGCGGCCATGATGGCGCGGGCGATGCCGGTCTTCACGGCGGGCGCTCACCATGGTCGGGCTTGGCGGACCGAAGGCGTCTTCCGCCAGCGGTTCCACCGGCAGCAGGCGGAAGCCCAGCGTCGCCAGCACGGCCGGCAGCACGTCGGCCTTCACGCCCAGGCGGCTGGCCACATCCGGCGGCAGCATGGCGGGGGTGCGGCGGGTCAGGTGGCCCAGTTCGCCGGCCACGCGCTCCGCCACGTCCAGGCGCAGCAGCACGGGGCCAGCCTGCACCCAGCCCATGGTGGCGGCGAAGCCACGCGGCCAGCCTTCCGGCGGCTGGATAGAGACAAGGCCACCGCCCGGAACCGTCGGCACCGCGCAGTCGGCCTTCAGCGCCCAGAGCTGCGCGCGCAGCGCCATGGGCTTCGGCTTCAGCACTTCCGGCAGGTACAGGGCGAAGCGGCCGGCACGGATGCCGATGGCCTTCAGCTTCTGCCGCAGTTCCGGGTTGACCTCGCCCTCCGTGCCGCCGGGCACGAGGCCCAGGAACTCCCGCAGGCGGAAGGCTGGGCCCCGCAGCGTGTTGTCCTCGGCCGCCTTTTCCTCGACGGCGGTGAGGGGCGCGAACTCACGGGCGATCAGCGCCTCGAGCCAGGTGGCGAGGCGGGCGCGGATACGCTCACGCTGGGCACCATCCAGGAACTCGCTGGGCAGCACGTCCACCTGGGGCTTGTCCGGCGTGGGGCCGGATTTCAGCCGGGCGATCTCCGCGCCTTCCCAGGTGATGCGGTGGGTCGGGGTCAGGGCGAATTCCTCGTCCTTCGCCGCTTCCAGCGCATCCACGCGGCGGGGCATCTCGCCCACCAGCGCACGGCGGGCAGCGCGCAGGACCAGCTTGCGCTCGTCCTCATTGGCGGCTGACGGGTCCGGCTCGAAAACAAAGCCACTGACATGACCGACGGGATGGCCTTCCACTACCACCTCTCCCTTACGATTGACGGCGGACAGCAGCTCTTCCTCCGTTTCGTCTAGCCGGCGGATCAGATGAGCCGCGCGGCGATCGACGAAACGGGCGGTCAGGCGCTCATGCAGCGCGTCGGAAACGGCGTCCTCGGCCGCCCTGGCCTCGGACTGAAAACGAGTAGCATCACGGACCCAGTCAGACCGGGCGGCCACGTAGGACCACACCCGGATGGCTGAGAGACGCGACATTAAAGTATCGAGGTCGCCCTCGATATTACCCAGTTGGGCAATCTGGCTGGCCACCCAGTCGTTCGGCAAGGCGCCGTCCTCAGCCAGATGGGCAAAGATCTTGGCGGCGAACTTGGTGTGGCTGTCATCCGCGAGCTTGCGGAAGTCGGGAATCTGGCAGGCTTCCCACAACAGGCGCACGCGGGCGCGGGAGCCGGCGAGCTTCCGGACCGCCTGGTCGCGGGAAAGAGCCTCGAGCGTGATGTGGTCCGTCGCATCATTGCCGCGCGAGAGGCCGGGCTGGCCGGGCGCGCGGCCCAGGCTGTCCAGCAGCCCGTCGATGCTGGACATGTCGAGATCGGAATTGCGCCAGGCCAGGGTGGTCAGCGCCTCGAACTGGTGGCCCTCGATCTTGCCGACCATTTCATCCGGCAGGGGCGGGCAATCGGCTGTCACGCCGAAGCTGCCATCCCGCATGCCGCGCCCGGCGCGGCCGGCGATCTGCGCGGCCTCCTGCGCCGTCAACGGGCGGGGGCGGTGGCCATCGAATTTCTGCAGGGAGGCGAAGGCGACATGGTCCACATCCATGTTCAGCCCCATGCCGATGGCGTCGGTCGCCACCAGGAAGTCCACTTCCCGGTTCTGGTAGAGCGCCACCTGGGCATTGCGGGTGCGCGGCGAGAGACGGCCCATGACCACGGCGCAGCCACCCCGGCGGCGGCGGATGGCCTCCGCGATCGCATAGACCTCGCCGGCGGAGAAGGCGACGACGGCGCTGCGCGGCGGCAGGCGGGTCAGCTTGGCGGGGCCGGCATATTCCAGCTGGGAGAGGCGCGGGCGCGTCTCGATCTCCGCCTGGGGCACCAGCCGCTGCAACAGGGGGCGGATGGTCTCCGCGCCCAGGAACATGGTCTCCACCAGGCCGCGCGCGTGCAGCAACCGGTCCGTGAAGATGTGGCCGCGGTCAGGGTCCGCGCAGAGCTGGATCTCGTCCACCGCCACGAACTCGGCCTTCCGGTCCAGCGGCATGGCCTCGACCGTGCAGGCGAACCATTTGGCCTCGGGCGGGACGATCTTTTCCTCGCCGGTGATCAGCGCGACGTAACGGGCGCCCTTGGCGGCCACCATCCGGTCGTAATTCTCGCGCGCCAGCAGGCGCAGCGGGAAGCCGATGATGCCCGAGGCATGCGCCAGCATCCGGGTAATAGCCAAGTGGGTCTTGCCGGTATTGGTCGGACCCAGGATGGCCTTAACCCGGGCCGGAAACATGGTGGCAGACGAGTTCGTGGAGACGAAGGCTGACATCGCAGCCAGTGTGTGGCGCCAATGGGGGGTGCTTGGCAACGGGGCGTATGCGCCAGGACATGGCGAGGGGGCCCAAAACCCCGCCGCGAACTGGCTTTATGCCGGTGTCATAATAGCTGAGGCTGCCCCTGGCGGCGGCGCCGAGGCTCGGGCAGGCTGGTCAGGCTCATGCCTGCACCTTCCACCGCCATGTCCCACGCCCTGCGCCATGCCGCCCTTCTGGGGGCAGCCTACGCCGCGCTGGGCATTTCCCAACCCTTCCTGCCGGCCTTCCTGACGGCGCGCGGGCTGGAGCCTGGGGAGGTCTCGGTGGCGCTGGCTCTGGGTTCCGCCGTGCGGCTTCTGGTCGGCCCGATGGCGGGGCGGTTGGCCGACTCTCTGAACGACCCGCGGTGGCTGCTGGCCGGGGCCGCCGCCGCCTCAGCACTCGCGGCGGGCGGCTTCCTGCTGGCGGCCGGCGTGGCGGGGCTGCTGCTGGCCCAGTTGCTCTACAGCACCGTGCTGGCGCCGCTCGTGCCGCTGAGCGAGACGGTCACGCTCGCCGCCGCACGGCATGGCCTGTTCGACTATGGCCGGGTGAGAGCCGCAGGCTCCGCGACCTTCATCCTCGCCTCCGCCCTGGCGGGCTGGCTGGTGGGGCGGCTGGGCTACGACATGGTGCCCCTGTTGATGGCGGGCATGCTCGCACTGGCGGCGCTGGCGACCGTCATGCTGAAGCCCACTGGGGAGGTGCGCGTGTCGCGGCCGGGGAGCTTCCGTGCCGTGCTGGCCTTGCCTGGCATCCGGCGGCTGATCCTTGTCTCGGCCCTGGTGCAGGGGAGCCACGCGGCGCTTTATACCTTCGGCGCCATCCACTGGACGGCGGCGGGGCACTCTCCTTTCACCATTGGCGTGCTCTGGGCGGGTGGCGTGGTCGCGGAGATCGCGCTCTTTACCTTCGGCCACGCGCTGGTGGAGCGGCTGGGGCTGCGGGGGCTCTCTCTGGTGGCGGCCATGGCGGGGGTGCTGCGCTGGGGATTGCTGGGCAGTACGGTATGGCTGCCGGCGCTGGCCTTCGCGCAATTGCTGCACGGGCTGACCTTTGGCGCGCAGTATCTGGCCTCAATGCGACTGCTGCTGGCGCTCGTGCCGCCGGGCCAGGCGGCGACCGCGCAGTCCCTCCACGCCAGCCTGGGCGTTGGCCTGACCACGGGGCTGCTGACGCTCGCCTGCGGGCCACTCTACGCAGCCTGGGGCGGCGGAATATTCTGGGTGATGGCGATGCTCTGCGCTATCGCCGTGCCGGTGGCGCTGGGGCTGCGAGAGCGGCCGGCGGCGGGATGAAAAGGCGGCCGGAGCCATGCCCCGGCCGCAATTCTCTCAGACGCTCGCCAGCAGCGCCGCCATCAGGCGGGCGCGGGGCACGAGGCTATCCATCATCACATGCTCCACCAGCGTGTGGGCGTTGCCGCCCAGCACGCCAAGGCCATCCAGGGTCGGAATGCCCATGGCGCCGGTGAAATTGCCGTCCGAGCCGCCGCCGGCGCTCTCATGGCCGATCTCCAGCCCCAGCTTGCCGCCGAGGCGACGGGCGAGGCCGTAGAGCTCCATCACCGCCGCATCCGGCTCCCACACCGGCCGGGTAACGCCGCGCTTCACGGCGAACTGCACCTCGCCGCTGGTGTCGTTCATCGCCAGCATCTTCTCCACCGCCGCATCGAGGTCCGGCTGGCGCTTGGCCATGGTGAGGGCCTCGGCATCGCAATAGGTGGGGACGCAGTTGACCCACTGGCCGCCATGGAAGACGCCGACCGAATAGGTGCAGGCCTCGCTGGTCATGTCCTCAATGGCGATCAGCCGCCGCGCCATTTCCTTCACCGCGCTGCGGCCGGCGGAAAGCTGGGCGCCGGCATGGCTGGGCTTGCCGGTGGTGCGCAGGTTGAACCGCGCGATGGCATAGCGGCCGGTGACCACATTGTGGTTTCCCTTGCCGGGCTCCGGCACGAGAACCACCTGGTGGCGCGCGGCCTCGGCCTCGATCAGGTCCCGCGTGGAGGGGCTGCCGATTTCCTCGTCGCTGGTCAGCAGCACCGTCACCGGGCGGCTGGTGGGAATGCCGGCCTTGGCCAGCGCAGCAAGCGCCTGCACCGCCAGCATGGTGCCGCCCTTCATGTCGTACAGGCCGGGGCCGAAGGCGCGGTCGCCTTCCACGCGGAAGGGCAGGCCCTTCGCCAGCGTGCCGACGGGGTGCACCGTGTCCAGATGCGCGAGGACCAGCGTGCCGCCTTCCGGCGCGCCCGGCGGCGCGAAGCGAGCACGGACGCAATCGCCCAGGCCCATCCGGCCCGGGATGCGCTCCACCTTCGCGCCCACCACGGCCAGGTCCCGCATGGCCAGCGACATCATGGCGTTGACGGCGGAGGCGTCGAAGGTCGGGCTCTCCTGCTCTACCCAGGGACGCATGGCGGCCAGCAGGTCCTCTGCCTTGAAGGGCAGGGCGAGTGCCCGTTCCGCGTTCGGGGAGATGTCAGACGTCGGAGCGTCCATACCTGTTGCCTCCTGTATTTTGGTCAGGCGGCAGCCTGCGACGGCTTCCCGCATGCGGCAAGAGGTGTCACACGCCCGTAGCTGACGGCGCGTGAGCCCGGCTGCTATCTTTGCCGCGATGACAGACACGAACCCGCCTCGCCGTATCGCCCCGCAGAGCGGCCCCCAGTCCTGGACTGCCGACGCCCTTTCCCCCGCGGACTGGATGGTGCCGGTGGGGGCCGAGGCGGCTGCCGAAATCCTGGCGTCGCCCGGTGCCGGGCGGCCCGTGCTGGACCCGTTGCTGTCCCGCGTGGTGGAGCGGCTGACGCATGGCCAGGGATTCGCGCTGCTGCGAGGCCTGCCGGCGCAGCAGGATACGCAGGCCGTGCTGGCCGCCCTTGGCGACCGGCTGGGGCATAGGGTGAGAATGCAGTTAGGCGAAGGAGATATTCTTACCGTCCCGGCTGATATTCTACTGCTGCTGTGCCGTGAATCGGCCAGCATGACGCTGTACTCCGCCGCCGCTGTGCACAATGCGCTGCTGAAGGCCGACCGCGCGGCGTTGGAGGTGCTGTACCGCCCGCTGCCCTACGGGGAGGACCGCGATATCCCGGTCTTTGCTGTCAGCGGCGGGGTTTTTTCGGCGTGGCTGGATCGCGCGGCCCTGGCCCGTGCGGTGCCGCCGGCGGCGCTGGCGGCGCTGGAGGCGGCCATGGCGGCGCCCGGCCTTGCCCTCTCTCTTCCGCTGCGGCCAGGCGATGTGCTGTGCGTGAACCCGTTTCTCGTCTGGGCTTCACGGGTGCCGGGGCTGGAGATGCTGGCGCTCCGGGTGCCGGGAGATTCACGCCTCTCCGAAGGCGCCTTCGCCATGCTGGGGGAATGATGCGCATCCTGGTTGCCAACGCCAACACCACAGAGGCCATCACGCAGCTCTGCGCCGGGGCCGCCCGTGCCGCCGCCGCGCCGGGCACCGAGATCCTCGCCGCCACGCCGCGCTTCGGCCCGGCGGTGATTTCCTCGCGGGCGGAGAATGTCATCGCCGGGCATGCCTTGCTGGAGCTGCTGGCGGAGCATGCGGGCCAGGTGCAGGCGGTGGTGCTGGCCGTCAGCCATGACACGGCGCTGGAGGCCGCCCGGCAACTCATGCCTTGCCCGGTGGTGGGCATGACGGAAGCGGCCTGCCTAACGGCCTGCATGGTGGCGGCACGCTTTGGCCTTCTGACCCTGGGCGGGGTGGAGACCTATCGTGAGCTGATCGGCCGTCATGGCCTCTCCTCTCGCCTTTCCGGGCTGGAAGGCATTGCCATGACGCCGCCGGAGGCGGTGCAGGACCCCGCACGGGCCGAGGCGATGGTGCTGGAGGGAATTGCACGGCTGGTGGAAGGCGGGGCGGATGCCGTGGTGCTGGGCGGCGCGGCACTGGCCGGCATGGCCGCGAGGCTGGAGGCGCGTGCGCCCGTGCCATTGCTGGACGGCATCGCCTGCGCCGTGAAGCTGTCCGAGGCGCTGGTGGGCCTGAACTTGCCGAAGCCGCGAGCGGGCAGCCTGGCGCCGCTCTCTGGCCGTGAGAGCGGCGGGCTGTCGCCGGCGCTGGCGGCGCTGTTACGCGGCGGCTGAGGGGCCGTCGCTTTCCAGCGCGCGCAGTACCGCTGTCGCGGCGGCGTGGCTGGGAATGCCACCTTCCGGGCGTAGCATATCGAACACCGTGGCGAAGCCTTCGCGCTGCGCCGCCGCGGCGGCGGGGTCCGTCAACAGGCGGACCAGTTCCGCGCTCAGCTTCTCCGGCGTGCAATCCTGCTGCAGCAATTCAGGAATGATGCTGCGTTTCGCGAGCAGGTTGACGATGCTGACATGCTCGACCTTGATCAGCCGCCGGACGATGGCGGCTGTCAGCGGATTGACCCGATAGCCCACCACCATCGGCACCCCGGCCAGTGCCACCTCCAGCGACGACGTGCCGGATTTGATCAGCCCGACCTCGGCGGCGGCGAAGGCGTCGTATTTCTCGCTGATGTCGCGGACGAGGATGGGCGGCGGGTGCCAATCGGCGGCGGCGGCTCGCACCGTTTCCTCCACCGGTCCGGCGAGCGGCACTACTGGTCGTAGCTTCGGCACGCGGGCGGCAGCCAGTTTCAGCGCGGCCCCGAAGGTGGGCAGTAGGCGGCCAACCTCGCTGCGGCGGCTGCCGGGCATGACCAGCACGACACGTTCATCCGGCGCGATGCCATGCAGGGCACGGAAGCGCACGGCATCGCCCTTGTCGGCACCCGATTCCAGGATGGAGTGGCCGACGAAATCCACGGGGATACCGGCCTTCTCGAAGAAGGGCGCCTCGAAGGGCAGCAGGGCGAGGATACGGTCCACTTCCTTCGCGATGCGCTTCACCCGGCCCGGGCGCCAGGCCCAGACCTGCGGCGCGACATAGTGAAGGATCCTGAAGCCCTTCGGCCGCACCCGCGCGGCCACGCGCAGGCCGAAGCCCGGACTGTCGATGGTGACAACCACGGCCGGGCGGCGCGCCATGATATCGGCGACCGTCTCGTCCAGGCGGCGGGAGAGGCGGCGGATGTTCGGCAGCACTTCCGCGAGCCCCATCACCGCCAGCTCCCGCATCGGGAACAGGCTGGAAAAGCCTTGTTCGGCCATGCGGTCTCCGCCAACACCGGCGAAGGTGAGGTCTGGCCGTGCGGCGCGCAGGGCCGCGATCAGCCGCGCGCCCAGCAGGTCTCCGGAGGCTTCGCCCGCGACCAGATAGACCAGCGTCATGCGGGTTCCTTCACAGGCGGCGCATCGAAGGGGCGGCTCGGCCAGTCCCGATAGTTGAAGACGGCGCCCTCACGCCGCACCGTCTCGATGCGCGCAGGGTCGAGATCGGCGAATACCCATTGCGGCATGTCCAGCGCCCCACGCGCCAGGACGCCATCTTCCGGGAAGCCGCGGTCGATGGGGCCGAAGACGGCCGCGTAGCCACGATTTTCATCCAGCGCGGCGGACCAGGGCGCGATGCCGACCGTGGGGGTGATGGCGACGAAGCACTGGTTCTCCACCGCCCGAGCGGCGGCGCAGACGCGGACACGGTTGAAGCCGTGCATGCTGTCCGTGCAGGAGGGTGCGAGGATCAGCCAGGCGCCTGCCTCCACCTGCGCCCGCACATGCTTCGGGAACTCCGAATCATAGCAGACGGAAATGCCGATCAGCCCCCAGGGCGTGCGGAACACGCCGGGTGTGGCGCCGGCGGAGACGCCCCAGCGCTCCCGCTCGAACCGCGTCATGGCGTGCTTGTCCTGCGTGGCGACGCGGCCTTGCGGGTCGATCAACGGCGCACGGTTGCGGATCAGCCCATCCTCGTCCCGCACCGGCAACGTGCCGGGCAGCAGCCACAGCCCGGCGCGGCGGGCGGCGGCCCGCATCTCGGCCAGGATCTCCGGGGCCGCTTCCACCATGGCGGCCAACTCGCCCGCCTCATCAGCGATGTTGGAGCCGGTGAGGCCGGCGCCCAGTTCCACACAGGCATATTCCGGCAGCACGGCAAGGTCGGCGCCTCCGGTCTTCGCCTCCGCCAGCCAGCGGTCCAGCTTGGCACCAAAGGCGGCGATGCTCTCCGGCCGCTCCACCGGGTATTGCAGCAGGGCAAGGCGCAGGGGGGCGGTCATGGCAGGGTGCGTTCCCAGAAATCAAGGATATGGGGCGTTTCGTTCTCGGCGCCGATCTCGCGCCAGTCCAGTGTGCAGGTCAGGCCGGGGCAGGGGGCGTAACCCCGGTTGCGCCAGAAGGCGTCCAGTGGTGTGTAGCCGGCTGGCCTGCGCGGGTCCTGATCCGAGCGGCGGACGCCGCAGAAAGCAGTCCGGGGCAGGGCCAGGGCGCGCGCATGGGCCTCGCGCAGTTCGAAGAACCGCACGCCCGCACCCTGGCCGCGATAGGCGGGCAGCAGAACGCTTTCCCCGAAATAACAGTATTCCGCTGGGTTCCGCCCCGCCGCCGTGAATGCGTCGCGGACAGCCGCATGGGTTTCCGCCATCGGTTCGCAGGTCGCGGCCCCCACTGCGGTCTCGCCATCGAAGGCGATGATGGCCGCCGCGCCTTTGCCATCCGCATAGGTGCGGAGGTAGCGGGCCTCGTAAGCCTCATCGCCATCATAGAGATAGGGCCAGGCGCGGAAGACCGAGATGCGAAGCTTCGCCAGCGCTGGCAACAGAGGGTGCAGCGCGTCGCCGCGCAGGGTTTCGAAGCGGAGAGACATGGGCGGGAGGGATACAGCGGATCGGGCGCCGGGGCGAGATCAGCGCGCGTGCAGAGGCGCCGCCGGAACAGTGCGGGTCGTGCAGGGCAGGTTCGGGGTCTTGCGATATCGGCCGCTACACAAAATGGATTGTTAATGACAATTGCGGGCAGACAATGGTGCCGGTTATGCTCCGCCACGCGTGACTGCGGTGATGTGGTGAAATATCATAGGGATCCTCACGTTTACTTAGAGAGGAAAGGCCCTGTTTCAGTAATAAGGCAAAGGGAGGGCTGAGATGGAAGAGCCGACGCCACGCCTGCGGCACTTTCTTCCTGCCTTACTGCTGCTGGGTTTCAGCGCCTTTGCGACCTTCGCCGTAACCCTGGGCTCCCCGAAAGAGGGTAGCCAGATGGCCGTGATCGCACCGCCCTGGTACAGCATGGGGGAGACGGTTTCGCTCGTGGTCGCGGCAGGTGGCCGCATCGTGGAAACTGGTGGCTTCGGTAATGTCCTCGTCGCCTCTTCCGACGATCCACGCTTCTCGTCGGAGCTGTACCAGGCTGGCGCATGGCTGGTGGTAGACCCGATTCGGCTACGGGGCTGCCTCGGGCTCGCCGCGTCGCCCACCCTCATGGAAGGCCGCGGCTGATGCAGGAGATTACACGTCTGCGTCAGCGCTTCGGTCGGTTCCTGGTGCTGCTGCTCTGGCTGCACCTGCCCGTCGTCGGAGTGGTAGCGTGGCTGACGCAGCATTCTCCATGGCCCGCCATGGCCATTGTCTTCGTGCTGGCGGGGTCTGTGCAGCTCTCATGGTGGTCTCAGGGCGCAGCTCCGGCGACGCGCTATCTCTCCGCCGTCGCGCTGATGGGGCAGCCCGCGCTGCTCGTCTATCTGCTGGCCGGCCACCGCTGGCAGATGGACATGCACATGTACTTCTTCGCCACGCTGGCACTGCTCATCGCCTGGTGTGACTGGCGGGCGCTGGTCGTGGCGGCGGTGAGCATCACGCTGCACCATCTCATCCTGAATTTCGCCTTTCCTTCCCTGATCTTCGCCCATGGCGCCGATCTGGAGCGCGTGTGCCTGCACGCGGCCATCGTGGCCTTCCAGACGGCCGTGCTGATCTGGCTGAGCCGGACGCTGGTCGGCAGCTTCACGCGGATCGAAGCGATGTCGGCCGAGATCATGGCGCGGACGCGGGAGGCCATGGCGGCGAATGATGCCAAGAGCATGTTCCTCGCCAATATGAGCCATGAGATCCGGACGCCGATGAATGCCATCCTCGGCTTCTCCCATCTGGCACTCCGGACCGAGCTGACCCCGCCGCAGCGCAACTATCTGGTCAAGATCAAGACCGCGAGCAGCAATCTCCTCTCGCTCCTCAACGACATCCTGGACTTCTCGAAGATCGAGGCCGGAAAGCTGGTGCTGGAGAAAGCGGATTTCGGGCTGCGTCCGGCGCTGGACAGCACCATCAGCATCGCCTCCCTCCGGGCGCAGGAGAAGGGTATCGCGCTGAATGTGGCGATCGCGCCGGAAGTGCCGGAGGTGGTGGCCGGCGACGCGCTGCGGCTCAACCAGGTGCTGCTCAACATCCTCAGCAATGCGCTGAAGTTCACCGAGAAGGGTTCGGTCGATCTGGAGGTCCGCGTACGGGAACAGCGGGGGAATGATCTGCTGCTGGAATTCCGCGTCCGCGACAGTGGCATCGGCATGTCGGCGCAGCAGCAGGAATGTATTTTTCATTCCTTCTCCCAAGCCGATGCATCGACCACAAGAAGGTTTGGGGGCACCGGGCTCGGCCTTGCCATCAGCAAGCAACTCGTGGCGCTGATGGGCGGCACCCTCTCGGTGGAGAGCGAGCTGGGCAAGGGTAGCACCTTCACCTTTACGGTCGCCATGCAGTGTGGCGACGGCGAGGCCGCGGTCCGCCGCCTGCAGGTAGAGGTGCTGCGCAGGTTGCGGGTCCTGGTCGTGGATGACAATGCGGGCTCGCGCGAGATCCTGCAGGCCACCTTCGGCGCCTGGGGCATACAGGTCGATCTCGCTGCGTCGGGCCGCGAAGCCATCGGCGCGCTGGAGGCCGAGGCAATGCGGGGCCGTCCCTACGATCTGGTGGTGATGGACTGGCGGATGCCCGGCATGGACGGCGTCGAGGCCGCTATTGCCATCCGGCGTGACGCCAGACTTCCGCATATTCCCGTCATGCTGATGGTCAGCGCCTATGGACGCGAGGAGGTCATGAAGGCGGCGGAAGGGGCCGGCATTTCCGCCTGTTTGGTCAAGCCGGTCGATCCGGGGCTGCTGCTGGAGACGCTGACTCGGCTGTTCGACCAGGAGCCACCGCCCGTGGTCACGCCCGCGCGGATCGCGGCAGTGGCGGAGCTTGACGCGGCGCCGGCGCGGCTGCGCGGGCGGCATGTGCTGCTGGTGGAGGATAACGAGATCAACCGTGAGCTGGCGACCGAGATCCTGACGGATGCCG
Organism: Acetobacteraceae bacterium AT-5844; assembly: GCA_000245075.1. Lineage (GTDB taxonomy): Bacteria > Pseudomonadota > Alphaproteobacteria > Acetobacterales > Acetobacteraceae > Pseudoroseomonas. The sequence goes on from JH599919.1 coordinate 11,756, forward strand.
GGCTCCTGGTGGATACGGCGGAAAATGGCCGGGTGGCCTGTGAAAAAGTGCTCAGCGGCCGACAGCCATACGCCGCGGTGCTGATGGATGTGCAGATGCCGGAGATGGATGGCTGCGAGGCCACGGCCAGGATCCGGGAGACGTATTCCGCGGTGCAGCTCCCCATCATCGCCATGACGGCGCATGCCTTTGAGGCGGAGCGCCAGCGCTGCCTGCAAGCGGGGATGAATGATCATATCCCGAAGCCGGTTGACCCGGCCGTGCTGCTGCAGACGTTGGACCAGTGGGTCGCCGCCGCGCCGGCCCCGGTAGCGTCCTTGCCTGCGTTTTCGGATGAATTGCCGGAGAATCTGGCGCATTTCGACCTGCAGGCAGCGCTGCGGCGCGTGAAAGGCAAGCGCAGCCTGTTGCGGAGGCTCATTCTCGACTTCGGCACCAAATACGCCTCCGCCGTCGCCGACCTTCGCACGACGGTCGCGCGGGGTGAGTTCGCCCATGCCCGGGCACTGGCGCATACCCTCAGGGGCGTGGCCGGCTCGCTTGAGCTTCGCGAGGTCATGGAAGCGGCCCGCCAGACCGAGGATGCCCTGGCCCAACAGCAGCTGGATGCCGTGCCCGCCTGTCTGGACCGGCTGGAGCATGCGCTGGTGCCGGCCCTGGCCACGATCGAGGCCTTGCGGCAGATGCAACCGGCCGCGCCGCCGCCGGGCAGCGAGACCTCCGCCACTCTTGCCGCGGAGCCGCTGCTGGCCCAGCTGCGGCAACGGCTGGAGTTGCGCACCCTCTCCGCCTGGCAGACTTTCGATGAGCTGAGCAAGGTGATGCCTGCCGATGTCCCCGGCATGGCCGCGCTGGCAGAGGCCCTCACACGCCTCGACTACGCCACAGCCGCAGCGATTTTGGACAGCATGATGGACGCACAGCGCCTCGGTGAGGGGGTCAAGTGAGCCTTCCTTGCCGAAGGTAGAGGCTGCGACAGTGGATTGCTCCGGTAAGCCGAGTGCCCGCTGCCGGGAATGGCGAAGGCTGAGACTGACGGTATCTGGACCGGTTTGCTTTCGAGATACCTGAAAGCACATCTCTTCCAGAGACGCCGACGAATATTAGTTTGAAAATCGAAACAATAACGGCTCTGATGGCGCGCCGGACGTCATCCCTTCGAGCTGGGCGACCTACGCCGCTCCAGGGTATCGGCGAGATGCATAGCTCGGAGCAACCGCATGCCGCCTCACTGGCAGGCCCTCACGGTGCTGACGGCCGCCCGCACGAGCATGGGGTTCCAGTTCCAGTCCATCGCCTCGGTTTCGCCTGACCTAGTCACGCAACTCGGCCTGTCCTACGCCGATCTCGGAACTCTCATCGGTCTCTATTTTCTGCCGGGCCTCGCGCTGGCCCTCCCGGGCGGAATGCTGGGCCACCGCTTTGGTGACAAGCGCGTCGTCATCTGCGGCCTTCTCCTGATGTTCGCTGGCGGGCTCATAACGGCCTTGGCCTGGGATTTCCCCTCTCTCGCGGCAGGCCGGTTGCTCTCAGGGGTAGGCGGCGTGTTGCTGAACGTCCTCATGGCGAAAATGATGACAGACTGGTTTGCCGGCCGGGGCGAGATCGTTCTGGCGATGGCCGTGTTCGTGAATTCCTTTCCCATAGGAATGGGCCTCGCCACCATCTCACTGGGCACGCTGGCAAGCGCTGTTGGCTGGAGCGCTTCGCTCGCGGCCACCGCCGCTGCGGCGCTCGTGGCGCTGCTCCTTCTTGGGACATACAAGCAGCATCCAAACGACGGTGCCGGCGTGGTGGCCCGCGAGAAGATCTCCAACCGCGAAGCACGGTTGGTATGTCTTGCCGGAATCATCTGGGGGCTTTTCAACGGCGCCATCTCGGTCATGTTCGGCTTTGCCCCGATTTTTCTTGTCGGCGAAGGCCATAGCGCCGCCCAGGCTGGCCTGCTCGCGGGTATCGCCATCTGGCTCTCGGCAGTCTCTGTCCAGATAGGAGGCTTTCTTGGACAGGCCTGGAGCCGGCCCACCACGCTCATGGCCATCGGCGCATTGGGCTGGGCCGCGGGCCTTGCCGTGCTGGCCGCCGGCGCGGGGTTTTCCGGCGCGGCTCTCATCGGCTCCGGGTTGCTGATGGGCCTGCCTGTCGGGGTCATCATGGCGATGCCCGCGCGCGTATTGCGCCCGGAAAGCCGGGCTGTCGGCATGGGGCTGTTCTACACCTGCCTCTACCTTGGCCACAGCCTGATGCCGGCAGCGGCCGGGTGGTTGCGGGACGTGACGGGCAGTGCCGCACCGCCACTGCTCATCACGTCACTGCTCGTGGCGGGAATGCTGCCGCTTTATGCGCTGTTTCAGGTCGCCCAGCGCCGCGCCGCCGCGCCGGCAGCATGAGAGGCCCAAGGCGGTTTCGGCTCCGTCGCGCTCCTCAGGCCTTTTCCATGTTCCAGAAGAACTGGACCGGGGAAAGCACCATGCCCTTCAGGCTGCTGCGATAGGCCATGGGCTGCTCGATGAGCCCGGCCGGGGCGTAGGGCACCGTTTCGAAGGCCCGGCGCTCGATCTGCGCGGCCAGTTCCTTCTGCTTCGTGGCATCGGCGGTGGCGATCCACTGGTCGCGCAGGCCCTCCAGCGTCGGGTCATCCGGCCAGCCGAACCAGGCGGTGGCGCCGTTGCTGCGGATCAGCGGATGCAGCGCGGGGTTCAGCACATCGGCACCGGACCATAGCGTGTGGAATACGGACCAGCCCCCGGCATCCGGCAGGCCGCGATTGCTGCGGCGGCCGATGAAGCTGGCCCAGTCCGTGGAAATCAGCTCGGCATTCATGCCGAGATTCTTCAACAGCTCCTGCGTGACCAGGGACTGGTTGTAAGCGATCGGCTGATCGGCGGGTGCCAGCAGCACGACCTTTTCGTTGTTGTAGCCCGCTTCCTTCAGCATGGCCTTTGCGCGCTCCAGATCCGCGCGCATCGCCTCCTGCCCGCCGGCACCGGTGGACATGGGAGAGCCGGGGGTGAAGAAGGTCTTGGCCTCACGATAATAGGCCGGGCTGCCGACCACGGCCTGCATGTAGTCTTCCTGCTTCATCGCCATCAGTACCGCGCGGCGGATGCCGGGGTTATTGAAGGGCGGCTGCGTCTGGTTGAAGCGCATCAGCAGGATGAGGCCGAGCGGCACGTTCTGGATGGTGATGTTGCGGTCCCGCTTCAGCACCGGCAGCAGATCAACGGGCGGCTGCTCGTACCAATCGACCTCGCCCTGCACCAGCGCGCCGACAGCGGCGGCGGGCTCCGTCAGCGCCAGCCATTCGATGCGGTCGATTTTCGCGACCTTGCCGCCGGCGGCCCAGGAAGGCGCTTCCTCGCGCGGCCTGTATTTGTCGAAGCGGGTGTAGATGGCGTTCTGGCCAGGCACCCATTCACGGCTCTGGAACTGCCAGGGGCCGGAGCCGATGGGGTCTGAAATGGGCTTGGAGGCATCGGTCTGTGCCACACGCTCCGGCATGATGAACGGTACGTTGGAGGAGAGCTTGCCCAGCGCGTCCGGCAGCAGCGGGAAGGGCTTTTTCAGGCTGATGCTGAAGGTGCGCGCATCGTCGGCGGAATAGCCTTCGACGAAAGTGGCGAAGGTCTGGCCGAAAGCGTCGCGCTGGGACCAGCGCTTGATGGAGGCAATACAATCCTGCCCCCGCACCGGCTGGCCATCATGGAAGACCAGCCCGTCACGCAGGTGGAAGGTCCATTTCAGCCCGTCCGGCGCGGTCTGCCACTCGCTCACCATCTGCGGCTTGATCTGGAAGTTCGCATCCGTGGCGAACAGGGTGTCGTAGATCAGATAGCCATGGTTACGGATGACGTAGCTGGTGGCGACGATCGGATCGAGCGACGGTAGCGGCGTGGAGGGGATGAAGCGCAGCGTGGCGCGATTGCCACCTTGCGCGTGCGCGAAATGCGGGCGGGCGAGGGCGGTGGAGGCCAGTGCGGCACCGCCGGCCAGCAGGGTGCGCCGGTTGAGAGAAAGACTCATGGGCGAAAACTCCAGCTTGGGGGCCGGCGGTGCGGCCGTGATGGTCAGGCGGCCAGCGCGGCCATGTCGGGCAGGGCGGGGCGGGTGGCCAGCGCCGCCTTCATCAGCGCCTCGATCTCGGCCGTTTCCCCGGCGGAAAGGGCAAGGCGCGGCGGACGCGTCAGATGCGTGCCACGGCCCATGATGTGCTCGCAAAGCTTGATGCACTGCACGAGGTCCGGCCGCGCATCGAGATGCAACAGCGGCATGAACCAATCGTAGAGCTTGCGCGCTTCCTCATACCGTCCGGCGGCGGCCAGGCGGAACAGCGCCTCGCCCTCCTGCGGGAAGGCGTTGGACATGCCGGAAACCCAGCCCTTGGCGCCCAGCATGATGCTCTCCACCACGGTGTCGTCCAGGCCTGCGAACATCAGGAAGCGGTCGCCCACCATGTTGCGCACATCGGTGAAGCGGCGGGAATCCCCCGAGGATTCCTTGAAGCACACCACCGTCTCGCAATCGGCCAGCGAGGCCAGGATCTGCGGCGTGACGTCGTTCTTGTAGATGGGCGGGTTGTTATAGACCATCACCGGCAGGTCCGTGGCCTTGGACACGCCCCGGAAATGCGCCGCCGTCTCATGCGGCTTCGAGGAATAGACCAGCGCGGGCATCACCATGATGCCGTCCAGCCCGATGCGCGCGGCTTCCTTGGCCATGTCGCAGGCGAAGGCGGTGGTGAACTCCGCGATGCCGGCGATGACGGGCACGCGGCCGGCCGCGGCGTCCTTGGCCGCCTCCATCACCGAGATCTTCTCGTCCTTCGAGAGCGAGCAGTTCTCGCCCACCGTGCCGCAGACGATGAGGCCGGAGACGCCATCGCGGATCAGCGCCTGCATGACGCTGTGCGTCCGCTGGATGTCCAGGCTGAAATCCTCATGGAACTGGGTGGTGACGGCGGGGAAGACCCCTTGCCAGTTGACCTTCGGCACAGCAGCGCCCCTCTCGATATTGTTTGGCCATGTCGAATGTAGAATTTATACAATCGATGCGTCAACAAAGTTTCAGGCCCTGCTGGCCCCATGGACAGGCCACGCCACCGCCGGATAGTCAGACGCCAAAGGACGCCGCAACGACGCCATGCACAGGATCGGAGACAGAGGGTGAGCACCACCACAGCGCGTGCCCGCAAGGGCCTGGCGCATCGCACCGTCGCCGGGGCCATCCTGGACGAGATCCGCCGCCGGATCCTGGATGGCAGCTTCGCCGCCGGTGCCCAGCTGCGGCAGGACACGCTGGCGGAAGAGTTCGGCGTCAGCCGCATTCCGGTGCGGGAGGCGCTGTTCCAGCTGGAGGCGGAGGGCTTCGTGCGCATCCTGCCGCATAAGGGCGCGACGGTGTCCTCCCTCTCCGTGGAGGAGGTGGCCGAGGCCTTCGAGCTGCGGGCCCTGCTGGAGCCGCGCCTGCTGCGCCATTCCGCGCCACGCCTGACGGAGGCGGACTACGCCGCCATCGACGCCGTGCTGGCGGATTACTCCCGCGCGCTGGAGGAACGGGACACGGCCCGCTGGGGAGAGCTGAACACGACGCTGCACCTGATGCTGTACCAGCATGCGGGGAAGCCGCGCACGGCCTCTCTCGTCAGCAGCCTTTTGCAGGAATGCGACCGCTACACCCGCCTGCAGCTTTCCACGGAGCGGGAGTCACTGGAGCGCGCGAACAGGGAACACCGGGAACTGGTGCGCCTGTGCCGCGCCGGGGATATGCGCACGGCCGTGCCCTTCCTGAAGCAGCATATCGAGCATGTGGGAGAGGCGCTGGGGACCTTCCTGCGCGCCCGGCCACCACAGGCGTAGCCACCGCCGGGCCATTGGGACCCATTGCACCCGCTGACAGGGACGGAGTAAGCGAATGTGTTCAAGAGCCCGTCCGGCGAAGTCCATCCGCAAGGGTTCGCCCAGGAGCATATCGCCATGCCGCTGTTGTGCTCAGCCGATATCGATGCGCTGTACCATTGCTGGCAGGCTTACTCGGCGTAGATCATCTTGCGGGTCATCCCGCCATCGACGACGAACTCGGCGCCGGTGACGAAGCCGGCTTCCGGCCCCAGCAGCCAGGCGGCCATGGCTGACACGTCCTCCACCATGCCCACCCGGCCGGCGGGGTGCTGCTCATGGTCTTCGGGCCGGAGTTCCTCGTTGGAGACATGGATCCAGCCCGGGCTGATGCAGTTCACCCGGATCGCCGGGCCGAGGCTGATGGCCAGCGCGTGAGTCAGCGCCAGCAGGCCGCCCTTCGTCGCGGAATAGGCTTCCGTATCCGGCTCCGACATATGCGCCCGGGTCGAGGCGATGGTGACGATCGCGCCGCGGCCGGAGCTGCGCAGCAGCTTCGCCGCGGCACGTGTCAGCAGGAAGGTGCTGGTGAGGTTGGTGTCCAGCACACGCCGCCATTCCTCGAGAGACAATTCTTCGACCGGTTTGCGGATCATGATACCGGCATTGCACACCATGCCATCCAGTTGCCCCTCCGTGGCCGCGATGCTGTCGATCAGGGCCCGGATCGCCGCCTCATCCGCGACGTCGGCGATGACATGGCGGCCGGGAGCGTCGGCGGCGGCGGGCTTCATATCCGCCGTCACAACCCGCCAGCCCTTGGCGGCCAGATGCGCGGCCAGGCCGGCCCCGATGCCATGCGCGCCACCGGTGATCAGCGCGACGGGAGATGTATCTGCCATGCTCATCCTCTTCCGGCTCAGTTCGGCGGCACCAGCCCGTCCTTGCCGACGATGACGCTGCTTGCGGTGATGCCCCCATCCGGCGCCCGGCTGCCACTCACCATGACCTGTGCCCCCGACACCAGCAAATCCCGATCTCCGGGCGCGAGGGTGACGACGGGGACATCTTCCGGCACCAGAATGCGCTGCTCTCCTCCGGCGTAGCGGACGAGCAGGATCTTGTCCTCGCCGGTGCCGACCTGGCCGACCGTGCCGGCTGTGAGACTGGTGACGGTGCCGTTTGTCATGGTGCTGCCGTCGCCGAGATCCCAGGGGCGGTGCCCCTCCCCAATGCCGCGCATGCTGGGCGGGAAGATCGTCACCTGAAGGGCGCGCAGCGTGCCGTCCGGCTGCGCAACGGCGGCGGAGCCGATATAGCTCTCCGGCCGGATATCGCTGAGCCGGGCAGGGAGCATCTGGCTGACACGAAGATTCTGAGCGAGATGGACGGTCGCTTTGCTGCCTTCGCGCGTCGTCATCTCCAGCGTCATGACATCAACATCGTCCAGCACGCCTCTCAGGCGTATGGGGCTGCTGCCTTGCGTGGCCGCCGGGGCCTGTGCCCTGGCGAGCGCCGCCGGGAACGTGGCCATGGCTGTGAAGGCGAGGAACAGGCGTCGTTTCATGGAGAATCCTCCCGAGAACCATGACGGTCCTCGGGAAGACATAGGTGCGCCCTGCTTTCCGGCATCGGGCGCGAAGGTGACAAAACCTTCGTCTTTCACATCATCGGCGCGTAGCGGGCGATTTCGGTGAAAATATCCCGCACCGCATCGGCCACGGTCCTGTTCAGCGCCTCATGGCGCGTCACGGCGTCGATACGCGGCTGCGTTTTTTCCAGTTCCTCGGGCGCCAGCATCAGGGGGAACAGACCGGCAGCCTGGGTCAGCCCGATCAGCAGGGAATCGCGCGGCTCCGGTGCGCCATCCTCGAAGATCACGCTCATCAGGCGCGCCTTTACCTCGCGTTCCTCCTTATCGGACACCACCGGGTAGCGGCGCTCGGAGAAGATCCAGAGGAAGCGGCCTTCCTCCGCCTTCAGGATGCCGCGCTTCACGAGCCGGTCGAAATAGGCATCGCGGAAATCCTCGGCGTCGCGCACCAGGGTTTCCACCCACCAGCGGCTGTCCTTCGGCTCCGCCTCGGCGGTGATGCGGGCCAGCACACCGTCGAGGATATCGTCGCCTGTGGGCGCGGGGTTCTTCACACGCAGGCGTGGCGGGTCGGTATCGATCCGCTCCTCCAGCGCCAGCTCGGCGAGGATGGCGCCGACCAGGGCGTAATCGCCCGCCGGCGCGACGCGGTCGTTCAGGCGGCCCGTTTCGTCATCCAGCATCAGCAGGAGGATTTCCTCCGGCATGGTCAAAGGCATGGTGGCGCCCTCCTCTCGGCTCCATTCGCCAAGGCAACGTTTGTGGGCGCCACTGAGTTGCCGGAAGCAGGGCCTATGCCGTTTCGGCCCGTGCCGCCTGGACGAAGGCTGCGAGCCCGTCCTCCACCACGCTGCGGGGCAGGTCCCGCAGAATGAAGACGAGGCGGGACTGGCGCTTTTCCCCCTCCGGCCAGCCGGAGAGGATGGTGGGGGCGTGCCACACATGCTGCACCCCGTGGATGGCCACGGGCTTGTCCTGCCCCTCCAGGTCCAGAATGCCCTTCACCCGCAGCACGGAGGTGCCGCGCGTGGCCGTCAGCATTTCCAGCCAGGTGGCCAGCCCCTGCCAGGGCAGGGGATGGTCGAAGGTCAGGCAGAAGGCGTGGATGCTGGCATCATGGCGGTTGGGGTCGTGGTGATGATGGTGGTGGTGGTCGCCGTGGTCGTGCCCATGCCCATGGTGATGGTCGTGATGCTCATCCCAGGCAGCGGGAGAGAGCCAGCCACGCACCGCTTCGCCCTGCCGCGCCGGGTCGAACCGCGCCTCTCCCAGCAGCGCCTCAACCGGCGCCGTGCCATGGGGCGCCAGCACCGGCACAGCGCCGGGGTTGATGCCACGCAGCCGTGCCAGCAGGTCTTCCAGCGTCTCGGGGTCCGCGAGGTCCGGCTTGCTGACGAGCAGCCGGTCGGCCACGGCCACCTGCCGCACGGCTTCCGGCTGGCTGTCCAGCGTGGCGGCGCCGTTGACCGCATCCACCAGCGTCACCACTCCGGCCAGGGCGAAATGCCGCTGGATGGCGGGGTCGGCCAGGAGGGTTTGCAGAATGGGCACGGGGTCCGCGAGGCCGGTGGTCTCCAGCACCACGCGGCGGACCGGCTGGCCGGCCTGCATGCGCTCCACCAGCCGCATCAGCGCGGCGGAGAGATCACCCCGGATGGTGCAGCACAGGCAACCGGCCTGGAGGAGGATGGCGTCCTCCTCCAGTGTCTCGACCAGCAGATGGTCCAGGCCGATCTCGCCGAATTCGTTGATCATCACCGCCGTGCCGGCCATCTCCGGCTGGCGCAGCAGGTGGTTCAGCAGCGTCGTCTTACCGGCACCAAGGAAACCGGTGAGGACGGTGACGGGAACGGGCTGATCAATGGCCATGGGCGTGGCCATACAGCGCCTCGGGGTCGGCTTCCGGCTGGGTGATGGGCGTCAGCTCGCCATCCCGCAGGGCCTGGAAGAAACAGCTCCGCCGGCCGGTGTGGCATGCGACGCCGGTCTGCTTCACGATGGCCAGGACGGTATCCCCATCGCAATCCAGGCGGAGATCCACCAGATGTTGGACTTGGCCGGATGTCTCGCCTTTCCGCCACAGCGCGTTGCGGCTGCGGCTGAAATAGACGACACGTCCGGTGGCAAGGGTTTCCTCCAGTGCCTCGGCATTGGCCCAGGCCATCATCAGCACTTCGCCGCTGCCCTCGGCCTGGGCAATGACGGGTACCAGCCCGTCGCGGTTGAAGCGGGTGGCGGCCAGGAACTTGGCGCGGGCCTCCGGCGAGGGGATGGAGCTGGGGGCCGTCGTCATGGCGGTATCCTTGGTGAGCGTGATGTTACAGTATAACGCGGTGAGCGTGTGGGAGATATGGTGATGGCGGCAGGGCAGGGTAGCGCAGGCGGTACGGTCGGCCAGGATAAGCCCGCGCCGGATGTCGCGCACGCCCTGGCGGCGGCGGATGCCCGCTGTGCCCGCGCCGGTGCGCAGCTCACGGAACTGCGCCGCCAGGTGCTGGCGCTGGTGCTGGAGGCCGACCAGCCTCTCGGCGCCTACGCGCTGCTGGATAAGCTCAAGGCCCTCCGCCCCGGCGCCGCCCCGCCCACCGTGTACCGCGCGCTGGACTTCCTGCTGGAGCAGGGGCTGATCCACAAAGTGGAGCGGCTGAACGCCTTTGTCGGCTGCGTTGAGGCGGGGCACGACCATGACCACGACCACGGCCATGAGCACCCGCACCAGTTCCTGATCTGCCGGGACTGCGGCACCACCATCGAGATCAGCGACCACGCGGTGGCTCATGCGCTGGAGGCCGCGGCGAAGCGCGCGGGCTTCACCGCCATTCAGGCCACGGTTGAAATCGAAGGCCGTTGCGCCGCCTGCTCGGCGGCCGCGTAGCGGGAGCGGGCGCTCCCCCTCAGAGCAGGGACTGAACCTCCTCCGGCGGCCGGCACAGCTTCGTGCCGCGGGGAGTCACGACGATAGGCCTGTTCACCAGCACCGGCCGGGCCACCATCGCATCCAGCAGCGTCTCGTCGCTCGCATCGGCAGGGATATCGGCGGCTTCCTTGGCGCGCAGAATATCCCGTGGCTGGGCGTCCATGGCCCTCAGCAGTTGCTGGAGCTGAGCCCTGGTCCAGCCGGCCTTCAGATATTCCACAACCTGCGGCTCATGGCCGGCCTCCCGCAAGGCGGCCAGTACCTTCCGGGACGTGCCGCAGGCGGGGTTGTGGAAGATGGTGATGTCGTCCGGCATGGCGGCTCCTCGGCTGGGCTCAGCGCCGATGATCCGCCATGCCGGCCTGCAAGGCCAGAGGGCGGTCAGACCTCGTGCCGGCGCGGCCGCGTGCGCAGCCGGAACAGCAGCAGGGACCTGCCGGTGACGGTATAGGACTCACCCATTTTGAAGGCGGGCTCCTCCTCCTCATCGTCATCCGCAAGGTTGGTATCCAGCAGCCGAACCCAGGCGCGGCCGTCAGGGGCGTCGGGGAGGATGAATTCCACCGCCTCGTGATGCGCGTTCAGAATGGTCAATATGGTCTCGTCATGAGCGGCGACCTTGATGCCGCTCTCCTGCGCGCGGCCATCCAGCATGCGGGCGAAGCATTTCGTATTGGGGTCCTCCCAATCCGCCGGCTCCATTTCCTCGCCGGAGGGCTTCCACCAGGAGAGCGCCTTGCTGCCGCTGGCCTCGTGGAAGTCGCCGCTCAGAAAGCGGCCACGGCGCAGGATGGGGAAGCGGTTGCGAAGCCGCGCCAGCCGGCGGGTGAAGGCGGCCAGGTGCTCGCCCTTTTCGCCCCAGTCCCAGTTGAGCCAGGAAATCTCGTTATCCTGGCAATAGGCGTTGTTGTTGCCCTGCTGGGTGCGGCCGAACTCATCGCCCGCCAGCAGCATCGGCGTGCCCTGGCTGAGATAGAGCGTGCCCAGCATGTTGCGGATCTGCCGCTCGCGGGTTGCGTTGATCTCCTCGTCGTCGGTCGGGCCTTCGACGCCATAGTTGAAGGAGAGGTTGTGCGAGTGGCCGTCGTTATTGTCCTCGCCATTCGCCTCGTTGTGTTTCTCGTTATAGGTCACGAGATCGTTCAGCGTGAATCCGTCATGCGCGGCGAGGAAGTTCACGCTCGCCCAGGGCTTGCGGCCATTATGGTCGAAGAGATCGGCCGAGCCGGACAGGCGCTTGCCGAGATCGGCCGCCGAGCCTTCCTCGCCGACCCAGAAGCCGCGCACCGTGTCGCGGTACTTGTCGTTCCACTCCGCCCAGCCGGGGGCGAAGTTGCCGACCTGATAGCCGCCGGGGCCGATATCCCAGGGCTCCGCGATGAGCTTCACATCGGCCAGCACCGGGTCCTGCATGCAGGCTTTCAGGAAGGCGGATTGCGTGTCGAAGCCGCCCGGCTCCCGCGCCAGGATGGTGCCGAGGTCGAAGCGGAAGCCATCGACATGCATCTCGTTCACCCAGTAGCGCAGGCTGTCCGTCACCATCTGCAATACGCGGGCGTGGGAGAGGTTCACCGTGTTCCCGGTGCCGGTGTCGTTGATGTAGTAGCGCTTCTGGTCTGGCAGCAGGCGGTAATAGCTGGCGTTGTCGATGCCCTTGAAGGAGAGGGTGGCGCCGCGCTCATTGCCCTCTGCCGTGTGGTTGTAGACCACGTCCATGATGACCTCGAGCCCGGCATCGTGCAGGCGCGCCACCATTTCCTTGAATTCTGCGAAAGCGAAATCCGGCGTGCGGGCATAGCGCCGGGCGGGGCCGAAAAAGCCGAGGGAATTGTACCCCCAGTAGTTCACCAGGCCTTTCCCCAGAAGATAGTCGTCATTCAGGAAAAACTGGATCGGTAGCAGCTCCACCGAGGTGACGCCGAGCGACTTGATATGCCGGATGACTTCCGGATGGCCGAGCCCGGCATAGGTGCCGCGCATGTCTTCCGGCAGCAGCGGGTGCAGCTTGGTCAGGCCTTTGACATGCGCCTCGTAGAAGAGGGTGCGCTCCCACGGAATGCGCGGCCGGCGGTCATTGCCCCAGGTGAAGGCCGGGTCCACCACGCGGCACTTTGGCATAAAGGCTGCACTGTCACGCTCGTCGAAGGAGAGATCTTCGTCCGCGTGGCCGATGGTGTAGCCGAACAGCGCTGGGTCCCAGTTCAGCTCGCCGACATGGGAGAGGGCATAGGGGTCCAGCAGCAGTTTATTGGGGTTGAAGCGGTGGCCTTCCTTCGGCGCGTATGGACCGTGCACGCGGTAGGCATAGACGGTGCCAGGCCGGGCATCCGGCAGGAAACCGTGGAAGACCTCGTTCGTGTATTCGGGGAGCTCGATCCGCTCCAGTTCACGCTCGCCTGCATTGTCGAACAGGCAGAGTTCCACTTTTGTGGCGTGGGCGGAGAACAGGGCGAAATTGACGCCCAGTCCTGTCCAGGTGGCACCCAAGGGATTCGGGCGGCCTTGCAAGACACGTGACTGATTGATGGATGGCGGCACGGCAGACCCCTTGCTGGAGAGCGCCCACCATAAGCGTGCCGCCCCTCGCGGAGTTGCGAGGGGCGGGAGGTTTTCAGCGCGGCAGCGTGGCCAGGGCGGTTGAAAGATCCGCGATCAGGTCCCTCACATCTTCCAGGCCGATATGGAACCGCACCGTTGGCCCGCCGAGGGCGGCGGCATCGGTGGCCGTGCGGGTGACATAGTTGGTGGTCGGGAGAGCGAGGCTTTCATACCCGCCCCAGGAAGCGCCGATGCCGAAGAGCCGCAGGGAGTCCACCGCCGCCTCAAGCTGCGCCGGGGTATAGCGCGGCTGGAACACCACGCCGAAGAGCGAGCAGGCGCCGGTGAAGTCCCGCTTGAACAGGGCGTGTTGCGGATGGCTCGGCAGGGCGGGGTGCAGCACGCGGAACACTTCCGGCTGCTGCTCGAACCAGCGCGCCACTTCCAGCCCGGCCTCTTCCTGGTGCTTCAGCCGCACCGCCATGGTGCGCAGGCCCCGCAGCGCCAGCCAGCAATCATCGGGGCTGGCATAATGACCCATGAAGCGCCCGGCGGAGGCGACGGTGTGCCAGTCTTCCTCGTTGTTCACCGTCACGCTGCCCAGCAGCACGTCCGAATGGCCGCCGACATATTTGGTTAGCGCCTGGATGGAGACATCCACGCCATGCTTGAAGGGCTGGTAGTGGTGGATGCCCCAGGTGTTGTCCATCAGCACCTTGGCGCCATGGGCATGGGCCACCGCGGCCAGGGCGTCGATATCCTGCAGCTCGAAAGTGTGGCTGCCGGGGCTCTCAGTGTAGAGCACGCGGGTGTTGGGGCGCATCAGCGCCTGCAACTCGTCCCCGCTGATCGTCGGATCGTAATAGGTGGTCTCGATGCCCCAGCCGGTCATCAGCCCATCCGCCAGGCGGCGGGTGGGGCCGTAGACGCTGTCGGGGATCAGGCAGTGGTCGCCCGCCTTCAGAAAGGCCAGCAGCGGCACCGCGCAGGCGGCGAGGCCGGTGCCGACGATCAGGCAGCGCGTGCCGCCCTCGATCTCGGCAATGGCATCCTCCAGCGCGAAATGCGTCGGGCCGCCGGAGGTACCGTAGGTCAGCGCATGCTTCTCGAAGCCGGCGGCGTTGATGGTGCCGCGCGCCTCGCAGGAGGGGTAGAGCACGGTGGAGCCGCGATGCACGCCGCCATTGACGAAGCCATGGTTGCGCACGCCGGGGCGGCTCACATGGGTGACACGGGTGGCGAAGCGCTGTGGCGCCTTGGAATGCAGGTCGTCAGGCATCAGGCGGACTTTTCCTTCGGGGTTTCCGGGCGGGCGGCCCATTCGGTCCAGGAGCCGTCATAAATAGCGGGTTCAGGCAGGCCCGCCCGCACCAGCCCCAGCGCCACGACGCAGGCGGTAACGCCCGTGCCGCAGGAGGCGATGAGCGGCTGCGAGCCATCGACACCAGCCTTGGCAAAGATCTCGCGCAGCGTGTCCGGCGGCAGCATGGTCTGGTCCGGGGCCAGGAGCTCGGTCGCCGGCACGTTGCAGGCACCGGGCATATGGCCGGAGGGCAGGCCGGGGCGGGGTTCGGCGGCCGTGCCGTCGAAGCGGCCGCGGGCGCGGGCATCGATGATTTGCGCGGAGCGATCGGCCACCACGCGCTTCACATCACCGATGCCGGCCAGGCGGCGGGCGATGAAATCGGCCCAGAAGGTCTGCGGCGCGGGCGCAGGGGCGGCGCCGGCGGCCACATCGCCGCCCATCGCCTGCCATTTCGGCAGGCCGCCATCCAGCACCGCCACGCGCTCATGCCCGAACAGCCGCAGCAGCCACCAGCCACGGGCGGCGGAGAACAGCCCCTTCTGGTCGTAGAACACCACGCGGGCATCGTTGGAAACGCCCATCTGCCCCAGCAGCCGGGCGGCGCGGCCCGGTGTCGGCGCCATATGCGGCAGGTCCGTCTCCGGGTCCGCCACCTCGTTGATATCGAAGAAGCGGGCGCCGGGGATATGCGCGGCATCGAACAGCGCGCGCGCATCCTTGCCCTCGGGTGGCAGGTAGTAGGTGGCATCGAACAGCACGAGGTCGGGCTTGCCCAACTCGCCTTTCAGCCACTCGGCGGAAACCAGTTCCTGCATGGGCGTCAATCCTCCAGCACTAGGTAGACCCGGCGGTTCTGCTTGCCCTTGTTCTCGAGCTTGGTGACGGTGATGGTGCCGATCTCGCCCGTGGCGCGCACATGCGTGCCGCCGCAGGGCTGCAGATCGACCGGGCTGTCTTCTTCGCCGATGCGCACCAGCCGCACCACCCCCGCGCCGCGCGGCGGCTGCACGGAAAGGGTGCGCACGAGGCCCGGATTGGCATCCAGCTCCGCCTCATCCACCCAGCTGGTGCTGACGGCGTGGTTGGCGGCAACGAGAGCGCGCAGCCCCTCGGTCAGGGCTTCCTTGGTGGGCGGTTCCGGCAGGTCGAAATCCAGCCGGGACTTCTCCAGCCCAACCTGACCGCCCGTCACCCCCGCGCCGGGGATCAGGCTGCACAGCAGGTGCATGGAAGTGTGCATGCGCATCAACCGGTGGCGGCGGTCCCAATCCAGCGCCAGGCGCACGGTGGCGCCTTCCGGCGGCAGGGCAGCGCCCTCGGTCGGCTTGTGCAGGATGGCGCCGGCCTCGCCCTTCACTGTGTTGGCCACCGCCATCTCGCCGCCATCCCAGCGCAGCGCGCCGGTATCGCCGGGCTGGCCGCCGGCCTGGGCGTAGAAAATGGTGCGGTCCAGCACGACGCCATCGGGCGAGGCGGAGAGCACTTTCGCCTCGGTATCGCGGGCATAGGCGTCGTGGTGGAACAGGGTCTCGGTCGTCATGCTGTCCATTCCTGCCGCAGCCGGGCACCGTGGAGCTGTAGCCAGAGCAGGCACAGCGCGGTGGTGGCGTTGCGGATCTCATTGCGCGCCAGCATCGCGAAGGCCTCATCGGCATCGACGATGGTGACGCGGGTTTCCTCGTGCTCGCTTTCCAGCCCCAGTGTGGCGCCATCGCCCGGCTCGGGCAGGCGCACGCGGGCGGCGTAGAAGCTCAATTTCTCGTCGCTGCCGCCCTGCTGCAGCATGAACTGGCCGATGAACTTCACCTTATCGGGGGCGAGGCCGGCTTCTTCCTCCACCTCCCGCATGGCGCATTCCACCGGGTCTTCATCTGCCTCCAGCAATCCGGCGGGGCATTCGCGGGAAATGGGGTCCTCGCCCGCGGCGAGGCAGGGCAGACGGAACTGCTCGATGAGCGCGATACGGTGGGTCCAGGGATCATAGGGCAGGATCACCACCGCCCGGCCACGCCGCCACAACTCCCAGGTCAGCAGGCCTGAAAGGCTGCCATCGAAGCGGCGGTAGCGGAAGCGCACGCGCTGTATGGGGAAGCGGCCTTCCCACACCACCTCGTCGCTTTCCGGCACGTAAAGCGGATGAGAAGGCACCACCGGTGCCTTGGCGGGTCTGGCCTTCATGCGGCGGGCAGCGTAGTTGCGCGCCAATCAGCGCGGTGCCATGCCTTGCGGCGGAACGTCCAGACCATGCAGCCAACCATCCTTTCCGATTCGGCCCGCCCCTCCACCGAGGAGTTGGCCGCCGAGGCACGCCGCGTCCGCGCCGCGCGCCAGCGTGCCATTCTCTGCGTTCTGGGCGCGGCCGCAACCTTCGCCGTGGCCGCTGCTGCCGTGAAGGCGCTGCGGGGGGAGGTGCCGCTGATGCAGGTCATCCTCTTCCGCAACCTGCTGGCGGTGCCGGTGCTGCTGGGGCTGGCGATCATGGCGGCCCGCAAGGCAGGGCGCAGCGCCTCGCTGGCCGCGCTGCTCACCACCCGCCAGCCCTGGGCCCATGCGCAGCGCGTGCTGTGGGGGCTGGTGGGCATGTTCGGCAGTTTCTATGGCTATGTGTATCTGCCCCTGGCCACCGTTACGGCGCTCAGCTTCACCATGCCGTTTTTCCTGGCCGCGCTCTCCGTGCCCATGCTGGGGGAAAAGCTGGAACGGGGCCGCATGATCGCCATGCTCGTAGGCTTCGGCGGCGTGCTGGTGATGCTGCGGCCCTGGCAAGGGCTGGAGCAGACAGGGCTACCGCTGCTGCCTGTGCTGGTGGTGCTGGCGGGGGCGCTGGGATGGGCCCTGGCCATGATCACCATCCGCCGCATGGGCGATAACGGCGAGTCCGGCGCCACCATCGTGCTGTGGTTCGCGCTGGGCGGCACTGTCGTCGGAGGTCTGGCGGCCATCCCTGGCTGGGATTGGCCGGATGCGCGGCAATGGGCGCTGCTGCTGGCCGTGGGTGTGGTGTCTGCCTTCGCGCAACTGCTGATGACGGCCGCCTATCGCAGTGGCGAGACCACGCTGATCGCGCCCTTCGAATATTCCGGCATTCTCTGGACCACCGCGCTCGGCGCACTGATCTGGGAGGAGTGGCCGGATGCCTGGAGCGCGGCGGGCATCATCGTGCTGGTCGCCGGCGGGCTCGGTATGTGGTGGATGAACACGCGCCCGGCGCCGCGGGGCCGCTAGGGACGGCTCGGCCATCCCGCGAATGGCGGGGACCGTGAAGGCCCCGCCTGTGTGGGATTATGCAGGTTGTTCAAGCATCGGCGGTTTCGGCCTGCCGGGCACGTTCCAGAAACCAGGAAGCGCCAAAGACCGCGAGCCCTCCAAGCGTCAGGATCGCCCCGACCGCGCCCGTGGAGGTCCAGCCGAAGCCGGCGGCAATGACCGCCCCGCCCAGCCATGCCCCCAGCGCGTTGGCCAGGTTGAAGGCGGAGTGGTTGAGCGACCCCGCCAGCATCTGCGCATCTGGCGCGACATCGAAGAGGCGTGTCTGGAGGGCAGGGGCGAGCCCCATGCTGGTGGCGCCGATGAAGAAGATGTTCACCGCCACGGCCGGCAGGCTCATGGGCGTGACGAGGAACAGGAACTGGGCGAGGCAGCCCGCCGCGAGCATGATGCCGATGGCGCGCATCACGCCCTTATCCGCCAGCCACCCGCCCACGAGGTTGCCGGCGATCATCCCGCATCCGAAGACGGCGAGAAGGATCGGCACCACGAATTCGGGCACCTGCGTCACCTGCGTCAGCGTGGGTGCGATGTAGCTGTAGATCGCGAACATGCCGCCAAAGCCGATGGCGGCGGTCCCCAGCGCCAGGAGAACCTGCGGCTGGAACATGCTCCTGATCTCGCGTCGGGCGCCGACCGCCGGGCCCGAGCCGATGACCGGCAGCCAGCAGCGGACCAGAATGGCCGTGAACACCGCAAGCACCGCGACAAGGCCGAAGACGACCCGCCAGCTCGCGATCTGCCCCACCCATGTGGCCAACGGCACGCCCAGGACATTGGCGATGCTGAGGCCGAGGATGACCCTGGCCACGGCGCTGGCCCGGCGGTGCGGTGGCACGAGCGATGCGGCCACCAGGGCGGCGGTGCCGAGATAGGCGCCATGCGGCAGCCCCGCCAGCAACCTGGCGGCGGAAATGCCGATGAGGCTCGAAGCGAGGGCGCTGGCCAGATTTCCCGCCGCGATGAGCAGGGCGAGGCCGACCAGGAGCCCGCGGCGGGGCGCGCGGGCAAAAAGGAGGGCGATGAGAGGCGCGCCGACCACGACGCCGACGGCATAGGCGCTGATCGTGAGGCCCGCGCTGGGCACGGAGACCTCCGCATCGGCCGCCACCTGGGGCAGCAGGCCCATGGCGGCGAATTCGCTGATCCCGAGGGAGAGGGCGCCGAGGGACAAGGCGAGTTCGGCGGGGCCGGACCCCTGGCGCGGCGGAGGTGAGGTGGATGTCGGGGTAGAAGCCATCTGCGTCCCTGTTCTGGGTTCGGGACGCTTCCTCCACTTGTGCGGCCGGCAGGCAGGCGCGGTGGTTGGGTGAACCCTAGCCGTGATGACGGCCCGCCGCAAAGAGCGGTTGCCGCTATCCTGCCCTGCGCCGCGCATCCCCCACTGCGGGGCGCGCCGTCACGCCGTGGCGCCCTGGGACAGCGTTTCCAGCCGCGGCACGGGCGAGGTGGTGATCAGGCCGAACTGCACCAGGAAGCAAAGCGCGGCCATGGCGAGGCATGCCTCCATGCCCAGCCGGGCCGCGACCAGCGCGCCGATGGCCGCCCCCACCGGTCGGGCGCCGAATGTAGCGGTCATGATGACGGCGGAGACGCGCCCCAGCAGCGCCTGTGGCGTCACCGCCTGCCGCAGCGTGGTGGTGGCGATGGTCCAGAGGATCGGCCCAGCCCCGAACAGAAAGAAGGAGAGCCCTGCCAGGGCCGGATGCGGCACCCAGGCCGTCAGCAGCATAAGCAACGCTGCAGCGAGCCCGCAGGCCGGGCCAACGGCCACGAGCGTGCCGAAGCGCAGCCGGGCGGCGACGCGGGGCGCCACCCAGGCGCCCGCGACCATGCCGCCGCCATAGATGGCCAGGGTGACGCCGACGCCCCAGGCCGTCAGCCCCAGATGCTGCACGGCATAGGCGACATAGATGGCCTGCAACACGAACCAGCCGGTATTGAAGAACACTGCTGTCAGAAGGATCGGGCGGAGCAGGCTGTGCCCGGCGACGAAGCCGGCGCCTTCACGGAGTTCCTGCAACAGATGGCGGCGCGGGCGGGCGGCCGCCCTCTGCTCCGGCAGGCGGGCAAGGGTGATGGCGGCCAGCAGGGACAGGGCGGTCGCCACGCCATAGGCCACGGAGGCGCCCATCCAGCCGACAAGCGCGCCGCCCAGCGCCGGGCCAGCGGCATAGGCACCGCTGCGTGCGAGTTCCAGCCAGCGATTGGCATCGCCCAGTTGTGCGCGTGCTACCAGCGAAGGCAGCAGCGCGGGCGCGGCGACGCTGTAGACCACCGTGCCGATGGCGCCGAGGAAACCGAGCGCGGCCAACACCGGCAGATTCAGCGCTCCCCCCAGTAACAGCAGCAGCACGGCGAGCAGGGAAGCGGCGCGCAAAAGCTCCGCCCCCGCCATCAGCCAGCGGCGGGAGACCCTGTCCGCGAGCACCCCTGCCGCGAGGGAGAGGAGGAGAAAGGGCAGGGTCTGCGCGGTTTGCAGCCAGCCGGCCTGCGCGGCGCTCGCACCCAGCAGCAGCACGGCCACCAGGGGCGCCGCCGCCAGGGCCAGTTGCTCGGAGCATTGGGCGGCCAGGTTGGACCAGCTCAGCTGGCGGAACGCGGCCGGAAGGGGGGCGGGCATGGGCGGGAACCTTTGGAAACGTTCCCGCCAGGGTGGCGGAGAGGGGCGGCGCTGGAACTCCGCTTCTTGCTCTCAAATCTCGCGGGCGCGCGGGTCCTGGCCGTCGAAGCGCTTGGCGAACCAGTATCGGGCGTGACCTTCCGGCCGCCCCGCCAGTCCGCCGATGCTGACATAGCCTTGGCGCTTGTAGAATTCCGGGGCCTGGAAGCTGCTGGTATTCAGATGCACCCCCACCGCGCCCCGGGCCCGGGCTGCTTCCTCCGCCTGGGCCAGGATGCCGCTGCCGATACCCTGGCCGCGCAGGCTCTCATCCACCCAGAATTTCTCGACATAGAGCCAGGAGAGCACAACCTCCCCCACCAGTCCCGCCTGCACATGCCCCTGGGAGTCGCGGTGGACGAGGCAGAGGGGCTGGCTCCGGGCAGCGAAGCCCAGCGCCCTGGTCCGGTGCGCTTCCAGCCCGGCGCGGATCGCCTCGACCTCCGGCCCGGCGCGGTCCTCGATCAGTTCGAATCGCAGCGTGTCGGTCATGCTTTTCCTGGTCTCAGGGCGGCCACGGCGTCCGCGACGGCGCGCGCCTCATCGGCGGCGGTGCCGCGTGGTGCGCTTTCTACCACTCCCAACCCTTTGGCAAAGGCGGCGGCGAAGGCGGTTCGGTTGCCAAAGCCGGGCTCCAGCAAAGGCAGCTTCCGGCGCAGCAATTCCCGTACGATCTCCTCCCGCAGCCTGCCGTTCGCGGGCACGCGGTTCAGCAACACCGCGGCGCGGCGCTTTTCCTCGGCGATCAGTTCCAGCGTGCCCTCCATCGCCCAGAGGTCGGCCGGGGAAGGCTGCAGGGGCACGAGGACGAGATCCGCCGCGCGGATGGCGATGCGGGCATCGGTATCCGCATGCGGCGGCGTGTCCAGCACCACGACATCATGCGTGCGGGCAAGGCGCTCGATGGTGGCGGGCAGGCGCCAGCCGGAAGGCGCCTCGAACCCCAGCGGATGGGCGCGGCTGCCGGCGGCCGCGCGCTCCTGCTGCCAGCGGGCAAGGGTTTGCTGCGGGTCCGCATCCAGCAGTGCCACACGCTGGCCCTGGGCGGCGAAGGTGGTGGCGAGCGTTGCCGCGACGGTGGACTTGCCTGCGCCGCCCTTACGCTGCGCGACCGCTACCACAAAGGCCATCGATTCCGCTCCTGAAGCACTGGTGGGAATGCGGAAGCGCCCTCGCGGCGGCCCGCCTTAGTCGCTTGCCGAGTGTGCCTTGCGCCGCATCCGAATGGCCAGCGCCAGGGCGCAGGAGGCGACGATCACCCCCGCCATGGCGATGCCCGGCAACCCCGCCAGCGCGATGGCGAGGCCCCCCACCGCCGCGCCACTGGCCTGCCCGAGATAGACACCGGAGGCGTTGGCGGCGAGCACGACGCTACGCGCATCGGGTACGAGGGTGATAAGGCGCGATTGCACAATGGGCATGATCGCGAAGATGGCCGTGGAGGAAGCCAGCAGCGCGAGCCCTTGCAGGATGACGGCGAACCAGGTGCCTTGCAGAAGGCCGAGCAGAAGGGCGCCCTGCAGGCTCTGCGCGCAGATGATGGCCGCGGGGGCGAGCCAGGCCGAATGGATGCCCTGCTTCTCGTAAAGCCGGGTGCCGAGCGGCAGGCCGAGGATGGAGGCGACGCCCGAGAGGGCCTGCATCAGCCCCACTGCGCCGCCGCTCAGCCCGCTCACCGCATTCACCGCCGGGCCGATATAGGCGGAGATGGCGAATGCGGCGGTGAAGCAGAAATAGCCGAGGCCGATGGAGGGCGGTACGCCGCCCCGCCGCAACACGGCGAGGTTGCCGCCGGCACGGCCCTCGCCAGGCACTTCGGGCAGCACCAGCCGAATCGCCAGGGCACTCGCGGCGCACAGCACCGTGGTCAGGCCGAAAGCGCCATGCCAGCCGAATGTGGCCCCCGCCACGGAACCCAACGGAATGCCGAGCAGGAAGGCCGCCGTCGTGCCGCCAATGACCAGGGCGAGGGCGCGGGAGCGCAGTTCCGGCGGGGCCAGCACCACGGCCGCGGCGCTGGCGGAGGGTACGATCAACGCCGCCGCCATGCCGCACAGCACCCGCAACCCGATCAACATGCCGAAGCTGGGTGCGAGTGCCATGCCCAGATTAAGCAGCGACATCACGGCAAGGGCGGTGGTCATCAGCCGCCGGCGCGGCACCCGCGCGCACAGGGCCGCAAGGGGAATCGCCGAAAGCCCATAGGCGAGGGAAAAGGCGGTGCCGAGCTGCCCGACCTGCGACACGGCGATGCCGAGGTCGTGTGACATTTCGTTCAGCAGGCCGGCATAGACGAAGGATTGGGTCGAGGTGGCGAAGGAGGCGGCAGCGAGAACAGGAACCGGGCCCATCCCGCGCGAAAATGACGACGCTGAAATGACCGATCGCTCCGCCGATGTTATGATGCCACGGTGGCATCAGCCCGTTGTGCGGCGCAAGAGCGCATGGCGACGGACGTGCTGCTCCAATGGGCCCGCACAGGGCCGAGAGCTCTTCGAGGGAAAGCCGCCATGAGCGTTGCCGACGTCACCCCCCGCGCCGCCTGGGATGCCCTGCGTACCGACCACGATGCCGTACTGATCGACGTCCGCACCGATGCCGAATGGAACTTCGTGGGCCTGCCAGACCTATCGGAGGTGGGAAAGCAGCCCGTGCTGATTCCCTGGCAAGTCTACCCTTCCATGCAGGTAAACGGCGCTTTTGCCGAGCATCTGCGCAAGGCGGGCATTACCCCGCTGAACAAGCTGTACTTCCTCTGCCGCTCCGGGGCACGCAGCCTCGCGGCGGTACAGGCGGCTCAGGCGGCGGGCTTCGCCAATGCGTTCAACGTCGCCGATGGCTTCGAGGGGCCGCCGGACGCCAGCGGCCATCGTGGCAGTGTCGCGGGCTGGAAAGCCGAGGGTCTTCCCTGGCGTCAGCGTTGATTCGCGACGCCATTCCGGCGGACATCCTGTCCCTGCCGGCGGTGGAGCGCTCCGCCGCCGAGCGCTTCCGTGGCACGCACATGGATTGGGCAGCCGATGGCGGCACGGTACCGCTCCCCGTGCTGGCACGGGCGATGGCGCGGGGCCAACTCTGGGTCGCAGAGGTCCAGGGAGGGGAAGTGGCGGGCTTCCTCCTCGCCGAGAGCGAGGAAGATGACCTTTTCATCAAGGAAGTCTCCGTCGCCCTTCCACATCAGGGGCATGGTATCGGGCGAGCGCTGCTCCGGCATGCGGAAGAGGCAGCGCGGGTGGCAGGTCACACCGCGTTGGCGCTGACCACCGACAGCGAACTTCCCTGGAACGCCCCCTTCTATGCACGCCTCGGCTTCCGCCGGCTGGGCCAGGCATCGCTTACGCCCGCTCTGCGCAGGCGTCTTGCGGCGGAGGCTTCCCTGGGGCTGGACATGAGCCGCCGCTGTGCGATGCGCCTTTTCTTGCCGGAACAGGAACGCCGCGGTGATCGCACGCCCTAGTGGTGGGCGTGCGATTTCCGGGTCTCCGCCGCCTTCTTGGCGCTGGCGGAGCGAGCTGCGGCGGGGCGAGATGCGGAGGCCTTGCCCCCTAGCTCACCACCGCGATGGGACGCGGCGTTGCTGGAAGAATGGCCGCGGCCGGAGCCGCTTTTCTTCCCGCCGCCTTCATCCTTGTTCACCGTGGCCCAGGCGCGGCGCTCAGCCTCCTTATCGGAAACGCCACGGGCTTCGTAGCTTTCCTCGATATGCTCGGCCTTGCGTTTCTGCTTTTCGGTATAGGCGGATTTGTCACCGCGAGGCATGGCGTCCTCCTTCCGCTGTCACGGGAGAAGAACGCCTCACGCCACGAAGGGTTCCTCAGCCGCAGCGCGGCTCGTGCGGGGTGGCGTCGTAGCCGGAGAGGCCAGGCACGCCATAGCCGGGGAAGACGGTGTTCTCGGCATCATCCGCGCCGGGCTTCACGCCGAACCACTTCTCGGACAGCGCGGCGATGGTGCCGTCCTTCTTCATGCACTCCAGCACATTTTCTACCGCATTGCGCAGCTCGACATTGTCACGCCGGAAGGGTGCGCCCCAATGCGCGCGGGTTTCCTTGATGACGAAATCCGGCACGAAGTTGGGCGTGCGCGTCGCGGCGTAGCGGATGACGGTGTTGCCGCCGAGCGTGGCATAGGCGCGGCCCGCCAGCACGGCCTGGACGGCATCCGGCTGGCTTTCGAAGGTCTGCGCGGTAAAGCCGTATTTCGCGGCATTCGCCTGCGCCCAGGCATCGTAGGCGCTGCCCTTGTTCACGGCGATGACCTTGCCGCGTAGGTCGTCCAGGCTGGTGATCGGCGTGGTGCCCTTGCGGATGCCGAACTGGAAGGCGGTGTAGAGGTAGCCCTCGGTGAAGAGGAGGTTTTCCGCGCGCTCTGCCGTCACGGTGACGGGCGCGGCCAGGAAGTCATAGCGGCCTGCATTTAAAGCGGGCACCAGGCCGGAGAAGCTGGCACTGTCGATGGTGATGGGGCGGCCAAGACGCTTCGCCACCTCGGTGAACAGATCGACATTGAAGCCCTGCACGCCACCCTCCAGCTTGGGAAAGGCGTGGGGAGCGAAGGTGCCGTCCACCGCCGTCCGCAGCGGCTGCTGCGCGGAGGCGGGGGAGGCCAGCAGCCCGAGGGCCAGCGGCGCGGCGAGAAGGCAGGCGAGGAAACGCATCGGTCGTGGACTCCTGGCGGCCATGTGCGCCGTGATGGTGGCGCTGGCCGGTGCCGATTGCCAGCAAGAAGCGTGCAAGAATGGCACCGGCTTGGCTTCACTCCGCCATCGCGTTCGCCCGGCGGGCGCGCAGCGGCAGCAGCAGCACCGCTCCAAGCCCGGCGACGCAGCCTGCCAGCACCAGCAGATCCGCCGCCGGCAGGGCCTCGATGATAGGTGCGGCGAGGGTGGGCGCGGCAGCCTGTGCCAACACCACGGGCATGGCGAGCCAGCCCAGCAGCGCCGCATAGCCCCGGGAGCCAAAGACCAGCATGGGCAGCGTGCCGCGATTGATGGTGAGGATGCCGTTGCTCATGCCGTAGAGCAGGGTGAAGCCGAAGGCGCCGTAAGGGCTGCCGGTCAGCAGCAGCACCGCGCCGAGCGGAAACAGCAGCGCGCCCAGCCGCGCCCGCCACAGCACGCCGATGCGGGAGGCGAGGCCCCATTCCAGCAGCCGCCCGATGACCTGCCCAGGGCCGATGAGCATCGCCGCCGCCATGGCCTGAGAGGTGGTGAGGTTGAGGCCGCTCATCAGCGGCAGGACATGCGCGGCGAGGGCGGAGGTGATGAACCATCGCAATGTGAAGAAGCTGCCCATGCACAACAGCATCAGCCGGCGCAGACCAATCGGCCCCGCATCCGCTGCAACGGCCGTGGCCCTGGCGGTGGCGACAGGATCGGCGCGGGGAACAGCCCAGAGAATGAGCGGCAGGTTCACGAGAAGCTGGATGGCGGCATACGCCAGCAGCGTGCCGCGCCAGCCAACCACATCCAGCAGGGCGGTGCCGGCGGGCCAGCCGAGCGTGCTGGCAAATCCGCCCAGCAGCGAAATGCCGGTGATGGCCGGCGCGACCCCCTGGCCGAGCAGCGTGCCTGCCGTGGCGAAAGCGGCGTCATACAGCCCCAGCGCCATGCCCATGCCCAGGACGGACCAGGCGAGGAACCATCCCGCCGGGCCTTGCGCCGCCGCCAGCAGCGCCAGGCCGAGCGCCAGCACCAGCGTACTGGCCGCGAGCACGCCACGACCGCCATGCCGGCCGATCCAGCGGCCGATCCGGGGCGCTGAGAGGCCGGTGATAAGCAGGGCCCAGGAGAAGCCGCCCATCAGCAGCGCCGTGGAAGCCCCCAGCTCCGCCGCCGCCGTGCCGACGATGACGGCGGGGACGTAGAAACTCGTGGCCCAGGACAGCAGCTGAACAACGCCCAGGGAGATGGCCAGGCGCCGTGCGGGGAGGGTGGAGGCCGGGCTGCTGGCCTCAGACATGGTGGCGCGCAGGTGGCGTGGTGGCTCCGGCGCCCAGGCCGCGTTGCAGCAGCACGATATCCAGCCAGCGCCCATGCTTGTAACCGACGGATTCCAGCGTGCCGATCATGCGGAAGCCATGGCGCTGGTGCAGGCGGATGGAGGGGCCGTTGGCGCTGTCGCCCACCACCGCCATCATTTGCCGGAAACCGCGCGCCTCGCAGGCCGCGATCAGCGCCACAAGCAACTGGGATGCGATGCCAAGGCCCATGGCGTCCGGGTGGAGATAGATGGAATTCTCCACCGTGTTGCCATAGGCGGCGCGTGGCCGGTAGGCGCTGGCATAGGCATAGCCCGCCACGCGCCCGTCCCGCTCCGCGACCAGATAGGGATATCCCTGCTCGGCCAGGGCCGCGTGGCGGCGCGCCATTTCATCCAGTGCCGGCGGCTCGGTTTCGAAGGAAGCCGTCCCGTGGCGCACATGATGGCTGTAGATCTCAGTGATCGCGGCAAGGTCGGCGGGCAGCACCGGGCGGATCAGGGCCGATTGGGTGTCGAGGATCTGGTTCATGGTCGTTGGGCCACAGCGCGGAAGTTACGTGTGGATGGTCGGGCATTGGCGTGGGGCGAGAAAGAATATTTTCTGAATGCGGCGCATCAGAATAAGTTTGCCTTATGGAGACCCCGACCCTTCGCCAGCTCCGCACCTTCATCGCCGCGGTGGATCTCGGCAGCGTGACGGAAGCCGCCCGTTCCCTGCACCTCACCCAGCCCGCCGCCAGCCAGCAATTGCGGGAAATGGAGCGCATTCTCGGCACGAGGCTACTGGATCGCGCGGAAGGGCGCGTGGTGCCGACGGCGGCGGGGCACGCCATTCTGGGCGCGGCAAGGCGCGCTCAGCAGGCCGCGCAGGATGTGGCGGAGGCGGCGCTCGCCTGCCGTTCCGGCGATTTCGGGCGTGTACGGCTGGGCACGGGTGCCACGGCCTGTATCCACTTATTGCCCCCGGCATTGGAGGCGGCGCGGGGCCGCATGCCGGGGCTGGAGGTGACGGTCGTCATCGGCAACACGCCGGAGATGCTTCGGGGGGTAGAGGAAGGCAGCCTCGATGCCGGGCTGGTGACGAAGCCACGCAGCATCAGCCGTGCGCTGACCCGCATCCGCCTGCGGCAGGACCCGCTGATGGCGCTGGTGCCCCATGGCATGGCGCCAGCGGGTGCGCTCGGCCCCGCCCAACTCGCCGCCATACCGCTCATTCTCTACGAAACGGGGGGAGACACGCGGGGCATCGTCGATGGCTGGTTCCGCAAGGCGGGGCTCGCCCCGAAGCCGATTATGGAGCTCGGCAGCGTGGAGGCCATCAAGGTGCTGGTGGGCAGCGGGCTGGGTGCTTCCGTGCTGCCAGCCCTGGCCTTGCCGCAGGATGTGCCGGGGGCAGAGCGGCGGCCTCTGCGGCCGACCGTGGCACGGGAGCTGATCCTGGTGATGCGGAAGGAAAAAGTGCTGGACCGGGGCCTGCGCGTGATGACGGAGGTCTTGCAGGCCCTGGCATAGGGCAACGGCGGCTCTGGGGAACCGCCGCGCCGGTTCGTCAGGCCGCCTTGGCCGCGAATTCGGGATAGAGGCCGAGCAGTCCCGCTTCGGAAGCCTCGCAGCGGCCGCGTTCGGTGATCAGCCCGGTCACGAGGCGCGCGGGCGTCACGTCGAAGGCCGGGTTGGCGCCGGCGCTGCCGGGGGCGGCGGTGCGCACGGTCACCACCGCGCCATCGGCCGTCTGGCCGGTGACGTTCAGCACCTCTTCGGCGGCACGCTCCTCGATCGGGATCTCGCGCAGTCCGTCACGCACGGACATGTCCAGCGTGGAGTGCGGCAGTGCCACCCAGAAGGGCACGTTGTTATCGTGCGCGGCCAGGGCCTTGAGATAGGTGCCGATCTTGTTGGCCACGTCGCCGTTGCGCGTCACGCGGTCCGTGCCGACCAGCACGATATCCACCTCGCCATGCTGCATCAGGTGGCCGCCGGCATTGTCGGCAATCACCGTGTGCGGCACGCCATGCTTGCCCAGCTCCCACGCCGTCAGCGCCGAGCCCTGGTTGCGCGGGCGTGTCTCATCCACCCACACATGCACCGGGATGCCGGCATCATGTGCCTGGTAGATGACGGAAAGGGCCGTGCCGTAATCGACCGTCGCGATCCAGCCGGTGTTGCAATGCGTGAGGATGTTCACCGCCTTGCCCGGCTTGCGCGCGGCGATTTCCTGGATCAGCGGCAGGCCGTGCTGGCCGATACTGCGGCAGGTCTCGACATCATCCTCGGCGATGGCGCCGGCAGCGGCATAGGCGGCCTTTACCCGGGCCTCGGCGGGCACAGGGCGCAGCTCCGCCAGCATGCGTGCCAGCGCCCAGCGCAGGTTGATGGCCGTAGGGCGGGTTTCGCCCAGCATGGCGGCCACGGATTCCAGGGCGGCATCGGAGGCGTCGCGCCGCAGCGCCAGCGCCAGCCCATAGGCCGCCACCGCGCCGATCAGCGGCGCGCCCCGCACCTGCATGGACTTGATGGCATGCGCGACCTGCTGCTCATCCGTCAGGCGCAGGATGTCCACGGTCCAGGGCAGGCGGGTCTGGTCCAGGATGCGAACGGACCAGCCGTCCTCGTCAACCCAGACGCTGCGATAGGCGACGCCGTCGATGTTCATGGCAGGGCTCCGTCCGTGATGGCCGCGTGGTGCGGGCGGGGCGAGGGAATATTCCTGGCGCGGCATATAGGGTGTTTTTGCCCGGAGCGTCATGCCCATCGCAAAGGTGAGCCCTGCGCGTGATCCTACGGCGTGACTTGGCTTGAGCGCGGCGGCAGCATCCGCCGCATGTCACACACAGATTCGCCGCCGGCTCCTCCTCCGGCGCACAGGGCTGGCTCCCGCATCGCCGCCGCCCGGATCATCACCGGTTTCCTGCAGGGCCTCGCAGCCTATGGGCTCTGGTATGCGCTGGAAGGCAACGCGCCCGCCGCCTGGGTGCTGCAGAATCCGAAGGGCTTCGTGCTGCTCTGCCTGCTTGTGCTGCTGCTGCCACTGCCGGTGCTGCTGGGGCTCGGCCATATGCGTGGCAGGGTGCTGGCGGCCTGGACGGTGCTGGCGGGCCTGCTGATCATTCTCACCGGTTCGCACGACCTGCGCCAGAACGCGACCGGCGCTCTGCGCGAGCCATCCCTGCCATTGCTGCTCTGCCTGCCGCCGATGCTGTTCATCGCGCATAACCTGGTCTCGGCCGCCGATGCGTCGCGGCGCTGGTGGCCGCGCTATGGCGCGTGCTTCGAGGCCGCTTGGCGCGCCGCCATCCAACTCGCCCTTGGCGGGCTGTTCGTTTCGGCGTTCTGGGGCGTCTACCATCTGGGCGGTGCGCTGTTCTCGCTCATCGGGCTGGAAGGGTTGCAGCGGGTTGGCGGCAAGGCGTGGTTCTACCTGCCGGTGACGGGCATGGTTGCCGCCGCCGCCCTGCATCTGGCCGATGCGCAGGACAGGCTGACGCGCGGCATGCGGGTCCTGGGCCTCACCCTGCTGGGGTGGCTGACGCCGCTGCTGGCGGTTCTGACGGCATGCTTCCTCCTTGCCTTGCTGTTCAGCGGGCCGGCGCTGCTCTGGGACACCGGCTATGCCGCGCCATTGCTGACGGTGGCCACGGCCACGCTGATCATTCTGATCAATGCCGTGCATCAGGACGGGGAGGCGCAGTCCGCGCGCCCATTGCGCTGGGCCGCGCATCTGGCGGCGGTGGTGTTGCCGGTGCTGGTGATGCTGGCGGCCTGGGGGTTGTGGTTGCGCATCGACCAATATGGGCTGACGCGGGACCGGGTGGTGGGCGTCGCGGCGCTGGTCGTGCTGGCGGGGTACGCGGTGCCCTACATCATCGCCGCGCTGCGGCCCGGCATGCGGCTGGTGGAGCCCGCCAACATCGCCGTGGCCGGCGTCGTCGTGCTGGTGCTGCTGGCGCTGAACACGCCTCTCGCCGACCCCAGCCGCCTGGCCGTCAACAGCCAGGTCAGCCGCCTGCTCGCGGGCGAGGTGCCAGCCGAGAAGTTCGACTTCTACTTCCTCCGCTACGGCTCCGGGCGCTACGGCCGCCAGGCCCTGGCGCGGCTGCAGCGGCATGACGACCCGGCCATCGCCACGGCTGCGCGGCGCGAGGGAGGCACCCCCGGCGTGGCCGGGGCGGAGGCGCAACAGCCTCTCCGGCTGGCCGCCTATCCTGCCGATGCCGCGCTGCCGCCGGCCATCCGGACCTTCATGGAAGGGCAGGTGGCCTATTGCCGTGGCGTGGATTGCGTCGCGATGCCGCTGGATCTGGCGGGAGACGGCACGGTGTCCTGGCTCGTCGGCCCCGCCGGCAGTGCCTTCTGGCTCTTCCGCCAGTCTCCCGAGGGTGAATGGAGGCGGGCGGAGAATTTCAGCATCGGCAATTGCGGCCGGCAGATGCTCGAAGCCGTGCTGGCGGGTCAGTTGACCCTCGAACTGCCGCGAGAACGCGAGATCGTGGTCGCGGGCCAACGGCTGCGGAGCCGGAACCTTGCCCCTTACTGCGACGAGGAAGGGCGCCGCGGCGGCGGCTGAATTCGCAGGCGGGGCGCCGGTGGGCCTTAGATGCGCTGATGCAAGGCGCAGACGAGGGTGAAGAGGCGCCTCGCCGTTTCGAAATCCAGCCCGACACGGCCGTGAAGGCGGCGGGTCAGCAGCTCGGCTCCCTCATTGTGCAGGCCGCGCCGGCCCATATCGATGGCCTGGATGCTGCCCTCGTTTCCGCCCTCGGTAACGGCGCGCTCATGGCTCTCCACCACCATGTGGTAGTCCTTGATGAGCCGCCGGAAAGGGCCAAGGGCCAGCACGAGGGCATGCAGGGGCCGGTCCGCCGCATCGCGGATGTCGAAGGTCAGCCGCCCTTCCCGCAAGGAGAGATGCAGGGTGTAGGGGCCGCGGGGAAGGCCGGCCGGGTCGAAGCGGTTGGCGAGAAGCAGGTCGGCCACGGCCTGGGTGCGGTCGGCCTCCGCATAAGGGCTCGGCAGCGGCGCGGCATCCGGCAGTTCGATACGCGACAGCCGCTGGGTGGCGGGCATCTCGGGGCCATCATCAGGCATGGTCGTTACCCTTGCGGCTTATGGAGACGTCCACGGCGTCGCCCAGGGGGCCGAGGCGAAGCATCCAGCCGAGGACAGCGCCCTTCACCGGGCGCAGCGCCAGGGCGGAGATGATGGCGAAGAGCGGCAGCCAAACGGCCATGTGCAGCCACATGGGCGGCATCCACACCTTCTCGACCCAGAAGATGACGGGCACCAGCAAGTGGCCGACCAGGAAGATGACAATGTAGGGCGGCAGGTCATCGGCCCGCAGTTGGGCCAGGGGCGTGCCGCAATGGGTACAGGCCGGAGCCACGGTGAGAAACCCGGTGAACAGCTTGCCTTCGCCGCAGACAGGGCAGCGGCCGCGCAGGCCGCGACGGAGCGTGGTGGTGAGCGAGGGCAGGGCGGGCTCGCGGTGACTGGCCGCGCGGTCCGGCTCCCACCGCCGCAGGGGCTGGCTGGTCATGCGGTGTTCCTGGAAGGCGTTCCTGGCCCCATCCGGTTCGGGGGTGGCGGGGCTTTTGATTGTGCGATGCAATATCGATCATTTCGCCCTCCAGAATCAAGCTTGCGATCCAGGAGCGGGGCGTGGAGAACCCGTTGATGGCCCGCCGAATCCTCGTGATCAACCCGAATTGCTCGGAAAGCTGCACCGCCGGCATCGCGCAATCCCTCGCACCCTTCGCCGCCGAGGGCCGCCCGCCCTTCGAGGTGGTCTCCCTTCCCGGTGGCCCGCCCGCCATCGCCACCTGGCGCGACTGGTTCAGCGTGGCCGAGCCGCTCTGCCGCATGGTGGAGGAGGAAGATGCGCTGGCCTACATCATCGCCTGCGTCTCCGACCCCGCGATTGACGTGTTGCGGACGGTGACGCCCAGGCCGGTGATCGGGCCCTTCCGCTCGGCTGTCGGCTCCGCGCTGGCGCGGGCGGAGCGGTTTGGCGTGATCGCCTTTGTCGAGGCGTCCAAGGCGCGGCAGCGGAAGGTCTTGCAATCGATGGGCGTGGAGGCGCGGCTTGCCGCCAGCATCGCCCTGAACCTGCCGATGGAAACGCTGACCGACCCCACCGCTGCCCGCGAGGCGCTGTGCAACACCGCCAAGGCACTGGTGGCCGCTGGCAGCGAGGCTGTCATTCTGGGCTGCGCCGGCATGGCCGGCCACCGCAAGGCGGTGGAGGACGCCGCTGGTGTGCCGGTGATCGAGCCCTGCCAGGCCGCTGCCGCGCAGGCGTTGCTGGCGCTGGCTTAACGGGCTGGACTGACAAGCGCCGCCGGACCGCCGGCGGCGCTGCCTCTCGTTACTCCTTCGCCAGTTCCTGCTCCACGAGGCTCGCCCAGAAGGCGATGCCGGAGGGCAGGATGGCGTCGTTGAAGTCGTAGCGCGGATGGTGGGTGGAGAAGCTCTCCCTGGAGGGGTCCACCTGGCCAAGCCGGATGAAGCAGCCCGGCACGGTGTTGGCCATGTAGGAGAAGTCCTCGCCGCCCATGGTGGGCGCGCGGTCCCGCACCAGCCGGCCTTCGCCGGCCAGGGCCGTGGCGGCCAGCCGGGCGCGCTCCACCGGCGCATCGGTGTTCACCACCGGCGGATAGCCGCGCACATACTTGATCTCCACCTGCGTGCCATGCGCCGCCGCCGTAGCAGTGATGACGTCCCGCAGCTGCTTCTCTACCGCGTCGCGCGTGGCGGGCAGCAGGGTGCGGACGGTGCCGGTGATCGTCACCTCCTCGGGGATGACGTTGCGTGCCGTGCCGCCATGCACGGTGCACAGCGAGACGACCGCGGAATCCAGCGGGTCCGTCCAGCGGCTGACCACGGTCTGCGCCGCGACGATGATGTGCGCCGCGGCCACGACGGGATCCACCGCCTGGTGCGGGCGCGCCGCATGGCCGCCCAGGCCCTTCACCACGATATCGATGGAATCCGCCGCCGCATTGGTGGTGCCACGGGTGATGACGAAGGTGCCCGCTTCCGTCCGTGAATCATTATGGATGCCGAAGACGGAATCGCAGGGGAAGCGATCGAACAGCCCTTCCTTCACCATCACCTCGCCGCCGCCGCCATCCTCTTCCGCCGGTTGGAAGATGAAGTGGACGGTGCCGTCGAAATTCTTCGTCTCGGCGAGGTACTTTGCCGCGCCCAGCAGCATGGAGGTGTGCCCGTCATGGCCACAGGCATGCATCTTGCCATCGGTCTTGCTGGCATAGGGCAGGCCTGTGATCTCCTGCATCGGCAGCGCGTCCATGTCCGCGCGCAGGCCGATGGCGCGC
Organism: Acetobacteraceae bacterium AT-5844; assembly: GCA_000245075.1. Classification (GTDB taxonomy): domain Bacteria; phylum Pseudomonadota; class Alphaproteobacteria; order Acetobacterales; family Acetobacteraceae; genus Pseudoroseomonas. The sequence continues at coordinate 45,186 of JH599919.1, forward strand.
GGGCTGTTGGCGCCCGCGCCGGCACCCGCCGCCGCGCGGCCACCGC
>JH599920.1 GCA_000245075.1 Acetobacteraceae bacterium AT-5844
GGGGGGGCGGGCTGGGTCTGGTCGGGCATGGCGGCAGGCCAGCAATAATCCTACGCCGCCGCCACGCCAAGCCGCTCCCGCTGCATGGATGATGGACCTTGCGTCCCGCGGCTCCTATTCAATGGCTTGGCATGACCCAGGCTTCCGTTACCCCCACCGATCCGGCCACGCCGGAACTGCGCCACCAGAGCGTCGTTTTCCCCGAGGGGTTGGCGCTCGATTGCGGTGCGGTGATCGCGCCGATGACGGTGGCCTACCGCACCTACGGCACGCTGAATGCCGACCGCACCAATGCCGTGCTCGTCTGTCATGCCCTGACGGGCGACCAGTATGTCGCGGAGCCCCACCCCATCACCGGCAAGCCCGGCTGGTGGGAGGCGGTGGTCGGCCCCGGCAAGCCCGTGGACACCGACCGCTTTTTCGTCATCTGCGCCAATGTGCTGGGTGGCTGCATGGGCTCCTCCGGCCCCAAGGAGGTCATGCCCGATTCGGGGGGGCATGCGCGGCCCAAGCCCCAGCTCTGGGGCACGGATTTCCCCAACATCACCATCCGCGACATGGTGCGCGCCCAGAAGATGCTGGTGGACCGGCTGGGCGTGCCGAAGCTGCTCGCCGTCATCGGCGGCTCCATGGGCGGCATGCAGGTGCTGGAATGGGCGGCGACCTTCCCGGAGATGGTGTTCGCAGCCGCGCCCATCGCCACCGCGCCTTTCCACAGCGCGCAGAATATCGCCTTCGACGAGGTAGGGCGCGCCGCCATCCATGCCGACCCGGACTGGATGGGCGGGCGGTACTGGGAGGATGGGCGGATTCCGGAGCGTGGCCTTTCCGTCGCCCGCATGGTCGCGCACATCACCTATCTCTCCGAAGAGGCCCTGACGCGGAAGTTCGGCCGGCGGCTGCGCGGTGCCTCGGCCCTGACCTTCCTGGAGGATGTGTTCGAGGTGGAGAGCTACCTCCGCTACCAGGGCAGCACCTTCGTGAAGCGGTTCGACGCCAACAGCTATCTCACCATCACCCGCGCCATGGATTACTTCGACCTGGCAGCGGAGCATGGCGGCAACCTGGCCGAGGCGTTCAAGGGGACGAAGACGCGCTTCTTCGTCGCCAGCTTCGACAGCGACTGGCTGTTCCCCACCAGCGCCAGCCGCACCCTGGTGCGCGCGCTGAACACGGCGGCGGCGAACGTCTCCTTCGTGGAGATTGCATCCGACAAGGGACATGACGCGTTTCTGCTGCACGAGCCTGAATTTCATGCCGCTCTAGGCGGGTTTCTGCGCGGTTCTGCCGAGAGGGCAGGACTCGCAGATTCGTGATCAAATCGCAATGAGTTGATTTAAACCCCAACCCAGAACTTGGCGTTATGGCGTTGCGTGGATGGAACGTGTGGGTGCGTCCCTCTCGAGCCAGCGCTGGGAATGGAGAACGACAATGAAATTGCGCGATTCGGTGTTGGGTGCTTCCGCTGTGCTGATGTCTCTCACCACGATTCCTGCCTTCGCGCAGGGTCAAGGCGGTGGCAGTGGCGGTGATTCGAATATCGACGCCTTCGTCCGCTCTCAGCCCCATGGGGCGCCGGTGTCCAACGGCATTCCGGTGATCGTGGGCAATCGTGGTGGGGAGCCGGTCATCCAGTATCGCGGCGCCGAGCCGGGCCAGGGCGGGCTGGAGGATGGGCGCATCCCGCAGTTCAGCGGTTCGCGCGGCGGTGATCCCAACATCACCTATGGTGGGCCTTCGCCGGCAGCTTCGGCGACTGCCCCGGCTGGTCAGGCTGGACAGGCCGGCCAGGCTGCGCAGCCCCGCCCGGCCCGGCCGGCAGCCCGTACGCCCACCGGCAACGAGGCCAATATCGCGGCCACGGTGCAGCGTGCGCGTGCGGCCCTCAACCGGGGGAATTTCGGCACCGCTTCCTCCCTGCTGGAGCAGGCGGAGACGGCTATCCTCAACGCCCGCGCCGAGGGTTCCACCGGCCATGCGGAGGTCCTGCAGTCCGTCAGTGAGGCGCGCGCTGCTTCCAACCGGCGCGACCGGGCCGGCGCTCTCCGCGCGCTGGACAATGCCCGGGACAGCTACATGCGCGAGCAGAACGCGAGCTGACCAAGGGGCTGAACCTCGGCCCGGGTCTGCGGGAGACCCGGTTAGACGTCAGAAGGGCAGGCCGGAAGGCCTGCCCTTTTCCATGCGCTATCCCCTGGGCTATCGCCGCTGAGGGCCCCTGGCGGTATAGGTGAGGGGCTTTCTGACGGGATTGTTCGACCGTGCCCGATACCGCTGCCCCCATCCGCTTCGTCGCCAAGAACATGCGGCTGGATCTGCGCCTGATCGCGGAGATGATCCCCGCTGGCGCCAAGGTGCTGGATATCGGCTGCGGCGACGGTGCGCTGCTGGATCACCTGACACGCCAGAAGAATGCCGATGCCCGCGGCATCGAGATCGACATGGCGCAGGCCACGGCCGCCGTGGCGCAGGGGCTGGCCGTGATTCACGGCGATGCCGATAACGACCTCGCCTTCTACCCCGACAACGCCTTCGACTATGTGGTGCTGTCCCGCACGATCCATGCGGTGGAAAAGCCCAGGGAGGTGCTGCGGCAGATGCTGCGCATCGGCCGGCACGCCATCGTCTCCTTCCCCAATTTCGGGCACTGGGAAGTCCGGCTGAAGCTGCTGCTGACGGGGCGGATGCCGATGACCGAGACCTGGGGGCGCCCGTGGTACGAAACGCCCAACATCCACCCCTGTACCCTGCTGGATTTCTTCGACCTGTGCGAAGCCGATGGCTACACGGTCGAGCGCTGGCTGGCGGTGGATGAGCGGGGGCTCAAGGCTCCGTGGGAGAAATCCGTGCGCCTGGCCAATATATTCGGCGAGCAGGCGCTGTTCCAGCTGCGACGGACGGGCTGATCTCGGCCAGGCTGCCTCAGTGGTGGCTGTTCAGGCCGCCATCCGGCGCGCGGCGCCATCCCGCGCCAGCACGGCCAGCGCTTCGGCCACCAGAGCGGCGGCGTCATCGGACCCGAGGTCCTGGCAGCACCGTTCGACATGGCTCATCAGGCGCATGACGGCGGCAAGGTCGCGGCGCGCCTGCTCGGTCCAGAGAACCGCAGCGATGGGGGTGTCCATGGCGAGTGACCGGAAGGTTAAGGGTTGTGAACGGCCGCGCCGATTAAACCATTCCTCCAGTTACGCAAAGCGAAAACGTCAGGCGTGACCCTGGGGGGTCCCGAACCGCGCTGGCCAGCCTGCGGCCTCCTCCGTGGACCCCGACTCATCCCGGAGCAGGGCTGCCGCCATCGCGACATGGCGTGCTGAATCGGCAGCGCCCAGGCTTTGGCACTCCGATTCGATATAGCTCAGCATCAACATCAGCGCGCTACGGTCGATCCGTTTCTGGGGCGGTGGTGTCGCTTCGGCTGGCATGGCTGCGGCATGTCCGGCTAAGGGGAGGGTTAATCACGTATTTGTGATGTATCTCCCGGGCGCGTGGCTGACAAGCGCGATCTTGTGAGGAAGAGCCATGGCAAAGCCGCGTGGCAGACCCTAGCTTGTTGCATGGAGGTGCGCTGGTCCCCTGGCGGGTAACAGAAAGAGGGATGGCGTTTATCGCGCCGGACAGCTCGACGCGCCGCCCGCCGATTGTTCTGTTCGTGGGCGGTACGGCAGAGAGAAGATGAGCGTGCGGACCCGGCCGCAGGATGTCACCGGGAGCAACGAGAAGCGTCGGTCTTAGGAGGATCATCGCATGGCACGGTTGGCCCTGGTGACGGGTGGGCAACGCGGCATTGGTGCCGCGATCAGTGAGCAACTGCAAAAGGCCGGCCGAAAGGTTGTGGCCTCCTATGCGGGTAATGACGAGGCCGCCGCCGCTTTCACGGCGCGCACCGGCATTCCGACAATCAAGTTCGACGTATCGGATTTCGATGCCTGTAAGGCGGCCGTCGCGAAGATCGAGGCCGAGCATGGGCCCGTGGAAATTCTCGTCAACAATGCCGGCATCACGCGCGACGGCACCATGAAGCGCATGGATCGTGGCATGTGGGATGCCGTGATCGACACCAATCTCGGCTCCTGCTTCAACCTTGCGAAGCTGGTGTGGGATGGGATGTCGGCGCGGAAGTTCGGCCGCATCGTCAATATCGGCTCGATCAACGGCCAGGCCGGCCAGTATGGGCAGGTGAACTACGCGGCCGCGAAATCCGGCATCCATGGCTTCACCAAGGCGCTGGCGCAGGAAGGCGCCCGCGTCAACATCACGGTGAATGCCATCGCGCCAGGCTATGTGGATACGGAAATGGTGCGCGCGGTGCCGGAGGATGTGCTGCAGAAGATCATCGCCCGCATCCCGGTGGGGCGGCTGGGCCATGCCGAGGATATCGCGCGTGGCGTCTGCTTCCTGACCGCCGACGACGCCGACTTCATCACGGGCTCCACGCTGTCGATCAACGGCGGCCAGCACATGTACTGAGCCGGGGAAGGCCGGGGCGGATTGCCGCCCCGGTTCCCGCCGCCTCAGCGGTTGGGGACGGCCTCGCTACGGTCGCCGATGGCACGGTTCGCCGCCCAGGACACCACGGCAACCACGACGGCGCCGAAGAATGCCGCCCAGAAACCCGAAACACGCATCCCCGGCATCAGGCCCGCCGTCAGCGCGAACATGGCCGCGTTCACCACCAGGGTGAACAGGCCAAGCGTGATGACGGTCAGGGGCAGTGTCAGCAGCGCCAGGACGGGGCGGATCAATGCGTTGACCAGCCCGAACACGATGGCGGCGATGATCATGTTGACCGGGCCGCTGAAGGAGATGCCCTCTATCAGCGCGCTCGCCACCCAGAAGGCGAATGCGGTGATCAGCGTGCGGATGATAAAGCCCATGGAAAAACCCCTCTGTCTCTGGCGCCGCAACGCTTGAGGCAGAGGGGGGTTGCCTGATCTATTCTGAATTCGAGACAAGTGAGACGGCGAAAAAGGGCCGGATGTACGGCCCTCCCTCGATTTTAGATCTCGTCGTCGTAGCCGGCGTCGTCGAAACCGCCATCGGCGGCGGCGTCGTTGCCCCAGTCACCCTCGTTGGAGGCGTCCTGGCCAAGGCCGGCGGCCTGGCCGGGGTCGGTCCAGGGGCTGGCGGCATCCACGGCTTGCTGGCCGAAATCGCCAACCGCGCTGGCGGCGTTGGTGGCGGCCTCAGCCGCACCGCCGGAGAACATGCCCATCAGCGCATTGCCGAGCAGCATGCCGCCGGCCACGCCCGCGGCGGTGGTCAGGGCGGAGCCAAGGAAGCCGGAGCCGCCGCGGCCCTGCATCATCGCCGGGTTGTAGCCCATGGGGGGCTGCATCGGCTGCGGGCGGGGCGTCATCGGCACCGGGCGGTTGTTGCCGCCGCCACCGAACATGCCGCCGAACAGGCCGCCACGGCTCTGCTGCTGCGCGGCCTGGGCCTGCGCCTGGGTGTTCTCCAGTTGCCACTCCAGGTCCTGGATGCGGTTCTGGGCCTGTACCAGCGCGTGCTCCTGCACGAAGGCCGTCTGCGTCAGGCGGTAACGGGCCTCCGGGTACCGGGCAAACAGGTCGCTGATCAGCTGATCGGCTTCCGGGTCCACCGGAGGCAGGGGCGGCTGGGACTGGGTGGCCGGCACGCTGCTGCCACCCCAAGGGGAAGCCGGGCGAGCCTGCGCTGCGGCCACACCCGCCATCCGCTCGACAAAGGCGGAGATAATGCGGCGTTCTTCTTCGGTCATGTCCGATCCCCTTTCGGGGCCTTCCCTGGCAGGTTGTTTCGCGCCACGACGAATCGTCACCGGCGCGTGGGAAGGGAATTGGCCTGCCGCCGCCGCGTATTCAAGCAGAGATTAACTTTTCTCCACATTTGTTGCGATTGGTCACGCTCCAGCCCGGGCGGGCGGCGGTCACGCCCCGGTGGCAAGCCTCAGCCGGCGCCATTCGATCAGCGGGCAGCGGTCCATCACCGCCACCAGCCCCGCGGCGCGGGCACGTTCCCCTGCCGCCTCGTCGATCACGCCAAGCTGCATCCAGACCGTCTTGGCGCCGAGGCGGATGGCTTCGTCCACCACTTTCCCAGCCTCCTCGCTGCGGCGGAAGATGTCCACCATATCCAGCGGCCCGGCCGCCTCCAGCGAGGGGGCGACCTCGACGCCATGCAGGCGCTGGCCGGCGAGGCCGGGGTTCACTGGCGTGACGTCGAAGCCGCGCTGCACCAGGAAGCCGGTGATCTCGTTGGAGGCACGGGCCGGGTTGGCCGAGGCGCCCACCACGGCGATGCGCCGGGTGTTCAGCAGAATGTCGCGGATGGTGTCGTCGCTCAGCCCGTCAACGGTCATGATGTGCTCCGGTGGTCTCAGCCGCGGCGGCGGCCGTCATGGTCCTGCTCGCGGTGCAGGATGCGGAGACTCTCCCTCTCCAGCTTCAGGTCGTAAAGATGGCCGTCGCTGTGGCGGGCATTGTCCACCTCCCAGAGGCCGTCATCCAGTTCGATATCGCCGAAGGCGGTGAAGCCCTGGCCCCGCAGCGCCTGCTCGATCCGGCTGCGCTCCTCGGGCGTGGCGTCACGGTCGGGGATGCTGGTGTCGATCAGGCGCAGGTCATCCGGCGTCAGGCGGATGTCCCGGCGGCGGTCGTTCTGGCCACCACGCGCGTCGTCAATCTTCCAGATGCCATCATCCAGTTCGATGCGGCCCCAGTCGTTGAAACCCTGGCTGCGCAGGGCGCCCTCGATGCGGCTCCGCTCCTCGGCGGTGGGCGCGCGGTCCTCGGCCAGTGCGACGCCGGTACCCGCCATCAGGGTGAGGGCGAGGCCGAGGGCGGCAAGACGAGGGGACATGGCGCGTGCTCCTTGGGCTTCTTCTCGAAGCCGCTTGAACGTTTGGCGGGGCGGATGGTTCCGCCCCGCCGATCTGTGTTTCAGGAGTGCCTGGGTTTCAGTAGAGGACGACGCCGCGGATGGATTCGCCCCGCACCATCAGGTCGAAGCCCTCATTGATCTTCTCGAGCGGCATGGTGTGGGTGATCAGGTCGTCGATGTTGATCTTCCCGTCCATGTACCAGTCGACGATCTTCGGCACGTCCGTGCGGCCGCGCGCCCCGCCGAAGGCGGAGCCGATCCAGCGGCGGCCGGTGACGAGCTGGAAGGGGCGAGTGGAGATTTCCTGCCCGGCGGCGGCGACCCCGATAATGGTCGAGACACCCCAGCCCTTGTGGCAGCACTCCAGCGCCTGGCGCATCAGCGTGGTGTTGCCGACGCATTCGAAGGAATAGTCCGCGCCGCCGTTCGTCAGCTCGACCAGGTGGCCGACGATGTCGCCCTGCACCTCCTTCGGGTTGACGAAATGCGTCATGCCGAACTTGCGGGCCATTTCCTCGCGCGCCGGGTTGATGTCGACGCCGATGATCTTGTTGGCGCCAACCATCTTGGCGCCCTGGATGACATTCAGGCCGATGCCGCCGAGGCCGAAGACCACGACATTGGCGCCCGCTTCCACCTTGGCGGTGAACAGCACGGCGCCGAGGCCGGTGGTGACGCCGCAGCCGATGTAGCAGACCTTATCGAAGGGCGCGTCCTCCCGGATCTTCGCCAGCGCGATCTCCGGCACCACCGTGTAGTTCGAGAAGGTGCTGGTGCCCATGTAGTGGTGGATGGGCTTGCCGTTGCAGGAGAAGCGGCTGCTGCCATCCGGCATCTGGCCACGGCCCTGCGTCACGCGGATCTTCTGGCAGAGATTGGTCTTCTGGCTGAGGCAGTAGTCGCATTCGCGGCATTCCGGCGTGTAGAGCGGAATGACATGGTCGCCCTTGCGCAGGCTCTTCACGCCGGGGCCGACATCGACCACCACGCCCGCGCCCTCATGGCCCAGGATACTTGGAAAAATGCCTTCCGGGTCGGCGCCGGAGAGGGTGTATTTATCCGTGTGGCACAGGCCGGTCGCCTTGATCTCGACCAGCACCTCACCCTCGCGCGGGCCTTCCAGATCCACTTCCTCGATCGACAGGGGCTTGCCGGCTTCCCAGGCAATCGCTGCGCGTGTCTTCATGGCTGGAATGTCCTTGTTATAATATACGGTTAGCGGCAGGCCGCCTGATCGGCGCGCAAACTGGCATGGCTTGTCCGGGCGTGAAAGGTGGGCATCTATCAGGCATGCGTATTCCCTTTCTGTCCCGCCAGCCCCGCGTCGCCATGGTGCGGTTGTCCGGCCTGATCGCCGCCCGGGGAGGCCCCGGCACCGGCCCCGCTCTCAATATCGAGCATATCGGCCCGGTGCTCGACCGTGCCTTCGGGCTGAAACGCCTGGCGGGGGTGGTGCTGGTCATCAACTCGCCCGGTGGCTCGCCGGTGCAGTCGGCGCTGATCGGCGCCCGTATCCGCAAGCTGGCGGAAGAAAAGAAGGTGCCGGTCATCGCCTGCGTGGAGGATGCGGCGGCGTCCGGCGGCTACTGGCTCGCCTGCGCGGCGGATGAGATCGTGGCCGATGGCGCCAGCATCGTTGGCAGCATCGGCGTGATTTCGGCGAGCTTCGGGTTGCAGGATGTGTTGGACCGCTTCGGGGTGGAGCGGCGGCTGACCACGGCGGGCGGCCAGAAATCCTTCATGGACCCGTTCCGCCCCGTGGAGCCGGAACAGCAGGAGCGGTTGGAGGAGTTGCTGGCCGCCATCCATGCCGAGTTCAAGGACTGGGTGCGTGCCCGGCGCGGCGCGAAGCTGAGGGCGCCGGAGGAGGCGCTGTTCACCGGCCGCTTCTGGACGGGGCGGGAGGCGCTGCCGCTCGGGCTGGTGGACCGCCTTGGCCATGCGCGGGACGAGATCCGTCGCCGCTTCGGTGAGAAGGCCAAGGTGGTGCCCTTCGGTATGCGCAAGCCTCCCTTCCCGCTACGCCTGCTGGGCGGTGCGGCCGCCCTGGCCGAGGAACGGGCGGCCTGGGCGCGGATCGGGCTGTAGGCTATTGCAGCGGGAGCATGACGAAGGAAACGGGAGATCACATGGCCGATAACCAGGGCGCGCTGAAGGAATTGCTCGACCTGCGCAAGAGCATCGACAATATCGATGCCGCGATCGTGCATATGCTGGCGGAGCGCTTCCGCTGCACGCAGCGTGTCGGTGCGTTGAAGGCGGCCCACGACCTGCCGCCCGCTGACCCGAAGCGGGAAGAATTCCAGGTGGCCCGGCTGCGGGAACTGGCGAAGGTCGCCGACCTGGACCCGGAATTCGCCGAGAAGTACCTGGCCTTCGTCATTAAGGAAGTGATCCGCCATCACGAAGCGTTTCCGCGCGACCGGTGAGGCCCTCCAGCCGGAATATGTTTTGATATTGAAACTATAAGGTGGTGGCTCGATGCTGGGCGGGGCGCGTCTTGCGCCCTGGCGCAGCAAGGAACCGCCGCATGGCCGCATTCACCACCCCCGCCGTCTCGTCTCCGGGCGAAGGCGGCATCGTTCAGGCTTTCGGGTCGCTCCGGATGCGCATCACCACGGAACAGACCGGTGGTGCGATGTGCGTCTTCGAAATGTCCGTGCCGCCGGGGGAAGGGCCTCCTCTCCATATCCACAGCCGGGAAGAGGAGTTCTTCCGGGTGCTCTCCGGCCGCTTCGGTTTCCGGTGCGAGGGCAGGGAGGTGTTGCTGGAGGCGGGGGGCATGATCGCCCTGCCGCGGGGCGTGCCGCACACCTTCCGCAATGTCGGGGATGAGCCAGGCAGCGTGATGTGCGTGGTGACGCCCGGCCATTTCGAGCATTTTTTCCGCGATATCGAGCGCGAGCGGCCGGCGGGGCCCGAGGCGCTGGCGGCCCTGGCCGCCCGCTATGGCCTGACCTTTGTGCCGCCCGATGCGGAGCAGGGCGCGGCCTGAGGCCCCGCCGTCACCCGGCCCATGAGCCGCGCCCAGGCTTGACACGCCCCCACCTGGGGGCGGCAATCCCCTTGGACAGGTCTCCGAGGAGTGCAGGCGCATGGACACGAATATCGCCCCCACCATCGACACGCGGCTGGACAAGCTGGCTCAGGTCGCCGTGCGCGTGGGCCTCAACCTGGCCGAGGGGCAGGAGCTGGTGATGACTGCCGGCGTCGAAAGCCTGCCCCTGGCCCGCAAGATCACCGAGGCGGCCTATAAGGCCGGGGCCTCGCTGGTGACGACCATTCTGGCGGATGACCAGATGGCGCTCGCCCGCTACCAGCATGCGCGGGAGGAGAGCTTCGATCATGCTCCGGCGTGGCTGTATGAGGGCATGGCGGCCGCATACCGCTCCGGTGCCGCGCGGCTGGCCATTGTGGGCGACGACCCCAACCTGCTGGCGGGGCAGGACCCGGAGAAGATCGCGCGTTCCAACCGCGCCCGCTCCAAGGCCTACCGGCCGGCGCTGGAGCTGATTACCGCCTCCGCCATCAACTGGACGCTGGTGCCCTTCGCCAACCCGGCCTGGGCGCGCGCCGTCTTCCCGGATGTGGCGGAAGAGGTGGCGGTGGCGAAGCTGTGGGAGGCGCTCTTCGCCGCGACCCGCGCCGACCGCCCGGACCCGGAGGCTGCCTGGGCCGAGCACAACGCCACGCTGATGGCGAAGCGCAGCATCCTGACGGAGCGCAACTTCCGCGCCCTGCGCTTCACCGGCCCGGGCACCGACCTGAAGGTGGGGCTGGCGGATGGCCATGCCTGGATGGGCGGCATCTCCACCGCGCGGAACGGCATTTCCTCCAACCCGAACATCCCGACGGAAGAGGTGTTCACCACGCCGCATGCTGCGATGACGGAGGGCACCGTCTCCGCCACCAAGCCGCTGGCGCATGGCGGCACGCTGATCCGCGATATCCGTGTGCGCTTCGAAGGCGGGCAGGTGGTGGAAGCCCATGCCAGCACCGGCCAGGAAGTGCTGCAGAAGATGATCGGCACGGATGAGGGCGCACGCCGCCTGGGTGAGGTGGCGCTGGTGCCGCATTCCTCGCCGATCGCGCAGAGCGGGCTGCTGTTCTTCAACACGCTGTTCGACGAGAACGCTGCCAGCCACATCGCTCTCGGCCAGGCCTATAAGAAGTGCTTCGTGAATGCGAAGACGCTGACGGATGAGCAGTTCACGGCGGCGGGCGGCAATTCCTCGCTGATCCATGTGGACTGGATGATCGGTTCCGCCGAGGTGGATGTGGACGGGTTGGACGCGGCGGGCAACGTCACCCCCGTCATGCGCAAGGGTGAGTGGGCGCTGTAAGCGGCAGCCCCTTCTGCGGGGGCGTTGCATCTGGCGCAACGTCCTCCAAAAAATTCCAGAAGGAGACAGGGGTTTTCCTGCTTCCCTGCTGGACGCCCCTGGTGGAACGGGTCCAGGCTGCGGGGCGTCATGCATGAACGCTATCAGGGCCCTGCGCGGCCCAGCCCCGCCCATGTCTCCCTCGATGAACTAAAGGAACGGCTGGGCCGTGTCCGCGCCACGCTGGTAGAGCGTGGGCTCGCGGCGCTGCTCGTCTTCGCGCCCGAGAGCCATTACTGGGCCACGGGGCTCGATACGGGCGGCTACGTGTTCTTCCAGTGCGGCATCATCCCTGCTGATCCCGCCAAACCGCTGACGCTGCTGACGCGCCGGCCGGATCTCTCGCAGGCGCGGGATACCTCGCTCTATGCCGATATCCGCATCTGGTACGATGCGAACGATGCCAACCCGGCGGGCGAACTGCGTGGCATCCTGGAAGAGATGGGGCTGGGCGTGCAGCGCCTTGGGCTGGAAACGGCCACCTATGGGCTGACGGGCCAGAACCACGCCGCCGTTCAGGCCGCGTTGCAGGGCGTCTGCGCGCTGGAGCCGGCCTCGGACATCATCCATGGCATGCGCGCCGTGAAGAGCGCATCGGAGATCGGTATCATCCGGCAGGCAGCGGCGCTTGCCGATGCGGCGGTGGCCGCGGCGCGGCAAAGGCTGGCGGCCGGCATCCCGGATTCCGCGCTGACGGCGGCTGCGATGACGGCGATCCTGGATGGCGGTGGGGACATGCCGCCGGCGGGGCCACTGTGCAATTCCGGCCCCCGCGCCGTGTATGGGCGTGGCGTGGGCGGCCCGCGCATGTTGCAGGCGCGGGACCAGGTGGTGATCGAGCTCGCCGCCACGCGCCACCGCTACAATGTCTGCATCGAGCGCACGTTGATCCTGGGCGAGATGCCGGCGGCGCAGCGGCGCATGGCGGACACGGTGCGGGATGCCATGGCCGCCATGGTGGAGGCCGCGCGGCCCGGCAACCCGGCGGGTGCCATCGCCGAGGCTTTCGGCCGGGTGGTGGACGCAGGTGGCTACACACGCTCCCGCTTCTCGGCCTGCGGCTACCCGTTGGGCGCCACCTTCCGGCCGAGCTGGATGGACGTGCCGCCCATGCTGCACCCCGGCAACCCGACGCCGCTGCTGCCGGGCATGGTGTTCTTTCCCCATTGCATGCTGGGCGATGCGGAAAGCGGCGTCGCCTTTGGCTCCGGCGACACCATCCTGATCACCGAGACCGGCGCGGAGGTGCTGACCCGCGCCCCGTTCCTCTGAAACACCAAGGAAGGGCAGGCATCATGCAGGATTTCTGGAAAGACGCGGCCATGGTTGCGCAGGCGCGGCTGGCGGCGGGCCGGATCGACCGCCGGACCCTGCTTGCCGGGCTTTCGGCCCTGCCGGTGGCGGGGTGGGGCGGCACGGTGCGGGCACAGGCCGCGCGGCCACGCGAAATCGTCCTCGCCAATTGGGGCGGGGATGCGGTGAGGGCCATGGATGACGCTTTCGCCAAGCCCTTCACCGCCGACCATGGGGTGAAGGTGGTGGTCGACCCCGCCGGGCCGAGCCTCGCCAAGATCCGGGCCATGGTGGAGGCGCGCAACACGGTGTGGGATGTCTGCGATTCCGGCGCGGGCACCAGCTTCACCCTGGGCCGGGCCGGCCTTGCGGAAGAGATGGACTACAGCATCATCGACAAGGACAAGGTGCTGCCGGAGGGCTTCCGGCTGCCCTACTGCACCGGCATCGCGGGCTATTCCAGCGTCATCGCCTGGGACCGCAAGAAGCTGGGGGAGGGGCCGCAGAACTGGGCGGAGTTCTGGGACATCCGGCGCTTCCCCGGCCGCCGCACCATGCGCAAGTCGATGAACGCTGTGCTGGAAGCGGCGCTGATGGCGGACGGCGTGGCCCCCGACAAGCTCTACCCGCTGGATGTGGACCGCGCGTTGGAAAAGGTGAGGCAGATCCGCCGCGAGGTGATCTGGTGGGACAGCGCGGCGCAGAGCCAGGACCTGCTGCGCTCCGGCGAGGTGACGGCGGGCTCCATCTGGTCCACCCGCGCCCGGCTGGTGCAGGAGGATACGAAGGGGCAGATCGCCTATCGCTGGAACCAGGGCATCGTGCATGCCGCCGTATGGGTGGTACCGAAGAACCCGCCGGCCGGGCGGGAATGGGCGATGCGGCTGGTGGACAGCACCATCATCCCGGAGCGGCAGGTGGCGCTGTTGAAGTCCCTGGGCACCGGCCCCGCGAACCCCGCGGCCGCGGCGCTGGTGCCGCCGGAGCTGAAGGCCCACAACCCCATGGACCCCGAGAACCTGAAGGTGCAGGTGGTGGCCAACGAACCCTGGTACGCGGACAACTACCTGCCCGTGCTGAACCGTTTCAACGACGTGATCACGGGCTGAGGCCCACGCGGAAGCTGCCGAGGAAGGAAAGTCCCGGCAGCCTTCGGCGTGCCGTTCAGCCGCCGACCTGGGCGATCCAGTCGGCGAGGTTGTAGTAGTTGGTGACGCGGGCGATACGGCCTTCCCGCACCTCGAAGAAGGCGCCGGCGGGCAGGATGTAGGTCTGGCCCTTGGCCTCCGGCAGCCCTTCATCCGTGGCGAGATAGGTGCCATGCACGGTGAACTCGGCGGAGGCACGCGTGCCATCCTCGCTGACCATCACCACGATATCGTGCAGGACTTCCTTATAATGGGCGTTCATGCGGCCCATGAAGGCGCGGAAGGCGGGGATGCCGGTCTCGCGCTGGCCCTGGTTGATGTCGTGGGCCACATCGGCCGTCATGAGGGCCAGCATGCCCTCGGCGTCGCCGGCATTGAAGGCAGCGTAATAGGCGCGGATCAGCGCCTCGACGCTGTTGCGGTTGGGCATGGTCGGGGTGGCTTCCTTGCCGGTGGATAGGATTGACCGTTATGGTGCGCCGCACGGTGCGGCCGCAAGTCTCGTTCCCCTCTCGGGCGGCCGCCCTTCAACGAGCGCCCTGAAGGCCCCACGCCAGACCCATGACTGATACCGCCCTAGCTGCCCCTGTCGTTTCGAAGGCGGCCAAGCCGCTGTCCTTCCAGGATATCATCCTGACCTTGCATCGCTTCTGGGCGGCGCAGGGCTGCGTGATCCTGCAGCCCTACGACATGGAAATGGGTGCCGGTACCTTCCACCCTGCTACCACCCTGCGCGCGCTGGGCGAGACGCCGTGGAAGGCCGCCTATGTGCAGCCTTCCCGCCGCCCGGGCGATGGGCGGTATGGCGAGAACCCCAACCGCCTGCAGCACTACTACCAGTACCAGGTCATCATGAAGCCGAGCCCGGAGAAGGCGCAGGACCTGCTGCTCGCCTCCTACCGCGAGATCGGGCTGGACCCGCTGAAGCATGATTTCCGCTTCGTGGAGGATGATTGGGAAAGCCCGACGCTGGGCGCCTGGGGCCTGGGCTGGGAAGTGTGGTGCGATGGCATGGAAGTCGGCCAGTTCACCTACTTCCAGCAGGTGGGCGGCATTCCGGTGGTGCATCCGAGCTTCGAGATGACCTACGGGCTCGAGCGGCTGGCGATGTATGTGCAGAACATCGAGAACGTCTACGAGCTCGATTTCAACGGCGCCGGCGTGAAGTATGGGGATGTGTTCCTGCGCGCCGAGCGCGAGTACAGCGCCTACAATTTCGAGCACGCGAATATCGAGAAGCTGTTTGAGCACTTCCGGGACGCGGAGGCCGAATGCGCCGCGCTGGTGGAGCGCAAGCTCGCCCTGCCGGCCTACGACCAGTGCATCAAGGCCAGCCATCTGTTCAACCTGCTGGATGCGCGTGGCGCCATCAGCGTGACGGAGCGTGCCAGCTATATCGGCCGCGTGCGCACACTCGCGAAGTCCTGCTGCGAGATCTGGGTGGCCGGCGGCTGAGGGGCGTGATCCCTGCTACCACCCTTATTGCTGAACCCGACTGATCGCTAGGCGCCCCGACGATGCCCGAACTTCTGCTTGAACTGTTCTCCGAGGAAATTCCGGCCCGCATGCAGGCCCGTGCGGCCGAGGACCTGGCCCGCCTGCTGGGCGATGCGCTGAAGGGCGCGGGCCTCGCCGCCCAGGATGTCCGTGCCTTCTACGGCCCCCGCCGGCTGACCCTGGTGGCCGAGCTGCCCGCCGCCACCGCCCCCGTGGTGGAGGAAATCGCGGGCCCCGCGCCGGATGCGCCGGAGCGGGCCCTGCAAGGCTTCCTGGGCAAGGTCGGGCTGGGTGAGGCGGAGATCGCGGGCATCCGCCAGTATGCCGAGGCCTTCGCCAGCTCCGGAGAGCCGCAATCCTGGGTGGCCGGGGGTGTCAGCCTCTCCATCCGCAAGGAGAAGAAGGGCGGCAAGCTGCTGGCCAGCATCAGCAAGCCGGCGATCCCGACCGCCGACCTCCTGGCGCAGCATATCCCGGACATCCTGCGCCGCTTCCCCTGGCCGAAATCCATGCGCTGGGGCGGCACCAGCAGCTTCGTCTGGGTGCGGCCGCTGAAGCGCATCCTGTGCCTGTTTGATGGCCAGGTGGTGCCGTTCTCGCTGGCACAGGGAGATGATGACGGGCACGGCCTCGTCTCCTCCAACCAGACGGAAGGCCACCGGCTGATGTCGCCCGGGGCTTTTGCGGTGCAGCATTTTGCTGACTATGCGGCGCAACTGGCGGCGCGCCATGTCGTTCTGGACCCTGCGGAGCGCACCAGGCTGGTGCGTGACGGTATCGCGGCGCTGGCCGCGGCGGAGGGGGTGGAGATCGTGCAGGATCAGGGGCTCTTGGCGGAGGTCGCCGGGCTGGTCGAATGGCCGGTGCCCCTGCTGGGCCGCATCGACGACGCCTTCATGGACCTGCCGGCGGAGCTGATGCGCACCACCATGCGCGTCAACCAGCGCTATTTCGCGCTGCGCAAGCCGGATGGCTCGGCAGCGCCCTTCTTCGCGCTCGCGGCGAATATCGAGGCGACGGATGGCGGCAAGGCCATCATCGCTGGCAATGAGCGCGTGCTGCGCGCCCGCCTCTCGGATGCCCGCTTCTTCTGGGACCACGACCGCAAGCAGACGTTGGAAAGCTTCCTGCCGAAGCTCTCCACGGTGGTGTTCCACGCCAAGCTGGGCACCCAGGGCCAGCGGGTGCAGCGGCTGGAAAAGCTGGCGCGCTTCCTGGCGCCGAAGCTGGGGGCGGATGTGGCGCTGGCCACCCGCGCCGCGAAGCTCGCCAAGGCCGACCTCGCCACGGGGCTGGTGGGCGAGTTCCCCGAGCTTCAGGGCATCATCGGCCGCTATTACGCCCTGCACCATGGCGAGGCGCCGGAGGTGGCGGAAGCCATCGCCGCGCATTACCGCCCGATGGGCCCGGGCGATTCCGTGCCGGCCGAGCCGGTGGCCATCACCGTCGCGCTGGCGGACAAGATCGACCAGCTCGCGGGCTTCTTCGCCGCCGATGAGCGCCCGACCGGCTCCGGCGACCCCTATGCGCTGCGCCGTGCGGCGCTGGGCATCATCCGCATCATCCGCGAGAATGGGCTGCGGCTGGATCTGGCGGAGGTGTTCGGAGAAGCCTTCTTCGGCTTCCCGCAGGCGGTGGGCAGCACGGCGGAGCCGGAATTCGGCATGGCGGTGGCCAGCGAGAAGCTGAACAGCGGCTGGCAGCCGGACCCCAGGTCCGACTTCCCGCCGATGGTGGCCGCCTTCGCCGCCGGGCTGATGGACTTCCTGGCCGAGCGCCTGCGCGTGCAGCTCCGCGCCGAGGGGCAGCGCCACGACGTGCTGGCCGCGACGCTGGGGGCGGGCATGGATGCCGACCTCGTCCGGCTGCTGGCACGCACCGAGGCGCTGCGCCAGTTCCTGGAGGGCGAGGATGGCGCCAACCTGCTGACGGCCAGCCGCCGCGCCGCCAACATCCTCCGCATCGAGGACAAGAAGGACGGTCCGCACTCGCCCGCCACCGATGCCGCCCTGCTGGTGGCGGAAGAGGAAAAGGCACTGGCCGCCGCGCTGGATGCCGCCGCGCCCGCGGTGGAAGCCGCGCTCAAGGGCGAGGATTTCTCTGCCGCCATGGCGGCCATGGCCAGGCTTCGCCACCCTGTTGACGCTTTCTTCGAGCAGGTTGTGGTCAATGACCCGGATGCGGCGCTCCGCCGCAACCGGCTGGGCCTGCTGGCCCGACTGAAGGCGCTGACGGATCGGGTGGCCGATCTGGCGAAGATTGAAAGCTAAGGGAACCGGAAATGCAGAAGTGGGTGTATGGCTTCGGCGCAGGCCGGAACGACGGCAAGGCGGAGATGCGCAACCTGCTGGGGGGCAAGGGCGCCAACCTGGCGGAAATGGCTTCCATCGGCCTGCCGGTTCCGCCCGGCTTCACCATCACCACGGAAGTCTGCACCTATTACTACGCGCATGAGAAGCAGTACCCGGCGGAGCTGAAGGCGCAGGTGGCGGAAGCCCTGGCGCGCATCGAGGACGCCGTTGGGCTGAAATTCGGGGATGAGGCGAAGCCGCTGCTGGTGTCCGTCCGCTCCGGTGCCCGCGTCTCCATGCCGGGCATGATGGACACGGTTCTCAACCTCGGCCTGAACGACCGCACGGTGGAAGGCCTCGCCGCCGCCTCCGGCGACCCGCGCTTCGCCTGGGACAGCTACCGCCGCTTCATCCAGATGTACGGCTCGGGGGGGCTCGGGGTGGACCACCACCGGTTCGAGGAAATTATCGAGGACGCGAAGCTCGATAAGGGCCTCTCCGAGGATACCGAGTTGACGGCCGAGGACTGGAAGCGCGTCGTCTCCGAATACAAGGAGATGGTGCAGCAGGTGCTGGGCAACCCCTTCCCGCAGGAGCCGGAAGCGCAGCTCTGGGGCGCCATCGGCGCCGTGTTCGGCAGCTGGATGAACCAGCGCGCCAACACCTATCGCCGCCTGCACGACATCCCGGCCGATTGGGGCACGGCGGTGAACGTCCAGGCGATGGTCTTCGGCAATATGGGCGATGATTGCGCGACGGGCGTCTGCTTCACGCGCGATCCCTCGACCGGCGAGAACATTTTCTACGGCGAGTATCTGATCAACGCCCAGGGCGAGGATGTGGTGGCGGGCATCCGCACGCCGCAGCCCATGTCCAAGGCCCGCGCCAAGCCGAATGAGCGCAGCATGGAAGATGCCATGCCCGCCGCTTACGCCGAATTGGTGAAGGTCCGTGAGACGCTGGAAAAGCACTACACGGACATGCAGGACATCGAGTTCACGGTGCAGCAGAACAAGCTGTACATGCTGCAGACGCGCAACGGTAAGCGCACCGCCGCCGCCAGCCTGAAGATCGCCGTGGACATGGCGCAGGAAGGGCTGATCGACCGCAAGGAAGCGGTGAAGCGCGTTGCGCCGGCCTCGCTGGATCAGCTGCTGCACCCGACGCTGGACCCGAAAGCGTCGCGCAAGCTGCTCTCCAAGGGCCTGCCGGCCTCGCCGGGCGCAGCCTGCGGGGTGGTGGTGTTCTCCGCTGATGAGGCCGAGGCGCGCGCGGCCAAGGGCGAGAGCGTCATCCTGGTGCGTATCGAGACCAGCCCGGAAGACATTCACGGCATGCACGCCGCCAAGGGCATTCTTACCACGCGCGGCGGCATGACCAGCCACGCGGCGGTGGTGGCGCGCGGCATGGGCCGGCCCTGCGTGGCGGGCGCCGGCGGCATCATTGTGGACTATCACAGCCAGCAGCTCTCGGCGGGCGGGCAGATCGTCAATGGCGGCGACATCATCACGCTGGATGGCGCGACGGGCGAGGTATTCATCGGCGCTGTCGCGATGGTGGAGCCGCAGCTCTCCGGCGATTTCGCCACGCTGATGGGCTGGGCGGATGAAGTGCGCCGCCTGCACATCCGCGCCAATGCCGAGACGCCGCTGGACGCCGATACGGCACGTAAGTTCGGCGCCGAGGGCATCGGCCTCTGCCGTACCGAGCACATGTTCTTCGACCCCGAGCGCATCGGCGCCGTGCGGCAGATGATCATGAGCGAGAGCGAAGGCGGCCGCCGCGACGCGCTGGCCAAGCTGCTGCCGTTCCAGCGGGAGGATTTCATCAAGCTGTTCCGCATCATGGCGGGGCTGCCGGTGACGATCCGCCTGCTTGATCCGCCGCTGCATGAATTCCTGCCACACCGGGAGGAAGAACTGGCCGAGGTCGCGGAGCATCTGGGCGCCGATCTGGCGACCATGAAGCGCCGGGCGGCCGAGCTCTCCGAGGCCAACCCGATGCTGGGCCATCGCGGCTGCCGCCTCGGCGTGACCTATCCCGAGATCTACGAGATGCAGGCGCGTGCCATCTTCGAGGCCGCCGTGGCCATCGCGAAGGAAACGGGCAAGGCGCCGGTGCCGGAGATCATGATTCCGCTTGTGGGCATGCGGAAGGAGCTGGAGCTTACCCGCGCCCAGGTGGACAAGGTGGCGAAGGAGGTCTTCTCGGAGACCGGCCAGGCCATCGAGTATTTCGTCGGCACCATGATCGAGCTGCCGCGCGCCTGCCTGACGGCGGACAGTATCGCCGAGGTCGCGGATTTCTTCTCCTTCGGCACCAACGACCTGACGCAGACGACCTTTGGCCTCTCCCGCGACGATGCGGGCAAGTTCCTGCCCTACTATGTGGACAAGGGCATCCTGCCGAAGGACCCCTTCGTCTCGCTGGATGTGGATGGCGTCGGCGCGCTGGTGAAAATCGCCAAGGAGAAGGGGCGGGGCGTGAAGAACGACCTCAAGCTCGGCATCTGCGGCGAGCATGGCGGCGACCCGGCCTCGATCCAGTTCTGCGAGAGCGTCGGGCTCGACTATGTGTCCTGCTCGCCCTACCGCGTACCCGTCGCGCGGCTGGCGGCGGCGCAGGCGGCGCTGGCCGGCGGCGTCGACCGCACGGCCTGAACGGCCCAGGCGGAGGGAGGCCTTTCCTCCCTCCAGTCGTTCATGGGTGGGTGGCCCGCAGCAGCAGGCCGGCCGCCAGCACTAACATTGTTGTCCCCACAACGGCTTCCAGCACTTTCCAGGCGGCCGGGCGGGCGAAGACGGGGGCCAGCATGCGGCCTCCGAAGCCCAGTGCGCAGAACCAGGCGAGGCTCGCCAGGGCGGCACCCAGCACGAAGACCGGCCTTGCCGCCACCGGCTCCGCGGCGCCGATCGAGCCGACCAACAGCACCGTATCCAGATAGACATGCGGGTTGAGCAGGGTGAAGCCCGCGGCCTGGCCGAGTGCGCTGGCCAGCGGCAGGGCTTGGTTCCCCCGTGCGGCCACCAGCGCCTCGGGCGCCATGGCGCGGCGGAAGGCGCCGATGCCGTACCATGCGAGGAAGCCAGCCCCGCCGAGGGAAAGCGCCAGCCGAAGCTGCGGCGCCTGCCCCAACAAGGCGCCGAGCCCGGCCACGCCCGCCATGATCAGCAGGGCGTCGATGCTGGCGCAGAACAGGACGATGGGGCCGACATGTTCGCGCCGGAGCGCCTGGCGCAGCACGAACATGTTCTGCGCGCCAATGGCGATGATCAGCGCGGCGGAGACGGTGAAGCCGTGGATGAAGCTGGTGGCGTGAAGCATGGGCGCCGGATTGCCCGCGCCCGCCTCTGTAGTAAAACTAAAATCCCTAATCGTGATGAAGCGCAGCTAAATCATGCTGGACTATGCCGCCCTCGCTGCCCTGGCCGCCGTGGTGCGGGAAGGCAGCTTTGAGAAGGCCGCCACGGCTCTGGGCGTGACGCCTTCTGCCATCTCCCAGCGCGTGCGGGGGCTGGAGGAAAGGCTGGGCGCCGTGCTCGTGGTGCGTGGCCAGCCCTGCTTGCCCACCGGGCCGGGTGCGCGGCTTTGCGCCCATCTGCGGCAGGTCTCCCTGTTGGAGGATGAGCTGGCCTCCGGCATGCCGAATCTCGGCGAAGGGCGGGAGCGGATGACGCTGCGCGTGGCCGTGAACTCCGATAGCCTGGCGAGCTGGTTTCCCGCCGCCGTGACGCGGTTCGCCGGTGAGAGCGACGCGCTCTTGGACCTGCTGCTGGACGATGAAGAGCACACGGCCGGGCGTTTGCGGGCTGGCGAGGTGCTGGCCGCCGTGACCACCGACCCTACCCCGGTGCAGGGATGCCGGACCACACCGCTGGGGATGCTGCCCTATGTCGCGGCCGCCAGCCCAGCTTTCGTGACGCGGTACTTTCCGGGCGGTATCACCACCGCCGCGCTCGCCCAGGCGCCCATCCTGCGATTCGACCGGCGGGACGCGTTGCAGGCCCGCTGGGCGGAAGCCGTGGCCGGGGTGACGCTGGAAGCACCGACCCATTGGGTGCCATCTACCGAGGGAATGCTGAATGTCAGCCTCGCCGGGCTGGGCTGGGCCATGGCCCCGCTCGCCACGGCGAAGTCCCATCTCACAGACGGCACGCTGGTGGAGCTGGTGCCGGGGCGGAGAATCGAGGTTCCGCTCTACTGGCAGCACCTCCGCCTGGGCGCGAAGGTGCTGGATGTTCTGACCGCCAGCGTCCGGCAGGCCGCGGCAGCGCGGTTGCTGCCCATGCCGTGCTGAGAGGTGGTTCAGCCCGCCTGTTCGGGCAGCCTGATCCAAGCGGGGATATGCACCCGCAGTGTCGCCTCGCCGCAGGTGAAGGTGTCGCCCTCGGCCACGGGCATGCGCAGCAGCGCGAGGCCGAGGCCCTCCTGGCCAGACCGCATCTCGCCCACCTCGGCGCCGCCTTCGCGCAGCACCGGCGTGCCGCGCGCCGGCAGGGGACCTTCCACATGGACGGGGAAAAAGCGCTTCTTCAGCAAGCCGCGATATTTGGTCCGGGCCGTGAGTTCCTGGCCCATATAGCAGCCCTTGCTCCAGGAGACGCCGGCCAGCTCGTCGAAGCCGGCTTCCAGCAGCGTGCTCTTCTCGCTCTCCATATCCTTGCTGCCATCCGGCAGGCCGAGGGCGAGGCGGTGGCGGTCGTAATCGGCGGGCGAGGCATCTCCGGCGGCGGCAGAAGGAGTGAGGGCGCGCCAGCCGGCCTCCGGGTGGCGCGGGTCCGGGGTGGAGATGCCGTCCGGCGCGGGCGTGCCGGCCCAACCGGCCTGGACGGCCCAGCCTTCCGCCACCGCCAGCGCCACCTTGGAGCGGAGCCGGAAACGCGAGAGTCGCTGTACGAGCATTGGGGCCTGGGCGGCTTCCACGTCCAGCAGCAGGCGCTCGCCATCGGCGAAGATGAAAAAGTCCGCCAGCCACTTTCCCTGCGGAGTCAGCAGGGCTGTCCAGACGGCGCGGCCCGGCGCGGCCAGGGCGACATCGTTGGAAACCAGGCCTTGCAGGAAGGCCACGCGGTCCTCGCCGGTGAGTTCCACAACGGCGCGGTCTGGAAGGGTCGTCTGGGGCATGGCGCAGATTTGGCCCGTTACGCCCCGGGTGCAAGGCAGGCTGACGCTGTGCAGCGCGCGAAGCCGTGCTAATCCGCCCGCGACCATGCGGATTCTGTTCATCACCTCCACCCGGATCGGCGATGCGGTGCTCTCCACCGGCTTGCTGGACCATTTGCTGCGCACCCATCCGGATGCCCGCGTCACCGTGGCCTGCGGGCCCGTGGCGGAAGGGGTGTTCACCCGCATGCCCAACCGGGTGGAGACCATCGTCCTCCGCAAGAAGCCCTTCTCCGGCCACTGGTTCGGGCTGTGGGCGAAGGTGGCGCGCACGCGGTGGGACC
Source organism: Acetobacteraceae bacterium AT-5844 (assembly GCA_000245075.1). Classification (GTDB taxonomy): domain Bacteria; phylum Pseudomonadota; class Alphaproteobacteria; order Acetobacterales; family Acetobacteraceae; genus Pseudoroseomonas. The sequence continues at coordinate 22,917 of JH599920.1, forward strand.
TGGTGGTGGATCTGCGCGGCTCGGCGCTGGCCTGGCTGGTTCCCGCCCGTCGCCGCGCGGTGATGCAGGGCGGCCGGCGTCCTGGCCACCGGCTGCTGCATCTGGCGGGCACGCTGGATCTCTCGCCCGCGCCCAACCCGGTGGCGTGGTTCGACAAGACGGATATCGCCCGCGCCGATGCGCTGCTGGGCGCCGGGCGGCAGCCGTTTATTGCATTGGGGCCCAGCGCCAATTGGGCCGGCAAGGTCTGGCCGCCGGAACGCTTCGTGGCGCTCTTCAAGGCTTTGACGGCTCCGGGCGGCCCCTTGCCCGGTGCACGCGCCGTGGTGCTGGGTGGGCCGGGGGCACAGGAGGCGGCGATGGTCGCGCCGGTGCTCGAGGCGCTGCCGGATGCCATCGACCTCGCAGGCAAGCTGGAGCTGCACGAGGCGGCGGCGGTGCTCGCCCGTTGCGCTCTGTTCGTCGGGAATGATTCGGGGCTGATGCATCTTTCCGCGGCTACCGGCGCTCCCACCCTGGGGCTGTTCGGCCCCACGCCCGCCAGCGAATACGCGCCGGTTGGACGTGCCGCGCGGGCGGTGTTGGCGCGCGGCACGCCGGGCGAGACGCCGATGGAGGCCCTGCCGGTGGAGGATGCCTTGCAAGCCGCACGCGAATTGCTGGCCCTGGAGGCCGCGGCATGAGAATCGCCCAGATCATGGCCGGGGCGAAGACCGGCGGGGCGGAAGGGTTCTATGAGCGTCTGACCATCGCCTTGCACAAGGCAGGGGAAGAAGTGCTGCCGGTGATTCGCAAGAATCCGGCGCGGGCGGCGCGCCTCGCCGTGCATGGGCTGGCGCCGGTGCAACTGGGTTTTGGCGGACCGCTGGACGTGTTGACCAAGCCGCGTCTCTCTCTGCTGCTCCGGCACTACCGCCCACAGGTCGCCATCGCCTGGATGAACCGCGCCGCGCGCCACACCCCGGCGGGGGATTGGACGCTGGTCGGGCGGCTCGGCGGCTATTACGACCTGAAGTACTACAAGCGCTGCGACCATCTGGTCGCCAATACGCGGGACCTGGTGCGCTGGATTGTCGGCAAGGGCTGGCCGTCAGAGCGCGTGCACTACCTGCCGAACTTCGCTGATGATTTCACGGGTGTGCTGCCGGCGGAGCTGGATCTCTCCGAGGGCGCACCGAAGCTGCTGGCCCTGGGCCGCCTGCACCGGAACAAGGGTTTCGATACCTTGCTGAGGGCGCTGGCGCTGTTGCCGGGCGCCGAACTCGCCATCGCGGGCGATGGGCCGGAGAAGGCGGCGCTCGAGAAGCTGGCGGCGGAGCTGGGCGTGGCGCCGCGCGTGCGCTTCCTGGGCTGGCGGCAGGATGCCGGCGCGTTGCTTTCGGCCTGCGACGTGTTCGTCTGTTCTTCTCGCCATGAGCCGCTTGGCAACATCGTGCTGGAGGCCTGGAGCGCGCAGAAGCCCGTGGTCGCGGTGGCGTCCCAGGGGCCATCCGAACTGATCGAGCAGGGCCGCACGGGCTTGCTGGTACCGCAGGAATCGCCCCAGGCGTTGGCCGAGGGCATCTCCGCGCTGCTCACCGATCCCTCCCGTGCCGAGGCCATGGCTGCCGCCGGGCGCGCCGCCTGGGAGGCTGAGTATGCCGAGGCGCCGGTGCTGGCCCAGTGGCGCGATCTGTTGCAGCGTATCGCCGCACCGGCCGTGAAGGAGGGCTGAACAGCGCATGTGCGGCATTGCCGGCCTGATCCTGCGACAGGGCATGACCCCGGACGCCACGGTGTTGCAGCGGCTGACGCGCGCGCTCGCGCATCGTGGGCCGGATGGGGCGGGGCATCATGTGTCCGGCCCGGTGGCGCTGGCGCATACGCGGTTGGCGATCATTGACCTGACCACGGGGGACCAGCCGCTTTTTGCCGGGCCCGCCGCGCTGGTCGGCAATGGCGAGGTGTATAACTACCGCGAGCTGCGGGCGGACAATGCGCTGGTCTGCGCCACCGGCAGCGATTGCGAGCCGCCGCTGCATCTGTTCCGGCGCGACGGCATCGGCTTCGCGGATGGGCTGCGGGGCATGTATGCGCTGGCCGTCCATGACCGGTCCTCACGCCAGGTGGTGCTGGCGCGGGACCCGTTCGGCATCAAGCCCATGTACCTGGCGGAGATTCCCGGTGGCATGGCCTTCGCCTCCGAGCCCCAGGCGCTGATCGCCGCCGGGCTGGTGGCGCCGCGTGTCCGGGCGGAGGCACGGTCTGAACTCTTGCAGATGCAGTTCACGACCGGGGCGGAGACGATCTTCGAGGGCATCACGCGTCTACTGCCGGGGGAGACGGTCGCGCTGGGCGAGGGAAGCGTTCTGGAGCGCCACCGCCGCGCCGCGCTGCCCGAGGGCGGCCCTGTCGCGGTGACGGAGGAAGAGGCGCTGGCGCGCTTCGAGGCTGCCTTCCGCGACAGTGTGGATCTGCATCAGCGCAGCGACGTGCCCTACGGCATGTTCCTCTCGGGCGGCACGGACAGCGCGGCGGTGCTGGCCATGATGTCCCGGCTCAACCAGCAGCCCGTACTGGCCTTCACGGCGGGGTTCGACGTGCCGGGGGCGGCCGATGAGCGGGCGCATGCCGCGGCCATGGCCAAGGCGGCCGGCGCCCGGCACGAGACCATCACCGTGGCGCAGGCCGAGGTATGGCGGCACCTGCCGGAGATCGTGGCCGGCATGGATGACCCGGCGGCGGATTACGCCATCATCCCCACCTGGTTCCTGGCGCGCCGGGCGCGGCAGGATGTGAAGGTGGTGCTCTCGGGTGAGGGCGGGGACGAGATGCTGGGCGGCTATGGCCGCTACCGTGCCGCCATGCGGCCGTGGTGGCTGGGCGGCAAGGCGCCGCGCACCCATGGAGCGTTCGACCGGCTGGATGTGCTGCGCGAGCCACTGACCGGCTGGCGGGATGGCATGGTGGCCGCGGAGGCCGAGACGGCGCTGCCCGGCCGCACCCGGCTGATGGCAGCGCAGGCGCTGGACGTCGCGGACTGGTTGCCGAACGACCTGCTGATCAAGCTGGACCGCTGCCTGATGGCCCATGGTGTGGAAGGCCGCACGCCGTTCCTGGACAGCGCCGTGGCGGCGGCCAGCTTCCGGTTGCCGGATTCGCTGAAGGTGAGGAAAGGGGCGGGGAAGTATCTGCTGCGGCAGTGGCTGGCGCGGCATTTCCCGGCTTCCGAGCCCTTCCGCCCCAAGCAGGGCTTCACCGTGCCCGTGGGTGCCTGGATTGCCGGCGCGGCGGACCGGCTGGGCCCGATGGTGGCGGCGCAGGCCGGTGTCATGGAAATCGCCAGGCCGGAAAAGGTGACGGCGCTGTTCCGGGCGGCCGCAGGCAAGCGAGAGGGCTTCGCGGCCTGGCATCTGCTGTTCTACGCGCTGTGGCACCGCCGCCACGTGGAAGGGCGCCGGGCGGAAGGCGATGTCTTCGCGTTTCTAGGGCAGGGCTGACGACGCCCCGCTGGCAGCCAGACCGTGCTTTATGAAAAAATGGAAATATTCATCACGCCTCTATCAGTTGTTTGACTGATCACGAGGCGTTGATGAGAATTGCGGTGAGATTCGTAAGGTTTGTGCATAGTCCTCCTGATCTCGCTGGGCGAAATAGCGCCCGACAAGAACTGATGGAGACTATGGTCATGACGGCGCCCGTTTCTCTGCCGCCTCTTCCGGACCGGCCGCTGAAGGTGCGGATTCCCGGCAGCAATATCAGCCACCGCTTGTTGGCGGCATTCGGTTTGCTGGTGGTGCTGGGGCTGACCGTTGCGAGCTTTATTTTTGTCGCGCCCACGCTCTGGACGGACTGGCAGGTTCGCAACACGGCGCAGCCCGTCGTGGCGTCCCGGATCGAGGACGGCTCCTGCCGCAGCAAGCTGTTCATCAATACCTGCAACGTCACGCTCGGAGCCGGAAAGGCCTCGAATGCGGTGAGGCGCAGCGTCACCTATGTCTTCGCCGATGCGCATTCCGGCGATTACTCCGTGCAGGTGCTGGCGGATCCCGAGCATCCGGAATGGCTGACGACCGATCTGGCCCTGGACAAGCTGCCCAGCCGCCTCATCACGATGGGCGTATTCTGGGGACTGATGCTGGTCGGCGTCATCGCGATGATTCGTGGGCTGCTGGCGCGCCGCGCCGTGCGGCGCGAAGTCCTCTCCTGGGATGGGCAGCGGTTGCGGACGGCGCCACTGGAACTGGTTTCCGTGCGTGGCAGTGCCGGCGTCTCCAACTGGACGGTGAAGGCGCCGGGCGAGCGCGGGAAAGGGCGGGTCTGGAGCCTGCCGGGCAAGGCGCGGCCTTTCTTCATCGGCGAGGACATGATCCTTGGCGTGACAGGCCCGCAGGGCGGGGTGGTCGCCCCGCTGGATTACGGCCTGACCTGGATCGACCTGACGGAGGAAGAGCGGGCCGCGATCGGCCGCGCCATTCACCCCTCGCCGGTAGAGGGCGGTGAAGCCTCCGGCTCGCCGGCCACGGCGTAAAGGCTGTCGAAGAAGCCGCGTTCCAGCGCCACGGCGCGCTGGAACAGGCTTTCGCATTCCGCGCGCTGGGCGGGGCTCAGCGCGGCGCCGGCCCGGTCCAGCTCCTGCCGCAGCCAGCCGACGAAATCCCGGAAGAACGGGTTGTCGTGCAGGGTGATCCATTCGGCATGGATGAAATCGGGCGGCAGCGGGCCCTCATGGCGCTCCGCCCAGCTCAGATAGAGCCATTCCGCCACCACCAGCACGGAGAGCGCGCCGGCATAGAGCCGGGTCTCCGCCGCCTCCGCCATCAGCGCCTGGAACTCGCGGACGACCGGGATGAGGGGCGGGGAGACGCGTTCCGCTTCCGGCACGCCGAGCGCGTCGAAGGCGCGGATGAAGTAGGTGTTCTCGTCGCTGGTGATCATCGCCAGGAAGCGGGAGAGGCGCAGCCGGGCGGCGTAGCTGTCCGCCGTGGCGATGGCGGCGCCGAGCAGCGCCACGAAGCGGTCGATGAACTGATAGTCCTGCACCAGGTAGAAGCGCATCACCTCCGGCGGCACGGTGCCGGCGGAGAGCTCCCGCACGAAGCGGTGGGTGATGGCCGCGTCCCAGTGTTCGGCGCTGGCCGTGCGCAGGCGGGTGGAGAAGGGGGTGTCGGTCATGCGGGTCCTCCGCCTACGGCGATAGCAGGGATGGGCCGGGGAAGGCAGGCATGGAGGGCAGACGGCGCGCCCGATCTGTTCTACAGACCCTTCCTCGGATCACCACCGGCTGCGAGAGAAGGGATACCCGCGCATGACCAGCTTCGACCTCATCCTGCGTGGCGGGCGCTGCGTGCTGCCCTGGGGCGAGGAAGACGCCGATGTGGGCGTGCGGGGCGGGCATATCGTCTCGATCGGCGACCTGCGCACGGCGACCGCCACGCAGGAGATCGACTGCCGGGGCCTCCATGTGCTGCCGGGGCTGATCGACCCGCATGTGCATCTGCGCGATCCGGGCGACCCGAAGGTCGAGACCATCCCGACCGGCACGAAGGCCGCCATCCTCGGCGGCATCACCGCCGTGTTCGACATGCCGAACACCAGCCCCTCCATCACCAGCCAGAAGGCGCTGGAGGACAAGCGGGCCTATACCGAGGGCAAGAGCTGGTGCGACATCGGCTTCTATGTCGGCGCCGGCATGTCCAACATCCCCGATCTGGCGGCGCTGGAGCTGCAGCCGGATGTCTGTGCCATCAAGGTCTTCGCCGGTTCCTCGACCGGTGACCTGCTGGTGGGCGACGATGCCTCGCTGGAGCGGGTGATGCGCTCCGGCCGCCGCCGCATCGCCTACCATTCCGAGGATGAGTACCGGTTGCAGGAGCGCAAGCCGCTCTACGCCGCCGGCGGCCCGCACAAGCTGCATGCCGAATGGCGGGACGTGGAATGCGCCTTCCTGGGCACCCGCCGCCTGATGGCGCTGGCGCGCGAGACCGGCCGCCCGGCGCATATCCTGCACGTCTCCACCGCGGAGGAGCTGGAGTACCTGCGCGACTTCCGCGATGTCGCGACGGTCGAGGTGCTGGTGAACCATCTTTCCCAGACCGACGAGGCCTATGACCGCCTCGGCGGCTACGCGGTAATGAACCCGCCAATCCGCGACGAGCGCCATATGAAGGCCGCCTGGGCCGCCGTGGCCGATGGCACGGTGGACTGCATCGGCTCCGACCACGCGCCGCATTCCCGGGAGGCGAAGGAGCGCCCCTGGCCCGCCACCGCCGCTGGCCTGACCGGCGTGCAGACACTGGCCCCCATCATGCTGGACCATGTGAATGCCGGGCGCCTGAGCCTGACCCGCATGGTGGATCTGATGGCCGCCGGCCCGGCCCGCGTGTATGGCGCCGTCGCCAAGGGCCGCCTCTGCGCGGGCTATGATGCCGACTTCACCATCGTGGACATGAAGCGGACCCGCACCATCGAGGAAAGCTGGATCGCTTCCCCTTGCGGCTGGACGCCCTTCGCCGGGCAGAAGGTGACGGGCTGGCCGGTGATGACCATCATTCGCGGCCATGTGGCGATGCGCGAGGACGAGGTGCTGGGCGAGCCCACGGGCAAGCCGGTACAGTTCGAGACGGGCCTCGCCCAGGGCTGACGACCTCCTGACCGCCTCTACCCTTAACCTGACAGGCGCGGGCGGCTATGGTCCGCGCCTGATCTGGGGCGCCCTGCGCCATTCTGCTGTGAGGACCCGACTTGCCGGATATCTTCGACGAGGTGAAGGAAGAGCTGCGGGCCGAACAGGCGCGCAAGCTGTGGGTGCGTTACGGCAGTGTCGTCGCGGGGGTGGCACTGCTGGCGGTCGTCGGCATCGGTGGTTGGCAGGGCTGGCGTTGGTACCAGGGCCAGGAATCGGCGAAGACCGCGCTCGTCTTCATGGAGACGCACCGCGCCGCCGAGGCCCAGGGGGCTGATCTGAAGGCTGCGGGCGAGCGTTTCGCCTCCATCGCCCAGTCGGCGCCTGAGGGTTACCGCATCCTGGCACGGCTGCGTGCCGCCGCGCTCAAGGCCGAGACGGGCGAGCGTGAAGCGGCCCTCGGGCTGTGGAACGAGGTGGCGAGCGATAGCCGCGCACCGCAGATCTACCGCGATCTGGCGAGCCTGATGTGGGCCCTGCACGGGCTGGATACGCAGGACCCGGCAGCGTTGGATTCGCGGCTGGCGCCGCTGGTGGGAGGCGCCTGGGGTGCCTCCGCCCGCGAGTTGCAGGCGCTGGTGGCGATCCGCCGGGGCGATACGGCGACGGCGAAGAAGAATCTGGAGGCCCTGGCGGCGGATGTCACCGCCCCGGCAGGGGTGCGCGAGCGCGCGGGCCGCATCGCGGCGACATTGGGGGTCTGAAGATGGCGAACGGAGCAATCTGGACGCGGCGCGCGGCGCTGCTGGGCGGTGCGGGGCTGCTGGGCGGCTGCAGCATGTTCGATGGCATCTTTGGCAGCGCCAAGGAGAGGCTGCCGGGTGAGCGGCGTTCCGTACTGGCACCGCGCCGGGACCTCGAAGCCGATGCCGGGCTGGCCAGCACGCCCATGGAACTGCCGCCTGCCCAGGCGCGCGCCGATTGGCCCCAGCCGGGCGCCAATACCAGCCATGTGCCGGGGCACCTGGCCCTGCCGGGTAACCTCAGCGAGGCCTGGCGCTCCTCCGTGGGCACCGGCAGTTCCTATCGCCGCCGGATCACCTCCGGGCCCGTGGTGGCGGAGGGGACTGTCTTCGCTTCCGATGCCTATGGCGTGATTTCGGCCTTCGATCTGGCCCGTGGCGGGCGCCGCTGGCGCTTCGATACCCGGCCGGAGGATGACGATGTCGGCGCCGTCGGCGGCGGTTGCAGCTATGACAGCGGCACGCTCTTCGTCTCGTCCGGCCTCGGTGAGGTGCTGGCGCTGAACCCGGCGGATGGCACAGTGCGCTGGCGCGTCTCTCCGCCGGCGCCGCCGCGCGGTGCGCCGACCGTGGCACAGGGCCGCGTCTTCGTGCCGACGCTGGATAACGCGCTGGTGGCGCTTTCCGCCGAGGATGGGCGGGTGCTGTGGACCCACCGCGCGCAGCAGGCGCCGGCGCTTCCGCTCGGCCTGCCTGGCCCGGCTGTGGTGGATGACTTCCTGGTGGCGGGCTTCCCCTCCGGTGAACTGGTGGCCATGCGCCCGGAAGACGGCCGCGTGCTGTGGAGCGAGAGCCTGGCTGCCGGCCGTGGTGGCCTGGGCGATATCTCCGGCATCCGGGGGCTGCCGGTCGTGGATGCGGGCCGCGTCTACGCCAACAGCCTGGGCGGCCTGTCCATGGCAATTGACCTGCGGTCCGGCCGCCGCCTCTGGGAGCGTGAGATCGGCGGCAGCGAGACGCCGCTGGTCGTGGGCAACTGGGTGTTTGTCCTGAGCAGCGATGGCGACATGGCCGCCATCGGGCGAGAGGATGGCCGGGTGCGCTGGGTGGCGGATTTCAACGCGCCGCCGCCGGGCGAGGAAAAGAACGAAGACCCAGCGAATTTCGGCCCGCCATTGCTGGCCGGTGGGCAGATTATCCTGCCCTCCAGCAAGGGCGAGGCGTTGCTGGTCAACCCCTCCGACGGCTCCGTCAACGGCCGCCTGCGGCTGCCGGGCGGTTCCACCCTGCCGGCGGTGGTGGCTTCGGGGACGCTGGTGTTCCTGACCGATGACGGCAGTCTGGTGGCCTTCCGGGGCGCCTGATTCAGGTGGAATGGCGGGGCTCCTGCCCCGCCGCCATGGCCGTCATGCCAACTGTGTGATTTCCCTGGGGCGGGTTCCGCTGTAAAGCGCGGGCCATGCTGCCCCGTATCGCCATCATCGGCCGCCCCAATGTGGGCAAGTCCACGCTGTTCAACCGATTGGTCGGCCGCAAGCTGGCCATCGTGGACGACACCCCGGGTGTCACCCGCGACCGCAAGGAATATCCCACCCGGATCGGGGGCAGGGATGTGCTGCTGCTGGATACGGCGGGGCTTGAGGAAGCGCCGCCGGATACGGTGGCCGGCCGCATGCGCGCCAGCTCCGAGGCCGCGGTGCAGGCGGCGGACCTCATTCTGTTCGTCGTCGATGCCAAGGCTGGGCTGACCCCGGCGGACCGTGCCTTCGCGGCCTGGCTGCGCCGGCAGAAGGTGCCGGTGCTGGTGGTGGCCAACAAGACCGAAGGCCGCCATGGCGGCATGGCCGCGCTGGAGGCCTATGAGCTTGGCTTCGGCGACCCCATGGCCATTTCCGCCGAGCATGGTGAGGGTATCTCCGACCTGCACAGCACGGTCGCGGCCATGCTGCCGGAAGAGCCGGAAGAAGAGGATGTGACCGACAAGGAACGGCCCCTGCGGCTGGCTGTGGTCGGCCGCCCGAATGCCGGCAAGTCCACCCTGCTCAACAGCTTGCTGAGTGAGGAGCGCATGATCACCGGCCCCGAGCCGGGGCTGACGCGCGATGCGGTGACCAGCGAGTTCGTCGATGAGACGGGCGGGCGCGTGCGCATCGTCGATACCGCCGGCATGCGCAAGAAGGCCAAGGTCGTCGAGGGGCTGGAGCAGATGTCCGTCGGCGCGACTATCGGCGCGCTGAAGGAGGCTGAGGTCGCCGTCCTGGTGCTCGATGCGTTGCTGGGCATGGATGAGCAGGATCTGCGAATCGCCCGTCTGGCGGAGCGTGAGGGCCGCGCTGTGGTGATCGCGCTGAACAAATGGGATGCGGTCGAGGACCGCGTGGCAGCGCGCCGGCGGATCGAGGACACGTTGCAGACCTCGCTGGCGCAGCTGAAGGGCGTGACGGTCGTTGCCATGTCCGCCGCCACCGGGCGCGGGGTCGATAAGCTGATGCCCGCCGTGCGGGAGACGGTGGAGCGCTGGAACAAGCGGGTGCCGACCGGTGAGTTGAACCGCTGGTTTGAAGGGGCGCTGGCCCGTCACCAGCCGCCGCTGGCCGATGGCCGCCGCATCAAGCTGCGCTATGCGACCATGCCCAAGGCGCGGCCGCCGACCATTGTGGTGTTCGGCCCTCGTGCGGAGGATTTGCCGGAGGACTATCGCCGCTATCTGGTGAACAGCTTCCGCGAGACTTTCGACATGCCGGGCGTGCCGATCCGGCTGCAGGCGCGGGGCACCACCAACCCCTTCGTCGATCAGGAATGAAAAAGGGGGCCGTGAGGCCCCCTTTCCGTTGAGGCGTCAGCCGATGAGCGTGACGCCGTAGTTGAGCGGGTTATCGCTCTGGAAGGCATCTGCCGTGATGGCTTGATGCTCGGCGCTGTCGGAGATGGAGAGCATCACGTCAGCGCGCGAGAGGTCGCCGCTAGCCAGTTCGCTCGTCCAGTAGCCGGCACCCGCGTCATCAGCGTTACGGTTCAGCGCGTTCTGATAGACCGCGTTCACGAAGTCAAAGTCGTTCAGCCCACCAAAGGCAGCCTGCGCCTCACCGCTCGAATAGAACAGGTCCGCGATGTCGTTCATCGACGTGCCCGAGTTGTGAATCTGGCTGACCCAATGGGCCATGCCATCGAGCTCCGGCGGACGGTCGAAGGCGGTGTCATACAGGTTGGCCAGAGAAATGGCGCTTTCGTCGCGGTCCCAGATACCCTGGGACAAGGTGTCCGCGTTGGCGTTCAGGCCCTCAGCGGAATTTGCGAAGTTTACCGCCACATCACCAAGTGTCATGGAGCCGTTGGCGACCTGGCTGGTCCAGAAGGACACTTCAGCGGCTGAAGCATCAGCGCCACGCATGTTATTATAGAGCACCTGCACAAATTGCTCATTGGTCAGGTTGGCGCCGAACTTACCGGTGAACTCGGCGCTGTCGAACATTGTCTCGGCGACGGCGGCCATGGACACGCCGCCATCCATCTGATTGATGAAAGAGTTCAGGCCGGTCTGTTCCGCGCCGCGGTCCAGCACGATGTCATACAACCGGCTGACCTGCGCTGCATGGTCGTTGTCGTTATAGACCAAGCGGCCATCAACGAAGAGCAGCTGGGTAATATTGTTCAGCGTATCGATGCCTGCCGCGCTGGTGACGCTGCTGGGGCCGTTGGGGCCATTGGTCACGACGCTGTCGCGGTAACCTGCATCGAGCTGCACAAAATCAAAATTCGGGCTGCCGTTAAACGTATCGTTTCCGTCAGTGCCGATCTGAACGCCGGGCGCCGGCGGAACCTGATAGCGTGCGACATTAATGGCCATGACAGGGTCCTCCTTATTGACGGCGGAAGAACCAGCTTGGCGTTTAAAAGTTTCGCTCGTTGTCAGAGATCAAAGGAAAGTGCGCAGAGTTTGCGAGCTCTGCGCAACATGTCAGGCAGCAAGGACCGTTTTGCCATGCCTCAGTTCCGAGGCATGGCAAAGCGCCGCGATCATGGGGGCCACATCCGCGGGCTGGGCGATGGTCGAAGGATCTTCCCCCGGCATGGCGGTGGCGCGCATGCGGGTTGCCACGATGTCAGGGTCGAACAGATTGACCTTCAGCGGTGTCTTTTCGACTTCCTGTGCCCAGGTCTGTACCAAGTGCTCCATACCGGCCTTGGTTGCACCATAGGCGCCCCAATAAGCCTTCGGGCGCTGCACGCGGCCGGAAGTGACGAAGACGGCGCGTCCTGCATCCGATGCACGCAGCGGTGGGTCACAAGTGCGGATCAGCCGCCAGGCGGCGGTCAGGTTGACGCCCACGACATTCGCCCAGTCCTTAGGGTCGATATGCGCCACAGGCGTCAGCTTGCCGAGCTCACCCGCGTTATGGACCAGAATGTCCAGCCGTCCGAAGCGCTCGACGATGGACGGGCCGATGGAGTCGATCTGCGCCTCGTTCTTCACCAGATCGAAGGGCAGGAGGGTCGCAGGCAAGCCACCGGCGGCGCGGATGGCGTCGTCGGTTTCCTCGAGCCCACCCTGGGTGCGGGCGATGAGCACGCATTGCGCGCCCTGCCGGGCCATTTCCACGGCCAGCGCGGCGCCGATGCCGCGGCTGGCGCCGGTGATCAGGGCGACGCGGCCCTCAAGCGGCTTGGCGGTCATCAGACGCCATTGGCCGCGAGCAGGGTGGGCACGCGCTCCGCATGGCCGACGAGGTCGGTCAGCGGAATGGCATAGTCTCCGGTGAAGCAGGCGTCGCAGTAAGTCGGCTTGGACGCATCGCGCTTGGCATGACCAAGGGCGCGGTAGAGGCCATCCAGCGAGATGAAGGCGAGGCTGTCGGCGCCAATGATGCGGGCCATTTCCTCAACGTCATGGTTGGCGGCCAGCAGCTTGGCGCGCTCGGGCGTGTCGATGCCGTAGAAGCACGGATGCGTCGTGGGCGGGGAGGAGATGCGCATATGCACTTCCTTGGCGCCGGCCTGACGCACCATTTCCACGATCTTGCGGCTCGTGGTGCCACGCACGATGGAGTCGTCCACCAGCACCACGCGCTTGCCCTCGATCATGGGGCGGTTGGCGCTGTGCTTCAGCTTCACGCCCAGATTGCGGATCTGGTCCGTGGGCTCGATGAAGGTGCGGCCGACATAGTGATTGCGGATAATGCCCAGCTCGAAGGGAATGCCGCTCTCGGCCGCATAGCCCATGGCGGCGGGCACGCCCGAATCCGGCACCGGCACGATGACATCGGCCGCGACACCGCTCTCGCGCGCCAGTTCGGCACCGATGCGCTTGCGGGTCTCGTAGACGTTGGTGCCTTCGACCACCGAGTCCGGGCGGGCGAAGTAGATGTATTCGAAGATGCAGAAGCGGCTCTGGGTCCGGCCGAAGGGGCGGATGCTGCGCAGGCCGTTATGGTCGATCACCACCAGCTCGCCCGGCTCGATGTCGCGGACGAATTCGGCGCCCACGATGTCCAGCGCGCAGGTCTCGCTGGCCAGTACCCAGGAGCCGGCCTCGGCGGGGCCCAGGCGGCCCAGGACGAGCGGGCGGACGCCCAGCGGGTCCCGCGCGCCGATCATCGCGCCGTCATGCAGGGCGATCAGGGAGTAGGCGCCCTGGACCTGCTTCAGCGCGTCGATCAGCCGGTCCACCACGTTGGAATAGAGGCTGATGGCGATGAGGTGGACGAAGACCTCGGAGTCGGTCGTGCTCTGAAAGAGGCAGCCACGGCGGACCAGGGCGCGCTTCAGGGCGTTGGCGTTGGTCAGGTTGCCGTTATGGGCGACAGCGAGGCCGCCGAATTCGAAATCGGCGTAGAGGGGCTGCACGTTGCGCAGCGCGGTCTCGCCGGTGGTGGCATAGCGGTTGTGGCCGACGGCGGTGCGGCCGGGCAGGCCCGCCATGACCTTGGCGCTGCTGAAGGTGTCGCCCACCAGGCCCTGGCCACGATGGGCGTTGAATTCGCCCTTCTCCGAAAGGGCGACGATGCCCGCCGCCTCCTGCCCACGATGCTGTAGGGCGTGCAGCCCCAGGGCGGTCAGCGCCGCGGCGTCAGCGGCGTTCCAGATGCCGACGACGCCGCATTCCTCTTTGAAATGGTCCTCGTCCCCGGTGTCGCGATCCCAGGGGTTGGTCGAGAGCATGGATTGCATCGGCATCCTCATGTCCGGACGGGGCCGGAACGCTCAAATCCGGCAGATGGCCGGGTCTTCAGCTGCGGTCCCGGGCGGGGGGCCTCAGCAACTCGTCCATGCTCGGCATGCTGCGTTGCGGCAGCTCCGGCAGGCGGGGGCGATACTCTGGCGGCAACTGTAACACAAGCGTCTCGGCCGCATCCGCAACGATGGGCAGCGAACGGGCATCCTGCACCGCCGCCGGCCAACGGTCGGTGGAAGGCAGGAAGAGCCCGCCCACGATATAGGCGAGCACAATCAGGAAAGCACCTCTCGCGAGGCCAAAGACGATGCCCAGTGCGCGATCCACCCCCCCAAGGACGGAATGGCGGACAGCCCCCGCGAGCCAGGCGATCAGCAGCTTGAGGATAAGCAGCGTGATCAGGAAGCCGATGCCGAGGGCAACGATCTCCGCCATCCAGTTCTCGGGCAGGTATTGCAGCACCAGCGGCTTGAGCGCGGGCTGAAACCAGAAGGCCACGATGATCGCGCCGGCCCAGGCGCCGATTCCCAGCACCTCACGCACGAAACCGCGGAAATAGGCGATGATCGCGGAGAGCGCGAGTACCGCCAGGACGACGCCATCGACCCAGGTCATTGGGCGCAGCCTATACCGGGCTCTTTTCCTGGTGTCAGCCCTCGGTTTCGGCCCGGGCGGGCTTCTTGGCGGCCTTGGGCTTCGCCGCGGCAGCAAGTGGGGCAACCAGATCGGCCAGATGGCCGATTTCGGAAAGACGCAGACCCTCCGGCGCCGAGGGCGCGCGGCCGCCGCGTGCCACACGCCGGGGCAGGGTGGCGGCGGAGAAACCGAGCTTGGCGGCTTCCCGCAGGCGGGTGTCCGTCTGCGAGACCTGGCGTACCTCGCCGGAAAGACCGACCTCGCCGAAGAAGACCATATCCGGCGGCGTCGGGCGGTCCGTGGCGGCGGAGATGAGCGCGGCGGCGACGGCCAGATCGGCGGCAGGTTCCCCGATTCGCAGGCCGCCAGCCACGTTGAGATAGACATCGTTCTGGCCGAGCCCGACGCGGGCACGCGATTCGAGCACCGCCATCAGCATGGCCAGCCGCCCCGAATCCCACCCCACCACCTGCCGGCGGGGAGAGCCGCCATTGGCGGAGGGGGAGAGCAGCACCTGGATTTCCACCAGCACGGGGCGGGAGCCCTCCATACCGGCGAAGACGGCGCTGCCGGAGACATTGCCGCGCCGCTCGGCCAGGAAGAGGGCGGAAGGGTTGGAGACTTCGACCAGCCCACGATCCGTCATCTCGAAGACGCCGATTTCATCCGTGGCGCCAAAGCGGTTCTTCACGGCCCGCAGGATGCGGAACTGGTGGCCGCGCTCGCCTTCGAAATAGAGCGTGGCGTCCACCATGTGCTCCAGCACGCGGGGGCCGGCGAGGGTGCCTTCCTTGGTGACGTGACCGACCAGGACCAGGGCGAAGCCACGGGATTTGGCCAGCCGGCCCAGCTCCGCCGCGCAGGCGCGCACCTGGGAGACAGTGCCGGGCGCCGAATCGAGATTGTCCAGCCACACGGTCTGGATGGAATCCATGATGACCAGCGTGGCGTCCCGCTCATCCTCCAGGCTGGCCGCGATGTCCCGCAGGCTGGTGGCGGCGGCGAGGCCGAGGGGGCTGTCCGCCAGCCCCAGCCGCTGGGCGCGCATCCGCACCTGGTCGATGGCTTCCTCGCCCGAGATGTAGAGGGTGCGCTTGCCGGCGGAAGCCACCTTGGCTGCCGCTTGCAACAGGATGGTGGATTTGCCGATGCCGGGGTCGCCACCCACCAGCACGATGGAGCCGGGGACGAAGCCGCCGCCCAGAACCTGGTCCAACTCCGCCATGCCGGTGCGCGTGCGCGGCGGTGGCTCGGCGCGGCCCTTGAGGCTGACGAATTCGATCTTGCGGCCGCCCGCGCTCTTACCGGCGGGGCCGGGGGCGCGGATTTCGGGCGCCTCTTCGGTGATGGTGTTCCACTCGCCGCAGGTGTCGCAGCGGCCCTGCCATTTGGGGGTGATGGCGCCGCAATTCTGGCAGACGAAGCGGGTGGTGGATTTGGCCATGGCCAACTCTATAGAACAAAAGGCGCACAGACGGTAGCGGGCAAGGCGGGTTGACACAGGCCACGCTGATGGGCGACACGCCACGCCAGAACGCCGGGGCTGTCACCCTGGCGCGTAAGCGTTCACGTCAATCAACGCATGCTGAATGGTGCCCTGTCAGGGCGCCCTGGATTGATGTGGTTGACGCTATGACACTCCCCCAAACCACCCGCGCTGCGCTCTCGCCGCTGGTGGGTATCGTTTTCCTTGGATTTCTCTCGGTGGGGCTGCCCCTGGCGGCGCTGGCGCTGCAGTTGCACGACGAGATGGGCTTCGACCCATTCTGGGTTGGCATTGTCATCGGCGCCCAATCGGTGGTGACGGTGCTGACGCGCCACCTTGCCGGCACGGTTTGCGACCGGCGCGGGCCGAAGCGCTCCGTGCTGACCGGCCTGCCGCTGGCAGCGCTGGCCGGCGTGCTGATGCTGCTGGCCACCACCAGCCTGCCTGCCGGGCATGGGCTGATTCTGCCTGCGATGCTGGTAGCCCGGGCCTTTCTGGGGGCGGGGGAGAGCTTCTTCCTGACCGGCACGATGAGCTGGGGTATCGGGCGCCTGGGCCCGGCACGCACAGGCAAGGTCATGGCCTGGCAGGGCATCGCCATGTACGCGGCGCTCGGCATCGGCGCACCGCTTGGACTGTGGCTGATGCGGCATGCCGGGTTTGGCGCGGTGGTCGGCCTTGCCGCCATCTGCCCTGTCCTGGCCTGCGGTATCGCCCTGGCGCTGCGGGGGACCCCGGCGACGGGCGGGCAGCGCGTGCCGTTCTATCGCGTCATCGGGCTGATCTGGCGGCCGGGCACGGTGCTGGCGCTTTCCAGCCTCTCCTTCACGGCCCTGACTGCTTTCCTGGCGCTGCACTACCAGGTGCGGGGCTGGGCCGGGGCAGGGACGGCGATGATGGTCTTCGTCGCCGGTTATGTGCTGGTGCGGCTGTTCTTCGCCCACTGGCCGGACACCAAGGGCGGCGCCAAGGTGGCGATGGCCTCTCTGGCGGTGCAGCTGGCCGGCCAGCTTCTGCTGTGGCTGGCGCCGGGGCCCGCCGTGGCGCTGGTGGGGGCGCTGCTGAGCGGGCTGGGCTTCTCGCTGATTTTCCCGGCCATGGGGGTGGAAGCCACGCGGCGCGTGCCACCCAGCCAGCGCGGGCAGGCCGTGGGCAACTTCGTGGCCTTCTTCGACATCGCGTTGGGATTGGGTGGGCCGCTGCTGGGTCTGGTGGTGGCGATGGGTGGCTCGGGCGCGCCCTTTCTGGCCGGCGCCCTCGCCATCCTGCTCTCCATGCTGATGGTGCGGCGGCTGCCGCCCGCGCTGCCACAGCGCTGAAGGTTCAGCTGTTCAGCAAGGCGTCGATCTCCGCCTGGGACATCGCTGGGGCGGGCTCCGGCGTGCCGAAGCCATCCAGCAGCGCATCGATCGCATCCTGGGAAAGGTCGGAGGATTGCGGGGCGGTGGCGATGGTCCGCATGGCGGTCCGGACCTCCACCTGAGGCGCCGAGGGGGGCATGGTGCTTCCGGGCACGATCTGGGCCAGCATATCCTCCACCTGTTGCAGGTGCTGGATGGCGCGGCGGATGCGCTGGCCGGTGATGTCCTGGAAGCTGCAGGCCTCGAAGATCGAGTTCACCCGGGCAGACAGGGCCTGGATGGAGGCGGCGTCCTTCTCGCCGCTGATGATCCAGGACTGGATGGCCTCCGTCGCTTCCATGATGGTGTTGGCGGCGGCCTCCGTGGCATGCACCACCGCTTCCAGTTCCAGCCCGCTGTTGCGGCTGCTGGCCATGGGGATGGCGACGAGCTGGGCGATCTGTTCATGCACCTGGGAGAGCTGGCGGGAGAGATTCTCCTCCGCCATGTCCGCCATATCCGAAGTGGCGCTGACCTCGGCGCTCAACTCGGCGATGCGGCGGTCCACGAAGCTGCGCATCTCCTGGAACATGGGCGCCATTTCGGCGGCCAGCGCGGCCCGGAGCCCGGGGACGGGCTCGGGGCTGGCCGGATCGTTAAGGTGCTGGGCGGTCATCGGCGGTTTCCGGCGTGCTGCGGGGGAACGCCAATCTAGGCCGATGGAAGTGAACGGCCGCTTACTTGCGGAGCTCCATGGTGATCGGCCCCTCGCGGACGCCGCGCGCGAACTGGTCCACCATGGCATTGCCGGTCTCGCCCAGCGTGGCGGCGGGACCTGTCCAGACGATGCGGCCCTTGTGGATCATGGCCGCCGTATCGCCGATGCGGCGCGCGCTGGCCATGTCGTGAGTGATGGAGACGGCGGTGGCGCCGAGCCTCTTCACGCAATCGACGATGAGGCCGTCGATCACCGCGCCCATGATGGGGTCGAGGCCGGTGGTCGGCTCGTCGAAGAAGATGATGTCCGGCTGCGTCGCGATGGCGCGGGCGAGGCCCACGCGCTTCTGCATGCCGCCGGAGAGTTCAGAGGGGGAGAGGTCTCCCACGCTGCCGTCCAGCCCGACCTGCGCCAGGATCTCCGCGGCCTTGTCACGCGCCTTGGAGCGGGCAATGCGCTTCTGGGCCAGCAGCTTGAAGCAGACATTCTCCCAGACCGGCAGGCTGTCGAACAGCGCGGCGTTCTGGAAGAGCATGCCGATGCGGTCGTTCAGCTCCTCCCGCTGCCGGCGGTTCATGGACAGCACGTTCCGGCCATCGACCTCGATGACGCCCGAATCGGGCGGGATGAGGCCGAGGATGGATTTGATGGTGACGGATTTGCCCGAGCCGGAGCCGCCAAGAATGACCATGCCGTGGCCGGCCTGGACATCGAGGTCTACGCCATCCAGCACCTTCTTGGGGCCGAAGGATTTCTTGACGCCGCGCAGGCGGATCTTGGGGGTCGTGCCGCTCATCGGGCGAAGAACATCTCGGTCAGGACGTAGTCGAGCGCCAGGATCAGGATGGAGGAGGACACCACCGCCGAGGTGGTGGCCGAGCCCACGCCCTGCGCGCCGCCACGGCTGTGATAGCCGTGATAGCTGCCCATCAGCGCGACGATGAAGCCGAACACCGCCGCCTTCACCAGGCCGGACACGACGTCCAGGGTCTGCATGAAGGTCAGGGTGGAATGCAGGTAGCTGGCGGAGGCGAAGCCCAGCTTGGTGGTGCCGATCAGCCAGCCGCCCATCACGCCCAGGATATCCGCGATGACGACCAGCAGTGGCATGGCGAGGGTGCCCGCCAGCAGGCGCGGCGCCACCAGGTACTTCATCGGGTTGGTGGAGAGGGTGGTCAGCGCGTCGATCTGGTCCGTGACGCGCATGGTGCCGATTTCGGCGGCGAAAGCGGCGCCGATGCGGCCGGCGACCATGAGGCCGGCGAGGACGGGGCCCAGCTCACGGGTGATGGAGAGCACCACCACATTGGCGACCGCGCTCTCCGCGCCGAAGCGGGAGAAGCCGGAATAGGATTGCAGCGCGAGCACCATGCCGGTGAACACCGCCGTCAGCGAGACGACCGGCAGGGAGAAATACGCGATCTCCATGAAGGCCCGGCCGATCAGGCGCGGATAAAAGGGCGGCCGCACCAGATGCGACACGCCTTCCAGCGCGAAGACGGCGATGGAGCCAGCGCCCCGGCAGAGGCCGAGCACTGCGCGCCCGAGGGCGGCCAGGACGTTCAGGAGATACTGCAAATCAGGAAGCCTTCATGCCGCGCCGATGTACCGGCGGCGGTAGCGTGAGCCGAGGCTCGTGAGCACCTCGTAACCGATGGTGCCGGCCAGGGCTGCCACCGCGTCCGGTGTTTGCTGCGGGCCGATCAGTTCCACCCGGTCGCCGATCTGAACATTCGGGATGTCGGTCACGTCGAGGGTGATGAGATCCATGGAAACCCGGCCTGCCAGCGGCGCAAGGCTGCCAGCGATAATGCCGACGCCCCGGCTGGACAGGGACCGAAGGTACCCATCGGCATAGCCCGCGGCAATGGTCGCGATCTGGCTGTCACGTTTCGCAATCCAGGTGGCGCCGTAGCCGACCGGGGTTCCGGCGGGCACGGAGCGGGTCTGGATGACGGGAACGGTGAGGCGCATCACCTGCCGCATCGGGTTGGGCAGCCACGGCGTCGGGTTGATGCCATAGACGGCGCAGCCGGGACGGCCGAGATCCGAGGTCAGGCCGTGGAAGATGCCGGCGGAATTGGCAAGGCTGCGCGGCGTGTCAGGGAAGGCATCGGCTGCTTCGGCGAAGCGGCGGGCCTGAAGGGCGGTGAGCGGGTTGTCCTGCTCATCCGCGCAGGCCAGGTGGGTCATGACATAGCGGAGCCCGGCACTGTCCAGCACGCCGGGCGGCAGGGCGGCGCGCTCGGCCGGCGAGAGGCCAAGGCGCTCCATGCCGGTATCCAGATGCAGGATGACGCCGGCGTTCTGGCGTGGCGCGGCGGCCCAGGCGGCGACATCCTGTGGCGTGTTCAGCACGGGGGTGAGCCCCGCGCCCTCATCGGCGCCCGGGGGGAAGCCGCCGAGCACGGCGATCATCGGGCCGGGGCCAATGGCGCGGCGCAGCGCCAACCCTTCCGAGAACTGGGCCACGAAGAAATGACGGCAGCCGGCACCCGCCAGGGCCAGCGCCACTGGCGCGGCGCCGAGGCCGTAGCCATCGGCCTTCACCACGCCGGCGATATCGGCGCCATGGCGGTTCCGGACGGTGTGCCAGTTGGCGACGATGGCGCCGAGATCGATCTCCAGCTCGCCGGAGAGCGCGTCCTCAATAGTCGTCATGGTGGCCATGGGTAATGTCCAGGTCGCCGAAGCGCGTGAACTCGGCTTCGAAGAAGAGGGGGATGGTGCCGGTGGGACCATGGCGCTGCTTGGCCAGGATGAGATCGGCCCGGTTGTGCGCCTTTTCCATGCGCTGTTGCCAGGCGGTCATGGCGTCCTGGAACTTTTCCGCGTTGTCGAAGCCGGCCTGCTTCGGCTCCTGCATCTTCAGGTAGTAGTCGTCGCGATAGACGAACATCACCATGTCGGCGTCCTGCTCGATCGAGCCGGATTCGCGCAGGTCCGAGAGCTGGGGGCGCTTGTCCTCGCGGCTTTCCACCTGACGGGAGAGCTGGGAGAGGGCCATGACCGGTACGGCCAGTTCCTTGGCGATGGCCTTCAGCCCCTGGGTGATCTGGCTGATTTCCTGCACGCGGTTCTCCGGGCGGGAGCCGGCGGCGGGGCGCATCAGCTGCAGGTAGTCCACCACGATGAAGTCGAGACCACGGGTCCGCTTCAGGCGCCGGCAGCGGGTGCGGAGCGCGGAGATGGTGATGGCGGGCGTGTCGTCGATGAAGATCGGCAGGCGGGAGAGGTCGCGGCTGACTTCCACGAAGCGGTCGAAATCGCGCTGCATGATCTCGCCGCGGCGGATGCGGTCGCCCGAGATGCGGGAGGCCTCGGAGAGCAGACGGGTGGCGAGCTGGTCCGCGCTCATTTCCAGGGAGAAGATGGCGGCGCCGCCACGGGGGACGGTGCCGGGGCCGTGCTCCTCCTCCCACTGCCGCAGCACGGACTGGGCGGCGCCGAAGGCGATCTTGGTGGCCAGCGCCGTCTTACCCATGCCGGGGCGCCCGGCGAGAATCAGCAAGTCCGAGGGGTGCAGGCCACCGGTCTTGGCATCGAGGTCCCGCAGCCCGGAGGACAGGCCCGAGACGCCGCCGCCGCTTGTAAAAGCCTTCTCCGCCATGCCGACGGCGTCGGTAAGGGCACGGCTGAAGGTGACGAAGCCGCCCTCATTGCCGCCATCCTTGGCGAGATCGAACAGCGCCTGCTCGGCAGCTTCGAGCTGTTCCTTGGCATCCAGCTCCGCCTCGGCGCCGAAGGCACGGTTGACCACCGTCTCGCCGAGATCGACCAGCTGGCGGCGGAGCCAGGCGTCGTGGATGACACGGCCGTATTCGCCGGCATTGATGATGCCGACCATGGCGGAGAGCAGTTCCGCCAGATACTTGGCGCCGCCGACGGCATCCAGCGTGCCGGAATGCTCGAACTCGGCGCGGAGGGTGACGGCATCCGCCAGCTGCCCGGCCTCGATGCGGCGCTGGATGGCGGCAAAGATGCGGCCATGGGTGGCGTTGGCGAAATGCTCGGGCGCCAGGAACTCCGAAACGCGCTCATAGGCCTTGTTGTTGGCCAGCAAGGCGCCAAGGAGCGCCTGCTCCGCCTGGAGATTCGCCGGCGGTTGGCGCTGGGCTACGCTGAGGAGGCCCTCGGTGTTCGGAACGCTGTTCATGCGGCCCAAGCTAGCCCGTCCAGCCCCCCTCGTGGGAGAGGGAGGCTGTGGATAGCGGGGATGCTTTTAGCGGAGGTTGATCACGCATCCTCGCGGGGGCGGGTGGCCGCGCCGCGCTCGCTGTCCAGCATGTAGTCCCGGGAAAGGGGGAGGGTGTCCACCTTGCAGGTCAGCTGGATCTGCCAGTTCATGTGGCCCATCCGGCGGAAGGCGAGTTCCGAGCCCACCAGATAGAATTCGAACATGCGGCAGAAGCGCTCGTCATAGAGGCTCTGGATGGCATCCCGGTTGGCGGCGAAGCGGCGGCGCCAATGGGCCAGGGTATGCGCGTAATGCAGGCGCAGGACCTCGATATCCGTCGCCCAGAGGCCGGATTTCTCCACCGCCGGCAGCACTTCGGAGAGCGCGGGGGAATAGCCGCCGGGGAAGATGTATTTGGTGATCCAGGCATTGGTGCTGCCTGGCCCGTCGCTGCGGCCAATGGCGTGGATAAGGGCAACGCCATCCTCCTTCAGCGCGCCTTTCACGGTGCGGAAGAAGGTCTTGTAGTGGTCGATACCCACATGCTCGAACATGCCGACCGAGACGATACGGTCCACCGGGCGCTTCCAGTCCCGGTAATCCATCAGCTCGAACTTCACGCGGTCTGAGAGGCCTTCATCCTCGGCGCGCTGGCGGGCGACCTCCAGCTGCTCCGTCGAGAGGGTGATGCCGGTGACGCGGGCGCCATGCTCGCGGGCCAGGTGCAGGGCCATGCCGCCCCAGCCGCAGCCGATATCCAGCACTTCCAGCCCCGGCCGGTCGAAGTGCAGCTTGGAGGCGATGTGGCGCTTCTTCAGAAGCTGCGCCTCTTCCAGTGTTTCTTCCCCGGTGGGAAAATAGGCGCAGGAATACTGCCGGTCCCGATCCAGGAACAAAGCATAGAGGCGGCCGTTAAGGTCGTAATGGTGCGCGACGTTGCGGCGGGCGCGGCCGGCGGGGTTCAGCTGGTCCAGGTGGCGGCGGCCCCAGCGGACCCATTCCATCAGCTTCTCGGCCGGGTGGCCGCCGCCCTCCATCATGTTGAGGACCATCAGGTCCGTCATCTCGTAGAGCGTGCAGTTCAGCGGGGCGAGGCCGCCATCCATGTAGGCTTCGCCAAAAGCGAGGGTAGGGTTGGTGCACAGGCGGCGGACGGTACGCCAGTCCCTCAGATCCACACCGGCGGCAGGGCCGTCGGTGCCGTGATACTCTCGGATGCGGCCGTCCGGATAGCGGACGGTCAAGGTCCCGCGTGTTATGAGGCGGGATAGAATACGGTCGAACAACATGCCCGAGCCTTCCTCTTCACCACAGGCGGTATCGTGGCGATTAAGAAACGCGCTTGTCCAGTCAAGTCGCGGCCAAACTTACCAAAGCTTCATCGTAATCTTTCGATCGTGCTGAGTGACGTAGGCGATCAAACCGCATGAAAAAGGGGGCGCCTCCTGCCGGAGGCGCCCCCTTTTCTTGGCCGATATAAGAGCCTTACTGCTCCGTCGCGGCACCCAGCTCGGACAGCTCGGCGGCCAGCTCGGCCTCCAGGCTCTCGTCCTCGGCGCGCTGCTCGGCGTGCAGGTCCTCGCCGCGCGCCTGCTTCTCGGCTTCCTCGGGGCTGCGGGCCACGTTGACGCTGAGCGGCAGGTGCACTTCCGGGTGCAGCTCGACGCGGACGCTGGTGATGCCCAGGGTCTTGATCGGCTGCTCCAGGAGGATCTGGCTGCGGTTGACGGTCAGGCCGGCTTCCTTCGCGGCGTCCGCGATGTCGCGGGCGCTGACGGAGCCGTACAGGCCGCCGGACTCGCCAGCCTGGCGGATGATGATGACGGACAGGCCGTCCATCCGCTCGGCCACGCGCTCGGCTTCCTCGCGGCGCTTCAGGTTCTGCGCCTCAAGCTGGACGCGCTCCTTCTCGAAGCGCTCCAGATTTGCCTTGCTGGCGCGGATGGCCTTGCCCTGCGGCAGGAGGTAGTTGCGGGCATAGCCCGGACGGACGGAGACGAGCTCGCCCATCTGGCCGAGCTTCTCGACCCGCTGCATCAGGATGACATCGATCATCGGTTTTGAACCCCGATCTTACGTGTTGGCGGGCGGCGGGTTACGGCGCCCGAATTGTTCAACGAGACCCAGCGCCACCAAGATGATGGCAGCCGGAAGGACAAAGACGAGAAGGGCGACATAGGCAGCGGTCAGTGCCGCCGTGCGCCACTTCGCCGGCGGAAGCCGGGAGTGGAGCGCGGCGAGCCCCTGCAGCAGCAACGGCACCATCAGCGCGAGGCACAGCGAGAGCGGCAACAGCTCCGCCGCCGGGTCCGCCAGCATCCATGCCAGGCCGGCGAGGGCCGGCAGGACAGGGTACCAACGGGGAAGGCGGGCTTGCTGCCAGCGCAGGGCCGGATAAAGCGCCAGGCCGCGCCGCGTCAGCTGACGCTGGGCGATGGCGGCGTTCGCCACCACCACGAAGGCCAGCCAGAGAGCAAGCATGCCGGCCTTCAGGCGGATGATCTGATCGACCATGCCTTCCGGCGCTTCCACACCCATGCGGGTGAGGCTTTCGATCACCGCCTGCCGCAGCGAGGCCTCGATCCCTGCCTCAGGGCTCCCCAGCAGCATCCCGATCAGCAGCAGCATGGCGGCCGGCCAGAGGCCGAGAAGCGCCAGCGGCATGCCGAGATCGACCCTCGCGCCCCGGAGGCCGGTGGCGAGCGTCAACGCGGCGGGAAGGCCGAAGGTACCCATGAAGACCGCCACCGGACCCAGCCAGGAACTACCGATCACCAATGCCAGGCCGGACACCGCCAGAGCGATGAACACGGATGGCAGGCCAAAGGAGAGCCCGGCGAGGAACAGGGGCAGCGGCACGAACCAGAACAGGATCGTGCCCAGAGGCAGGCCGTTGAAGGTCCAGAGCGCTGCCACAGCCGAGACGAGCCCGGCCGCCGCCCCCGCGAGGATTCGCGGGTCGTTGGCCAGACCGGTACGGGGCTGCGGGTTGCTCACGCTGCTATGCCTGTCTTCGCGTCAGTGTCGTCAGTCGTTGATGACGTAGGGCAGCAGGGCCAGGAAGCGGGCGCGCTTGATGGCGTTGGCCAGCTCACGCTGCTTCTTGCCCGACACGGCCGTGATGCGGCTCGGCACGATCTTGCCGCGCTCGCTCAGGAAGCGAGAGAGCAGGCGCACGTCCTTGTAGTCGATCTTCGGCGCGTTGGGGCCGGAGAACGGGCAGGACTTGCGGCGGCGGTAGAACGGACGGCGCGCACCGACGGCGGGGCGGCGGGCGGCGGGGTTCAGGTCGGTGGTGTCGGACATGATCTCTTACTCCTCGCCGCCGTTACCGGCTTCCATCTCATCGCGGGGACGCGCGCGGAATTCCTCGCGGTCGTCGCCACGCTCGCGGCCACGGCCGGAGCTGAAGCGGCCGGCCGGACGCGGGCCACGGAAGCCGCGGTCGCGCTCGCGGTCGTCGCCGCGCTTGGCCAGGATGGCGGAGGGAGCCTCGTCGATCGCCTCGACGCGGATGGTCATGTGGCGCAGAACGTCTTCGTTCAGGCCCAGCTGGCGCGCCATCTCCTGCTCGGCGGAGGCCGGGCAGTCCAGACCGAGGAGCACGTAGTGGCCCTTGCGGTTCTTCTTGATGCGGTACGCCAGGCCGCGCAGGCCCCAGTACTCGCGCTTCTTCACTTCGCCACCGGCTTCGGTGATGACCGCGGAGATCTGGTCGGTGATGGTGTCGACCTGCTGCTGCGACAGGTCGTTACGTGCGATGAGCACGGTCTCGTAAAGCGGCATGGTGTCTCCCTGTGGCTGTCTCAGCCCTGGGGCGGCTTATTCGGCACCATGCCGGTAAGCACGCAAACGGGCATAGCCGGGCGCGATGCCACGCGCCCGGCAGGGTGCGCGGCGTAAAGCATGGGGATGGTGCGCGAGTCAAAGGATTCCCTGGGGAATGGCGCTGGGGTGCCCCGGAATCGGTGGTTCGTCGGTTCGGGCGCGGCCCACCCTGGCCTGGGCCGAAAATGGAAGGGCCGAGTTTTGCGAGGAGGGGGCTTGGCGTAGTGGGGTGCCTGCCACAATGTTGACAAGGATTCCTTGACACCCGGGCGCACCGCCTCTACCCCGCCCGCCGCCATTCATACGTGGGAAACAATCCGCCCAATGCCGCTCGCCTTTGTCTTTCCGGGCCAGGGCAGCCAGGCCGTCGGCATGGGCCGCGACCTGGCCGCCAGCTTCTCCGCCGCGCGGGAAGTCTTCGAAGCTGTCGATGAGACTCTGAAGCAGAACCTCTCCCGCCTCATGTTCGAGGGGCCGGCCGAGGAGCTGACGCTGACGGCGAATGCCCAGCCGGCGCTGATGGCTGTCTCCCTCGCCGTGCTGCGCGTGCTGGAGCATGAGGGCGGCTTTGATCTGAAGTCCCGCGTCGCGCTGGTCGCCGGCCACAGCCTGGGCGAGTACAGCGCGCTGGCCGCGGCCCTGACCTTCGACGTGCCGACCGCCGCCCGCCTGCTGCGCCTGCGCGGCGAGGCGATGCAGAAGGCCGTTCCCGCCGGCATCGGCGCGATGGCCGCCCTGCTGGGTGCCGAGATGGCCCAGGCCCGCTCCATCTGCGAGCGCGCCGCCGAGTCGCCCGAGGGCGCGCACGAGATCGTCGAGGCCGCCAACGATAATGGCGGCGGGCAGGTGGTGATTTCCGGCCATCGCGGCGCCGTGGAGCGCGCGGTGGAGCTGGCCAAGGCCGAGGGCATCAAGCGCGCCATGCTGCTGCCGGTCTCGGCGCCGTTCCATTCCTCGCTGATGGCTCCGGCCGCGGATGCGATGGCGGAGGCGCTGGCGCTGGCCGAGCTGCGTCCGCCGGTGGTGCCGCTGGTGGCCAATGTCTCCGCCGCCAAGGCGACCGACCCTGCCGAGATTCGGGAGCTGCTGGTCCAGCAGGTGACGGGCACAGTGCGCTGGCGCGAATGTGTGGGCGCCATGCTGGAACTGGGCGTGGACCGTTTTGTCGAAATTGGCTCAGGCAAGGTGCTGACGGGGCTGGCCAAGCGGCTGGCGCCGGATGCCCAGGCCATGTCGGTGGGCACCCCCGCCGATATCGAAGCCTTCCTGAAGAGCCTGTAAGGGAATCCTTCGATCCATGTTCAGCCTTGAAGGCAAGGTGGCCCTGGTCACCGGCGCGACCGGCGGTATCGGTGCGGAAATCGCCCGTGCGCTGCACAAGCAGGGCGCCAAGGTCGCGCTCTCCGGCACCCGCAAGGAGGTGCTGGAGGCCCTGGCCGCCGAGCTCGGCGAGGGCGTGCTGGTGGCGCCGGCCAATCTGAGCGACCCGGCGGCCCCGGCCGCGCTGGTGGAGCAGGTGGAAGCCGCCTTCGGCAAGCTGGACATCCTGATCAACAATGCGGGCTTCACCCGTGACGGCTTGGCCATGCGGATGTCCGACAAGGACTGGTCCGACGTGCTGGAGGTCGATCTGGCCGCGCCGTTCCGGCTGGCCCGTGCCGCCATGCGCGGCATGATGAAGCGCCGCGCGGGCCGCATTATTTCCATCGCCTCGATCGTGGGCGTGACCGGTAATCCGGGGCAGGCGAATTATTCCGCCGCCAAGGCCGGGCTGATCGGCATGAGCAAGTCCCTGGCGCAGGAGCTGGCCTCCCGCGGCATCACGGTGAACGTGGTCGCGCCGGGCTTCATTGCCACGCCGATGACGGACGCGCTGAACGACCAGCAGAAGGCGCGGCTGATGGAGCGAATTCCGATGGGGCGTATGGGCGAGGCTGCCGATATCGCGGCGGCGGTCGTCTATCTGTCCTCCGAAGAGGCCGGCTGGGTCACCGGCGCCACTCTCCATGTGAATGGTGGGATGGCGATGATCTGAACCCGCTTCCGGGGAATTGTTCCCCGTGAAGCTTCCGTGTTAAGCCCGCGCGGTCCATGGGATGGGGCTGTTCCCTCCCGCCGCCGCAGGCAGTGTTCCAGCAGGAGAAGTCGGGCCATGAGCGATACCGCCGAGAAGGTGAAGAAGATTGTTGTCGAGCACCTGGGCGTGGAAGAGGCCAAGGTGACCGCCGAGGCGTCCTTCATCGACGACCTGGGCGCTGACAGCCTCGACACCGTCGAGCTGGTGATGGCGTTCGAAGAGGCCTTCGGGGTCGAGATCCCCGACGATGCCGCCGAGAAGATCACGACCGTTAAGGACGCGATCGACTACATCGAGGCGCAGAAGGCGGCCTGAGGCCCCTTCGCTCCTTACGCGTCTGATAGGATAGAGTCGGGAGGTTGCACGCGTGTTCGGTTCTATGACGACGCCGCGTCGCGTCGTCGTCACTGGGATGGGCATTGCCAGCCCTCTCGGCGTCGGCGTCGCCCATACGTGGCAGCGGATGCTGGCCAGCGAGAGCGGCATCGGTCCGATTACCCTGTTCGACCCGAAGGATCTGCCGGCGAAAATCGCCGGTGAGGTACCTGCTGGCTCCAAGACCGAGGGGAAGCTCGACCTTAACGAGTGGATCCCGGTCAAGGACCAGAAGAAGATGGACCGCTTCATCCAGCTTGCCCTCGTGGCGGCGACGGAAGCGGTCGAGGATTCCGGCTGGGTGCCGCAGACCGAGGAAGAGCGTTGCGCCACCGGCGTGATGAT
This sequence comes from Acetobacteraceae bacterium AT-5844, assembly GCA_000245075.1. Lineage (GTDB taxonomy): Bacteria > Pseudomonadota > Alphaproteobacteria > Acetobacterales > Acetobacteraceae > Pseudoroseomonas. The sequence continues at coordinate 51,418 of JH599920.1, forward strand.
CGGCTCCGGCATCGGCGGCCTGCCGGAGATCTACAACGGTTCCCAGCTCGTCGGGCAGGGCAAGGCGCGCCGCCTTTCGCCCTTCTTCATCCCGGCGGCGCTGATCAACCTGGCGTCCGGCCACATCTCCATCAAATACGGCTTCAAGGGCCCGAACCACGCGGTGGTGACGGCTTGCGCGACCGGCGTGCATGCCCTGGGCGACGCCGCCCGGCTGATCGCCATCGGTGACGCTGATGTGATGGTGGCGGGCGGGACCGAGGCGGCGGTGTGCGAGATCGGCATTGCCGGTTTCTGCGCGGCCCGTGCGCTCTCGACCGGTTTCAACGACAATCCTGGCGAGGGCTCCCGCCCCTGGGACGAAGGCCGCGACGGCTTCGTCATGGGCGAGGGTGCCGGTGTGCTGGTGCTCGAAGAGTACGAGCACGCCAAGAAGCGCGGCGCCAAGATCTATGCCGAGGTCATCGGCTACGGCATGTCGGGCGACGCCAACCACATTACTGCACCTGCGGATGGCCATGAGGGCGCTTACCGCGCCATGACGGCCGCGCTGCGCGATGCCAGCATCACGCCGGCCGACATCCAGTACGTCAACGCGCACGGCACCTCCACGCCGCTGGGCGACGATCTGGAGCTGGAAGCGGTGGAGCGCCTGTTCGGCGACGCCGCCAAGGGCCTGGCGATGTCCTCCACCAAGTCGGCGATCGGGCACCTGCTCGGCGCGGCCGGCGCGGTGGAAGGAATCTTCTCGATTTTGGCGATCCGGGACGGCGTTGCGCCCCCGACGCTGAACCTCGAGAAGCCCTCCAGGGAAAGCGTGATCGACCGTGTGGCGAAGCAGCCGCAGGAGCGGAAGATCGACATCGCGCTGTCCAACAGCTTCGGCTTTGGCGGCACGAACGCCAGCATCCTGTTCCGCAAGGCGCCCTGATTTCGGGCGCATCCGCAGGCATTTCTGCGGGTGAACGGCATGACGAGGGGCGGCGGCCGGTTTTCGAACGGCCGCCGCTACCCCATATCCGGCAGCCGGGGGCCGCTTACCCTGGCAGTTTTCCACTTTTGGCCGAGGCTGCATGCGCAAGGCGTTGATCGCCCTTCTTGTGCTGGTCCTGCTTGCGGGCGGTGGTGCGTGGTGGGCACGGGAGCAATGGCGTGCCCCTGGGCCGCTGGCACAGCCCACGGCCATCGTCATTCCGCGGGGCAGCTCCTCCGAGGCCATCGGCACCACGTTGGTGGAACAGGGCGCCATCCGGGATGCGCGGATTTTCGCGGCGGCGGCGTGGCTGACGCGCTCCGATGGGCCACTGCGGGCGGGAGAGTACCTGTTCCCGGCCGGGGGCTCTCTTGCCCAGGTGCTGGATGTGCTGCGCACGGCACGGCCGGTGCAGCGGCGGCTGACCATCCCTGAAGGGCTGACGGCCAAGCAGATTACCACCCTCATCAGTGCGGCGCCGGGCTTGACCGGCGATACGCCCGAGCTGGATGAGGGCAGTGTGTTGCCGGAGACCTATTCCTACGAATACGGCGACAGCCGTGCCTCCCTGGTGCGGCGCGCCAGCCAGGCCATGACCAGCACGCTGGAGCAGTTGTGGAAGGAGCGGGCCGAGGGCCTGCCCCTGGCTTCGGCGCGGGAGGCGCTGGTGCTGGCCTCGATCGTGGAGCGGGAAACCGGGCAGCCGGCGGAGCGGCCGCATGTGGCGGGGGTATTCATCAACCGCCTGCGGCGCGGCATGCCGCTGCAATCTGACCCGACCGTGGCCTATGCGGCGGCGGATGGCGGGCTGCTGGACCGCCCGCTGAGCCGCGCTGATCTCGACCGGGATCATCCGTTCAATACCTATCGCGTGCGGGGGCTGCCGCCGGGGCCGATCGCCAGCCCGGGCGAGAAATCCCTTGAGGCTGTGCTGCGCCCGTTGGCCACGGATGACCTCTATTTCGTGGCGGATGGCACGGGTGGACATGCCTTCGCGCGGACGCTGGAAGAGCATAACCGCAACGTCGCCCGCTGGCGGCAGATCGAGCGGCAGCGCGCCAACCCGCAATGACGCCCGCGCCCCTGAGCCGGGCGGAGCTGTGGCTCCGGCTGCTGGTGATCGCCGGGCTCTGGGGGGCGTGTTTTCCACTTCTGCGCTATGTGGCGCCGCAGATGCCGCCCCTGGCGATCGCGGCGGCGCGGGCGGCCTTTTCGGCCAGTGCGGTGCTCGCCTTCCTGCTGGTGAGCGGGCGGCTGGCGTGGCCGCGTGGCCGGGCCATTTGGGGACACATGCTGGTGGTGGGCACGCTGAATGGCTGGGTGCCCAACCTGCTGACCGCGACGGCCATGAGTGGCATCGAGAGCGCGCCGGCGGCTCTGATCCAGTCCGTTTCGCCGCTGCTGGTCGGTACGGCAAGCCTGCTGCTGTTCAGGGACGAGGTGCGGGGGCGGGGGCTGTTCGCCGGACTGGCCCTGGGCCTTCTGGGTATCGTGGTTATTCTGGGACCGCGCGCCTTGAGCGGTGAGGCGGAGCTGGGTGCCGCCCTCATGATGGTGGGAACAGCAGCGAGCTATGCCAGCGGCACGCTCTATGTGCGCTGGGCGCGGCCGGAGGTGCCGGAGCATTTCGTCATCGGCCAGCAGGTGGTGGCCTTCATCGTGGCGCTGCCGGCGGCGTTGCTGATCAACGGAGCCGGGGCCTTCGCCCAGCCGGGCGATGTCTGGCTCGTGGTGGCGCTTCTGGGCGTGATGGGATCGGCGCTGCCGCTTTCCCTGTTCATCGTGTTGCTGACCCGGGCACCTGCGGCCAAGGCCTCGCTGGTGGGATATTTGCAGCCGGTTTCGGCGGCGCTGGTCGGGGCGCTGTGGCTGGGTGAGGTTCCCGCCCCGCATGTGCTGGCGGGGGGTGTCGTTGTGTTGGGCGGCGTCTGGCTGGCTACGCGGCGCTGACATCCTTGGCCGGTACGGCACGGGAGGCCCAGGCCATCAGCCCCGGTGGCAGGGCGCCCAGCAACCGGAACAGGGCATAGGTGCGGCGCGGATAGGCGATGCGGCGGCGGCCGGCGGCGAGCCCGGCCAGGGTGCGGCGCGCCGCCTCTTCGGGCGAGATCAGGAAGGGCATGGGGAAGCGGTTCGGCGCTGTCATGGGCGTGCGAATGAAGCCGGGGCAGATGGCGTGCAGGCGGATGCCGCGGCGGCGCTGCGTGGCGTCCGTGGCCTCGGCCCAGCGCTGCACGGCGGCCTTGCTGGCGGAATAGGCCGGGGCGCTGGGGGCGGCGACGAAGCCCACCACCGAGGCGACCACGCCGATGCGGCCGCGCAGGCCGTTCGCGTCCGCCTTCTGAGTGGCCATGCGGGACATGGCGGGGAGGGTGGTGTTCAGCACGCCCATGAGATTGGTCTCGAACACTGCGCGCACCTGGTCTGACGGCTCGGCCACGCCGCCGGTGCCGCCGGATATGCCTGCATTGGCGACGAGGAGATCGATATGCGGCATGCCCTCGATCCAGGCCGTGCAGGCGGCGGCGTCACGGACATCCAGCGCGGTGGTGGTGACAATGGCGCCGGCGGTGCGGCAGGTCTCGGCGGTTTCTTCCAGCCTCGTGGAGTCGCGGCCGGTGAGGTGGAGGGTGACGCCTGGCGCCGCGCTGGCCTCCGCCAGGGCGCGGCCCAGGCCGGAGGATGCGCCGGTGATGGCGATATGGCGCCAGGGAAGATCGGTCATGACTTGCATCCTGCGGCCGAGGGTAAGAGAAGGCCGCCCATGGCCCTTTTTTCGATGACCGGCTTCGCCCGGCAAGCAGGCACCTTGCCGGATGGCACAGGTTTCGTGTGGGAACTGCGCAGCGTCAACGGGCGCGGCCTGGATGTGCGGCTGCGCCTGCCGCCCGGCCATGAGACGCTGGAGCCCAAGCTGCGCGATGCCGCAACGGCCCGGTTCAAGCGCGGCAATATTTCCGCCAGCCTGAGCGTGAAGAAGGAAGAGCGGCCCGCGCCGCGCCTGACGCCGGACCCGGCGGCGCTGGAGCAGGCGATCGCGCTGGCGATGGAGGTGGCGGCGCGGATTCCCGGCTGCCCGACGCCGCGCGCGGAATCCATCCTGGCCATGCCGGGCGTGCTGCGCAGCGAGGTGCCGGAAGCCAGGGAAGGCGAGGAAGACGCACGCCACGCCGCCATTGCCGCCGGCTTCATGAAGGCGCTGGATGACCTGGCGGCGGCCCGTGCTGAAGAGGGCGAGAAGCTGGGCGCCATTCTGGGCGCGCTGCTTGACGAAATCTCGGTGCTGCGGGGGAAGGCGGCCGGGCTGGCGGCGGAGCAGCCGGCGGCGCATCGCGCGAGGCTGACGGCGGCGCTGGCGGAATTGTTGGAAGGCGAGCGGCGGGTGCCGGAGGAGCGGCTGGCGCTGGAAGTGGCCCTTCTGGCCCAGAAATCCGACGTGCGGGAGGAGCTGGACCGGCTGGCCGCGCATGTGGATGCGGCGCGGACGTTGTTGGCGGCTGGTGAGCCTGCCGGGCGGCGGCTGGAATTCCTGACGCAGGAATTCGGGCGTGAGGCGAACACTCTGGGCGCCAAGTCAGCCAGCCTGGGGCTGACCGGTATTTCCCTCGATTTGAAGGCCGCGATCGAGCGGCTGCGTGAGCAGGCGGCGAACGTCGAATGAACCAGATATCCCGGCGGGGCCTCTGCCTCGTGCTTTCGGCCCCCTCCGGTGCAGGAAAGTCCTCCGTCAGCCGCGCGTTGCTGGAGCAGGAACCGGAATTGCGGCTTTCCATCAGCGCCACGACCCGCAAGCCCCGCCCGGGCGAACAGGAAGGCGTGCATTATTTCTTCCGGGAGCGGGAAGAGTTCCAGCGGATGATCACGGCCGGAGAGCTGTTGGAACACGCTGAGGTGTTCGGCCGCTTCTACGGCACGCCGCGCGCTGCGGTGGAGCAGGCGCTGGCCGCGGGGCGGGATGTGCTGTTCGACATCGACTGGCAGGGGCACATGCTGTTGCGGGAGGCACTGCCGGGCGACGTGATCGGCGTGTTCCTGTTGCCGCCGAGCCTCGATGAGCTGGAACGGCGTTTGCATGGGCGTGGGCAGGATTCCGCTGAGGAGATTGCTAGCCGGATGAGTGCCGCCCGGGATGAGATCAGCCACTACGCTGATTTCGACAATGTGCTTGTGAATCACGACTTCCACCAGACGGTGGATGAAGTGCGCGCCATTCTGCGCGCGGGCCGCAGCGCGCGTGCGCGCCAGCCCTGGCTGCCTGACTTCGTCGGCGGGTTGCTGAAGGTTTGACCACTATGAGTTCAGCAGCATGAGCGTGCTGCTGCAGATCATCCTGCCGATCTTTGCCTTGATCGGCCTGGGCTACGCTTCAGCGAAGATGAAGTGGATCAGCGAGGAGGGGCTGCGCGGGCTGAACGATTTCGTGTTTCGCCTGGCGCTGCCTTGCCTGATCTTCAACGGTGCGACCACGCCGCATCCTGGTGGCGGTGCCACCGCCTTCGCCTTCTTCACCGGCTGCCTGACGGCCTATGCGCTGGCCATTCTGCTGGCGCGCACCGTGCTGCGGTTGAAACTGGGGGAGGCGGGGACCTTCGGGCTGAATGCGTCCTTCGGCAATAGCGGGATGATTGGCATTCCGCTGGTGCTGGCAGCCTATGGGCAGCAGGGGCTGGGGCAGCTGCTGGCCATCATTGGTCTGCATTCGCTCATCCTGCTGCCGATCGGCACGGTGGTGGGCGAGATGGCGCATAGCAGCAAGGCGCCGGTGCTGAAGATCCTGAAGGCCACCATCATTTCCGTGGCGCAGAATCCCATCGTCATTGCGGTGGCGGCGGGGTTCGTCGTCTATCAGGCAGGCGTGCCGGTGCCGGAAGTGGCGCGGAATTTCCTGCAACTGACGGGGATGGCGGCATCTCCGGTGGCGCTGTTCTGCCTGGGGGCGACGCTCGTCGCCTTCGACGCGCGGCGGGACTGGCCATCGGCTCTGGTGTGCTCGGCATTGAAGCTGTTGTTCATGCCGTTCCTGGTGGCCGTCATCGGCTGGCTGATCAGCCTGCCGCCCTTGCCGATGAAGGTGGCTGTGCTGACAGCGGCTTTGCCGACGGGGGCGAATGCCTTCTTTCTGTCCCGCCGTTATTCGGCCGGGGCGGAGCGGTCCGGGGCCACGGTGTTGCTGTCCACCCTGCTGTCGCTCGGCACGGTGGCCGGGCTGATGATGGGGCTGGAAAGCTGGTACGGCCCGTGACGCGGGGCCAGCGCAACCGGCATGGCGCCGGGCGCTGGCCTGCCCGCTTCAGTGCAAGCGGAACTCGCCATCGGTGTAGCGGAACTCCGCTGGCCTGCTGAGGGCAGCGGAGGCGACGCGCACGGAGTGCAGCGGGCCCTGGATGTCGCGGCACCAGAAATCCAGGAAGCGGTGAAGCTCGGGGAAGTCGGGTGCCAGATCGATCTTCTGCCAGATGAAGCTCTGAAGGACGGCCGGGTGATCGGGGAGATGGTAGAGGATCTCCGCCGTTGTCAGCCGCCAGTCGGGGATGCGCAGAAGGGAATCGATGTCGCGTAGCAGCATGGCCTGAACCTTCTCCTGATCCGTGTCCGGTCCGTCGCCGGCCCTCCTCCTGGAAGGAAGAATGGCATGAGCCAGGCTGGGGAAGGCAAGAAAAAACATTCTATTTCAGTCTATTGGCACTCTTCGACCGAGAGTGCTGACAAGCGCTTGACGAAATCCTCAGACCCTCTTAGATCGCTAGCACTCTCCTGGGGTGAGTGCTGACAGGGCTTGCTGGTCCAGGAGAGCCAACCGTCACTGGGTGCGCCTGAAAGAGGGCGCCAGGAGAGGGCCATGAGCTTCCGTCCGCTGCATGACCGCGTCGTCGTCCGCCGGCTGAACGCCGAAGAGAAGACCGCTGGTGGCATCATCATCCCCGACACCGCCAAGGAAAAGCCGCAGGAAGGCGAAGTGATCGCCGTTGGCTCCGGCGCGCGTAACGAGGCCGGCCAGTTGGTCCCGCTGGACGTGAAGGCGGGCGACCGCGTTCTGTTCGGCAAGTGGTCCGGCACCGAGGTGAAGATCAAGGGTGAAGACCTGCTGATCATGAAGGAAAGCGACATCCTGGGCGTGATCGCGGCCTGATTGGCTGCTTGAGCACCCCTTTCTCGCATTCCTGAACCAACAGACAGAGGTAGAAGACAATGGCTGCTAAGGACGTCAAGTTCGGCGCCGGTGCGCGCGACAAGCTGCTGCGCGGCGTGGACATTCTGGCCGACGCCGTGAAGGTGACGCTGGGCCCCAAGGGCCGTAACGTCGTCATCGACAAGTCCTTCGGCGCGCCGCGCATCACCAAGGACGGTGTGACGGTCGCCAAGGAAATCGAGCTGGCCGACAAGTTCGAGAACCTGGGCGCTCAGCTGGTGCGCGAAGTCGCCTCCAAGCAGAACGACCTGGCCGGTGACGGCACCACCACCGCGACCGTGCTGGCCCAGGCCATCATCCGCGAGGGCGCCAAGTCCGTGGCCGCCGGCCTGAACCCGATGGACCTGAAGCGCGGCGTCGACAAGGCCGTGGCCCTGGTCGTCGAGGAGCTGTCCGCCCAGACCCGCAAGATCACCACCTCCGCCGAGGTGGCCCAGGTCGGCACCCTCTCCGCCAACGGCGAGGCCGAGATCGGCCAGATGATCGCCGAGGCGATGGAGAAGGTCGGCAATGAGGGCGTGATCACGGTTGAGGAAGCCAAGGGCATCCAGACCGAGCTCGACGTCGTCGAGGGCATGCAGTTCGACCGCGGCTATGTCTCCCCGTATTTCATCACGAATGCGGAGAAGATGATCGCCGAGCTCGAGAACCCCTACATCCTGATCAACGAGAAGAAGCTCTCCACGCTGCAGCCGCTGCTGCCGCTGCTGGAGTCCGTTGTTCAGTCCGGTCGCCCGCTGGTGATCGTGGCTGAGGATGTCGAGGGCGAGGCGCTGGCGACCCTGGTCGTCAACAAGCTGCGCGGTGGCCTGAAGATCGCCGCCGTGAAGGCCCCGGGCTTCGGCGACCGCCGCAAGGCGATGCTGGAAGACATCGCGATCCTGACCGGTGGTCAGGTCATCAGCGAGGATCTGGGCATCAAGCTCGAGACCGTGACGCTCGATATGCTGGGTCAGGCCAAGACGATCCGCATCGAGAAGGAAAACACCACGATCGTCGACGGTGCCGGCGAGAAGGCCGACATCCAGGGCCGCGTGGAGCAGATCAAGGCGCAGATCGAGGAGACCACCTCGGACTACGACCGTGAGAAGCTGCAGGAGCGTCTGGCGAAGCTGGCTGGCGGCGTGGCCGTCATCCGTGTCGGTGGCTCCACCGAGGTCGAGGTGAAGGAGCGCAAGGACCGCGTTGACGACGCGCTGCATGCGACCCGCGCCGCGGTTGAGGAAGGCATCGTTCCGGGTGGTGGCGTGGCCCTGCTGCGCGCTTCCCAGAAGCTGGTTGGCGTCAAGGCCGACAACAACGACCAGCAGGTCGGCATCGAGATCGTCCGCCGCGCCATCCAGGTGCCGCTGAAGCAGATCGCCGAGAACGCTGGCGTGGACGGCGCCGTGGTTGCCGGCGACGTGCTGCGCAACGACACCTACACCTTCGGCTACGACGCGCAGAGCGGCGAGTTCAAGGACCTGGTGGCCGCTGGCATCATCGACCCGACCAAGGTTGTCCGCACGGCTCTGCAGGATGCGGCTTCCGTCGCCTCTCTGCTGATCACCACCGAGGCGCTGATCGTTGAGCGTCCGGAGAAGAAGGCCGCTCCGGCCGGCGGTCCGGGCATGGGCGACATGGATTTCTGATCTCCAACTGGAGATCGGGTTTCCGAAAAGAGGGGGCGGCCCGCAGGGGCCGCCCCTTTTTTGTTGCGTTAAGGCTTGCGGGCAAGGGATGGCGGGTTTGCGTTGACAGGGGCTTGACGATCTGGCCCACTATTCGTTGCCAACCGCTGCTGATCGCCTTGCCGTGCCTCCGGTTATCCCGGCTGCCGTTCAAGCGGTGACACAGGGTGGGATACCGACCGTGGCGGCGTTCGCCACGGTCTTGTCAGAGAGAGGAGTGCGTCGCATGGCGATTGGCACCGTGAAGTGGTTCAACGCGACCAAGGGCTTCGGCTTTATCGTTCCGCAAGACGGGGGCAAGGATGTGTTCGTGCACATCACCGCCGTGCAGCGCGCCGGCCTGCAAGGCCTCCAGGAAAACCAGAAGATCAGCTTTGAAGTGGTGCAGGAGCGGGGCAAGGCCGCTGCCACCAACCTGAAGCCGCTCTGAGCCGATAGCGATGTAACGGCGCCCTTCTGAGGGTGCTGGCGAGACGGTTCGTGTCCGGAAGGGCGCGGGCCGTTTTTTTATGTCTGCGAAACGGCATACAAATCATGGCAAAAAAGGGGCGGAAAGTGGGCAATTGAGTTTGCTGCACTGCACCAGTTTGCGTTAAGGACAGGCATATTCATTTTGCGGAAAGGGTTTCCGCGATGCGTATCGCGTCCGTTTTGTCATTTTTTGTATTGATTCCATTGGTATTTTCGGCCTCTGCCCAAGCCCGTGAGAACTGGTGGAACGAGGTAAGCGTGAGCGCGACCTTTGGCGGCGCCCTGCCATATTCCAGCGGAAACGGTGGATATGTCGTGACGCGGCTGCTCTCCCCCACCAAGGAGGGGCAGGCTATCCGGCTTGAGGGATCGTCACCTTTCGACCCTGCCGTGAAGAAGGTTTTCGATGGAAGGCCACAATTTGGCCTCGGCGGGCGCTACGATTGGGGCACGCTTCCGAGCGGCGCCAAGGTCTCAGTACGAGCCATGGTGAGCGCGGGGGTAGAGCCGGTGGAGGCTGGCCCGCGGCCGATGGTCGGGCTCGCGGGCCTCAGTATCCTATTCTGATTCCCAGCCAATGGCGCGGCGCAGGAAGGCCGCGCCCAACGCCATGAAGCGGGCAGCCTCGGCATTGTCCTTGCCGTAGCCGTGACCACCGGCGGCGGGTTCATAGAACCGGGCCTCATATCCAAGCTTCTGGAGCTTTGCCGCCATCTTGCGGGCATGGGCGGGGTGGACCCGGTCATCCCTGCGCGTCGTCGCGATGAGGATGGGGGGATAGGTCTTGCCCGCATCCGCATTGTGGTAGGCGGAGAAGTGCTGGATGAAGGCCCAGTCCTTCGGGTTGTCGGGGTCGCCATACTCCGCCATCCAGCTCGCCCCCGCCAGCAGCTTGGTGTAGCGCCGCATATCGATGAGCGGGATGGTGCAGAACAGCGCGCCGAACCGCTCCGGATAGCGGGTGAGCATATTCGCAATGAGCAGGCCGCCATTGGAACCGCCCTCGGCGGCAATGCGGCCTGGCGTCGTCACGCCGCGGCGCGCGAGATCGGCCGCGACAGCCGCGAAATCGTCGTGTGAGAGACGCTTGTTCTGGCGGCGCCCGGCCTCATGCCAGCGTGTCCCGAATTCGCCACCGCCACGGATGTTGGCGGTGACGGCGGTGCCGCCGCGCTCCAGCCAGAGCTGGCCGATGCTGCCCTTGTAGTAGGGCATGACCGGGATCTGGAAACCGCCATAGCCCGAGAGATGGACGGGAGCGTCGCCGGTTTCGGTGTCGGGGCCGGTCTGGACGTAGGGGATGCGCTCGCCATCGGAGGAGACGGCTTCGTGGCGCGTCACCCGCAGGCCGTCGGCATTATAGATCTTCGGCGCCTGGCGCAGCACCAGCGGTGTAGCGGGCGTGGTGGCGGTGCGGAGCAGGGTGGGCGGAGTGACCGGGTCCTGCGTCATGGCGAGAAGGGTGCCGTCCGATTCCTCGGGCTCGGCATCCAGGGGCCAGACATCGACGACGCCGATTTCGGGCAGGCCGTCCAGCTTATGTGGTGTCCAGGCGGTCTCGCCGGGCGTCCAGATGGTGAAGCGGGGGGAGAGGTCGTCCAGCTCCGCCATCAGCAACTGGCCGGCGCACCAGGAATAGCCGGTCAGGGCACGTCGCTCGGCGGGCTCGAACAGAGTCTGGAGATGAGGCGTGCTGGAGAGCAGGGAGGAGAGGGTCGTCGCCAGCAGGGTGTCCGGCGCATAGGTGGTGCCGCCGATGGTCCAGGGCGTGCGCGGTTGCAGGACGATGAGGTCCCGGAACCAGTTGACGCGGACATCCGTGGGAATGTCGATGCGCTGCAGAGGGCCGGTGCGGTCGCCCAGATGGACGGCGACGTCGTAGAAACCGATCTGGTCCAGGAAGACCAGCCGCTCCTCGCCGGTGGAGCGGTCCACGCCGCCCCAGGCGCCCATGTGATCGGCAGGGACCTCGAACAGCACTTCGGCAGCGAGCGGGTCCTGGCCGCGGGACCACAGGCGAATGGTGCGTGAGTAGCCCGAGCTGGTGGCCATGCCTTCGCCGAAGGCGGAGGAGAGCAGCAGCGTGTCCCGGTCCAGCCAGTCCACCCCGCCCTTGGCCTCGGGCAGGCTGAAGCCGTCGCGCACGAAGCTGCGGCTGGGGATGTCGAACTCCCGCAGCACCACGGCGTCTCCCCCGCCGCGCGAGAGCTTCAGGACGGCGCGGTCATGGGTGCCGTGGATGACGGCGGCGCCATGCCAGACCCAGTCCTCGTTCTCTTCCTTCACCAGGGCATCGAGGTCGATGAGGATTTCCCAGGACGGGTTGTCCTGGCGGTAGCCTTCCTCGGTGGTGCGGCGCCAGAGCCCGCGCGGGTTCTGCGCGTCCTTCCAGAAGTTGTAGAGGAGGCCGCCACGGCGGGTGATGTGCGGGATCTTGTCCGGGCGATCCATCGCGGCCTGCACCGCCTGGGCGTCGGCGGCGACACGGTCGTCCGACAGGCGGGCGAGGGTTTTCTCGTTCTGCGCCTCGACCCAGGCGAGGGCTTCGGCGCCTTCGATCTCCTCCAGCCAGAGGAAGGGATCGTCATCCGGTGCTTCGAGAGTGGGGCGAGCGTCGGGGAGATGGGTCATGGCCGGGTCAGGCCATCTGGTAGCGGGCTTTGGCAGCGCGCTCGATGGCGCCGGCGATCAGCCGGTCGATATCCATGCCAATGCGGAAATCCTGCAGGAAGCGGAGTTCCTCCTGCGTGGCCTCGCCATCGGCGGCGGCAACCTCGCAGGCCAGGAGATAGGCGGTCTCCCGCAGGCGCTGCGGCAGCGCGGCGCGCATCATGGTGAAGGCGCGGTCCAGGCCTTCGGTCTGGCTGAGGAGAGCCATGCAGATTTCGGTGACGGGCTCGATCTCCTGAGCCTGGAAGCCCGTGAAGACAGGGAGCTCCTGCACCAGCCGCGACATCATGCCCAGCTCGGCATCCGACATGCGTTGGTCGGAGGCGGACATCAGCACCATGGCGCAGATGAGCGCCTCATGGACGGTGAAGTGAGTCTTGTTCTGCGGCATGGGTGGCACGCTCTCCTCGTTACTGACCGGCGTATCGCGGCCGGGTCTGCGCTTCAACCCGGCGGGAGCGCGGGAGATGCAAGAAAAGCTGCGGTTTGGCGCACAGCTTCGGCAAGACCCATGCGCCTTGGCACGACACCTTCCGGCAGCCCGGCCAGCAGGCGGGAGGGGGTGCGAGGGTCCAGGAGGACGAAGACGCCCCTGTCATCTGCCCGGCGGATGAGCCGGCCGAAAGCCTGGCGCAGGCGGTGGCGTGCGATGCCGTCATCATAGGAGGTGGGGCGGCCACCCGAAAGGTGGATGCGGCGCTCACGGTGCAGGATGGAGGGGCGGGGCCAGGGCACACGGTCGAACACCAGAAGGCGCAGGGCACGGCCAGGGACATCGACGCCGTCGCGCAGGGCGTCGGTGCCGAGGAGGCAGGATTCCTCTTCCGCCCGGAAGATGTCGATGAGCGTGGCGCTGTCCATCGCGTCGACATGCTGGGCGTAGAGGGGAAGGCCGGCCTCGGCCAGGGCGGGGGCGATGCGGGCATGCACGTCCCGCAGCCGGCGGATGGCCGTGAAGAGGCCAAGCGCGCCGCCGCCGGAGGCCAGGAAGAGCTGCTGCATGGCGGCGGCGACCTGGCCGGGACTGTCCCGGTTCATGTCGTCCACGACGATAGCGAGCGTCTGGTTGGCATAGTCGAAGGGCGAGGGCACGGCCGCGCGGACGGCGGGGTTGGGCAGGTGCTGCACGCCGGTGCGGGCTTCGGCCTCGCGCCACGCGGCTTCCGGGTCGCGCTTCGCGGCACTGTCGCGCAGCGTGGCGCTGGCGATCAGCAGGCCATGGGCAGGGGCGGCCACCTGGGTGGCGAAAGGGACGGTGGGGTCGAGCCAGTGGCGGTGAAGGCCGGCATCGATATCCCGCCCTTCGCGCCGGGTGAGGGCGAGCCAGTCGACGTAAAGCGGGCGGGTGCCGGGCTCGGGCGGTTCCTCGCGCAGCTGGCGGAGCATGGAGAGCCAGGCGGTCAGCGGGATCAGCGCGCGGCGCTCGATGCTGCGGCTGGCGGTCTCCAGGCGGATGCGGTCGCCGGTTTCCAGCTCCTGGTCCGGGTCCTCGAGGATGTCGGTGAGGAGCTTGGCCAGGTGCTTCAGCGGGTCGCGCAGGCGCTCCAGGGCGGATTCCAGGCTGAGGGCGGCGGCGGGGAGGTCCTCATGGAGGGGGTGAAGGTCCGTCTCGGCATCGTAGAGGGTGTCGGCCTCGGAGGTGCGGGCCAGCACCTGGATGCGGGCGGCGCGGAGGAAGGCCTCACCGGGGCGGGGATTGTCGGGGTCCGGCAGGTCTTCCCACCTGTCCCACCAGCCGGAGGCGGGGAGGGCGCGCGCGGTTTTCTCGACATGCTCAAGGGGCGGGATGAGGGCGGGATGGTCCTGCAGTAGTTCCTCGAGGCGGCGGCGGAGGCCGCGGGCGCGGCTGCGCCCGCCTTCATCGCCGAGCAGCCAGCGGCGGAGCTCCGCCATTTCGGCGCCGGAGAGAGCGGCGGAGAAGGCGCCGTCCGCCGCATCGAAGAGGTGATGGCCTTCGTCGAAGACATAACGGAGGGCGGGACCGTCCTCGCTCGCGCCACCGCCGCCCTTCGGGCCGAGCGCGGCCTGGACCATGACCAGGGCGTGGTTGGCCACGACGAGGTTGGCGGTGGCGGCGCGGCGGATGGAGTGCTCGACGAAGCAGCGCTTCCAATGGGGACAGGCGGAGTGAATGCACTCCCCGCGCCGGTCCGACAGCAGGGAGATAGCGCCGGCGGGGAAGAGTTCCGAGATCCAGCCGGGGAAGTCGCCGCCCATCAGGTCGCCATCCCGGGAGGCGCCGGCCCAGCGGGCGACCAGCGCCAGCGGGAGAAGGCGGGCGGGCATGGCGCCGCTGACGGCTTCATCGAAATTCAGCAGGCAGAGGTAGTTCTCCCGCCCCTTGCGGATGACGACCTTGCGGCGGCGTTCTTCCGGGTCCGGGTAGAGGCGGCTGAGCTCCTGGTCGAGCTGGCGTTGCAGGTTGCGGGTGTAGGTGGCGATCCAGACCGGGGCGCCGTTGCGCTCGGCCCAGAGGCTGGCGGGGGCGACGTAGCCGAGGGTCTTGCCGGTGCCGGTGCCGGCTTCCGCCAGGACGAGGCGGGGCTCGCCGGGGATTTCGCGAGGGGCGAAGGCCATGCTCGCGGCGCTGGCGAAGTCGCCCTGGGAGGGACGTTCCTCGGCGCCTTCGCCGAGGATTTCGGCCAGGCGGGTGCGGGCCTCGGTGGGGGAGACGGGGAGGTTGGCCGGAGGCTGGGCGGGGGCGGCTTCCTCCCATTCCGGCATGGTGCGCCAGACCTTCAGCCCGTCATTGCTGCCGCGCACCTTGGGTTGGCCGAGAGCGGCGAGGATGGCAGCGGCCCAGGGCCAGTGCGCTGCATCCCGCAGGCGGGCGGCCAGCATGGCGGCGTCCCGGTTGGCCAGGGTGTTGCGGGCGCGGGCGAGGCGGCGAAGGATTTCCGTGGCGATTTCGGGCAGCAGGGCGGCGGCGGATTCAGCGTCCTGCGGCTCGGGCAGATCCAGAGCCAGGGCGAGGCCGCGCGGAGTGGGCGCCGCGGGCTGGGCAGGGAGGGCGAAGGCGAAGAGTTCCAGCAGGTCGTAAGCGCCGGGGATGCTGGCGACGCCGAGGCGCTTCGCGGTGGCCGGGGCGTGGACGAGGATGGGCGGGCCAAGCTCTTCCAGAGCCTCCAGCGTCTTGCGCGGGGGAAGGGTGGAAAGCTCGCCATCCGGGGTCAGCAGCACAGCCGTGCCATGGGGGGCCGCGATGAGCGCGGGAGCGTCGGGCAACAGCAGGCGAGGGGGAAGAGGCGGCGCGGGCACGCCTCTATGTAGGGGCAAAAGGCGAACGAAGCCACGCCGCCGGGAGAGATGATGTTCAAAGCTTTCTGTGGGCGGGTGCCAAGCCGAAAGCGCGCGTTGACCATGGACCGTTGCGCTGGCATGGGGCGGGCATGAACGCCGATCCCAATCTCCGTACCGTCAAGGCCTGGCCCTTCGAGGAAGCCGCCAAGGTCGCCGATCGCCTGACTGATACTGGGAAAAAATCGGCGCTGTTCGAGACGGGCTACGGCCCCTCCGGCCTGCCGCATATCGGCACCTTCGGCGAGGTGGCGCGGACCACCTGGGTGCGGAATGCCTTCACGCGGCTGACGGGGCTGCCCTCCAAGCTGCTGGCCTTCTCGGACGACATGGATGGCCTGCGGAAGGTGCCGGACAATGTGCCGAATGGCGACATGCTGCGGCAGCACCTGGGCAAGAGCCTGACGGCCATCCCCGACCCGTTCGGGACCCATGACAGTTTCGGCGCGCATAACAATGCGCGGCTGCGGGCCTTCCTGGATGCCTTCGGCTTCGAATACGAGTTTGCTTCCGCCACCGATTACTACAAGTCCGGCCGGTTCGACGCGGCGCTGCTGCGGATGCTGGAGGCCCATGAGGAAGTGCGGCAGGTGATCCTGCCCACGCTGGGGCCGGACCGCCGCGCGACCTATTCACCCTTCCTGCCGGTGCACCCGAAGACGGGCGTGGTGATGCAGGTGCCGATGGAGGAGGTGCGCCCGGCTTCCGGCACGGTCGTCTGGCGCGACCCGGAGACGGGCGAGGCCTTCGAGACCCCGGTGACGGGCGGGCATGTGAAGGCGCAGTGGAAGGCGGATTGGGCCATGCGCTGGTTCGCCCTGGGCGTCGATTACGAGATGTCCGGCAAGGATCTGATCGACAGCGTCAAGCTCTCCTCCCAGATCTGCCGGGTGCTGGGGGCGGAGCCGCCGGTCAGCATGACCTATGAGCTGTTCCTGGACGCCAATGGCCAGAAGATCAGCAAGTCCAAGGGCAATGGGCTGACCATCGAGGAATGGCTGCGCTATGCGCCGCCGGAGAGCCTCGCCTATTTCATGTACCAGCAGCCGGGGCGGGCGAAGCGGCTGCATTTCGATGTCATCCCGCGCGCGACGGATGAGTATCTGCAGCAGCGCGAGAAGCTGCGGCAGAGCGCGGACCCGACCAACCCGGATTGGCATATCCATGGCGGCGAGGTGCCGAACACGCCGGAGCCGCCGCTGACCTTCGGCATGTTGCTGAACCTTGTCACCGTCTCCGCCGCCGATACGGCGGAGCGGCTGTGGAAGTTCGTGCGGAACTACGCGCCGGACGCGACGCCGGAGAACCAGCCGCTGCTGGGGCAGATGGTGGAGTATGCGGTGGCCTATTCCCGCGACTTCATCCTGCCGGGGTTGAGGCCGCGTGCACCGACCGCGGAGGAGCGGCCTTCCTTCGAGGCGCTGGTGGCGCTGCTGAAGGAGCATCAGGCCGAAATCGAGGCGTTGCCGCCGGGGCTGACCCAGGCGGAGTTCATTCAGACCCAGGTCTATGACGCGGGGCGGCGCGATCCGTTCCTGGTGCCGGCCAAGGATGGCGGGCGGCCGGGCGTTTCGCGCGGGTGGTTCAGCGCGTTGTATCAGGTGCTGGTGGGGACGGATCAGGGGCCGCGCTTCGGCAGCGTCGCGGCGGCCTATGGTATTCCCGAGACCATCCGGCTGGTCGAGGAAGCGCTGGCGCGGCCCGTTGAGGCGACCGCTGGCGAGGCCAGCCAGGCGTGACGACCGTGCTGACTATGCTGCGGCGCCACGGGCCGACGGCCTTTGGGCTGCTGCTGCTGGTCGGCGCGGTCTACGTCGTTCAGAAGGAGTTCCGCGACCTCTCCATGGCGGATATCCGTGCCGCGGTGGAGGCCGTGCCGGCGCGTTCGCTCTGGCTGGCGGCCATGTGGACCGTCCTCGCCTATGCGGTGCTGACGGTCTACGACCGGCTGGGCTCTGTCTATGCGGGGAAGCCTGTCAGCTATCTGCGGACCTCGCTGGCATCCTTCTGTGCCTATACGCTGGCGCATAATCTGGGGGTGGCGGCGGTTTCCGGCGCGGCCATCCGCTACAGGTTCTATGCGGCCTGGGGGCTGAAACCTGTCGAGATCGCCAAGGTCATTGCCTTCACCAGCCTGACCTTTGGGCTGGGTGGTATGGCGCTGGGCGGAGCGGTGCTGCTGCTGGAGCCGGAAATCCTGCCCTGGTTCGGCGAGAATGTGCCGCGCTGGGTGATGAGCGCGATCGGCCTGGCGCTGTTTGGCGTCGTCGGGACGTATCTGGTGCTCTCGCGCGTGCTGCCGCATTTCACGCTGTTCGGCCACAAGATCGATCTGCCCGGCTTCCGCATGGCGCTGATGCAGACGACGCTGGCAGTGGTGGATGTGGCCGTCACCACCATGATTTTCTACGTGCTGCTGCCGCCGGCGGACGGGCTGACCTTCGTGCGCTTCCTCGGCATTTATCTGGCGGCCTATTCCGCCGGGCTGGCGGCGAATGTGCCGGGCGGGTTGGGCGTGTTCGACACCGTGATCCTGCTGGCGCTGCAGCCTTATGTGCCCGCGCCGCAGGTGATCGGCGCGCTGTTTCTGTTCCGGCTCTATTATTACATCGTGCCGCTGTTCATCTCCGGCCTGCTGTTTGCGGGCTTCGAGCTGAGCCAGCGGCGGCATCTGCTGGAGCGCATGCGGACCGAGGCGCGGGTGGCGGATTCGCTGGAAGTGCCGGCGCTGTCCGGGCTTTCGGCGGTGGCTGGTATTGCGCTGCTGTTCATTGGCGCGCTGCCCTCCCGTGGGACGTGGCTGGCGGAACGCGCGGGTGAGTGGGTGGCGCTGGCGGGGCATTTCGCGCTGTCGGTGATCGGCTCCCTGCTGCTGGTGATGGCCTATGGCATGCTGCGGCGGCTGCGCATCGCGCGTATCGCGGGAATCGTGCTGCTGTTGCTGGGTGCTGCCGCCGTTGCGATGAAGGGCGAGCCTTGGTGGCTGTGGGCGATCTTCCTGGTGCCGGCCGGGCTGTTGGTGGGGCTGCGGAGCGCATTCTATCGCAATGCCCGGCTGACATCGGAGCCGCTGACGGGCGGGACCGTCATGGCCTTGGGCGCGAGCCTGGGGTGTGCGCTGGTGTTGGCCAGCGTGGCCCGGCAGGTAGGCGTGGCCGACGATCCCTGGTGGGAGGTGCCGTTCTCCGAGCATGCACCTGATTCCCTGCGGTTTGCCGTGGCCGTGGCGACTCTGCTGTTGCTGGGTGCGTTGTTCCGTCTGCTGCGCCCCTCCCGCCTGCTGCCGGAGCCCTATGACGAGGCGGTGCAACAGAAGCTGCGCGCCGCGGGAGCCTGCGTGCCCGCACAGGCAGATGGCGCGGTCTTTGCCGATGCGGGCTCCGGCTTCGCCTTCCGCAAGTTGAAGGATGTGTGGATCGGGCTCGGGGACCCGGCAGGTGGCGAGGAGGCTACGCGCGTCGCGGTGATCTGGCACTTCCGCGATTTGTGCGAGCGGATGGGCGTGCGGCCGGCCTTCTGGGATGTCGGGCCGGGGCTGCTACGCGTTTACGAGGATAATGGGCTGACGGCGGTGCCGCTGCCGGATGGGCGCTTCCTGGCCTGCCACGCGGAAAGTGACGCGCAGTGGCTGTTGGAGGAAATGCAGCGGGGCTGAAAGGCCCCGCTTACTGGCTTGCCCAAAGGATGCGGTGCATCCAGGCGATTTCTGAAAGATCGAAGCTGTAATTGGGGTGGGCCGGGTTCAGGCTGGCCAGCTCGATCTTGCGCGCGGATTGGCGCAGGAGTTCCTTTGCCATGACCTCGCCCTTCATGGTGCGCACCACCACGCGGTCGCTGCGGCGGACGGGTGAGTTGGGGGAGACGATGATGATGTCTCCATCCCGGAACACCGGTTCCATGCTGTCTCCGGAGATTTCCAGCGCATAGGCGTTGGGATCGGAGAGTTCCGGCGTGCTGATTTCGTCCCACCCACCGCCGACGGGGTAGCCGCCATCGCCGAAGAAGCCTTCGCTGCCGGCCTGGGCGAGACCGAGAAGCGGGATGCGGCGGCCGGGGTTTGGGCGGCTGCTGTTGTGCAGCGTCGGGGCGCCGGTGACGAGGCCGGCGAAGGCTTCCATCTCCGTGCCTGTGGCTTCCAGGATCTTGGCGATGGACTCGGTGGAGGGCCAGCGGGGACGGCCATCGCCGCCCACGCGCTTGGATGGGTTGAAGGCGGTGGGGTCCAGCCCCGCCCGGCGCGCGAGGCCGGAGGCGGAGAGGCCATGCTCGGCCGCCAGGGCGTCGATCGCCCTCCAGATGTCATCATGACGCATAAGGCGGATTATCCTAGGCATTGAATCTAAAGGCAACGGCTAGTTCATAGGATCATGATCACATTTAGGCGTTGACGCCTAAAATAACTGGCTTAATGTTCGTGTTGTGTTCATAAATTCCTAAGAAAAGGACACAGCACCCGCCATGCCTGCCGCCCTCCGTACCAACAGCGTCCCGGTTCTCTCTTCCATGGCCAAGGCCGAGCCATTTCATTCCGCTGAAGAGGCATGGATCTGGACCATGTCCGCCCTCGTTGCGCGCCGTGACGGCGCCCGTATCGTCGCAGGCGCTGGCAGCAAGGTGCGGCCATGCGAGCCGGATGATGTCGTGAAGTGCCTGGACCGGCTGTACCGGCAGCGCCGCATCGATCTGGTGCATGCCCGCATCATGCGGCTCTGGGGTGAGCGGGGGACAGCACCCGACCCGCGTCATCTGCGCGAGCGCAATGACTGGCGCATCTGGAACGAGGCGATGCAGCGCCTGGAATGGCCGCTGCGGATGAAGGGCATCGTGGCCGGGGAGCCGCGGATGGGCGGTATGGCGGAGGTGGTGGAACTGGCCGCGCGTTGGCCTGCGGGAGGTGCCGAGTGAGGCCCTCCCTGCGTCTGGCGCGCCGGGGGG
Organism: Acetobacteraceae bacterium AT-5844; assembly: GCA_000245075.1. Classification (GTDB taxonomy): domain Bacteria; phylum Pseudomonadota; class Alphaproteobacteria; order Acetobacterales; family Acetobacteraceae; genus Pseudoroseomonas. The sequence continues at coordinate 71,624 of JH599920.1, forward strand.
GCGAGGAGGCCGCGCCGGGCGCGCGGCCCCGCCCACGGCACAGGCTGCGGCGTGATGGCGCCGCCTCCCTGGAAGGGGGGGCGGCGCCCTCGCTTCGGCTCTCTCGTCGCCATGCGCTGGCGGAGGGGGCGCAGCGGGTGTGGATTGGCTTCGGAGGACGTGCGGACCGCGCCTGGCTGCGGTTGTTGCGGCCAGGGTTCCGCCATTGCTTCGCGGCGGTGGAAGACGCGCAGGGCTGGACGGTGGTGGAGCCGCTCTCCGGCCGCTTGCTGGTGGCCCGGCCGGTGCTCGTGCCGGGGTTCGACCTGCCGGGTTTCTATCGGCGTGCCGGCCTGACAGTGCTGGGGCCGTTCGAGCCTGGGGTGCCGCATTGCGGCCCGCTGCCACAGCTCTCTCCCTATTCCTGTGTGGCGGTCTGCCGCGCGCTGCTGGGGCGGGGCGCTCCGTTTGCCGTGACGCCGCGGGGCCTGTTCCGGGCGCTGGAGAAAAAGCTGAACGATGGGAAGAAAAGTATTGACAAAAGGAATTTGTTCCTATAGATCAAGTCTCGTCAACGGGTGAGTTGCGCCCGTTGGCCTTCCTCCCGATCCCCTCGACTTGCACGGGCCCGCGCCGAGAACCCTCGGCCGGGCCCGTGGCTTTTTCGGACGCCGGATCGGGCCTTTCAGCGCCGATAGTTCAGAGGAGCCCGCACGCGCATGGGTGGGATGTTCAAAGCCCCGAAGCCGACGGTCGTGACCGCAGCGGAGCCGCCTCCCGCGCCGGTGGCCACGCCCGCCACCGTCGCGGCGGCTGGGCAGACGGCACGTCTGGAGAACCAGGACCGCGCTCGCCGTGGCTTGGTCGGGACCATCGCGACCTCTGAGCGCGGCGTGCTCGAGGCGGCGCCTCGGCTGGCAGCCGGGCGCAAGACGCTGCTGGGAGAATAAGCGATGGCGGTGCAGGAGATGACGCCGGAGATCGTGCTGTCCCGGCAGGCGGCAGCGCTGGACCGACGGCGGCCTTGGGAAAGCGTCTGGCGCGAATGCTACGACCACGTGCTGGCGACGACGCCCGGCACGGGCGGGCCGATGTTGTATGACGCGACGGCGGCGGATGCGGCGGAACAGCTTTCCGCCAGCCTGTTGGCCGAGCTGACGCCACCCTGGTCCCGCTGGTTCGGCCTGGCGCCGAGCCGGGCTCTGGAGCAGGGACCGGAGGCCGCTGCTGCCGCGGCTGTGTTGGAAGATGCGGCGGAGGTGCTGCAAGGGCATCTGGACCGCTCCAACTTCGCGCTGGAAATGCATCAGGCGTTTCTGGATCTCGTCGTGGCGGGAACCGGCGTGCTGCTGGTGGAAGAAGCGCCGCCTGGCGAGAACAGCGCGCTTCGCTTCACCGCGGTGCCGCTGACTCAGGCGGTGCTGGAGGAAGGCGCGAGCGGCAGGCTGGACACGATTTACCGAGCCACTGTGCTGGATGTTCCGGGAATCATGCGCCGGTACCCTGGAGCGGTGATGCCGGAGGGTATCGAACCGCAGGAGGAGGGAGCGCCGGCACGCCTGCGCGTGGTTGAGGCTGTGTGGCCCGATGGCCATGGCGGCTGCAACTTCCTGGCGGTGCTTGACCACGACGGGCGTGCGGTGCCGCTGGCATCCGGGCGCTTTCTGGACAGCCCGTTCATCGCCTTCCGTTGGCTGAAGGCGCCCGGCGAGACTTACGGGCGCGGGCCGGTGATGAAGACGCTGCCTGACATCCGCACCGCCAACAAGGTGGTGGAGCTGGTGTTGAAGAACGCCTCCATCGCCGCGACGGGCATCTGGCAGGCCGAGGATGACGGTGTGCTGAACCCGGCCACAGTGAGGCTGACGCCGGGGGCCATCATTCCAAAGGCACCGGGTTCCGCCGGGCTGACTCCGCTGGCGGCACCGGGCAATTTCGATGTCTCGCAGCTGGTGCTGGATGATTTGCGCAAGCGCATTCGGAGCGCATTGCTGGCGGACAGGCTCAATGCACCGCAGGACGCGCGCATGACGGCGACAGAGGTGCTGGAGCGCAGTGCGCAAACGGCGCGGTTGCTGGGTGCGACCTATGGCCGGTTGCAGGCGGAACTGCTGACACCGCTGATTGCGCGCTGCCTTTCGATCCTGCGCCGCCGCGGCGAAGTGCCGCCGGTGCTGCTGGATGGCCGCGAGGTGCGGCTGACCTATCAATCGCCGCTGGCGCGCGTCCAGGGACGTGCGGATGCTGCGAATACCCTGTTGTTCCTGCAGGCAGTGTCGGCGCTGGGGGCTGAGGCCACCGCGCAGATCGACGTTGCCGCGGCAACCCGACACCTGGCCCGCGCGCTGGCTGCGCCGGCCGGGGTTTTGAATTCCACCGCCACCGAGGAGTGACGAAGCGCATGTCCGAAAATCTGCTCGACGCCGCGATGGAAGCGCGTGGCGGCGATGCCGCCATCCGGCCGGAGGATGTGCCGGAGAAGTTCTGGGACACCGAGACGAAGGCGCTGCGCGTCGAGGCCCTTCTGAAATCCTATAAGGAGCTGGAGAGGCGGCTTTCCCAGCGCATGGCCCCGCCTGGCCCCGATGCGCCGGATGAAGAGAAGCAGCGCTTCCGCCGTGCGATCGGCGTGCCCGACTCGCCCGAGGAATACGCCGTGCAGGCCAAGCACGAGATGTGCGGGCCGGATGCCGAGGTGAACAAGCGGCTGCATGAGGCCGGCTTCACCTGCGCGCAGGTTCAGCTGGTTTATGACCTCGCAGCGGAACGGCTTCTGCCATTGATCGCCGAGGCGGCGGCTGATTACGAGGCGCAGAAGCAGGCGGCGAAGTTGGCTGAGTCGCTGGGCGGTGAAGCGCAGTTCCGTCGTCTGGCTCCGCAGATTGCGGCCTGGGGCAAGGCGAATTTGCCACCGCAGGTGTTTACCGCGCTATCGACCACCGCCGAGGGCGTGATGGCGCTGCATGCCATGATGGCCAAGGGTGAGCCGAGCCTGGCGCGCGAGGCGGAGCCGGCCGAAGGGCTGGACGAGAAGGCGCTGCGCAAGATGATGCGCGACCCGCGGTACTGGCGCACCCGGGAGCCGGAATACGTCAAACGCGTGAGCGACGGCTTCAAGCGCCTGTTTGGCAACGGCTGACGCCGGGGCCTCTCCACTTTCTCCATTTCCGCCACGCCTAACCCGCTTCGCCGGGCGCGTTGGCGCGCGCGCACCCCATGGCGCCTGAGGGCCCAACCGTGGAGTGCGCGCAGTTCCCACAAATCCTTCCTATCGCAAGGACAAACGCATGTCTGCCACCATTGACCAGGTTTTCGCGAAGCAGTTCGAGTCCGAGGTTCATGAGGCCTATCAGCGCCAGGGCAGCAAGCTGCGCCCGACCGTGCGCAGCAAGGCCGGCGTGCGCGGCGCCTCCACCGTGTTTCCGATTGTGGGCCGCGGTACGGCGGCGGCCAAGGCCCGCAACGGCACGGTGCCGGTGATGAACCTGGAGCATTCCAATGTCGAATGCTTCCTGCAGGACTACTATGCCGGTGAGTGGATCGACCGCCTGGACGAGCTGAAGACGAATATCGATGAGCGGGCGGTGGTTGCGAATGCCGGCGCCTATGCGCTGGGCCGCAAGACGGATGAGCTGATTATTGCTGCCCTGGACGCGGGCACCCGTGAGGCGGTGGGTACCGCTGCCGGTACGACCGACACGGATGGGCTGACCAAGGCCAAGGTTCTGATGGCCTTCGAAATGCTAGGGGCCGCGGATGTTGCGGATGATGGCAACCGTTTTGCCATCGTTGGTTGGAAGCAGTGGAGCGAGCTGCTGCAGATCGAGGAATTCGCCAACACCCAGTATGTGGGTGACGACGAGCTGCCGTGGAAGGGCACCCAGGCCAAGCGCTGGCTGGGGGCCACCTGGATGCCGCATTCCGGCCTGACCAAGAGCGGCAATCTGCGCTTCTGCTACTTCTATCATAAGACCGCCATTGGCCATGCGGTGGCGCAGGAAGTCTCCACGGATATCACCTGGCACGGTGACCGGGCGGCTTACTTCGTCAACAATATGATGAGCCAGGGCGCCGTTCTCGTGGACGAGACCGGTGTCGTGCGGATGCGCGCCTTCGAGGCGTAACAGCGAGGCGGCCGGTGGGATACCGCCGGCCGCTTCCTCATTCCCATTTGCCGCACAGGAGATTATCGGATGGCGCTCTCCGCCCTCGTCCTTTGCTCGCGCGCCCTGTTGAAGATCGGTGCGCAGCCTGTCGCTTCCTTTGAGGAAGGCACCGCCGAGGCGGAGGTGGCGGCCAATCTGTATCCCTCCGTGCGGGATGCGATGCTGTCCTCGCATCCTTGGAGCTTCGCCCTCGGACAGATGGATCTGCCGCGGCTGGCAGCAGCCCCGCATGCCGATTATGCCTATGCGTACCAGCTTCCGGCGGACTTCCTGCGTGTGCTTTCCGCCGGAAGTGGCGGGTCGGGGCGCGGCTTGCTGTACCGGCTGCATGAGCAACGGCTGCATGCGAATGCGCCGCAGGTAACGCTGACTTATGTGTTCAGGCCGCAGGAGAGCGAATTTCCTCCCTTCTTTGCTTCCGCACTGGTGACAAGGCTGGCCGCGGAGTTCTGCATTCCGCTTACGGAAAGTACCTCCCGTGCCGAGATGTTGCACCGCCTGGCAGAAGCGGAGTTCCGCAACGCACGCCGGACCGACAGCCAGCAGGATACGGCAAAGGCGGTCGAGGATTTTCCGCTGATCATGGCGCGGGGGTGAACCATGGCAATGGGCCGTAGCGTCAAGACCAGCTTCACCGCAGGAGAACTCGGCGACGAGCTTCTGGGCCGGGCCGATCTGCGTGCCTTCGAGAATGGCGCGCGGCGGTTGCGGAATGTGTTCATTCAGCCGACGGGCGGCGTGACGCGCCGGCCGGGGCTTCGTCATGTAGCGATGCTGCCGGGCGAGGCCAAACTCGTCGCCTTTGAGTTCAATACCCAGCAGACCTATCTGCTGTCACTGAGCCACCACCTGCTACAGGTGTTCATGGGCGAGGCTCTGGTGGCCCAGCTACCGGCACCGTGGACAGCCGCGATGCTGGGCAACATCGCATACACGCAAAGTGCGGATACGCTGCTGCTGGTGCATCCGGACATGCGGCCACAGCGTGTTACGCGCAGCAGCCATACCGACTGGTCGATCGGTGAATGGGGGTTTAGTGCCGAGCCTTTTCACAGATTCGCACCTGGGGGCGTTGCGCTCGAAGCGAGTGGTACAAGCGGCTCTGTGACCTTGACGGCCAGCGCGCCTGTGTTTCGGCCTGGCCATATTGGCGCGCGGCTGCGGATTGGTACGCGGAAGGTCGTTGTCACGAGCTTTAACTCCGAAACCTCCGTCTCGGCGCGTACGGAGGATGTGCTGGATGCGGCCGCGGCCACCGCCGACTGGGATGAGGCTGCGTTCAGCGTCGCGCGGGGCTGGCCGGTGACAGTGTGTTTTCATCAGGACCGGCTGGTTGTGGGTGGATCGCGTGACCTGCCGAATCGGCTATGGCTCTCCCGGTCCGGAGACCTGTTCAATTTCGACCTTGGTGAAGGGCTGGACGATCAGGCGATCGAATTCGGCTTGCTCTCCGATCAGGTGAACGCCATTCGCGCCGTCTTCTCGGGTCGGCATCTCCAGGTCTTCACCTCCGGCGCTGAGTGGATGGTGACCGGCGATCCGATGACGCCGGCCTCCATTCAGCTTCACCGCCAGACGCGGATTGGCTCGGCCACGACGCGAATTGTGCAGCCGGTGGATGTCGATGGCAGCACGATCTTTGTCGCGCGTTCCGGCCAGGCGGTGCATGAATACGCATACACCGATGTACAGCAGGCCTATCAGGCGAATGATCTGGCGCTGGTGGCACGGCATCTGGTTCAGACGCCCGTGTCCATGGCCTATGACCAGACGCGGCGGTTGCTACATGTCGTTATGGAAGGCGGGTGGCTGGCGACGCTGACGCTGTACCGCACCGAACAGGTAACGGCATGGACGCGGCAGGACACGCAGGGCCGTTTCGCGGCGATTGCCGAGATCGACGGCGTGATCTGGCTTGTCGTCGAGAGGTTGGGCGGATTCCGGCTTGAACGGTTTGATGATGCGCTTTGCGTCGATGCGGGGCTCTCCGGCCAGGACACAGTGCCGAAGACACGCTGGAGCGGAGTGGATCATTTGCCCGGGGCCATTGTCCAGGTTGTCGGAGACGGGGCACCGCGCGGCCTGGTGCCCGTCGTCATCGGCACTGTGACGCTTGATGAGGCGGCGGAGCGCCTTCAGGTCGGCCTTGGCTACAGCCATGTGGTCGAGCCTCTGCCGCCGCAGCTTCTTTCCGCCGGTAGCGCGCGCACCGGGCCCTTGCGGTTGGTAGCGGCGACATTCCGCGTTCTGGAGACGGCCTCGCTGAGCGTCGATCTCGGACGTGGGGCTGCGCCGGTGCCATTTCGGCGGCTCGATACGCCGATGCTGGATACGGGACCGCCTCGCTTCACCGGAGACGTGACCCTGCGTGGGCTTGGCTGGCGGCGGGACACGCTTCAGCCCCTGTGGCGCATCGAAGGCGACACTCCGCTGCCGATGACGCTCCTATCCGTGACCACAGAAACCAGGATGACCGATTGATGGCGCAACTCGCTCCCATCGCTGCCGTCGCCGGCACCGCCGCTTCGCTTTATGGCACCGTGCGGCAGGGGCAGCAGCAAGCTGCGACAGCTAAGGCACAGGCCCAGCAGCAACAGCAAGCTCTGGACGCGCGCCAGCAACAACTCGCAACTGCTCAGGCTGCGGAGGAGCGGGCGAGGCAGGACAGGCTGGACCGCACAGTGGCTTCCACACGCGCTCGCCTGGCGGCGTCTGGCGTGAGCCCGGACCAGGGTTCCGCGGGCGCCATCACGGCGGGGCTGGCGCAGGATGCGGCTGAGGCTGCCGCCGAGAGCGATGAGAACTATGCCGCGCGCATGGCCTCGGGGCGGAGCAGCTTGCTGAACGCGGATGGCTCCCTGACCACCTGGCTTCGCGCTGGAAACAGCTTCGGCAGCGCGGTGCGCAACTTGCTCGATTGAGGCTGGCGCCTCTTCACACCCCCTTCCGCACGAGAGATCCGAATGGCCGAGCATATCCGCATCGGTGACGTCTCGCCGCGTGTGCATTACGCGACAGATGGCACCCAGACAGTCTTCGTCTACCCCTTTCCCATCTTCAAGATGGCCGACCTGGAGGTTCGTCTGGATGGGATGGTGCTGACCAGTGGCTTCACGATCCACGGGGCGGGATCATCCGAGGGTGGCAGCGTTGCCTTCGCCACGGCACCGGCCGCCGGCCAGGTTGTGGCGCTGCGCCGGCGCCTCGTGATCTCGCGCACCAGCGATTTCCAGCCCAATGGCGTGCTGCGCGCAAATACGCTGAATGATGATCTCGATCATCAGGTAGCCGCGCTGCAGGATTTCCGGGATGACCTGAACAGCACGCTGCGCGCCAATCCGGGCGAGGTGCCCACTGGGCTGGTGCTGCCTGAGCGGGCAGGGCGGGCCAATCGGGTTCTTGGCTTTGACAGCCTTGGCAATGTGACGGCCTATGCGCGTGAAGAGGGCACATTGCGCGTGCCGTTCCGCGGCGCGATTCCGAGGACCATTTCCGACAAGCTGGCGGAGGTTCTCTCGGCCCGGGATTTCGGTGCGACCGGCGATGGCGTTACCGATGACGGACCGGCGCTGCAGGCCGCGATGAATGCGGCGGCCTCTGCGGGCAAGATGCTTGAGATCGGCGAGGGCCTCTTCCGCTCCACCATGCCGCTTCTGCTGGCAGGGGGAGCAGCAGGGCTCACCATGCGGGGCAGCATTGTCTATGCCGGTGCGGGTGGCGTGCCGGCGCTGACGCTCGGCGATGGTGCGGCGGAGCGTAATGCCAGCAAGCTCTATCAGGGGCTGCGTGTGGTACGCGAGACGATCTCCAGCTGGCTGGATGAGAATGACATCGGCATCCTGCTCCGTAACCTGGATGCCTCGGTCGTCGAGATTCGCCAGGTTGAAGGGTTTACGATCGGTTTGCGGACCGAAGGCGTGGAACGTGGTTTCGAGGACAGCGTGCTGCATCTCGGCCGTATCGTGAACAATCGTATCGGCCTTGATATCCGGACGGTTACAGCGGCAGCCTGGAATAACAGCATTCGCTATGTTGGCGGCCATTTCGCCAACGCCTCCGGCACGCACCCCACGCTCGATCGCTTCGGAGTGCGCTTCTCCTGCGTGCCGGGTGCCTATCCACGGCATAATGCGCATTTCTTCATCGGGCCGGCTTTCGAGTTGCAGCGGCAAGGTACACCCGGTGCTGTGGCGGCGATTCCGTTTCTGCTGGAGGCGGGGGATGAGCGCGGGATCATCGCGCGTGGCATTCGGATGGAGCAGTGCAGCCCGTTCGTCGCCCGGCATGCCGGTGGCGCGAATGACTGCATTTACGAAGTCTCTTATGTCGGAACCTATGCCTTTACCGGTGCTGGTATCGAATATACCGGGGCGGCTACGCGCGCGGGCGGCACCGTGGTCCCGCTTCATCAGGCTGCGGCGGCGCAGGGTGCGCCTCGTCTGATAGCGGCGGCGGAGAATGTGCGGCAGCGTGCTTTTCGCCAGACCATCGATACGACCAATGGCGTGGGCTTCGAGCAGATGGCGGTACTGTCCGGAAATCCTTCCGGCCCGCCGACAACCTTGTCCGGATTCGCTTTTGCCGGCCTTTCACTGCTGACGCTGAATGCGGATAGCGTAGGCCTGCCCACCAGCCGTGCCTTGGCCTTTGTCGTCGATGCGAGCGAGTGCAAGGAGTTCTTTATCGCGGCGGAAGGCAGCGAGCTCCGGCCTGTGGTCATGCAGTTCGACGCCGGGGAGAACGTTCTCGATCAATCAAGCCCTGTCCTGTTCTCGAACATGAATGCTGCCTGGGCTGGCAGTCCGTCCTTCTTCTGGGAAGGCAATGCTGACCTGGACAGCCTGGTGGGAGGACTCGCGATCAACCGGCTGCAACGCGTTACCTTGCATGCCAACACGCGCTACGCCGCCATAGGTGCGCGCGGCGGCACGGCCAGCGCCATTCTGAAAGCGTTGCGCCTTTACTGCGCGCCTCTCTACGCCCCCGCGCTGATCTACGGAGGAAGCCGGAAATGGGGTGTGCGTGAATATACGGTCACCGATACCGGATGGACGGTTCCGGCCCTGGCCGCGGGAGCTACGGCCACACACGATGTCGCCTTCCCCGGTGTAAGACAGGGCGACTTCGTGCAGGCGTCCTTCGTCAAGGCCTCGGGATTTCAGAATGGAGGAGTCGTGTTTCATGCCAGTGTGGGCGGCACGGTAAGTGCCGACCAGGTGCGGGTGACGGCCCAGAACGTCAGCGGCAGCGGCGTTACTGTTGATGCCGGCACGCTCTACGTTCGTGCAACCAAGCCGAGGATCTGAACATGAAGGGCATCCCATCGGCTCTTGTGGCCGAGCTGGAGGCGGCGGCGATGCGCGTGGCGGAGGATTATGGTGCCTTCATAGCGCGCGGTCCTGCTCCGGGCACTCATGATGACGCCAAGGCCTTCGCTGCGCACCACGCCGCCGCCAAATCGGCGCTGGCGCATCTCGAACATGTTCTGAAGCTTACACGTGCCGCAGGCATAGGGGAGGAAGTGGCAGGCGTGGCGCATGCCAATGCGCTTCTGGCCCAGGCCCGGGGGGCTCTGGCCGGCGAAGCGGAGGAGGAGGAGGATGACGGAGCCTCCGGCTGATCTTCTGGAGTTTGTCTGGGTCTGGAACACGCAGCTTCGTCAGGGTACGCCGCCGGTTCACCGCAGGATTCTGCGCTGGCTGGATACGAGGCGGGCGGAGGGAGATGAGCGGCTTCTGCTCATGGCTTTCCGGGGCTGTGGCAAATCTACGCTGGTAGGGCTCTATTGTGCGTGGGTACTGTCGCGCTGGCCCGAGACCCGCATTCTCGTGGTTGCAGCCGATCATCAGCTCGCCACGAAGATGGTGGCGACGGTGAGGCGCATCGTCGAACGGCATCCGCTCTGCACGCATCTGATTCCGCAGCATGCGGAGGCCTGGGCGGTGGATCGCTTCACGGTGCGGCGGCAGGGCGCGTTGCGCGACCCTTCCATGCTGGCTGCTGGATTGGGTGGCAATATCACCGGCACCCGCGCCGAGCTGATTATCTGCGACGATGTGGAGGTGGCGGGAAATTGTGATTCTCCCGGAAAACGGGAGGAACTTCGCGAAAGATTGGCCGAGACGGAGTTCATTCTGACGCCCGGCGGAACCATCCTGTATGTGGGCACGCCACATTGCGCGGAAAGCCTCTACCTGCATCCGGATGAGGGCGAGGCCTTCCTGGCGGGTTACAAGCGGTTGCGGATTCCTCTGCTGGATGGCCGCGGCCACAGTGCCTGGCCCGAGCGATTTTCGGCGACGATGATCGCGCAGATGCGCGAGCGCGTCGGGCCGATCCATTTCGGGCGGCAGATGTTGTTGCGGCCGGTGGCGGGCGCGGCAGCGCGGCTCGACCCTTCTCTGATCATCCGCTATCCGGAGGAAACGGATTATCGCGAGGCGAATGGGCGGCCGGTATTGTCCTTGCTCGGCCGCCGCATGGTCTCCGGTGGAGGCTTCTGGGACCCTGCTTATGGCCGCCCCGGCAGCGGGGATGGATCGGTGCTCGCGGCCACCTATGCGGATGGGGAGGGCAACCATTATCTCCATCGGCTGACCTATCTCACACACGACCCCGGCGCTCCGGATGACCCTGCCACGCAGCAATGCAGGCAGGTGGCGCGGATTGCCCGGGAACTTCTCCTGCCGGTCCTGCGTGTGGAAACCAACGGAATCGGGCGGTTTCTTCCCGCCTTGCTGAAGCGTGAGATGGCGCGCGCTGGTGCCGCCTGCGCGGTGGTGGAACAGCACAGCCGCCGTGCCAAGCAGGACCGTATTCTTTCGGCACTGGACCCCGTGCTGGCGGCGCGCAAGCTGCATGCGCATGAGCGTGTGTTTCGCACCCCGTTTCCAACGGAAATGTCCGAGTGGAAGCCCGATACGCCCGGACTTCGGGATGATGCGCTGGATGCCGTGTCCGGATGCCTGCTGGCGGAGCCAGTTCGCTTGCCAGGTGCGCCGCCGGCTCCACGCGGACCGGGCTGGCGGGGTCTCTAGGGCGAAGGGCTCGGCGCCTTCCGGCGCGCTTTGAAGGCAGCACCGTGCTGACGCAGGCCGGCGTTCAGGTCCTCACGGTGCTCTTCCTTTCTAAAATTGCCGCCATCTGCGTTTACCTGCTGGAAAGCGAGCCTATGTCATGTTGCACCTGCACAGTGGAGCGTGCCGCTCAATGGCTCAGGTCTCGCCTTGCATCTCCCGAGGTGCCCGTCGCGCCCCGGAACGGTTTGATACGACGCTTCATCCCCTCGGGGTGTTCCGCTTCCGGGGCGGAAGGCAAGCGCCCACCACACGTGGATTGATTCACGAGACCCCGGAAGGGCGGCGCTTCATTCTCGCCCGTCCGGCAGAATGGGCCGCGCCACCCTGGCGGCTCGAAGCGTGGTTCGAATGGCAGGCCGACCTTGCCTGGTCCATCCGGCGTGCGCTGCTGGGGCAAACACCCGCCAGCTTGGCCATGGTGATTGCTGCGCTCGATATGCCCGGCCGCATGGTGACGTTGCACCATCTCCTTCAGCGGCTGCCCAGTCGGCAGGATGAGGAAGCGCTGGATGCGGTGGAAGCCGAGGTGTCGGCTGATTTCCTGGATTGCTGCCGTATCCGCTCGCAGTTTCTCCTGAATGCACCGGTGGAGGAAGGAGCGCTTCCGAAAGGAATTGTGGCCTATAGACGGGGCCAACAGCCGTATTTCGACGCTTGACCTAGGACTAAAAGCCGAATAAAGCTTTGCCTTGTCAGCGGCCGAATTGCGTCTGCCGCCCGGCGCCGTCCTCTCTCAATTGCACTGTGGCCTCCTTCGCTCACGGAGAGCGGAGAGGGCTGCACGTTTCGTAACCGGTTCCCTGGGGGCGCCGGCATCCGCCTCACGGGGCCGGATG
>JH599921.1 GCA_000245075.1 Acetobacteraceae bacterium AT-5844
CGACAGGCGCCGGCTGGGGTGCGGGGCGAGCAGGTGCGACGGGCACCGCGGGTTGCGCCGGAACGCTGGGCTGGGTAACCGGCTGCGGAGCGGGGGCCGCGTTGGCCGCAACGGGGCGGGGCGCGGCCGGAGCTGCTTCCCGCCGAATGGGGCTGGGGCGCGCCGGCAGGTTCAGGCGATGCGCCTTGCCCACCACGGCATTCTTGGAAATGCCCATGCGACGGCCGATTTCGGCCGTCGAGTGCCCCTCGGCCCAATAGGCCCGTAGGGCATCAATAGCCTCTGACGTCCAATCCATCCGCGCCTCTCCTGACCCGCCTGCTACAACATACGGTAGTTTCACGAGGGGTGAGCGCACAAGATGCGGCGCGCGGAGGCAGGCCCGAAATCTGTGGAAAACCCGCTGCGCTACCCCACAACTCCGGGAGGCTGCCCCGCGATCATGGCACTAGCGCGGCAGGATCAGAACAGCAGGCCCTTTTTCAGCATTCCGTGAACGCCTTTTTCGCCATTCACCGTCTGCGTGACATGGAAGTCCACGGCGAGGGAGCAGAACTGATAGGCATCGGCGGGGGAGACATTCGCGCGGGAGGCGATGAAGGCGATCATCTCGCGCAGCGCCTGCTTCATGGCGAGATCCAGATCCTCATGGATGCCCATGGAGATGTAGTGGGTGGGCGTCTCCGCGCGGGGGAAGCGCAGCAGCGGGTTCCGTGCGCCGCCGCCCTTATGCAGGTTGAAGCGGAAATGGCCCGTCAGGCACATTTCCAGCGCGGTGACGCACACTTCACCATCGCCCTGCACGCCATGGCCGTCGCCGGCACTGAACAGCGCGCCAGGCGCATGGACAGGCAGCCAAAGCGTCGTGCCCTGGACGAGCTCCTTGTTGTCCAGATTGCCGCCATGGGCGCGCGGCTCCTTGGTGGAGATCTGGCCCCACTCCATCGGAGGCGCCACGCCCATCACGCCGAAGAAGGGAGAGAGCGGCAGGTCCACGCCGCCATTCGGGCCGAAGGGCAGGTGGCAGGTGTTCGCGGCGCGGTCCACCGGGATGTGCAGCAGGCGCCGGTAGGGGAAATCCTCCGGCAGGGTGCCGACCAGCGGGCGGAAATGATTGTACCCCCAATCCGCGCCCAGCTCGATTTTCTCGATGGAGACTTCCAGCGCGTCGCCCGGCTCCGCGCCTTCGATGGCAACGGGGCCGGTGACGATGTGCGGGCCCAGGCGGGGAATGCCGGCCGCGTGAATGGCGGCGAGGGCGGGAGGGACGGTCAGGCCCAATTCGGCGGGCGGCATGATCTCGGCGGGGCCGGAGACGCATTCCATGACCACCGTGTCGCCCGACTGCACCGTGAGGACAGGGGCGAAGGCGGCATCGAACGCACCGAAGCGCACCGTTTCCGGCTTCGCGGGCAGGGTGTGGGTGGTGCTCATCTTGGGGTCTCCTCCGGACGCGGTGCGCAGGTTCGGGCGGGCCGGGAGCCGGGTCAAGGGGAGGGTGGGGCACCGGTGGAACACCGCGCATGGGACGCGCGGCTCATCCGGCGGGTTGGATGGTTCCGCGCGTCCAGGGAGCCTGCCTCAATGGGCATGCCTCGGCATGACCGTGGTTGAGGGTGGGGAAGCGGATGCAAGGGCGGCCCGGGTCCAGTTCCAGCCCATAGGGCGCGACCTTCGAGGAATCCAGCGCCTGGCCGACGAAACGGATCATCCAGTAGCCGCCGGGCAGCGGATCGCGCAGGCCTTCCGCGATCCGGGTTGCAAGGACATGTCCGGGTTGGATCGGCAGTTCCCAATCTCCAACCAGGAAGAAGCGTGACTCGCCTGGCAGGCTGGAGACCACAAAGCCCATCGGCTTGCCGGTCAGGAAATAGGTCGCGGGTTGGGACAGTCCGTCTGGTACGCGTGCGACATAGGCAGCGTCGAAGGGACGGTGCCCCCAATTGGCGGGAACGCTCCAGACCCCAAGCACGATCGCCAGCACTGCCGTGACGGCGACCTGCGTGATGCGGCCGACCAGGGGAAGAAGCAGGACGACAATCAGCGGTCCAACCAGGAGTTCCAGCGCAACGACGTAGCGGTGGATGGCGAACATCGACAACCAGACCACATAGGATGCCACGAAGAAGCCGATGAACTGCAGGTGCCGCCGCTCAATCAGCCAGCGGCGATGGAGTAGATGCGCCCCTGCCACCACAACGGCCATCACCATGAGAATGGCGAAGCGCGCGTCGCGGAACGGGACTTCGGCGCTGCGATGGTCTCCCACGACCCAAAGGAAAGGATAGGCCAGCGCGTCCATCAGGCCATGCGGCAGGAAGCGCCGGTCCGTCAGATTGAAGGGCGGCGCGTCCGGTGCGCCGAAAATGGCGTTGTAGAAAGGGAAAAGCGGGCTGCCGAATGTCCGCCAGATATCCAGCGCCCACCAGCCGCCGGCAATGGCCGCCCCGATGCCGCCGCCCACTGCCAGCAGCAGCAGGCCGCGGAGCGGGCGGTGGCCGATCAGCACGGTGGCGATCGCGCCGATCACGAAGACGGCCACGGTGAGCTTCAGCCCGAAGGCCAGGCCGAACAGCAGGCCGCCCAGCATGATGCGAGGCGCGCTGCCGCCCGTTTTCGCCGCGTCGTCACCGGGCGGGGCCGCGGGGGGAATGAGCAGCATCAGGCCGATGATGATGGGCTGGGAGACAAGGATATCGGCGAAACTGGTTCCCATCTCCGACCGCGCGATGGGGCTGGTGGCCGCGATGGCAGTGGCCAGCAGCGGCAGCAGGATGCTGCGCCCGGGGCCGAGCAGGTGCCGGGTGAGGAACCAGATGAAGCAGAGATTCAGCCCCTGGACCGCGCCCAGCACGGCGGTGGATGCCTGGGGCGACAGTGCGGCGCGCAGCGCGAAGATCGGAACATACAGGGCGGGATTGAAATAGGTCTGGATACCGCTGGGGGCGACGTCACGGTCGAACCGGTTCGTCAGCACCGCGTAGCCGGCATAGTCGTGATAATTCTGCCAATCCCAATTGATGTCCTGCCCCAGCGAAATGGCATAGGCCGCGCCGATGGCCGCCGACGCCAGTGCGAGCAGGAGAAACTCGGTGACCGGGAAGCTGCCGGGGCGTTGAAGGGTTTCTGCGGGCATGTCGTCCATCATCGCGTTGGCTGTGGCGCTTTCTACCGGTTCGGCGTCGCCCTCAGCGCGGCTCGCCCGGCGCGGGAATGGAGAGATAGGCCAGTGCCTTCGCCTCCCGCCGCCCGTGTGAGACGCCGTCGAGCACCAGCCCGCAGACGATGGCGAGCAGGGCGGAAATCACGCAGCCCATGGCCAGCACCGCCGTTGGCAGGCGGGGCACCAGCCCGCTCTGCGCGTATTCCAGGATAACGGGCGTGCCGAGGCCGATGGCGAAGAGCACCGCGATCGCCGCGATGCCGGAGAAGAACTGCAACGGCTTCTCTTCACGAATCAGGTAGCTGATCAGCCAGATGATCCGGAGTCCATCCCGATAGGTGCGGAGCTTGGAGGCCGAGCCCTCGCCCCTCTCGCGGTACGGGATGGCGATTTCGCCGATGGGCAGGTCCAGCCCCAGCGCGTGGACCAGCAACTCCGTCTCGATCTCGAAGCCGGAGCTTTGGATGGGAAAGGACTTCACCATGCGCCGGGACATGGCCTTGTAGCCCGAGAGCATGTCCTTGTTGCGCTTGCCGAAGACGAGCGAGACCAGCCTTGTCAGCAGGGCATTGCCGAATTTATGCCCCGGGCGGAATGCGGCATCGGCGACCGGCACGCGGGCACCGTTCACCACATCGAGGTTCTCATTGACGAGTTCCAGGATCAGGCCGGGGGCGGCGCTGGCATCGTAGGTGTCGTCGCCATCCACCATTACGTAGATGTCGGCTTCGATGTCGGCGAACATGCGCCGCACGACATGGCCCTTGCCCTGGCGGTTCTCCCGGCGAACGATGGCGCCGGCCTCCAGCGCCACCCGCACCGTCTGGTCCGTGGAGTTGTTGTCGTAGACAAAGATGCGCGCTGTCGGAAGGCTCCCGCGGAAATCCTCGACAACAGTGCGGATAGCCGCTTCCTCGTTATGGCAGGGAACGAGTACGGCGATCCGGTGCGATGCCGCGATCTCTTCGAATGTCTGCATGTTTCCCGTCGTCGGACTGAAGAGGGGTCTCAACCGCAGAAAGGCCTATGCGGACAGTTGCCTCGGAGCGGCCTGCAATAAACAGGCACCCGTCATATCGGTCAAGGTAATGTCGATATCAAAACAATACGATGACGGAGAAGAATCGTAAGCCTTTTGAGGCGGGAGTGGTGGCTGGGTGCGCAGGCTTGCGCGGGAGCTTGCATGGAAATGCTTCTCAATGCGTTCCATGCGCTGTTCGGCTTATCCCCCGATGAAGCCGCCGGACTGGCGCTGCCACAGCCGCGCATAGGCGCCGCCCCGCGCCAGCAATTCCTCATGCGTGCCCTGCTCGACAATGCGGCCCTGCTCCAGCACCACCAGCCGGTCCATCGAGGGCAGGGTGGAGAGTCGGTGGGCGATGGCGATGACGGTCTTGCCGGCCATCAGCCGGTCCAGCGATTGCTGGATGGCGGCCTCTACCTCGGAATCCAGGGCGCTCGTGGCCTCGTCCAGCACCAGGATGGGCGCGTTCTTCAGCAGCACGCGGGCGATGGCGATGCGCTGGCGCTGGCCACCGGAGAGCTTCACGCCGCGCTCACCCACATGGGCGTCGTAGCCATGGCGGCCACGCCAGTCGGAGAGTTCGTCGATGAAGCCAGCCGCTTCCGCGTCCTGCGCCGCCTGTTCGATCTGCGCCTGCGTGGCGTCGGGGCGGCCGTAGCGGATGTTGTCACGGATGGAGCGGTGCAGCAGGGCCGTATCCTGCGTCACCATGCCGATGGCGCCGCGCAGGCTTTCCTGGGTAACGGTGGCGATGTCCTGCCCATCGACCAGGATGCGGCCGCCCTCGGGCGTGAAGAAGCGCAGCAGCAGGTTGACGGCGGTGGTCTTGCCGGCGCCCGAATGGCCCACCAGCCCGACACGCTCACCTGGTGCGATGCGCAGGTCGAAATCCTGCAGCACGCCGCGTTCCTTGCCGTAGCCGAAATGCAGCTTCTCGAAGACGATTTCGCCCTTCGTCACCACGAGGGGACGGGCGTTCTCGGGGTCCGGCGCGGTCGGCGGCACGGCGACGCTGCGGGTTGCCTCCTGCACTACGCCCACATTCTCGAAGATGCCGGCGACGTTGAAGGCGACCCAGCCGGAGATGTTGGCGATCTGCCACGCCATGGGCAGCGCCGCGGCGACGGTGGCGACGGGAATGTCTCCACGGTTCCACAGCGTGAGCGAAACCGCCGCCATGGTGGTGAGCATGACGGCGTTGAGGGTGGAAAGCAGCAGGCTGTTGAGTGTGACGAGGCGCATCTGCCGCTGGAAGGCGCGGGTCAGGCCCAGCACGCCTTCCCGGACAAAGGCGTCCTCATGCTCTGCCTTCGAGAACAGCTTCACGGTGAGGATATTGGTGTAGCTGTCCACGATGCGGCCGGTGAGCAGGCTGCGCTGTTCGCTGGCGGCCTTCGCGCGGTCCCGCATGCGGGGGACGAGGTAGCGCAGCAGGAAGGCATAGGCGACGAACCAGATGAGGATGGGCACCGCCAGGAAGAAATCGGCCGTGGCGAGGTAGAGGATGGCGCCGGTGCCATAGACCAGGATGTACCAGACGGCGTTGATGGACTGCATCACGCTCTCACGCAGCGCCGGCCCGGCCTGCATGACGCGGTTGGCGATGCGCCCCGCGAAATCCTCCTGGAAGAATGCCCAGCCCTGGCGGACGACATGCCAGTGTGCCTGCCAGCGGATGAGGCTGGTGACGGTGGCGTTGATGGCCTGCTGCCCGACAAGGTTCTGCATGACGATGGCGAGCGGCCGGCAGATGAGCAGCACCGCGGCCATGCCGAGAAGCGGCGCCCAGGCTTCCTGGAACAGCGTGCCGGGGCTGTGAGTGCCCAGCAGGCCGACGATGTGGCCGATGAAGACGGGGATCAGCCCGTCCAGCAACGCGACGGTGAGGCCGGTGAGGAAGAGCAGGCCGAAAAGCAGCCGCGCCTGACGGATGAAGTACCAATAGAAGCCGAGCAGGTTGGAGGGCGGAGGCTCCTCCGGTACAGGCGTGCCCAGCACCCGACTGGCGTGTTTGCCGGGTGGTGCGACGGGGTCGACGAGGGATTCGAGGGGAAGGCGGGCCATGGCGGCAGGCAGAACCGGCTGGGGCCGCCTGTCAAGGCACGGGCGCGGGAAGTTACAGCCACCCCTTCCGCTTGAAGTACACGATCGGCAGCACGGCGCTGCAAATCATCAGCCCCAGCGCCAGCGGATAGCCGAAGGAAAGGTGCAGCTCCGGCATCGAGTCGAAGTTCATGCCGTAGATGCTGGCCACCAGGGTCGGCGGCATCAGGGCCACGCTGGCGACGGTGAAGGTCTTGATGATGCCGTTCTGGTCGATGTTGATGATGCCGAGAACCGCATCGAGCAGGAAATTCGCTTTCGCCGAGAGAAAGCCGGCATGTTCGACGAGGGAGCGGACGTCGCGCACCAGGATCTTGATCAACCCCTGGTTCTCCTTGCGCACGGCGGTGGCCTTTTCCGCGCCGACGAAGGTGAGGATGCGCGTGAGGCCGAGCAGCGTCTCGTTGGCGCGGCTGGTAACCTCTCCCACCTGGCCCAGGGCAATGAGAACCGCCTTCAGGTCCGCGTCCCGGACATTGGCTTTCTTCTTCTGGCTGCCACGGGCGATGCGGAAGGCGGATTGGCTGGCGCGGTCCATATCCGCGCCGATTTTCTCGAGGATGTCCGCCAGCCGGTCCACCACCTGCTCGAAGAGGTGGAGCATCACCGCATCGGCGCTGGAGAGCAGGGCACCGGGCGTGCGCCGGGCGCGGGCGGCGAAGGTGGTGAAGGCTTTCGGCGTGGCGTAGCGCACCGTTATCAGCGCGCTGCCGGCCAGCACGAAGGTGATGGGGGTGGAGCCGTAATCGCCCTCCTCCGCGCCATGGAGGAAGTTGGCTGTCAGGAACAGCGCGTCATCCTCGCGGTAAAGGCGGGACGAGCTCTCGATTTCCTGCATTTCCTCCCGCGTGGGAATTTCCAGCGCGAAGGCGGCTTCGACAGCGGATACTTCCGCCCGCGTCGGTGCGAGGAGGTCGATCCAGACGGCGGACCGCAGGGCTTCCTGGGGACGGACGCCTTCCTCCACGCTGAGGCAACCTTCGGCGAGGGTGTAGGTCGTCATCATCGCTGCGGTCCCGGGGCAGGGGGTCGGGGAGGGGTAAGAAAGCCGCGCCGCCCCCTGTGGCAGGGCGGCGCGGGCTGGGCATCAGGCGGCGCTGCTCTCCGCCGCGGCGCGCGGCAGCGGCAGGCCGAACAGCGAGGCAACGCCCGGGAAATCGGCCGCCTGCCGGTGGCGCGCGGAAGGCTGGGTGCCATCGGCCGTACGCACGAGCTGGCAGGTTTGCAGGCCCGCGGTGCCGGCGGCGTCCAGCTCCTGCTCCACGTCGGAGAGGAAGAGGATGCTCTCGGGTGCCAGATGCAGGCCGCGCGCGATGGCGCTGTAGCTCGCCGCCTCCCGTTTGCCGCCGACATTGGTGTCGAAGAAGCCGGTGAAGAGGGAGGCGAGGTCGCCCGCCACGGAATGGCCGAAGAGCAGCTTCTGCGCGGCCACCGAGCCGGAGGAATAGACATGCAGGCCGATGCCGGCCCGGGCCCAGGCACGCAGGCAGGGCGCAACATCAGGCCAGAGGTGGCCTTCTATGCGGCCATCCAGATAGCCCTGGCGCCAGATGAGGCCCTGGAGGGCCTTCATCGGCGTGACCTTGGCATCCTCTTCCATCCAGCGGCGGAGGGCGGCGGGCGCTTCCTCATCCGGGGCGGCCAGGCGGCGCGCCTCGGTGAGGCAGGCCTGCACCTCCGGATCGTGGGCGTGGGTGGCCAGGAAATCCTCCAGCGCCGCCTTCGCGAAGGGGAAGAGCGTGTCCTTCACGAAGGCGATGGAACTGGTGGTCCCCTCGATATCGGTCAGGATGGCGCTGACGGGAGCCATCAGCCGGTCACCGCCGGGAAGCGTTCGGACATGTCGGTGCCGGTGTAGTGCGGCGTCCAGCCCGTGGTGTCTGTGAAGATACGCAGCGCCGTGACATGCGGCTCGGTGCCGGCGTCGAACCAGTGATGGGTGTTGGCCGGAACGCTGATCAGGTCACCCTGGGTGCAGTAGGCGTCATACACCTTGCCGCCGACATGCATGATGAAGTTGCCGGCGCCTTCGTGGAAGAAGCGGACTTCATCCTCCGTGTGGGTGTGCTCGGAGAGGAACTTGGCGCGCAGCGCATCCTTCTGGGGATGCGAGGAGTCGAGCTTGATGACATCGGCCGTGCCTGCGCCGGTATCGCCCATGAAGGCGTCGAGCTGCGGGCGGTAAGCGGCGAGCACCGTCTCGGCATCCGCGCCGGCGGGCAGGTTGGCCACCGGCCAGCGCTCGAAGCGGACATTGATGGGCGCGAGCGCCGCGGCGATCTCGGCGGCGTCGGAGGTGCTCAGTTCCAGGGCGCCGGTGGCGGCGTCCTTGATGGTCAAAAGGCTCATCGCGTTTTCCTTTCGTGGAATTCGCATTCTAACATGAATTCCAGTGCTTCCATGCGGATCAGCGCGGAATCCATGTCGCGGCCCCATACATAGATACCGTGGCCGCGAAGCACATAGCCGGGCGGAATTTCTTGCATCCCGGCCCAGCGGTCCTGCACCACGCCTTGCAGGCGGGCGATGTCCTGGTCGTTGTCAAAGACAGGCAGGGTGACACTGGCCTCATGGGTGGCGAAGCCAGGGAAGGCCTTCAGCAACTCGTATCCTGCCAGGGTGATGTGGTCGCCTGAGGCGCGGGAGAGGACGGTATTGGCGATGGAATGGCCATGCAGCACCGCCCCCGCCTCCGGGAAGCGGCGGTAGACGCCACAATGCAGCAGGGTTTCGGCGGAGGGGCGCAGCCCCGGTTGCTCCGGCTGGCCGTGCAGGTCCACCACCATCAGCGCCTCAGGCGAGAGCTGGCCTTTGTGGAAGCCGGAGCGGGTGATGGCGACACGCCCTTCCGGCAGGCGGATAGAGATGTTGCCTGCGGTGGCCGGTACCCAGTTGCGCTGGTCCAGCCGGCGGCCGGCGCCCAGGATGGCCTGGGCCACCTTGTCCGGAATGGGGCTTGGGCTGATGTTCTGCAAGGCTTGCACCTCCTACCGGGCCGCGCGCGGCAGGGGCGTAGCAGCAGAGAAGGCGAGGGGCCAGTGACAAGCCCGCAACAGCGCCATGCGGCGCCTCCGCCACGCCGGCGCAGGACGATCCACGCCGGCTGCCGGCGCGGAGCCTCAAGGCCCCGCGCGCGGTGCTTCAGACCATCGGCCTCAGGCGGCCGGGCGGGTCGGGTTCTGCTGCTGGGCAGCCTGGTTCGGCTGCGTCGCGCCAGGGCCGGTGATATTGCCGGCCGGCTGCTGCGGCTGTGCCTCAGCCGCCATGGAGGCATCCGCCTCATCGTCCTGCATGTTCTTCTTGAAGGACTTAATGCCCTTCGCGAAATCGCCCATCAACGTGCTGATCTTGCCGCTGCCGAAAAGCAGCAGGACAACGAGCAGCACGATTACCCAGTGCCAGATGCTGAAGGAACCCATCGCCAAGCCTCGATCCAGTGGGGCATCCCCGGCGCCGGGGTGTCCTCCCCCGTACGCATTGGACGCACATTCGTGCTACGGAGGCGATCCTACCGTCCCGGCGGGCTCCGCGCAAACTAGCAGATGGCCCGAATCGGCACCGGAAACAACCTTTAACGAGCGCGTTACCTTTCGGTTTTGGTGATAAAATCAATCCGCTGGCTATGGCTTGACGGCCCGGCTGGAGAGGGGTTCCGCGCCTCTTCGCGCGGAGACCGGCGGGAAAGCAGGGCTTGGCCCGGAAGGCGAGGCGCCCTCCGGGACCGCCACATTACTCGGCAGTGATGCCGAGCTTGCGGATCAGCGCGCCCCAGCGGGCGGTTTCAGCCTGGATGTAGCTGGCGAAGGCTTCCGGCGTGCTGGCCACGACCTCGAAACCGGCCGTGGTGAGGGTCTGCCGGGCCTGGGGGGCGGTCAGGGCGGTACGGGCCTCGCGGGCCAGGGTCTGCACGCGTTCCGGTGAGGTGGAGGCGGGGCCGACCAGCCCTATCCAGGCATAGGAGGTGGCGTCGGGCATGCCGGATTCCGCCAGGGTCGGCACATCGGGGAGCTGCGGCAGGCGGGCATCGGCGGTGACGGCCAGGGCATTCACCTGACCTTCGCGCACCTGCGGCAGGATGCCGGCGGCGGTGAGGATCATGGCGTTGATGCGCCCGGCCACCAGGTCCAGCGTCGCCTGCGGGAAGCCGCGATAGGGCACGTGCACGGCCTGGAAGCCGCCGCGCGCCTTCAGGTCCTCCATGGCCAGGTGGCCGCCGGAACCGGCGCCGACCGAGCCATAGCTCAGCACGGTGGGGTTGGCCTTCGCGTAGGCGATGAATTCGGACAGCGTGCGCGCCGGGATGGAAGGATGCACCACCAGCACCTGCCCGGCCCGTGCCAGCAGGGAGATGGGGGCGAGGTCCTTCGCCGGGTCGTAGGGCAGGTTCGGATAGAGGGCCGGGGCGGTGGAGAGCGGGCCGTTGATGGAGACGCCGAAGGTCACGCCATCCGTCGCCTTGGCGATCAACTCCGTCCCGAGATTGCCGCCAACGCCCGCGCGGTTATCCGCCACGAAGGGCTGGCCGAAAACGCTGCTGAAATGCTGGGCCACGACGCGCGCCACGATGTCCGGCGTGGAGCCCGCGGGGTAGGGCACCACCATGCGCACGGGGCGGTCCGGCCAGGGCTGGGTAGCCGTCTGGGCGCGGCTTTGGGTGGCCAGGATGCCGGGCAGGGCGGCACCCAGCGCCAGCATGGAACGGCGGGGCAACATGGCGTGTTCTTTCCTCGTAACAGGCTTGTCACCGGTTGAGCATGGCGCGCGGGAGCCGTCCAGCGGATTGGCTGAAGGTCTGGCCCGCGAGGCGGCGAAAGGTCGCGATTGTGCAACGCGGCAGACCCTGCCAGCTTTGTTTTGCCAGACCCGGATGAGCGGAGGCGTGCCCATGCCCGATACCCCTCAACCTTTCGCGGCTTCCCCTCCCGCATCCCGCGAGGGAGAGCGGGACCCCAGGCTGGTCGAGGATGTGCGCTTGCTCGGCCAGCTTCTCGGCGATGTGGTGCGGGAGCAGGAGGGAGAGACGGCCTTCGAGCTGATCGAGGCCATCCGCCGCCTGTCCGTGGCCTTCGAGCGGCACGCGGATGCGGCGGCGGGGCGGGAGCTGGACAGCCTGCTGACCCGGCTGAGCCCGGCCGAGACCGTCTCCGTCATCCGCGCCTTCAGCTATTTCTCCCACCTCGCCAACCTGGCGGAGGACCGCAACAACCTGCGGCGGCAGGCGGAGCGGGAGGATAGCGGCGACCCGGAGGAAGGCAGCCTGACGCGGAGCTTCGCCCGCTTCGCCGAGGCCGGCATCAGCGCCGATACGGTGGCGCGGGCGCTGGCGAGAAGCTGGGTTTCGCCGGTGCTGACGGCGCACCCGACCGAGGTGCAGCGCAAGAGCACGCTGGATACGGAACGGGCCATCGCCGAGTTGCTGGCGGTGCGGGACACGCTTCCCGCCGATGGGCCGCGCGGCGAGCGCGCGCGGACGCAGAACGAGGCATTGCTGAAGACGCGCATCACCCAGCTCTGGCAAACGCGCATGCTGCGCTTCGTGAAGCTGCGGGTGGAGGACGAGATCGAGAACGTCCTCAGCTATTACAACCTCACTTTCCTGCGGGAGATTCCACGCCTCTATGCGGATCTGGAGCAGCGGCTCGGCCAGAAGGTCGCGCCGTTCTTCCGCATGGGCAACTGGATCGGTGGGGACCGCGACGGCAATCCCTTCGTCAATGCCGATACCTTGCGTATGGCGCTGCGGCGGCAGGGCGAGGTGGTGCTGCGGCACTACCTCACCGAAGTGCATGACCTCGGCGCGGAACTTTCCATCTCCCGCATGCTGGCCGGATGCTCGGCGGGGTTGGAGGCACTGGCGGCAAAGGCGGGAGACGCGAATCCACGCCGCGATGACGAGCCTTACCGCCGCGCGCTGACGGGCGTGTATGCGCGTCTCGCCGGCACGCTCAAGGCGCTGACGGGGACGGAGGCGCTGCGCCATGCCGTGGCCCCGGGAGAGCCTTACCCCTCCGCCGCCGCTTTCCTCGCCGATCTGGCCGTGGTGGAGGATTCGCTGCGGCAGCACCATGGCGCCGCGCTGATCGCGCCCCGGCTTGGGCCGCTGATGCGGGCGGTGGAGGTCTTCGGCTTCCACCTCGCCACCACCGACCTGCGCCAGAGCTCGGATCAGCATGAGGCGGTGGTGGCGGAACTGCTGGCGGCGGCGCGGATCGAGGCCGCCTATGCCTCGCTGGAGGAGGAGGCGAAGCAGAAGCTGTTGCTCTCCGTGCTGTCCGACCCGCGCAGCCTGCGCGTGCGCGGCGCCGCCTATTCCGAAAGGACGGATAGCGAGCTGGCGATCTTCGAGGCGGCGCGGGAGATACGGGAGCGCTTCGGCGCGGAGGCCATCCGCCATTGCATCATCAGCCACACGGAGAGCGTCAGCGATCTGCTGGAAGTGCTGGTGCTGCAGAAGGAATGCGGCCTGATGCGCGGTTCGCTGGCGCCGCAGGAGGCAGGGACGGCGCAGCTTGGCCTGATCGTCAGCCCGCTTTTCGAGACCATCGAGGACCTGCGCTCGGCCGAGCCGATCATGCGCGCCTTCTACGACCTGCCGGGCATCGAGGGGCTCGTCCGCCATTCCGGCGCGCAGCAGGACATCATGCTGGGCTATTCGGACAGCAATAAGGATGGCGGCTACTTCACCTCCAACTGGGAGCTGTATCGGGCTTCCCGCGCGCTGGTGGCGCTGTTCGAGCGCAAGCCGGGGCTGACGCTGCGGCTGTTCCACGGGCGTGGTGGCGCGGTGGGGCGCGGTGGCGGGCCGAGCTACCAGGCGATCCTGGCGCAGCCGCCGGGTACGGTGAGGGGGCAGATCCGCCTCACCGAGCAGGGGGAGGTGATCAACGCCAAATACGCCAATCCCGAGATCGGCCGCCGTAACCTGGAGATTCTGATGGCGGCGGCGCTGGAGGCGACGCTGCTGGCGCCGGATGAGGCCGCCCCGCCCGAATTCCTGGAGGCTGCGGCGGTGCTCTCGGCGAAGTCCATGGCGGCCTACCGGGCGCTGGTCTACGAGACACCGGGTTTCGCGGATTATTTCTTCAGCGCCACGCCCATCGCCGAGATCGCCGAGCTGAACATCGGCTCCCGCCCCGCCTCACGGAAGGCGAATCGACGGATCGAGGATTTGCGCGCCATTCCCTGGAGCTTTTCCTGGGGGCAGAGCCGGGTGGCGCTGCCGGGCTGGTACGGCTTCGGCTCGGCGGTGGAGGCACTGCTGGCGGAGAATGCGGAGGCCCTGCCGCTGCTGCGGCGGATGAGCAGGGAGTGGCCGTTCTTCCGCGCCACCCTCTCCAACCTGGATATGGTGATGGCCAAGGCGGAGCTGAATATCGCCCGCCGTTATGCCGGGCTGGTGCCGGACAAGGCGCTGGCGGCCGCCGTGTTCTCGGCCTTCGAGGCGGAGTGGGGGCGGACGGCCAGGGCGCTGGAGATGCTGACCGGGGAAACCCGCCGGCTGGCGGACAATCCGCATCTGGCGAGTTCCATCGCGCACCGCGCGGCCTATATCGCGCCGCTGAACCATTTGCAGGTGGAACTGCTGCGCCGCTGGCGCGAGGGGCAGATGCATGAGCGCGCCCAGCACGGCATCCTTATCTCGATCAACGGCGTCGCGGCGGGGCTGCGCAATACGGGGTGACGCGGCCTATCGCGCGGCCACCAGCGCGCGGGGATGGACGAAGCCCGAGGCGGGGTAGGAGCTGGTGCCGAGATTGTTGATGGGCGGGTACCAGACCCGGACCATGGACCAGTCGTTGCGGGGGGAGACATCCACCACCGGCTGGTCCAGCGCCACGCGGCCCTTGGCGCTGCCATTGGCCCAGTTGGCGTGGTTCACGCGGATCTCGCGCGAGGAGACCACGCGGCTGACGACGGAGAGATGCCCTTCGCGCAGGCGGGAGGTGCGGCTGAGGACAAGCACGCTGCCGCGGCGGGGTGCCTGGCCGCGTTCATAGCGGCCCTCGGCGGCGTCCCACCACTCCCAGGCATCGCCACGGAGCTGGATGCCGGATTCGGCGCGGGCATAGGGGACGCACCACATGAAGCCGCCGGAGCCTGCCCCGCCGCCGGATGCCAGGTTTCCGCTTCCGCCGCCACAGGCGGCCAGCAGCAGCAATGCCAAAAGGCAGGCCAAGCGCCTGCCGCCCCCGCCGAAGACCGGCGTTCCCATCGACTTCATCAGCCAAGCCCGTGCCTGCGCCGGGCGGGGGCTCCAGCGTGGTGGTCTCAAGACCCTTGGGGGAAGGGCAGCGTCAGCTTATCAGGTTTCCAGCATCCGGCGCAGCAATTCGACGTCCTCGGCGAAGGAAACGTCGGCCTGCATCAGCTCCGCCACGCGGGAGACGGCGTGCATGACGGTGGTATGGTCACGGTTGCCGAAGCGCCGGCCGATTTCCGGCAGGGAGCGGGAGGTGAGCTGCTTGGCCAGGTACATGGCCACCTGGCGCGGCCGGGCCACGTTACGGGCACGGCGGGCGGAGGACATGTCCGTGAGGCGGATATTGTAGTGCTCCGCCACCTTGCGCTGGATTTCCTCGATGGTGACCCGCCGGTCATGTGCGCGGAGAATGTCGTGCAGCACTTCCTGCGCGGTTTCCAGCGTCACCGGGCGGCCGAACAGGTTGGCATGGGCGATCAGGCGGTTCAGCGCGCCTTCCAGCTCACGCACGTTGCTGGTGATCTTGTGCGCGAGGAATTCCAGCACGCGGGAGGGGACTTCGACCTCCGCGACCTGGGCCTTGGCCTGTAGGATGGAGATGCGCAGCTCGTAGGTGGTGGCGTGGATATCCGCCACCATGCCGCAGCCAAGGCGGGTGCGCAGGCGGTCCTCCAGCCCGGACAGGTCGCTGGGCGACTTGTCGGCGGAGACGACGATCTGCTTCCCGGCATCCACCAGCGCATTGAAGGTGTGGAAGAACTCTTCCTGCGTGTTGTCCTTGCCGATGAGGAACTGAAGGTCGTCGATCATCAGCACGTCCACGGAGCGCAGGGACTCCTTGAACTGCATGGTGGACTGGTTCCGCAGCGCGTTGATGAACCGGTACATGAAGGTCTCGGCCGACATGTAGGTCACGTGGCGCTCGACGCCGCCTTCGCCATTCTGGATGGCCCAGGCGACGGCGTGCATCAAATGCGTCTTGCCCAGGCCGACGCCGCCATAGAGGAAGAGCGGGTTGAAGCCGGGGCTCGCCGGCTTTTCCGCCACGCGGCGGGCGCAGGCATAGGCGAATTCATTGGGCTTGCCGACGACGAAGCTGTCGAAGGTAAAGCGAGGGTCCAGCTTGGCGGACCAGACATTGTTGCTGTTGCGCGGGTCCGTCTTGGCGGCTTCGGCACGCGCGGGCGGCTCCGCCGCGCGCTCGGGCGGCGGTGCGGCCAGGGACTCGGCCAGGCCACCGGCCTGGGGGGCGGCTTCGCCATCGACGGTATCCGGCGCGCGGGCCTCCGTGGCCACGCGGATATCCACGCGGCGCACGCCAGGGTGCTCGCCCTGCCACAGCAGGCGCAGGCGGTCGCCGTAATGGGTGCGCACCCAGTCCCGCAGGAAGCGGGTGGGGAGGAGGATAACGACTTCCTCGCCCTCGATGGCGGAGAGCGTCATCTGCCGCAGCCAGCTCCGGTACTCGACCTCGCCGACATCCTCACGCAGGCGGCCGCGAATCCGTGCCCATGCTTCGGAGACGGGGTCTTCCGACACCGCGTCCTGGCCGATCAGCTCATGGCCCAAATGGTCTCGTGCGGACGGCGACGGCATGCCGGGTTCATTCTCCATGCGAAGCACTTGCCACCCTTTGGCATCATGACGCGCCTGCCGGGCGTGGCCCGGGGCGTTTCGATAATCCATCGGGCTCCGTGCACCCGATTATCCCCCTCCGCCGCCCGACTTTCGAGACTTGAAAGTGAGACTGCGCACAAAAAAACCTGAACCGCTTAAAAAGCGGCCAAGAAATGCGCACAGCTCCGCAGCCCGTGCATCGCTAACAGGAAAGGAAAATTCCCTGTCGGCGGTACGGCCAACTTTACGGAGGGGGTCGGATAATTTGCAGAAAGGGCGTTGTCTATTCGAGGCTATTCCCGGGCGCCGGCCGGCGCAACGGGAATACTCCGAGAACGGACGCCCTCAGCGGTCAGCTCCGGCGGGAATGGCCCGCCGGATGCCCGCCCGGCCTCAGGCCTGGGCGGCGGCCAGCGCCTTGATGCGGGCGGCCAGGCGGGAGAGCTTCCGCGCCACGGTGTTGGCGTGCATCACGCCCTTGGTGGCGGCGCGCTGCAGCTCGGGCTGCGCGTCCTTGAAGGCGGCCTGAGCGGCAGCCTTGTCACCACCCGAGATCGCCTTTTCCACCTTCACCAGGAAGGTGCTGACGCGGGAGCGGCGGGCGCGGTTGCGCTCGTTGCGGGTGGCCGTCTGCAGGATGCGCTTACGCGCGGAAGCGGTATTCGCCATGGCGTGTGTTCGGACCGTTCAAAATTAATGTACGCGCGGGCGGTACGGGCCCGCCACGGGAAGGCGCCGCTTCTACCCGCGCCTGGGGATAAGAGTCAATGCGCGGCGCAGCATCAGGCTCCCGCGCGGTGCATTTCAGCCCCCGAAGTTGGGCTTACGTTTCTCATTGAAGGCCGCCATGCCCTCCTGCTGGTCGGGCGTGCCGAAGGCGGCCAGGAACAGGCGGCGCTCCAGCCGCACACCCTCGCGCAGCGGCAGTTCGAAGGCGGCGTTCACCGCCTCCTTCGCCATGGCGACACCGGGGCGGGAGTGCTCGCCGATTTTAGTGGCCAGGGCCACGGCTTCATCGATCAGGCTGTCGGCGGGCACGACGCGGGCGACGAGGCCGGTGCGCTCGGCCTCGGCGGCATCCATCATGCGGCCCGTCAGGATCATCTCCATGGCCTTGGACTTGCCGATGGCGCGCGTCAGGCGCTGGCTGCCGCCGGCGCCGGGCAGGATGCCGAGCTTGATCTCGGGCTGGCCGAACCTGGCCGTATCGGCCGCCAGGATGATGTCGCACATCATCGCGACCTCGCAGCCGCCACCGAGCGCGAAGCCCGCCACCGCGGCGATGACGGGCTTCTGCACCGTCAGCACGGCCTCCCAGGGGGCGATGAAGTCCCGCAGATAGGTGCCGGGCCAGGAGCGGGGCTGCATCTCGCGGATATCCGCCCCCGCCGCGAAGGCCTTCTCATTGCCCGTGATGATGATGGCGGCGATGGCCGGGTCCGCGTCGAAGCCGCGCAGGGCCTGGGCCAACTCGTCCATCAGTTGGTCGCACAGCGCGTTCAGCGCCTTGGGGCGGTTCAGGCGGATAATGCCGGCGCAGCCCTGCGTCTCGGTCAGGATCATCTCATAGGCGGCCATGCTGGCGGGCTCCCTCTCCGGCTTTTCGACTCGGGCGTTGTTGTCCAATGGCTGGGGATGGCTGTCGAGGGGGGTGGCCCCGTCAGCGCTGGATGCGGGCGCAGAAGAAGGTGCTGCGCCCGGCCTGCACGATGCGGGTGATACCGGGGCAGCCTGGCGGGTTGGGGCAGAGGGGGCAGGGCTCTCCCTCCCGGTCGTAGACCGCGAAACGGTCCTGGAAGCCGCCGATTTCACCGCTGGCCTGGACATAGTCGCGCAGGGTGGAGCCGCCGGCCGCGATGGCCTCGGACAATACGGCCTTGATGGCGGGTACCAGGCGGGTGGCGCGGGCACCCGGGATGGTGCCCGCCAGGCGTCGGGGCGAGATGCCGGCGCGGAACAGCGCTTCGCATACATAAATATTGCCGAGCCCGGCGACGACGCTCTGGTCCAGCAGCGCCGCCTTGATGGGGGTCTGCTTGCCGGCCAGGGCGGCGGAGAGGATGGTGGGGGTGAAGCCCTCCTCCAGCGGCTCTGGCCCCATGCCCGCCAGCAGGCGGTGGCTGTCCTCGGCAGCGGTGGGAATGAGGTCCACGCTACCGAAGCGGCGGGGGTCCACGAAGCCGACATGAGTGCCGCCGGCGGTCTCCAGGATGAGGTGCTCATGGGCAGGCGGGGGCGTGTTGGCGCCCCGGGGGCGGGCCACCATGCGGCCAGACATGCCCAGATGAATAAGCACCGACTGGCCGGTGGAGAGCCGCATCAGCATGTATTTGCCGCGGCGGCGGAAGCCTTCGACGCGGGCGCCGGCCAGTGTGGCGGCGAGGCCGGCGGGGAAGGGCCAGCGCATGCCTTCCCGCCGCGTCTCGGCGTGGATGATGGTCTGGCCTTCGAGGATGGCGGCGAGGCCGCGCATCACGGTCTCGACTTCGGGAAGCTCGGGCATGGGGGCGGATGTAGGACGCCGCCGCCCCCGTTGGCGAGGGGGATCAGCGCTTGCGACGGACGCTGCGGAAGAGGGTGAAAGCCAAGGGGATCATGCTCACGCCGATACCCGTGCGCGCTTCCACCAGGGCGGTACGGCGGATGGAAAGAGCCTCCCGCTCCGCACGGCTGGGCCGGTTACGGCTGCCGAGCAGGGCGAGGATGAGGGCCAGCACCACATCCACCCCGAAGATGACGAGGGCCCGCCCGAGCGGGCCGAGATGGGGCTCCAGTGCGATCCAGGCCACGACATGCAGCATGGCGAAAGCCGCCGTGGCCATGACGCCGGCCGCCAGGAATAAAATGATGCGGCGGATCTGGCGGCCTGCCAGCAGGCCAAGCCGGGCGCGCTCCGCCTCCCAGGCGACGGATGCGAGGCGAAGCGCACGCACGGGTCTTAGCGTCCCAGCAGGCGGGCGAAGATGTAGCCGAGGCCGGCTGCGAGCAGGATGGAGGTGAAGGGCCGTTCCCGCACCAGCGTGGCAACGGTGTCGGCCTCCTTCTGCGCCGTGTGGCCGATCTGCCCCGCGAAGTCCTGCGCGCGGCCTGCCGCGCGGCTGACAGCGGGGGTGACGCGTTCTTCCATCAAGGTTTCCACCTTACGGCGGAGATCGGCGATGCGCTCCTCGACGGGCTCGAGATCGATGCCGTGGGTCGGGTTGGAAGCCATGTTAACTCCTCCTGAGGATGGGAAGGGGCCAGCCCTGCACGAGAGCTTGGCCCTTGTGTCGACGTATTTCAAACCCCCGCTAATGCCGGGGCGTGGCGGTGGCTCAGCGCGTGGCGCGGTCGATGTCCCGGCCAACGCGCTCGGCCGGGCCTGCGGGCGGGTCCACCGCATCACGGATGGCGGCACCGGCATTGTCGATGCTGCGGCCGGCGCGCTCGGCCGGGCCTTCATTGCAGGCGGCGAGTGGTACCAGCAGGCCGAGGACCATCAGGGCTTGCAGAGTGAGATGACGCATTCCGGGTCTCCTTGACCGTCCGGCGGCTTAACGCGGCGTGGCTCAGGCCGGTTGCGGAAAAGCGTGAGCGGTGGTGTTGGGAAGCTCAGCCCTGCGCCTCGGCGCCCATGGGGCGGCCGGAAAGATCGCCCTCGCGGCGGCGCAGCGGGAAGCGGACACGAAGCTCGGTGCCATTATCCGGCGTGGCGCGGCGTTCGATTTCCCCGCCCAGATGCTGGGCGAAGCCGCGGATCAGCTGCATGCCGATGCCTTGTTCCTCCTCCTCCTGCGCGGCGAGGCCACGCCCATCGTCATGCACGGAGAGGACGACGGCATCGACCTCCTCCTCGTCGCCCTCCGGCACCATGGTGCCGTCCGGATGCACGGCGATGGTGATGGTGCCGGTGCGGGTCTCGGGGAAGGCGTGCTTGATGCTGTTGGTCACCGCTTCCGTCACCAGCAGGGCCATGGAGACGGCCTGATCGGTGACGATCTCCATATCCTCCGCCTGGACGATGAGGCGGATGCGGCGGTCCGGGATTTCGCCGAGTGCGTTGAAAAGCTGCTTGCACAGCTCTTCGAGGAAGGGGCGGAGCGAAATCGCCTCGAAGGTGCGGTTGATGTAGAGGTGGCGGTGCAGGGTGGCGAGAGCCTGCACACGGTCCCGCGCCGTGCTGAACTGGGCGCGCGCGGCGGGGTCTCGCAGGCGGCTGCCCTGCAGGTTCAGCAGCGAGGCGACGATTTGCAGGTTGTTCTTCACCCGGTGGTGAATTTCCGCCATCAGCAGATCGCGCTGCCGGAGGGCGCCGTTCAGCTGTTCCTCGCGCGCGGCGATGGCGACGGCAGCGTCGTTGAAGGCCCGTTCCAGCGCCCGGACCTCCTCGGGTTCGCCGCGCATGGTGCTGCCGGGAAAGGGTGAGCCGGGGCGCCACTCGCGCACGCGGCCGGCCAGAAGGCGCAGGGGGCGTGCGATGGCGACATCAGCCCCCGTGACGATGACGAGCAGGCAGGCGAAGAGGAAGGCGGCCAGCTCGGCCGCGCGGCGCAGCAGGGCCAGCTGGGCGTTACGGCGGATGTCGCTGGTGGGCAGCGCGACCATGAGGCGCAGGCCCTGCTCCAGATCGCTGATGGCATAGGCGAAGTCCTGGCCGCCGCGGGAGCGCCCTTCCAGCGCCTCCCGCCGGCTCATGGTGAGGAGCACGGTCTGGAGTTCAGGCTCCGGTAGTTCCGCCTCCTCTCCTTCCGTGAGCGGCAGGGGGACGTTCTGCCGGTCCAGCAGCCAGACATATTTCTGGATGGAAGGGGAGGCGTGCGCTTCCTCCCGGATGAAGACGTCGATGAGAAGGCCGGCGGCGATGATCAGCTTGACCTGGCCGTCCTGGATGAGGGGAACAGCCCCGGTCAGCACGGAACGGCCGGTGAGAAGGCCGGCCTTGAAGCGGTCGAGGATGAAGGGGGCGTGCTCCCCGCCTTTCGCGGCCTGGCGGGCGAGGACGACGGATTCGGGGTCTCCGCGTTCCGCGATCGTTGGAATGGCGCTGCAGAGCAGTCGGCCCCCACCGTCCAGGATCCAGATATTCGAATAGCGGTGCGGATACAGGCTGAGCAGGTTGGCGAGGCGGTTGCCGCACTGGCCGGAGGAGGTGTCTGTTAGCTCGTCGTTGCGGGCGATGCCCTGGAGCAGCTCACGCAGATGCGCGATGGCGGCGCCATGGCGCTCCGCAGCCACTTCGCCCAGCAGGGCGGCGGTACGGCGGCCGGAGGCGCGTTCGGCATCGTAGTTAAGCACCGCATTGGCGGTGGCGATCCCAATGACGGGGACACTCGCCACGATGAGCAGGAGAAACATCCGACCCCGTACGGTGCGGAGCAATCTCCACGGCACCCACCGGGGCGGTGGGGCCGCCTTTCGGATCACTTCTTGCGGTCCTGCTCGATCAGCCTCAGCAATTCGTCCGGGATGGGCTCCCGCGCGATGTCATCATACATGGCGTGCAGGCTGCGCTGCAGCCAGAGGTCGAAGGCCGCGTCGGGCGTGCCCTTGCGGGCACGCTCCTCGCCCCGGCGGTCAGAGGCTTCTTCAGGCTCCTCACCCGCTAACACGCGCTTGTCCGCCTGATCGTCCATTAGCTTCCCAGGTGTAGAGCCTGCTCGCCAGTCAGTTTGCTGTCGTTCCGGCTCGTAGCACCCCGGCGGCGGGTTTCGCCAGCCTGAGACTGTGCCGTGGACCGCTTCGCGGCCTTGGCGGGCTGCTCGCCGACCAGCCAGGCTTCAAGCTGCCGGCGGGCGCGGAAGACGCGGCATTTCGCGGTGCCGACGGCACAGCCCATCACGGCGGCTGCTTCCTCATAGGACATGCCCTGCACGGTCACGAGCATCAGCGCCGTGCGGTGGTCTGTGGGCAGATCCGCCAGCCGCATGCGCAGTTCCCGCAGGGCCAGGTTGTCTTCCTGGGCCGCGGGGCGCGCCAGCGCCTCGGCGGGAGCATTGTCCATGTCGCAGGTGTCGCGCTTGCGGCGAATGTCGGAAAGGAAGCGGTTACGCAGGATGCGGAACATCCAGGCGCCGAAATTGGTGCCGGGTGTGAAGCTGTGCTGGGCCGCCAGCGCGTTGCTGACAGCTGCCTGGACCAGATCGTCGGCATCCGCGCGATTGCGCGTCATCGACACGGCCTGCACCCGCAACCGCGGGAGCAGGGCGACGAGCTGATCGTGGAAGCTGGGACCTTCATTCACTGCGACGACGGGTTCCGTGGTCTCGGACGGGGTCACGTGAAGGGTTTCCTTTTGATCGCCTTGCATGCCGGACCAATGCCCGGAACGTAAGCTGGGTTGCATGGGGTGTCCGAATGATACGCATATCTGCAATGCAAAAAATGCATGAAACCTTGGCATGCGGCCAGCCATTGGGTCACACGCTCATGCGAATCGAACCCTTGTGCCGCTTGGCGGCCCTTTCCGCCGCGTATTCGCGGCAACGCCTTACGGAGTGCGGTGCGGAAACAACTGCGCCAAGGCCGCGCGTGCCCGCGCTACCCGTGCCTTCACCGTACCCACTGGTGCCCCCACGATGATCGCCGCTTCTTCGTGCGACAGCCCATGAGCGCCCACCAGAATCAACGCTTCCCGCTGCGTCAGTGGCAGCGCCTGGAGAGCACGGCCGAGGTCACGGACTTCGCTGCGTTCATCCTGCGGGACGGGGCTGGCTTCCGTCGCCGGCGGGATCCGTTCCAGGGCGCGGCGCTCCGTGCCGCGACGGCGCATTTGTTCGAGAAACACGTTTCGCAGGATATAGAACAACCATGCCCGGGCACTGGTTCCCGGTGTCCATTGCGCTTCCGCCCGCAAGGCGCGCAAAACGGCTTCCTGCACCAGGTCGTCCGCCAGCGCGGCGTCCCGGGCCAGGAAGCGGGCAAAGGCACGCAAATCTGGCAGCAGGGCGGGCAAGGCAGCGCGCATGGTCTCAGGAGGCGTTGTCATTATGTCTCAGCCAACGCCTTGGCGGCGATTGTCGCAATGCTCAAAAAAATAACTTCTGCGCTGCCGCCGCCCGTGCCATGCGGCAGCACTGAGACGAGGGGCTCGATATGAACGCAGTAACCCAGACCGACCTGCTGCGGAGCCTGCCGCCCGCCCGCCGATACGCCCGTGCCCTGACCGGCAGCCAGGGCGCCGGAGACGCGCTGGTGGCCGCCGCGCTGAAGGCGGGGTTGCCGGACCTGCCGGTACGGCTCGCTCTGTATGCGGGCGTGACCCGGCTGGCGCCGCCGCCCGCGACCCCGGCCCATGGCGCGGCATTGCCCGCGAGCCAGCGCCAGCTGCTTCTGCTCACCGCGCTGGAGGAGCTGACGCTGCCGGAGGCGGCCAGCGTGCTGGGCATTTCACACGAGGTGGCGGAGACGGAGCTGGCGGAGGCGCGGGCCGCGCTGCGCAGCGCAGCCGCCACGGAGGTGCTCGTCATCGAGGATGAACCGATCATCGCCATGGATGTGCGGCAGCTGGTGGAAGCCTGCGGCCACCGGGTGGTGGGCGTGGCGGCAACCGAGGCACAGGCGGTGCGGCTGGCGGCCTCGAAGCGGCCTGGGCTCATCCTCGCCGATGTGAATCTGGGTGCGGGCGGGGACGGCATCACCGCCGTCGGCCGTATCCAGGAGCAGCTGAAGGTGCCGGTGATCTTCGTGACCGCTTATCCCGAGCGGCTGCTGACAGCGGAGGGCGTGGAGCCCGCCTTCGTCATCTCGAAGCCCTTCGAGCCGCTGGCCCTCGCCATCGCGACGTATCAGGCGGCGTCTTCCACGGTGCCGATCGAGTGATCGGTGCGCGGTAAGGGAAGGAAGCTGAAACCAGAGTGTCCCTCCTCACGTTGCTCTGCCATCGCGCCCCGGACGAGCCGGGCGAGGGGATGGAAGCAACGTCCGATGGAAGAGACAGCGCCGACATTCTCCGCCTTCGGCCGGGACTGAGAGCCAACCTGGTTTCAAGGATTCCCTGCCATGCTGTACTGGACTCTTATTTTCCTCGTCGTGGCGCTCGTGGCGGGCGTGCTCGGCTTCAGCGGCATCGCCTCGGCCGCCAGCGGCATCGCGAAGATCCTGTTCGTCATCTTCCTGGTGCTGTTCCTGGTGTCCCTGATCATGGGGCGCAGCTGGGCATTCGGCTGAGAACGACGCCAACCATTGAATGAGGAAGCGGGCTCCTGCGGGGGCCCGCTTTCTTTTTGGTCTGGCGGTGGAGGGAGGCGG
Source organism: Acetobacteraceae bacterium AT-5844 (assembly GCA_000245075.1). Lineage (GTDB taxonomy): Bacteria > Pseudomonadota > Alphaproteobacteria > Acetobacterales > Acetobacteraceae > Pseudoroseomonas. The sequence goes on from JH599921.1 coordinate 24,334, forward strand.
AATGCCTCCCACTATTTGGAGTTGGTTGTCAGACCAATTATGGTGGCGTCCTCACTGACTCCCCAAGGTTCGCCATGCCCGCCGATCGTGTCCCGCTTGCCGCCCCCCGTATTCAGGAGCCGCGCCGGCTGAGCCTGACGGAGCAGGTGACGCATGATCTGATGGGCCGCATCAACCAAGGGGAGTTGCGCCCAGGCGACCAGCTGCCCACCGAGCGCGAATTGATGCAGCGCTACCATGTGAGCCGCACCGTGGTGCGCGAAGCCATATCCAGCCTGCGCGCCGCGGGCCGGCTGGCGACGCGGCAGGGGCGTGGCGCCTTCGTGCTGGACCCAGCCAGCCAGCCGGTCAGCTACCGGCTGGAGCATTCCGAGGTCGGGGCTGCGGAGGATGCGCTGAAGCTGATGGAAATCCGCATCGCGCTGGAATCCGAGGCGGCCTCCCTGGCGGCGCAGCGGCGCGATGAGGCTGGGCTGGAAGCGCTGGCCCGCATCGCTCAGGATTTCGAGGCCAGCGTCGAATCGCCAGAGCAGTCGGCGGCGCATGACCAGGCCTTCCATTTGCAGATCGCCGATCTTTCCGGGAATTCCTACTTCCGCACGCTGCTGACGGGGCTCTCGCCACACCTGCTGCCACGTGTGCGGATCGACCTGTTCAAGGGAGATGGGGCGGCCAAGGTGGCCTATGCCCGGGCCTTGCAGGTGGAGCACGCCCATATTCTGGACGCCATTCTCCGGGGGGATGGGGAAGGGGCGCGGGGCGCGATGCGGCTGCACCTGACCAATAGCCGGGAACGCCTGCGTTCCGCGCTGGCGCAGCTCGAAGTGGCCGGTTGAGCCGCTCTTGCCGGGCCAAGGCTGTACTTGTATGACAACAGACAAGTCCAGCCACCAACCCATGGAAGAAACCCAGGATGACTGCCTTTACCCCGGACGCGCTGAAGGCCGCCCTGCCGACCGGCCTGCTTTCCTTCCCCGTCACCGATTTCAGCGCGGCGGGTGAGTTCGACGCCGCCGGTTATCGCGCGCGCTTGGAATGGCTGGCGCCCTACGGCACCGCGACGCTGTTCGCGGCAGGCGGCACGGGTGAGTTCTTCTCGCTGACCCAGCGCGAATATACCGATGTGGTGAAGACGGCGATCGAAGGCTCGGGCGGGCAGGTGCCGATCGTGGCGGGTGCGGGCTACGGCACGCGCATGGCCATCGAATATGCCAAGGAGGCGGAGCGCCTCGGCGCGGCGGGTATCCTGCTGATGCCGCCTTACCTGACCGAGACCTCCCAGGCCGGGCTGCGCGCGCACATCACTGCTGTCTGCAAGGCCACGAAGCTGGGCGTGATTGTCTACAACCGCGCCAACTGCAAGGTCTCCGCCGAGACGCTGCTGGCGGTGGCGGATGAGTGCCCGAACCTGATCGGCTTCAAGGACGGCGTGGGCGAGATCGAGGCGATGGTCTCCGTCTACAACGCACTGGGCGACCGGCTGACCTATCTGGGCGGGCTGCCCACTGCCGAGGTCTATGCCGCCGCTTATCTGGCGATGGGCGTGCCGACCTATTCCTCCGCCGTGTTCAACTTCATCCCGCGCACGGCGCTGGATTTCTACAAGGCCGTCACGACCGGCGACACGGCGACGGTGGACCGCCTGCTGCGGGACTTCTTCTTCCCCTATCTGAAGATCCGCAACCGGCAGCCGGGCTATGCGGTCTCCATCGTGAAGGCCGGCGCCGCCATCGTCGGGCATGGCGCGGGGCCGGTGCGCTCGCCCCTTAGCGACCTGACCGATGCCGAGGTGGAGCAGCTCCGCCCGTTGATCGAGGCGCTTGGCTCTCAGAAGTGAGGAAGGCCAGGGGAAGGAATTCCCCTGGACCCCTTCTTTTTTCTTCGAGTTTTTGAGTGCGCCTGTGGCTTCAGTCGCCGGGGGGCTTAGGCCCTCGGCGCGAGCGCGTGCGGCAAGCGCCCGCCCGATTGATAAAAGGAAAGAAGAGGGGGCCTGGGGGAGAATTCATTCTCCCCCAGCGGCAATATCTCAGGCCGGAGGCAACAGCGGCGCGGGGTCCAGCGCCGTGGCCAGCCAGTTCACCCCCAGATGCAGGTGCGGCCCGGTGACGCGGCCGGTGGCGCCGATGGCCCCGATGCGCGCACCCTGCTGCACCATTTCTCCTTCCGAGACATTCATCGCGGAGAGATGGGCGTAGAGGCTCGTCACGCCGTGTCCGTGGTCGAGGATGATGGTGTTGCCGGTGAAGTAGAGATCGGCCGCCAGCAGGACGCGCCCGCCGCCCATGGCCGCGACCGGGGTGCCGGTGGGGGCGGCGATATCCAGCCCCAGATGCGGCGCACGGGGCTCGCCGTTCAGGATGCGCTGGCTGCCATAGACGCCGCTGATGCGGCCTGGGGCCGGGCGGATGAAGGGTTCTGTAAAATAGGGCAGGTCGCTGTCCACCCTGCGGGTGGCCGCGATGCGCTTCCGCTCCGCATTGATGCGTTCCAGCTGCCGCGCATTGGGCGTGACCATGGCGGAGGGCAGGCCGTTGATGCGCTGGACGTCCCATTCCCGCCGGGTGATGGCCAGTTCACGCTGTTCCGTGGCGCCGCCGGGGGCGGTGGCGGCCAGGCGCGCGGTGGGGCCGGCATCCCGGCTGAAGCCGATGGCGAAGCGGCCATCGGGCGCCACCTGTACCGGCTTGCCATCCAGCGTCACGCGGCTGCCGGGCGCGGCCTGGCCGAATGCGAGACCGCCCTGGGTAAGCCCCTGCGGGCCGATGCGGAGCTGGGGCGCGGTGGAGGCGGCGACAGGCTGGGCCTCCGGCCTCCGGGCGCAGGAGGGAAGGGCCGCCAGCACCGCTGGCAGGGCAAGGAAAGAGCGGCGGATGATCACAGCAGCGATCCCTGTTCCGGCTTAGGGGAGCGTTTGGGGCGAGGGGTGGGGGGCGGCGGCGGGCCGCCATCGGCCGTGGCGTGCAGCGTGCCATCCTGGAGGGTGATGTCCAGGCGGGCTCCGGCTGGGACCTCGGCTGCCAGGGTGACGGGATGCCCATCGGCAGTGCGGACAAGAGCAAAACCGCGCGCCAGCACGCCCTGGTAGGACGAACCTTCCAGCCGAGCGCCGAGGCTGGAAAGGTGGAGCCGTGCTTCCCGCAGCCGTGCCGCCATGCCAGCGGCAGGGTCCGGGATGCGGGCGAGGCGGGCGTGGCGCTGGTCCGTCAGGCGTTGCAGGGCCGCGCGGGCGCGGAGATCGAACTGGCTGAGGGCGGAGCGGTGGCCGGCCAGTGTCTCCCGTGGATGCGGCAGGCGGGGGGCGATGGCATCCAGCGCGCTGCGCTTACGGTGCAGCAGCGCCGTGGGGGCGAGGGTGAGCCGTTCAGCCCGGTCGTCCAGCCGCTGCCGGGCCGCGCCGACGATGCCGGGAAGGTCCGGCATGCGGGCTTCGACGCGGGAGAGGCGCAGGCGGGCATGGTTCAGCGAGGCCTGGCCGCATTGGATGAGGCGCGCGGAGGTCTGCTCCAGCGCCGCCAGCAGGTCCGCCCGCGCGGGCACCGCCATTTCGGCGGCGGCGGTGGGGGTGGGGGCGCGGCGGTCCGAGGCGAAGTCGATGAGCGTCGTATCCGTCTCGTGGCCCACCGCCGAGATCAGCGGGATGGGGCAGTTGGCGGCGGCGCGGACGACGATTTCCTCGTTGAAGGCCATCAGGTCTTCCAGGCTGCCGCCGCCGCGCGCGATGATCAGCACGTCCGGCCGCGGAATGCCGGGCGGCAGGCGGGAGAAGCCCTCGATGGCGGCGGCGATCTGCTCCGCCGCGCCCTGGCCCTGCACCGGCACCGGCCAGAGCAGGATATGGCGCGGGAAGCGCCGGGCGATGGTGGTGCGGATGTCCTGGATAACCGCGCCCTTCTCCGAGGAGACGACGCCGACCACGCGCGGCAGCCGGGGCAGGGGGCGCTTGCGGGATTCGTCGAACAGGCCTTCCGCGCCCAGCTTCTTGCGCAGGGCATCGATGCGGGCGAGCAGCGCGCCTTCGCCCGCATATTCCAGCCGGTCGATGATGAGCTGGTAGTCCGAGCGCTCGCCATAGGCGGAGATCTTGCCGGTGGCGATGACCTCGACACCGTTCTCCGGCTTCAGCGTCAGGCGGGGCACGGCGAAGCGCCAGATGATGGCGCGGATTTTCGCCCCTTCATCCTTCAGCGCCAGATAGATGTGGCCTGAGGGGTAGGCCTTGAGTTCCGTGATCTCGCCCCGGATGCGCACGCGGCCGAACTCGCTCTCCAGTGTGCGCTTGATGGCGCCGCTGATCTCGGAGACCGTGAATTCGGGAGCGTTGGTGCGCGGGGGGGCGTCGGTGGTATCCATCGCGTCCCAGTATGCGGCGGCGAGGCCGCCATGGCGAGGGTGAGGGGCGCGAGGGTGACGGGAAGCCCGCGCCATGCTAGCGCCACGCCGGTTTTCCAAGCGGGGGTCGCGATGAAGGTTTTGCTGGTGGGCGGCGGTGGCCGCGAGCATGCGCTGGCCTGGGCTCTGGCGGCATCCCCGCTGCTGACCAAGCTGTGGTGCGCGCCGGGCAATGCGGGCATTGCCGATGTGGCGGAATGCGTGGCCATCGGCGCCGAGGATGTGCCGGCGCTGGTCGCCTTCGCCGGGGAGCAGGCGGTGGATCTGGTGGTGGTGGGGCCCGAGGCGCCGCTGACGCTTGGGCTGGCCGATGCCTGCGCCGAGGCGGGCATCAAGTGCTTCGGCCCCAGCGCCGCCGCCGCGAAGCTGGAGGGCAGCAAGGCCTTCACCCGCGAGGTGACGACCGCCGCCGGCGTGCCGGGCGCGGAATGGGCGCGCTTCGAGGATGCCGAGGCCGCCCGGGCCTATCTGCGGGAGAAGGGCGCGCCGATTGTGGTGAAGGCCGATGGCCTGGCCGCGGGCAAGGGCGTGGTGGTGGCCGAGACGCTGGAAGAGGCCGAGGCCGCCATCACCGACATTATGGAGAGCCGCGTGCATGGCGCGGCGGGCTCCACCATCCTGCTGGAAGAATGCCTGGTGGGGCAGGAGGTCTCCTTCTTCGCGCTGTGCGATGGCGAGACGGCGCTGCCCATGGCGGCGGCGCAGGATCACAAGCGTGTGGGAGATGGCGACACCGGCCCGAATACGGGTGGCATGGGCGCCTATTCCCCGCCGCCGGCCTTTACCCCCGCCATCGAGGCCGAGGTGATGACGCGGATTGTCCGGCCCTCCCTGGAGGAGATGGCGAAGCGCGGCACGCCGTTCCGGGGCGTGCTGTTCGTCGGGCTGATGCTGACGGCGACGGGGCCGAAGCTGATCGAGTTTAATGTCCGCTTCGGCGACCCGGAATGCCAGGTGCTGATGCTGCGCCTGCAGTCCGACCTGTTGGCGGCGCTGGTGGCGGCCTGTGACGGAGAGCTTTCGCGCTTCTCCCTGCAATGGTCGAAGGAAGCGGCGATGGTGGTGGTGATGGCGGCCCAGGGCTATCCGGGCAGCTATGCCAAGAACACCATCATCGAGGGGTTGGAGAAGGCCTCCCAGGTGCCGGGCGCGCAGGTGTTCCATGCGGGCACGGCCCGGGGCGAGGACGGCGCGCTGGTTTCCACCGGCGGGCGCGTGCTGGGCGTGGCCGGTGTCGGCGCGACGCTGAAGGAGGCGCATGACGCGGCCTATGCCGCGGTTGATGCCATCCATTGGCCGCAGGGCTTCTGCCGGCGGGATATCGGCTGGCGCGCGCTCTGACGAATAGGCGAGCGGGCTGGCGCCCCCCTGGCTGGAGGCACATAATCCAATGCGGACCGGGCTGTGACGGCGCGGTGATGCTGAAGGATATGAGCATGCGGCAACTTGCTTTCCATTCCGCTGCCCGTGCCCGGAGATGCGGATTGGGCCTCACGGTGGCGGGAATGGCCCTGGGGGTAGGCATGCTGCTCTTGGGCTCCGCTGCCGCGCAGCCGGCCGCCTGCGGTACCAACCTGCGTGTCGATCGTTCCATGCAACTGGAGCCGGGGTGCCGGTACACCGGCTCCACTGTGATCACCGGCTCCAACCTCGTGCTGGATTGCCGGGGGGCGACGCTGGATGGCGACTACAAGGTGGTGCCCGTGCTGCGTGTCGGTGGCGACAGAATGGTTTCGGATGTCGAGATCCGTAACTGCGTCATCACGGGCTCTCGCGGCAGCGCCGTCATCATTGGGCTGAGCGCGCCGGACAGCCGGAAGCCGCTCGGCGCGGATGGGCGGCCCGACCCCGCCCAGCACCCGCACCGGATCACGCTACGGGATGTGACGGTGACGCGGAATAGCGGCGTGGGGATCTTCGTGGACGACTATGTCCAGGACACGTCGATCCTGAATTCCACCGTCGAGAACAATGCGGCTGTCGGAATCTACCTGGAGCATAATTCCCGACGCTCGCGTATCGCCAATACGCGTGTGGCGCGCAACGGGTTTGGCCGAAAGAGCGGGATTCCAGCTGCCTCGAACACCTCGCGCGAGGGGATCGCGGTCGATGCGTCGGCGGACAATATCATTGAGAACAACACGATTTCCGGGAACAACCAGGGCGGCATCTTTCTCTACCGGAATTGCGGAGAGCAGCCGAATAACCCGGACCAGGTGCTGCGCACGCAGCCGGCGACTGGGAATGTCATCCGCGACAACGTGATCGAGGGCGGGAGCCTGGTGGGCATCGCCATCGCATCCCGGCAGGATATGCCGGTGAAGCCGGAAAGCTGCCGGCTGCGCGTTGATGCCGCGCGGGGCATCTATCCTGATGCGGCGCCAGGGAACCGGGTTCTCGGCAATACGATCCGGGGCGTTCCTGTGGGTATCCGCGTTTCCGACGATGGGAATGTCGTGGAGGATAACAGGATCTCCGCGGCTCGGGACTGTATCCGCCTTGGCTCCCAGGAGCGCAACCGGCTTGGCCATCCAATCCAGGACCTCATTGTAAGGGGTAATAGCTGCATGGAAGGACGCGTGAACGTGCTGCCCGAGACGCGGATGATCCAGGGCAATGGGCCGATGACGCGCTGAGGCTCAGAACAGCGCGAGCTGGGTCGCCTCGCCGGGCTTGGGCGGCACGCTGAACAGGTCGCAGCGCAGCCCGGCCTGGGAGGTGTGGCCCTGTTTCGTGCGGTCCAGCCCCAGCCGGCGCACGGCGACCTGGAAGCGGTGGCCGAGCATCTCGGCATAAGGGCCGGTGCCGGTCTGCCGCTGGCCGATGCGGCTGTTATAGGCCGCGCCCTCACGCGTCTGCCGCACCAGGGACATGACGCGCTCGGCCCGGTCCGGCATGTGCTCGCGCAGCCAGGCCTCGAAGAGACCGACGATTTCCAGCGGCAGGCGCAGCAGCACATAGCCGGCGCGCTGCGCACCATGGGCGGCGGCGCGTTCCAGAATGCGCTCCAGCTCCATGTCGTTGACGGCCGGGATCATCGGCGCCGCCAGCACGGCGGTGGGGATGCCGGCCTCGGAGAGTTTTGTCAGCGCATCCAGCCGTTTTTGCGGGGAGGCGGCGCGGGGCTCCAGGATGCGCGCCAGGGCGCCATCGAGCGTGGTAATGGAAAGGCACACCCGTGCAAGGCCGCGCTCGGCCATGCGGGAGAGAATGTCGATATCCCTGAGCACACCTGAGGATTTCGTGACGATGCCGATAGGATGGTTGAAGCGTTCCAACACCTCCAGCACCGCGCGGGTCAGCTTCAGCGTGCGTTCCACCGGCTGGTAGGGGTCTGTATTGGTCCCCATGGCCATGGGCCCCACGCGGTAGCCGGGCTTGCGGAGTTCCTTTTCCAGCAACTCGGCCACCTGGGGCTTGAAGATCAGCTTCGTCTCGAAATCGAGGCCCGGGGAAAAGCCCAGATAGGCATGGGTGGGGCGGGCGAAGCAGTAGATGCAGCCATGCTCGCAGCCCCGGTAGGGATTGATGGAACGGTCGAAGCCGATATCCGGCGAGTCGTTCCAGGCGATGGCGCTGCGGCTGCTGTCCTTGATGAGCGTGGTCGCCAGCGGGGGGAGGTCGGTGGCGTCCTCGCCCAGCGTGTCCCAGCCATCGTCGAAGGCGACGGTCGAGTGGCGGTCGAAGCGCACGGCCGGGTTGGTGGTGGCGCCGCGGCCCTTGCGTGCTCCGTTCAAGAGGACGGAGGCGTCGTGGAGGCTGCCGTCGGGCATACCGCGTTCCCCTTTCGTTCGGAGCGATGTTTGCGACTTCGCCTGCCGAGAGTCAAGAACATCGAGAGAACGAATGGTTAATGTTCTCCTCGGTCAAAAGGGGAACGAGAGTGGCCCTCAGCCGGCGCGCAGATGCTCCAGCAACCGGGGCATCAGCTCCACCAGGTTGCAGGGCTTGTGCCGGGCATCGAGCTGGAAGCGGAGGATGTCGTCCCACGCATCCCGCACCGCACCGGAGGAGCCGGGCAGGGCGAAGAGATAGGTGCCGCCCGCGACGCCGCCGATGGCGCGGGACTGGATCGTGCTGGTGCCGATCTTCTGGTAGCTGAGCATGCGGAACAGCTCACCGAAGCCGGTGATCTCCTTATCCAGCACGCGGTTGAAGGCCTCGGGCGTCACGTCCCGGCCGGTGATGCCGGTGCCGCCGGTGGTGATGCCGACATCTACCTCCGGGTCCGCGATCCAGCGGCGCAGCACGCTTTCGATGGCCTCGGCATCGTCGCGCACGATGCGGCGGGAATGCACGACATGGCCGGCCTCGGCCACGCGGTCCGCCAGCAACTGCCCGGATTTGTCGGTGGTCAGGTCGCGGGTGTCGGACACCGTCAGGATGGCGATGTTGACCGGCAGGAAGGTCAGGCTCTCATCGATCGGCATGTCTTGCCCCTCTCAGGATGGCCGCTCCACCCGGTTCCGGCCGGCGCGCTTCGCCGCATAGAGGGCGGCATCGGCGGCGGAAATCAAGGCCTCCGGCTCATCATGGCCGCCGCTGCCGGCGATGCCCGCGCTGAAGGTGACGCGGAAAGGGGCCTCGGCGCCATCGAAGGGCGTGGCACTGAAACGCTCGCGGATCTGGTTCAGCCGCTCGGCCGCCGTTTCCTCCACCGTGCCGGGCAGGATGGCGGCGAATTCCTCGCCGCCATAGCGCCCGATGATATCGGTCCGCCGCAGCTGCTTCTGCAGGGCGCGGGCGAGGCCACGGATGACGCGGTCTCCCACCAGATGGCCATGGGTGTCGTTGACGCCCTTGAAGTGGTCGAGGTCGATGATGGCGAGGCTGAGTTCCTTGCCCTCCCGCTGTGCCCGCTCCAACTCCAGCGAGAGCCTTTCCTTGAAGCGGGCGTGGTTCAGCAGGCCGGTCAGGCTGTCGCTCTCCATCACGGCCCGCAGGGAGCGGGCGCGTTCCGCGCGCAGCCGCACCAGAGTCACCAGCCGGTCGAGATCCACGGGCTTGGGGATGAAGTCATCACCGCCCAGGCGGCGCGCCAGCAATTGGCGGGCGGTATCCTGCTCCGCCGAGAGGAAGACGATGGGCAGGGAGAGATGCCGCCGGCTCTGGCGGATGACCCGGGCGAGCTCGATACCGTCCACCAGCGGCATCTGCACATCCATGAGGATGAGGTCCGGTGTGGTGGCGGAGAGGGCCTCGATGGCGAGGGAGGGATCGCTGACCACCGTCACCAGCATGCCCGCGCGGCGCAGGGCCAGGGCATAGGCCTCGGCCAGCAGCGGATCGTCATCCACCACCAGGATGGAATAGCGGGCCTGGGTGTTGTGGTTGGCGAAATGGTCCAGCCAATCGGCCAGCTCATTCACGTCCACGGGCTTGGCCACGGTGGCGGTGACGCCGGCACGGGCGGCGGCGAGGCGGGCTTCGAAGCCTGCTTCCTTTGCCAGGAGGATGACGGGGCAGAGGGGGGAGAGCCGGGCGGCCGTCTGGATCGGCTCCGGCAGCGTATCGTCGACCACGGCCGCGGTGATGCGGCTGCCGGGCACGATGCCATCCAGAGCCTCGATGCCGGTCAGCTGCTCCAGCGCATAGCCCAGATTGCCGATGACGCCCGCCAGTGCCGCCTGCTCGCCGGGTGCTGCGAAGAGGAAGACGGCTTCGGCTTCACCGGACTGGGCGGTGGCGTTGGCCTCCGCTTCCGTCCCGCCGGTGGCGGAAGGCCCTGCCTCCCAGGCGGCGCGGACAGCGTTCACGAGCTGGGTGGTCTGGCCGATGCGGTCTGCCGAATCGCCGACATGCTCGGAGAGGCCGAGCAGCATGACCTCCAGCGGCGCGGCGGCCAGCGAGATGGCTGGAAAGCCGAAAGTGCCGCCGGCACCGGCCAGACGATGGGCGCTGGCGGCGAGTTCCTTCGCGTCGTGCCGGGCGGCGTCGTCCCATTGCGGGCGGGATGCGAGGCGGGACCAGCCTTCCGAGACTTCCCGCACCCGCTCGCCAAGCTGCTGGACGCCTTCCGCGCGCAGGCGGCGCAGGGCGTCGCGCAATTCTTCTTCGGGGGAGAGCGCCATGTCAGTGCGTGCCCTGGCTGCTCCAGATCTCCCGCACGGTGGCGGAGAGGGTCATCGGGTCGAAGGGCTTGGAGATGACGTCCAGGCTGCCGAGGTCGCGATAGCGCTGGACTTCCTGCGGCTGCACCTTCGCGGTCATGAAAATCGCCGGCGTGCCCGCGATCTCCGGCAATTCGCGCAGCCGGGCGAGGGTGGTGGGGCCGTCCATGCCGGGCATCATCACATCGAGCAGCAGCAGTTGCGGCGCGAAGGCCGCAGCCTTCTCCAACGCTTCCTCGCCGGAGGAGCACGCCTCGATCTCGAACTTGCCGACCATCTTCAGCGCGAAGGTGGCGACCTTCCGGACATCGGCGTCGTCCTCGACATAGAGAATGCGGCTGAGAGGCTGGGCGGTCATGGCTGGGCTCCCGTAGAGGTGCCGGGCGGCAATTGTTCGATCAGGTGGCGGATGGTGTCGTGCAGCTCCCGGTTTTCCGTACGGCTCTTGACCAGGGAGGCGGCGACATGGCGCGCGGTGCCAGGGTCGTAATCGCTGGCGGAGAAGATCAGAACCGGAGGTGGCTTGGGCAGGTGGCGCAGCTCGCCCAGCAGGTCCAGCCCGCTGCCATCCGGCAGGCCGACATCGATGATGACGAGGCCGAATTCCGTATCCTTCGCCAGGATGGAGCGTGCCTCGGACAGGCTGCGCGCCGGAACGATCTGCGCCTCATCGCCCATGACGGCGGCAACGACGCGGATGATGTCGTGGTCGTCCTCGACATGCAGGATACGGGAGGGGCGGTCGGCGCTGTGCAGGGCGCGGCGCAGCGCTTCCCGTAGCCGCAACTGGTCGATCGGCTTGTCCAGCCAGTCCATCACGCCGACGGCATCGCCATTGAGCTGGGCGCGCCCCTGATCGGCGATGGCGGAGACGACGATGACGGGGAGGGACCGGCCATCCGGCCGCTGGCGCAGGCGGCGGAAGAGAGAGAGGCCATCTTCGTCCGGCAGCATCAGGTCGAGCGTCATGGCATCGAAGGTGCCGCGGTTGAGGCTCTCGAAAGCCTCGGCGGCGTTGCGGGCCACTTCGCTGTCCCATCCCTGCTGGCCGAGCATGCGGCTGAGCAGGAGGGCGACGTCGGCGTCGTCTTCCACGATGAGCGCGCGGCGGCGGCCGTCTCCGGACCGGGCAGGGATGGGGGCGGCCACGCGTTCGACGAGACGCGGCAGGCTGAACCAGAAGAGGGTGCCGCCGCCCTCGGCATCCTCGAAGCCCACTATGCCGCCATGATGCTCGACGATGGCCTTGCTGATGGAAAGGCCGAGGCCGGTGCCGCCTTTCTGCCGTACATCGGAGGAATCCGCCTGGGCGAAGCGCTGGAAGATGCGGTCGCGGAACTCGGGAGGAATGCCCTTGCCATGGTCCCGCACACGAAAGGTGACGTTGCCGGCATCGACGGCGAGGCCGACCTCGACCACGCCGTCGCGCGGCGAGAATTTCGCGGCATTGGACAGCAGGTTGGCCAGAACCTGCTGGATGCGGCCGGCATCGGCATAGACGGCGGCCTCGGCGTCCGGCCCGATGAGCGGAGTGAGGTTGAAACTCACGCCGAACTGCGCGCCGTAAGCCCGGTTGGCCTCCACCGCCTGCTCCAGCAGGCGGCGGGCGGGGAGACGTTCCCGCCGGAATTCCAGCCGGCCGCTCTCGATCTTTTCCATATCGAGAATGTCGTTGACCAGCAGGACCAGCCGCTCGCTGTTATTATAGGCGATATCGAGCAATTCCTTCACCTCGGGCGACACTTCGCCGGCGACGCCGCCAGTGATGAGGCCGAGGGAGGCGCGAATGGAGGTGAGCGGCGTGCGCAGCTCATGGCTGACGGTGGAGACGAATTCGCTTTTCAGCTGTTCCAGCCTGCGCCGTTCGGTGACATCCCGCAGTACGCAGACCGAGGATGTGCCGTCCTGCTCGACATAGCTGCCGACGGAAATCTCGGCGGGGAAGGAGCTGCCATCCGGCCGCATGGCCAGCACCTCGCCGGAGCGGGCGCCGAAGGCCGGCACCAGCGCCTGGATAGGCTGGCCCATCATGTCGCTGGCCGGCAGCCGGAACTGGTCTGCCGCCGCCTGGTTGGCGACCACGATGGTGCTGCTTCCATTCACCACCAGGATGGGATCGCGCGCATGGTCGAGGATGGATTGCAGCCTGCGCTGGTTTTCCGCGAGGGCCGCGTTCGCAGCCTGGGTCTCGCGCTGGGACCGCTGCAGGACCTCGTAGCGTTCGGCCGTGCCGTGCAGGTAGCGGTAGAGCGCATAGAGCCCAAGGCCGCCCGCGATGAGCGCGAAGGCCAGGGTGCCGATGAAGGTCCAGACGACGCGGCGGGCATTCGCCACGGCCACGGCAGCGCGCTCGGCCAGGAGGCTGCGCTCGATCTCGATAATCTGGCCGCTGCTGCGAAGCAGGTCGCGCCGTTCCCGTCCCGCTTCCTGGAACAGCGGCATCAGCTCATAGGGTTCGCCACGCTCCATGGCGTCGATCGTGGTCCGCAGCTGCGTGGCCAGCTGCTGGAAGCGGGTGGCGAAGGCGTGCAGGCGCTCGCGCTGGGCCACATCCCGCATCACCGTGGAAATGTCGCTGAGATTCCTGCCGCCCCGCGCAAGGGCCTGCTCCATATTTTCCCGCGAGAAAGCACCGCGGTTGGAGAGGAGGAGGTTGCGCTCCGTCACCGCCTCGATCAGCGCGGCCTCTGTCTCCAGCAGTTTCTCGATCATGCCGTGGGTCTGGTCGACCAGCCGGCGTTGTTCGGTGGCGTCCTTCAGCACCCACCAGCCGGTGGCGCCGCCAAGCCCGAGCAAGGCGAGAAGGGATAGCGTCCCCCCCAGAACGGCCAGACGGATTTTCGGATTGCTGCGAGCCATGTCGAGAGGGTCCCGGGCGCTGGGCTGGCCGTGCCGGCGCAGCGGGCGCGCGACAAGCGGTACGCGCCGGACTTTGCATGGAGCGTAAAGGGGTGCAACGATTTCCGGATCGGAACGAAGCTGTCAGAAAATAGGGTTTTGTATCAAAGTGTGAGGCGCCGGCGGCCACGCTCTCGCTGCGGCCGCCAGCGCCTCACAATGTCCGCCTTACTGGTGGGCTACGGCGCGGCGCAGGCCGGGCGGGTCCGAGCGCCTCGCAGTGGCGAAGGCGCTGCCTTCGGCATGGAAGCGCGGGAAGTTGCCGCTGGCCAGCGCGTCCAGGCTTGGGGCGGGCAGGCCCAGCCGGCTGGCATAGATCCAGGAATAGGCCAGCACGCGCTGCACATAGTTCCGCGTCTCATTCACCGGGATGGCCTCGATGAACAGGAAGGGGTCGTTGCGGTGGCCGGCCGCCGGGGCCCAGCGCGCCAGGTTTCCGGGACCGTTGTTATAGGCCGCCAGCACACGGATCAGATCGCCATCCACGACGTCCCGCTCCACCAGATGGTGCAGGTAGCGCTGCGCCACCTCCAGGGAGAAGGAGGGGTCGTTCAGCCGCGCCACGCCCCGGCCGCGCAGGCTGGGATCGCTGAGGATGTAGGCGGCGGTGGCGGGCATGATCTGCATCAGGCCCCGGGCGCCGGCCGGGGAGACGGCGCGGGCGTCGAAGCGGGATTCCTGTAATGCCACGGCGTAGATCAGGGCGGGGTCCACGCTGAAGCCGCCGGTCGGCTGCAGCCGGGGCAGGGGGAAGCGGTCGTAGTCACGCGGGCGGCCGTCACGCGTCTGCGCGAGGGAGGCGACCTGCGAGACCAGCTCCGTCATGTCCGCCTGCCGGGCCACGGCCAGCATGGCGCTGGAGAGGCCCGGATTGTTCTGGGCGATGGGCCAGAGGCGGCGGAGTTCCGCTTCCGCCCGGTCCCGCTGGCCGATCTGGAGCAGCGCCAGGGCGCGCCAGCCGGCAGCAGTTTCGGCCAGTGCGATGCCCTCGGCCTCGCCGGCGATTTCCTGTTCCCAGGCGAAGCCGGGGGGCAGGCCGAGCACGCGGCGGGCGATGAGCCCGTAGAAGGTGCGGGGTTCCTGCGCCGCCTGGAGCATCCAGGGGACGTAGAGCTGCGGGCGGCGGGTGCGCACGGCGGCGCGGGCCGTCCAGAAGGAGGCGGCGGCGCGGAGGGCCGCGGGGCCGATCTCGGCGCGGGCCGAGGCCTCGAACTGCGTGAGCGCGAGATCCGGCCGGCCCATGCCCCAGGCAGCGAGGCCGGCCACGAAGGCGGGGTGAGCGATGTTGGGGTTCTGGCGCGCCACCTCGGCGGCCAGGCGATAGGCTTCCTCGTCCCGCGCCTTGTGGAACAGGGCGAGGGCGACCTCACCCTGCAGCAGCGCGGCATAGGTGCCGCTGGCGCCGCGGGCGATGGCGGAGAGGGCGCCATTCACATCGCCCTCGCCGGCACGGCTGCGGACGGTGCGGTCCAGCCGGGCGTCGCGCTGGACCACGCGGGCGGCGGGGTCGCGTTCCTCCGGCACCGTGTCGGCATCGGCGCTCAGCGAGTCGTCAGGCGGCGCGGGCGGCTGCGGTGCGTTCTGCGGCAGCCGACGGCGCAGCATGGCGTAGATGGCGGTGGCGTCGGGTAGGTCCGAGTAATCCGCGAGCCAGGCGTGCAGCTCGTTGACCGAAGGCTCGGCGGCGCCGGGGCGCAGCCAGCGGTCGGCCAGGATGTGGCCCATAAGCCGGCGGTCATCGAGCCGCTCGGCTTCTCGAATGGCAGTGTTCGTCTCACCCCTCGCCTGAAGGTCGAAGATACGGCCCAGGCGGGCCGCATCGGAAGGCGCGAGAACCTGCGGCAGTCCCGGAACCCCACTACGGAGGTTCGGGCGCGGCACATTCATGGCCTGTTCAGCGAGGGCGGTCTCTCCGGCCCCTTGCGCCAAAGCCGGGACCTGAACCCCGACAGTGGTCGTCGCCACCACGCCCAGGCCGAGAATGGCAAGGAGGCGGTGACGCAGGGCCATGGGGCAGATCGCTTGCATGGCCGGCATGCCATACGGGGCTATGCCGCCCCCGGCAATTCCGGAAACCGAGATGAATCTCGGTATGCGAGACAGGCTGGTTAATAACAGGCGGTTGTAAGGAAAGTTCCCTACACTCTTTTGTTATGAATCAGAGGCTGGAGCGTTGTTATCGGAGTCGAGGCTGCGCCTGAGCAGGAGCAGGTCCGCCCACGCATCCCGCTTGGCGGAGGGGGTGCGGAGCAGGTAGGCCGGGTGCCAGGTGGGCAGCACCGGGATAGGTCCGGCCTCGGTCTCCAGGCTGTGCCAGCGGCCCCGCAGGCGGGTGATGCCCTCCTTCGCGCGCAGCAGCGATTTGGCAGAGACGCCGCCCAGCAGCACCAGCCTTCGGGGCCGTGCCAGGGCGATGTGGCGCATGACGAAAGGCAGGAAGAGCATCACCTCCGCATCCGTGGGATTGCGGTTGCCTGGCGGGCGCCAGGGCAGGATATTGCTGATGTAGAAGGATTTCTCCGGCTCCTCCGCCTTGCGGTCCAGGCCGATGCTCGCCAGCATCCGGTCCAGCAACTGGCCGGAGAGGCCGACGAAGGGCTTGCCCTGCCGGTCCTCATCCGCGCCCGGAGCCTCGCCGACGAACATGACCGGCGCACCGGGGCGGCCATCGGCGAAGACCATGTTGGTGGCGGTCTCCCGCAGCGGGGTATCCACCTGCCGCATAGCCTCCTGTAGCGCCTCCAGCGTGCCAGCCCCCGCGGCCAGGCTGGCGGCGGAGGCGGTGGCCGGGGTGGCGGGCATGGGCAGCACGGTCGCGCTGCGGCCTGCGCGGGCGGGGCGGGCAGGGGCGGCGGG
>JH599922.1 GCA_000245075.1 Acetobacteraceae bacterium AT-5844
CGGCGTGCTGGCCCGGCCCGGCACCCGTCCCGCCTGCCGGCCCTCAACCCTGCCAGTGCCCCCCGCCGGGCGCCGCGCGTCACCCTGCCGGGCTGGGCCCGATGACCGAGGAGGAAACACCATGACCGCGTTTGGCCAGCTTTCGCGCCGTGGCTTTGGCGCCCTGGGACTGGGCACCGGATTGTTCATCGCCACCAGGACCCGCGCCCAGACCGGCACGGACCCGTTGCCGTCCTGGCGTGACGGGCGCTCGAAAACCGCGATCCTCGATTTTGTTCGTGCCGTCACGACCGAGGGCTCGCAGGATTTCGTGCCCGCGGCGGAGCGGATTGCCGTGTTCGACAATGACGGCACGCTGTGGTGCGAGATTCCTACCGTGCAACTCGTGTTCACGCTGGACCGCGTGAAGGCGCTGGCGCCGCAGCACCCGGACTGGGCCACGCGGCAACCCTTTCGCGCCGCGTTGGAAGGCGATGAGGCGGCGCTGCATGCGGCAGGCGAGCGTGGCATCATAGAGGTGCTGCTGGCCACCCATGCCGGGATGACCACGGAGGAATTCGCGCGAATTGTCTCCGACTGGATCAGGACAGCACGCCACCCGAAGTTCCAGCGCCCCTATACGCGCACTATCTACCAGCCGATGCTGGAGGTGCTGGCCCTGCTGCGGAGCCAGGGATTCAAGACCTACATCGTCTCGGGCGGCGGCATCGAACTGATGCGGGTTTTCAGCGAGGAGGTTTACGGCGTTCGCCCGGAACAGGTGATCGGCTCCTCCATCAGGACGCAGTTCCGCATTCCGCAAGGTGGCAAACCGGAATTGATCCGCCTGCCTGAGGTGGATTTTATCGATGACGGACCGGGCAAACCGGTCGCCATCAACAAGTTCATTGGCCGGCGCCCCATCGCCGCCTTCGGCAATTCCGACGGTGACCTGCAGATGCTGCAATACGTCACGGCCGGAGCCGGCCGGCGCTTCGGGCTGATCGTGCATCACGACGATGCGGCGCGCGAGGTTGCCTATGACCGGCAGAGCCATTTCGGCCGGCTGGACAAGGCACTGGACCTGGCGCCGACGAATGGCTGGACCGTGACCTCGATGCGCGAGGAATGGTCCCGCGTGTTTCCCGATGGTTGAGCCGTGACGTCCTGCTTCCTTCCCTTCGCAGACAGGGGCAGTGAAGTCATGGTGCATTCACTGCGGCAGAGCTGGGATCGTTCATTGGGCAAGACGTGAGGGGTTCAGGCGCGACCACGGTGGCGGCGGCAGAGACCACCACCGGAAGAGCCTGAGCTCGCGCTCTAGCCATGCCCGGCGATGATGACTTCCTTCACCCCCGCCAGGAGGAAATCCTGTTCCTGACAGGAACCGTCGAAATCGGTTACCAACAGGTCGATCTCGGTACAGGCGCAGATCTGCGCACGGCTGATCTGGCCGAGTTTGCTGCTGACAGCCATCATCACCGTCTTGCGGCTACGCTGGATCATGAGCCGGGCGATCTCGGCTTCCGGCACCATGTAGTTTGTCGCGCCTTCCGTGGGGTGCAACGCCATGGGCGCGATCAATGCCAGATCGGCGTTGAACCGCATGATCTCCGCCATCGTGCTCTCGCCATGGACACCCGGTATGTCTTGCCGTAGCCAGCCGCCTAGCAGCATGATCTCATGCTCGCTTTGGCGGGATCGCAGCGCCAATGCCACATCCGGCGAATTGGTGAGGATGGTCAGGCCGCTGAGCGGCGCCAAGGCCAGGGCCAGCAGGGCGGTGGTGCTGCCGGCATCAATGAAGAGCGTCTGGCCGGGGCGCAGCATCGCGGCTACCGCCTGCGCGATGGCTTCCTTTTCCGGCCGGTGCTGCTTCATGCGGCGTGCCAGAGGGGGCTCCGGCTGCATTTCGGTGGTCAGCACGGCGCCGCCATGTACGCGACGCAACACCCCCTCCGCTTCCAGCGCCAATAAATCCCGCCGCACCGTTTCGCGGGAGACGCCCAGCCCCTCCGCCAGCGCCTCGACACCTGTGCCGCGCTGACCCTTCAAGCGCTCGACGATCAGCCTGCGCCGCTCCTCGGAAAACATGACTCGATCATCAACCCGTGTGCGTTCGGGGCATTTTGTGGCATTTCGGCGTGGACATCCAGCGTATATCCACACAATCACAACTTAAACCAAGTTTTGCCAAATCCGTCATCAAACTGTCGCCGAAGCCAAGGATGGTGCGCGCCGCCGGAAAGGAAGCGCCTGCATGAGCACCACCTCTGTCTTCGACACCCTCCTGGGCCAGAATCTGCCCGCCCTGCCGGGCGGCGCGGACAACGCCCTGCTATTCCCCGCCGCCAGCACCACGGGCGGCTACCGGGTCATGCCCGGCCTCGGCGGCAGCATCACCAGCTTCACCCTGGTCTATGACCTGCTGCTGACGCCGGGCGAGGGTTCCAGCTTCGCTGCCCTGCTGCAGACGGACCTGACGAATGGCAGCGATGCCGATCTCTTCGTCCGCCAGAATGGCGATACCGGGGGCGTTGGCATTGGCGGCGTGTATGAGGGCGAGGCGAGCTACGGCGCCTGGCACCGCCTGGCCTTCACCTTCGAGGATCTCGGCAACGGCAAGACCATGCTGTCGAAATACATCGACGGCACTCTGGCCGGCCGCCAGGAGGTGGAGACCGCCCGCTACACCATCGACGGCGCCGAGGGCTTCCTGATCCTGACCGATGAGGATGGCGAGACGCGGGAAGGCGCACTGGGCGGCTTCCTGTTCCAGCCCGCGGCCATGAGCGCGGCGGAGGTCGCGGACCTTGGCGGCACCAGCGCGGGCGGCATCCTGCCGGCGCCCAGCGGCAACGCCACGCAGTTCGATTTCAGCCAGGGCGACCTTGCGGCGAGCTTCGGCCCCGGTAGCCTGGAAGCGCGCGACGCCGCCGAGGCCGGGCGGGTGGACGACCTTGCCGCGCTCGGCCTGCCGCCGCTGCCGGATGCTGCGGAGGGCGTGCTGCGCTACCCCGCCGCGGGCAGCAATGAAGGCTTCCTGGTCAAGGCCGGCCTGGGTTCGCTTACCACCTTCACCCTGGTCTACGACCTGCAGATCGACGCGGACTCCATGGCGACCTATGCCGGGTTGCTGCAGACGGACGCCACCAACGGCAATGACGGCGACCTGTTCCTGCGCTGGACCGGCGAGGGCAAGACCGTCTTCGGCAGCGGCATTTCGGGGCAGTATGAGGGCAGCGCCAGCGCCAGCGACTGGCACCGCGTCGGTTTCACCGTGACGGACCAGGGCGATGGCACATCGTTGCTGGTGAAGTATATCGATGGCGTCGTGGTCGGCACCCAGAGCGTCGATACCGCCCGCTTCACCCTGAATGGCGAGACTGGCTTCCTCATCATGACTGATGAGGATGGCGAAGTTTCCGGCGGTTATCTGGCGAGTTTCGCCGTGACCGATGTGGCTCTGACAGGCGAGCAGATGGCGGCGCTGGGCGGCACCAAGGCCGGCGGTATTTTCGACGCCACCGGCGCCCCTGGACAGGCCACGCAGTTCGACTTCGAGAACGGCACCTTCGCCGCCAGCTTCGGCGCCGGCAGCATGAACCGCCGCGCGCAGGATGGCAGCGCCATCGGCGACGCCGCCGAGCTTGGCGCCGGCCCGCTGCCCGGCAGTGCCAATGAGGGCGTGCTGGGCTTCCCCGTCACGGAGCCGGGCGATGGCTATGCCATTACCCCTGGCGTTTCCGGGAGCATGGCCAGCTACACGCTGGTGATGGACCTGCTGATCCCCGAGGGGCAGGAGAGTGACTATGGCGCTCTGCTGCAGACCAGCGATGGCGATGCGGAGCTGTTCCTGAGGCGGCTGGATGATGGCAGCATCGGCCTTGGCATCAGCGGCCAGTATGACGCCACGGGCATGGAATTCGGCGGCTGGCACCGGGTGGCGGTGACGGTGGCCGATGCGGGCGACGGCACTGCCCTGCTGACCAAGTTTGTCGATGGTATCAAGATCGGCAGCCAGGTGGTGGAAAGCAGCCGCTTCACCATCGATGGCGCCAAGGGCTTCATGCTGTTCTCCGACAATGACGGGGAGAGCTGGGGCGGCTGGCTGAACAGCCTGCATGTGACGGACCGTGCGATGAGCGAGGCCGAGGTCACGGCCCTGGGCGGCGCGCAGGCGGGCGGCATCATCGCCACCCAGCCCGAGGCCGGCGTCGCCACGCAGTTCGACTTCAATGGCGGCACGCTGGCGGCGACCTACGGCCCCGGCACCATGACGGAAGTGGGTCTTTCCGCCGGTCCGACGCTGGTCTCGGCCCTTGCCGACCATCGCGTAACGCCGGCGCAGCAGAGCCTGGAAATCGACCTGGCGGGTGTGTTTGAGGGTGAGAGGCTGACCTACACCGTCACCACCTCCGAAGGTAAGACCGTCACCGGCGCTCAGGTGGTGGATGGCAAGCTGGTGCTCAGCCTGGGCGCCATCGGCTTCGACGACGTGACCGTGACGGCAACGGACGCCAGTGGCCTCTCCGTCTCCGACAATTTCCGCCTGCGCATGGCGGGCGAGAATGCCTATACCATTGCCGTGCTGCCGGACACGCAGGACTACGTCTTCGCCGGCCAGGGCGAGCGCATCCTGAACGGCATGACGCAATGGCTGGCGGACAACGCCGACGCTATGGACCTGCGCTTCGTGATGAGCGTGGGCGACGTGGTGGCCAGCAACCAGGCGGCGCAGTGGGATATCGCGAAGAGCGCCTTCGCCACGCTCAATGGCGTGGTCCCCTATTCCATGCTGCCGGGCAACCATGATCAGGGCGGCGGGGGCAGCGCCAATAATTACGGCTCGCTTCAGTCGGAATATTTCAGCGTCGACTACATGAAGGAGCACTCCACGCTCGGCGGCGTGTACGATCAGAACCCGGACGAGACGAACAACGCCTGGTACAGCTTCACCGGCGCCGACGGCACGGATTGGATCGTGCTGGCGCTCGAATTCGGCGCGCGGGACGATGTACTGCGCTGGGCGGGCGAGGTGCTGGACGCGAATTCCGACAAGCGCGCCATCATCACCACCCACCACTACACCAATATGGGCACGCGCGCCGACAACTACTCCGGCCCGCTCTATGCCGAGGGCACCGGCAAGGACTATGGCATCGGCAACAGTGCCGAGAACGCCAATGACGGCGAGGACATGTGGCAGAGCCTCGTTTCCAAGCACAGCAATGTCAGCTTCGTCTTTTCCGGCCACGTGTTCGGCGACGGGGCGGAGACCATCGTCAGCTACAATGAAGCCGGGCAGCCGGTCTTCCAGATGCTGGTGAATTACCAGAACGGCGTGTCGCTGGAGGCCACGGGTAATGGCGATGCGACCCAGGGCGGCAATGGCGGCAATGGCGCCATCCGCCTGGTGACCATCGACCCTGACAACAACGCCTTCTACACGGAGACCTACCTCTCCGCGACCGGTGAGTACCTCACGGGCTCTCGCGGTGATCCGGAGCCCTCCCGCGATGGCAGCGGGGGCGAAGGTGGCAAGCCGGAGGTGGACATCCAGCCCATCACTTTCGGAACGCCCGCCGAGCTGGGCCTGCCGGAAATCCCCGGTGGCGAGGCGCATGTTCTGAGCGCACCGAAATTCGACCCGAATAACGGACTGAAGGTGACGCCGGGCTTCGGCCCTGCCGATGGCGGCACGACTTTCGACTCCTACACGCTGGTCTACGACCTTTACCTGCCGCAGCAGGATGGCCTCGGCGTCTTCTTCCAAAGCGACCTGAACAACGTTACCGATGGCGACCTCTGGCTGAACTTCCGCGACGGCCACGCACTGGTCGGCACCAACGGCCAGGATGAGGGCAACCTGCCGCTCGATGGCTGGCACCGCGTGGTCTTCACCCTGGAGCGGGTGGGCGAGGGCGGCTCCACCTTCACCCTCGGCAAATACGTCGATGGCGTATTGCAGGGCACGCAGACGGTCGGCGCCGTCTTCAATATCACGAAGGATGGCTTCCTCATCTTCGCCGATGACAGCTATGAGACGCCGGTCTTCTCGCTTTCCTCCTTTGCCCTTGTCGAGAAGGCGCTGAGCGCGGAGGAAGTGCAGGCGCTGGGCGGTGTCACGACCGGTGGCCCCTTCAGCGGGCCGCTGGAAGGCGTGAACAGCACGCAGTTCAACTTCACCGACGGTTCGCTGGAAGCGACCTTCGGCCCCGGCAGCATGTCCCAGACGATCGGCACCAGCACGGGCAAGCAGCTGACGGGCGCGCTGCGTGAACATCAGGAAACGGTGACGGGGGTCTATCTCGGCAAGCCGGAAACCCAGTTCCGCGCCAATGCAGGGGACGACCAGACTGTCGAGGCAAGCGGCGAGGCCGCCGTGGTGACGCTCGACGCGGCGAAGTCGGTGGACCCGCTGCACCAGATCCTCCGCTATGAGTGGCTGAATGCCGATGGCGAGGTGCTTGCCGCTGATGCCAAGGCTGACCTCTCCCTCGGCGCCGGCGTGCACCGGCTGACGCTGCGGGTGACGGATGCCGGCGGCACCGTCAGCACCGACGAGGTGAAGGTGGCCGTCACCGGTGCCGCCACGCTGCTGCACGAGAATTTCAACGATGGCAACAGCACGGGCTGGCAGTCCCCCGGCGGCAACTGGCAGCTCGCGGGTAGCGTGAATTCGCGCGACACGGCGGCCGAGGGCATCGCCGCCGCCCAGGGCGCCATGCGGGCTTTTGACGGCGCGGGCGGCATCATGCGCTGGCAGGGCCAGGGCAGTGAGAGCTGGGCAGGCTACACCGTCTCCGCCACCCTGCTGGCGGAAGACCAGAAGGGCCTTGGCCTCGTCGCTTATTACAAGGACGACCAGAACTACTACCGTCTGAGCTTCGACATCGCTGACAATACCCGCCAGCTCATCAAGATGCAGAATGGTGTGGAGACGGTGCTGGCCAGCGAGACGGCGACCAGCCCATTCGACCGTGCGATGAGCGTGGAGCTGGCCGTCGCGGACGGAAAACTGATGGCGACGCTGGATGGAGAGGCGCTGTTCGGCGGCGCGGTAGCCGATAGCGGCACCGCGCTCACCGGCGGCACGGTGGGGCTCTGGTCCGAAGGCCAGCGCCAGGTGGTGTTCGACGATATCTTCGTGCGCCAGAACACGCTGATCGCCGATGCGGGCAAGACCATCCGCGTCGTCGATACCGATGGCGACGGCATCGCCGAGATCGACCTCTCCGCACTTGCCAGCTTCGGGCTGGATGCGGAGACGCTGGTGTCCTGGAGCCAGGACGGCACGGCGCTGGCAATCGGGGCCGAGGCCACTGTCACCCTCGGCACGGGTGCGCATCTGCTGCGGGTGGACCTCAGCAACGCGGCCGGCGCGGCCAGCGATACCGTGAAGGTGGAGGTGATCGCCGCCAAGGACGTGCTGGTACAGGAGGATTTCTCCAACGGCACCACCGGCTGGCGCTTCGTGGACGAGGGGGAGCTGGGCAGCGCGGCCAGCTGGTCCGTGCAGGATGGCAAGCTGGTGCAGTCGGCCAACCGCTACAGCCGCGAGCTGGGTGGCAGCGGCGACACGGCGCCGACCGCCGAGTGGAGCCTGAACTGGAGCCCGCTGGGCGACGGCATCCACGCCCTCCGCAAGGGTACCTACGCGCTTTATGAAGGTGAGGGCGCGGCGGAGTGGAAGGACTATGCGGTCGATGTCACCTTCACGGCCCCGGCGGGCGGGGGCGTCGGCCTGCTGCTGCACTATGTGGACGGGAACAACTACTACAAGCTGGAATTCGACAACCAGACCGGCCTCAGCCAGCTCTTCAGCCTGAAGGACGGTATCGAGGAGACGCTGTGGCAGGGCGTGGCGCGCTACGATGCGGAGGGGACCAACCAGCTTCATACCGAGATCGTCGGCGGCAAGCTGCAGGCCTGGCTCGGCGGCGTGGCGCTCTTCACCGTGCCGATCGAGATCCATGACACGAATCAGGGCACCTTCGGCCTCTACAACTGGGGCAATGCCGGCGTCTCCTACGACGATGTGCGCGTGGTCGACCTCACCGGCTCCGTGCCGGAGCCCTACAACCCGGTGACGGGCGGCGATGGGAACGATGTGCTGGTCGGCGGGGAAGGCAACGACCACTTCGTCGGTGGCGATGGCTACGATGTGGTCGCCTACGGCCAGCTCCGTAGCGCCTACACGATCACGCTCGGCGAAACACTGCACGGTGTCTCCGGCCCGGACGGCGCGGACATCATGGAGGGGGTCGAAGCCATTCGCTTCCTCGATGGCACCCTGGAGCTGAACGCGGCTGGCACGGGCCATGTGATTGAGCGGCTATATGAAGGCGCGCTTGGCCGTGGCTCGGATGCCTTCGGCCTCGCCTGGTGGGCGGAGCGGCAGGCGCAGGGCATGGATCTCGGCCAGATTGCCGGCGAGATGTTGGCCAGCCCGGAAGCTGCCGGCGGTGGCAGCATGTCGGATGACGCCTTCGTCGGTGAACTTTATGGCAGCCTGCTGGGCCGCACGGCCTCGGCGTCCGAACTCTCCTTCTGGACGGGCGTGCTGGAGAAGGGACTGGGCCGGGGCGATGTGCTGTTCGGCATCGCTTCCAGCACTGAGGCAGCGGCGGTACAGGGCGATACGCCGTTGCTGGTGAGCGACCTGGGCGTGACGCAGATTGCCCGGGCCTACGACGTGCTGCTTGACCGCGCGCCAGACCAGGCAGGGCTGGTGTTCTGGAACGAGATGGAGAACGAGGGCGCCGGCCTCGGCGAGATCATGTCCGCCATGACGCGCTCGGCTGAATTCCAGGCGCTCACCGGAAGCATGGACAATACTGCCTATGTCCAGACGCTTTATAGTCAGGCGCTTGGCCGGGAAGGCGATGCCGAGGGCATGAATTTCTGGACCGCCGCGCTGGAGAACGGGATGGACCGTGCCGTTGTCGCTCAAGGCTTTCTTGCCTCGGAGGAGGGCTTGGCCGCGCTGCAGAAGCTGGCAGAGGACGGCGTATTCATCGGCTGACGCCAGAACAATATTCAGGCGGCTGCGACACGCAGCCGCCCGAGCCTTCCCATTCTCCGGGGGGGGATCCTGGGTAAGGCCGCTCAACCGTCCTTCTTCCTCGCTCCCGGCGGGGCCCGTGGGCGCATCGGGTGATTCCGCCGCGGTCGGGATGCGCCGGTAGAGGCGTTCCTCTTCGGCCGCGCGCCGGCCCGGCTCCTACGACGCGGTTCCCTTCCTTCGGGGGAGGCGGGACTCCGCAAGGCGTACCGGATGGGCTATCCAGCAGGCCTTGTAGCCCAGGAAGGGAAGGAGAACGGCTATCACTCCTAATAGGGAAGCTAGCGCGTGTGGCGCTGCCGGCGGCGTAGCGCTGATGCCTTGGCGCCTACCGCCCCCAGAGCGGCCCGGCGGCCGCTATTAGATATGGCGCGTCAGGATCGCTCTGCTTGCTGACCCGCCTTGTCTTGGCGTTATCCTGCCTCCTGCCTGCTTTTGCCGCGGCACAGGACGTGATTTCGCCGCCGCGCGGAGGTGATCTGGCGCAGGCCCAGTTGGACCGCTGCGGCCCGGGTACCAGCCTGGCTGTGGACCAGGCGCGACACCTCACGCTCCCCCTGACCGAACTCCTACCCTTCGCGCGGGATATCTTCGCCCGCCATAACGTTCGCACCGTCCTTGAAGGCTCTCGCGGCTCATTGCGCATAGAAATGCGCCTCGGCCCAGTGCGGAGCCTGGAAGCGCCGGCGGGCAATCCGGCCACTGTTTATCTGCCGGGGCAGGACGCGCGGCAGGTGCTGCAGGATCGCCGGTCCCGCCTTCGGCCGCTATGGGCCGTGGATGAGGCGACCGTCATTGCGGCGGATATCGCTTACGACGTTCGCCACACGACCCCGGATGGGGAGCCGCGCCCCTGGCTGGATGAGACGGAACTGGCCGAGGCCATGCCGGGTTATCGGCTGATTCGTCTCTATGCCGATGAATTTACAGGTTTTTCCGCAGCTGTGCTGGAGGCCCGGCGAGGCGAGGGCAGGGTCCCTCATCGGATCTATGCCATCGCCGGCACCCATGTTTTCGAGCATCTGGACTTCCGCAGCTGGGCTTCCGGCCTGACCTTCGGGCGGGCGCAATTCACCTCCAACGCGGCATTACAGCTAGTGGAAGACGCGGCCACCTACGCCCAGGACCTGGTCCATGGCGGCGAGGTGCTGTTCACCGGGCAAAGTCAGGGCGGGTTGACGGCGCAGGGCGTGGGCTATCTCACCCAGGCCTATCTCGACGCCGTGGGGAAGCCGCATCATCTCGCGCATATCGTCTCCTGGGGCGGAGTGGGCGCGCAGGAAGTTATTCTCCGGACATTGCAGGCACAAAAGGAGGGGGAGGGTCGGGGCTTCGGTGCGTCGCTGGAACGGCATTGGGCCGCGACGGAGCCGGATTATGCCGCCGCCGCCCGGGTGTGGCGCGCCTTGTCGCAGCTCTGGCAGAGCGTCCCGCCGGGAAAGGAAACGGAGCACGTGCAGCAGACGATGCAGCGCATGCGTGTTCTGGGTTACTTCTTCGAGATCGATCTGTTTGCGCGGGCCGGCACATTCCCCGGCACCATGTTGGCTTTCCCAACCGCGCTCATTCTCCCCGACGCTTGCCAGTTCACCGTGGCGGAGGCGAGGCTGGGCATCGGGGGAGGGCGCTTTGGCGTCCGGCTGGAGTCCCACTTCCTCAAGGGTTATCGGCGCGCTGTGACGCGCGGCGCCATTGCCGTTGCCCGCCCCGCGCTACCGGCGAAATGGCCGTGGGTTGCCGAGCTCGTGCCCGCTCTTGAGAAGCTGGGCTATGTCTGGCTGGAGACGATTTATTTTGAGGGACCGGCGGCCAGCCCCGAGAATTGGAGGCAGTGCACCGCTGCTCCCCGTTGGACCACCCGTGCCAATCGTTCCTGCCAGGAGACATGGTGGCCGGGTTGCCAGCCGCCCCCCGACGAAAAGCTGTGGTGTCTGGTGCGCGACCCCGTGTCCGGCGCGCCAATGCCCCTTTCTCGCTGACCGCTTTCTAGCCGGCTGGGCGCATGGGCGGCCGGGGCTTCCTCTCCTCACGGTCTGTTCGCAAGTGCAGCGTGCTTGACGCAACCAGAAGCTATGTCCCTCCATATAGCTGGATGGAAAGCTTCGGCTGGTTTCCTGCCAGTTTGACGTGCAACGGGTGTCCGGTCGGTAGGCAGGATTCACACTGTCAGCAGTGGCAGGGCCAATTTCCTATCGGCACAATCCTTGCTTTTTAAATTTCATTAACGAACACTGATGAAATCCTGGAAGCCGGTGACTGGGCTTCCTTGCCGGGGTTGTAGAGGGGAGATCGACCGCCATGTCCACTCGCCGTTCGCTCTTGGCTTTGTCTGCCCTGGCAGGGCCGGGACTGGCTCTGTTGCCGGCGCGCCGCGCCACAGCAGCAGGCGTGAAGGAACTGCGCTACCGTCTGACGGAGGATCCGGAATCCCTCTATAGCGGGCAGAGTGTCTCGCTGACGGTCAATACCTGCTTGAACTTCCTGCATGATCGGCTCGTCTATATCGACGCGGAGGGCAAGCCGCAGCCCTGGCTGGCGGAATCATGGTCCTTCAGCGAGGATAACAAGCAGATTACCTTCCGGCTGCGTCCTGGCACCAAGTTCCATGATGGCACCGACTTCGATGCCGCATCAGTGAAGTTCCATTTCGACAATATCCTCGATCCGAAAATGGCCTCCCCGGTGCGTGGGCAGATCGGTGCGCTGGAAAGCTGCGAGGTGGTGGACCCCCTGACCGTCCGCCTGAGCTTCAGCCGGCCCTTCGCGGCCGCCATGATCCTTTTTACAGGCGCCGGCTACGGATTCAATTCGCCTGCTGCGGTGCAAAAGGCGGGCCGGCAATATGGGCGTCGCCCGGTCGGCACTGGCCCCTTTATGTTCAAATCCTGGTCGGCGGGCAGTGAGATCGTACTGGTGCGCAATCCGCGCTACCGCCAGCTCCGGCCGGATGCGGTGAACAAAGGCGTCCCTTACGCCGACCAGATCACGCTCAGCGTGCTGCCGGAGGAGGGCGTCGCCTTCTCTGCCTTGCAGACCGGCGAGCTGAGTGCTGCCGAGTTGCAGACTGATACGGTGGAAAGGCTGCGCCAGGACCGCCGTTTCTCCGTCGTCATTGACGACAAGGCGAAAAACATATTTTTCATGGAGTTCTCTTACCGCCCGCCCTTCGACGACCGGACGATGCGGGATGCGATCAGCCATGCCATCGACCGCGAGGCCATCCTGCGTGCTGCCTATAGCGGTTATGGCGTCATCAACCTGAGCCCGCTTTCCAGCGGTATTCCGGGCTATGATGCGGCGGTGGCCGAGCGCTACGGCACACCTTACGATCCGGAAAAGGCCAAGGCGCTGCTGGACCAAGCGGGCTGGAAAGCAGGCTCGGGCGGCTTGCGGGCGAAGGAAGGGAAGGAGGCGAAATTCGCCATTCGCTCCTACGCCAACCCAGTGACCGACCGCGCGCTTGCGGTGATCCAGAGCAACCTCGCCGCCATCGGCATCCAGGCCGAGGTTTCCACGGCAGACTGGGGAACCTTCTACCCCTCGCTGCTGCGCGAAGGCTGGGACATGACCCTGAACCGCTGGACCTATTCGGACCCGCTGGTATTGACCAACCTGTTCCGCCCGCCGGGACATCGCCGCAACCTGCCGCCGGATGAAGAACTGACGCGCATTCTGACCGCCGTCGATTCCACACTGGACCCAGCGGCGCGGCAGAAGGTGGTTTCCGAAGCGCAGCAGGCGATCCTGGAGCGGCGACTGATGATTCCCATCCTGACCAGCCATCAGGTGACCATCACGCAGGCCGGGTTGCAGAATTACAAGTTCGACTACCTGAATCAGGTGCTCCACGGCGACGTACGCATGAGCAACTGGTGAGCCGGTATATCCTGCGCCGCCTGCTGGTGGCGCTGCCCGTGGTGGCCGGCATCCTGCTGCTCACCTTCCTCATCCAGGCGGTGATCCCGACGGACGCGGTCAGCGCCATGTATGAAGGCCAGGTCACGGAGGACGAAGCGGCTGAGGCCATGGCGGCGATGCGCGAGCGCTACGGGCTGGACCAGCCGTGGTACGTACAGTTTGTCCGCTACAGCGCCAACGTGCTGCAGGGCGATTTTGGTGAATCCATCCGCTTGCGCCGCCCGGTGTCGGAGGAAATCGGCTACCGTTTCCTCAACACCTTGCAGCTCACCGGGGCCGCCCTGCTGATCGGCATCGGCATCGGCGTGCCCATGGGCATCCTCTCGGCGGCGAAGAAGGACACCTGGCTCGATGTCGGCGCCATGACGGTGGGGCTGCTCGGTATCTCGATGCCAGCTTTCTTCTTCGGCCTGCTGCTGATCCTTGTCTTCGCCGTCTGGCTCATGTGGATTCCCGTGGTGCCGCGCGGCGGTGCGGCGTTGTTGCTACCGGCGCTGACACTGGGGCTCATCGAAGCGGCACCACTTTCCCGCATTGCACGCTCGGCGATGATTGAGATCCTGCGCCGCGATCACATCCGCGCCGCTCGTGCCCGTGGCATGGGCGAGTTCTCCGTCATTATGCGCCATGCTCTGCCCGGCACGCTGCTGGCAGTCATGACCGTGATCGGCCTGCAATTCGGCAATCTGCTCGGCGGGGCCTTCATCATCGAGGTCATCTTCGGCTGGCGAGGTATTGGGGAGCTGGGCGTGAAGGCTATCCAGTGGCGGGATTTCGCGTTGACCCAGGCCATTATCCTGATCAGCGCTGGCGCGCATATCGTCGCCAATCTCGTGGTCGATATCCTCTACGCCTGGGTCGACCCACGCGTGGATTACAACTCATGAGCATGGCTGAGACCGTGCCGGTTGCCCGGCGTGGGGGGATGCGATGGGCGCTGGGAAGGCTGGCCCGTAACCCGTCGGCGCGGATCGGCGGCGGTGTGCTGATGCTGATCCTGTTCTGCGCTGCCTTCGCACCTTGGATCGCACCGCACGACCCGTTAGCGGTGAACACGCTGGGCCGCCTGCAACCGCCCAGCGCGACCCACTGGCTGGGTACCGATGAGGTGGGCCGCGACCTCGCCAGCCGGCTGATCTATGGCACGCGCTATTTCCTGCTGATCTGCCTCATCGCCTCTTCCATCGCGGCAGGTTTCGGCATCCTGCTGGGGCTGGTGGCGGGGGCAGGTTCGGCGCTGGCGGATGCCATCATCATGCGTGTCACCGACATGCTACTGGCTTTCCCCTATATTCTGCTGGTGCTGGCCATCGTTGCCATCCTCGGCCCCAGCCTGTGGACGGCGATGGTGGCTGTCGGCATTGCCGGCATCCCGGGCTATGCGCGGCTCATCCGCTCCGTGGCGCTGACGGTGAAGCGCGAGGAATACGTGGAGGCCGCCCGCGCCCTTGGTGCCAGCGAGGCGCAGATCATCATCGGTACGGTGCTGCCCAATACCATCTCGCCGCTGGTGGTCTATCTCTCCTACGCCACGCCCATCGCGGCGCTCTCGGCGGCGGCGCTGTCCTTCCTCGGGCTCGGGGCGCAGGCACCCGCACCGGAATGGGGGGCGATGCTGGTCAATTCCCGCTCCTTCCTGTTTACGGCGTGGTGGGCGGTCGCGGCGCCGGGGCTTGCCATCTTCATCGCCATCTTCTCGATGAACCTGCTCGGCAACGGGCTGCGCGATGTGCTGGACCCGCGTGATGCCTGAGGCGCCGCTGCTGGAGCTGCGCGGGCTGCGCACGCAGTTCGGCGAAGGTGCCGGTGCCGTAAGGGCGGTGAATGGCGTCGATCTCAGCCTGCGCGCTGGCGAGGTGCTGGGCATCGTGGGCGAATCCGGTTGCGGCAAGACGGTGCTGGCGCTTTCCATCCTCCGGCTGATCGACCCGCCCGGGCGTATCGCCGCCGGCCAGGTGCTGTTCGATGGGCAGGACGTGCTCGCCATGCCTCCGCGGGCTCTGACCGCGCTGCGTGGGCGGGACATCGCCATGATCTTCCAGCAACCCAAGGCCAGCCTGGACCCTGTGATGCGCATCGGCGCGCAGATCGCCGAGCCATTGCGGCTGCGGGGCGGCCGGGGCCGCAAGGCGGCGTGGCGGGAGGCCGTGGAACTGCTCGCCGCCGTTGGGCTGCCCAATCCGGATGAGAAGGCGCGCGCCTATCCGCATGAAATCTCCGGCGGGCAGGCGCAACGGGTGATGATTGCCATCGCCCTGGCGCTGCGCCCGCGCCTGCTCATCGCCGACGAGCCGACCACGGCGCTGGACGTGACGGTGCAGGCACAGATCCTTGACCTGCTGCGCGAGCGCTGCCGGGCGCTGGGTACAGCGCTGATCCTGGTGACGCACGACATTGGCGTCATCGCCCAGATGGCCGACAGGGTAGCGGTGATGTATGCCGGCCGCGTGGTGGAGAATGCCCCGGTGGCCGAGATCCTCAGCCGCCCGGCGCATCCTTACACCCAGGGCCTGCTGCGCTCCGCTCCGGTCATGGGCGCCGTTCAGGCGCGGCTGCGGGAAATCCCCGGCGGCATCCCCGATCTCGGCCGGCCAATCCCTGGCTGTGCCTTCGCGCCACGCTGCACTTCCCGCGCCGAGGCTGGTCCGGAACGTTGTGACCGGCAGGCGCCGCCGTCCTTCCTGCCACAGCCCGGCTGGCAGGCGCGCTGCTGGCTGCAGGCTGGCGCGCCGGCCGCCGAACCCTTGCCGGAGGGATGGTCGTGACCGGAGCGCCAGGAGACAGCCGCGTGCCGCTGCTGCGCGCCTCCGGGCTGGCGGTCCGCTTCCCGGTGCGGGCGGGGGTGATGGGCCGTCCGCTCGCCTGGGTCCGTGCCGTCGATGGCGTGGATCTGGAGGTGAGCGCCGGGGAGACGCTGGGGTTGGTGGGCGAGTCCGGCTGCGGCAAATCGACCCTTGGCCGCACCCTGCTGGCCCTGCGCCAGCCCGATGAGGGCTCGGTGGAGATCGAGGGAGAGCGCGTGTTCGACCTGCCGCCGGCGCGGCTGAAAGCGCTGCGCCGCCACGCGCAGATGGTGTTCCAGGACCCCGTGGCATCGCTCGATCCGCGTCGCACGGTGGGTAGCTCAGTGCGCATGGGGCTCGACCTGCACGGCATCGGCAACAGAAGCGGGCGTCAGGCCGCCGTGGCGCAGGTGCTGCGGCGTGTCGGGCTGCGGCCGGAGCATGCGGAGCGCTTTCCGCATGAATTCTCCGGCGGGCAGCGCCAGCGCATCGGCATTGCCCGTGCCCTGGTGCTGGAGCCACGCCTGCTGGTTTGCGATGAGCCCGTCTCCGCCCTCGATGTCTCGGTACAGGCGCAGATCCTGAACCTGCTGAAGGATGTGCAGGCGGAGCGGGGCCTCGGCATGGTGTTCATCTCGCACAACCTGGCGGTGGTGGAGCACATGGCTGACCGTGTGGCCGTTATGTATTACGGCCGCATTGTGGAGCAGGCGCCGCGCGCGGCGCTCTATGCCGGGGCGCGGCACCCTTATACCCGTACGCTGCTGGCTGCCGTGCCGTCTTACGACCCCACCCAGCGGGAAACCACTACCCCGCCCCTGGGCGAGCCCCCGGACCCCGCGCGGCTGCCGAGCGGCTGCCGCTTCCGTGCCCGCTGCCCCATCGCCATGCCCCGCTGCGCCGAGGAAGAGCCTCTGCTGCGCGATCTCGGCGAAGGGCACAGAGCCGCCTGCTGGGCCGCGTAGCATGTGACCGCTGAACGAATGTGAAGTAGCTCCCCTTCAACAAGATGCCGGAGGAAACGGACGCCGTGACCGATCTCGACCTGACCTTGCTGGAACGCCGTGTGGATGCGCTGCTGGAACCCTTCGCCACCGTGGGTGGACCGGGCGCCACCATCGGTGTGGTGCTGGACGGCCGGCTGGCGGTCCATCGGCATGCGGGGCTGGCGAATATCGAGCATGGCGTGCCGATCGGGCCCGCCACGCGCTTCCGCATCGCTTCCGTCTCTAAGCAGTTCACCTGCGCTGCCATCCTGATGCTGGCAGCGGAGGGCAAGCTTTCGCTGGAGGAGGAGGCGCGGAGCTATCTCCCGGAACTGCCTGCTCTGGCGGACCGCGTGACGGTCGCGCATCTCATGCACAACACCTCCGGCATCCGCGACATGCTGGAGATTATGCGCCATGGCGGGGCTGATCTCGGTACGCCCATCCGGTTGCAGGATCTGGTGGAGGGTATCTGTCGGCAGCGCACGCTGAACTTTGCCCCCGGCACGCGCTTTCTCTACAGCAACTCGAACTTCCTGCTGTTGGGGCTCATCGTTGAGCGCCTGACCGGCACCCCGCTGCCGGAATTCCTGCACACCCGCATCTTCGCGCCTCTCGGCATGAGCGAGACGCTTATGACGCCGGAGGTGCGCCAGACCATCCCCAACCTCGCGACTGGCTACATGCCGGATGGGCAAGGGGGCTGGCTGCGCGCGCCGCATGCCTTCCCGCTGCATGGTGAGGGCGGGCTGGTTTCCTCGGTGCGGGACCTCGCGCTGTGGGACCGTAATTTCACCACGCGCCGCATTGGCGAAGGCTGGCTGGATGGGCTGACGGTGCAGACGCCCTTCACCAACGCAACGGTCAACCGCTACGCGCGGGGCCTGGTGGTGCGGCCCTATCGCGGGCTGGAGACGGCAAGCCATGGTGGGCTCTGGCCCGGCTACCGGACGGAATTCCTGCGCGTGCCGGGGCTGGAGGTAACGGTGATCGTCATCTCCAACAACGCCGCGTCCGACCCCAGCCTGCTGGGGCACCGCGCGCTGGATGCGGTGCTGGAGACACGGCCGGGCGTGCATCCGGTGCCGGCCCTGCCGCCCAAAGCCGAGCTGGAGCCGCTGGCTGGAACCTGGCTGGACCCGGAAACCGGTGCCACGCTGGATATCGCGCTGCCGGAAAAGGGCGGGGCGACCCTCTCTACCCACGGTCTGACCGTCACGGCTGAGGCGACCGAGGATGGCCGTCTCGCCTCGCCCCGCGGCAGCAGCGTCTTCCTGGTCCGCAGATTGGAGCCAGACACGGTCGAGGTGGAGCAGGATGCCGGCGCCCGGGGCATCTGGCAGCGGGTGCCGGAGGGTGCCGCTCTGCCGGCGGGGCTGGCCGGGACCTACCGCAGCCAGGAAATGGCCGCCACCTGGACGGTGGAAGAGGCGGGAGGAAAGGTCTTCGTTCGCGCCCGGGGGCCGGTGGCCCATGGGCAGCCCTGGGAGGTGGCGCCCATCCAGGGCGATCATCTGCGCGTCATCGTACCGAGCCCGTTGTTCCGTGCCTGGCTGGATGTGCGTGTGGTGCGCGAGGGTGAGGCTATTACGGCACTGGAAGCCAGCGGAGGGCGGGCCAAGCGCGTGCGCTACGAGCGGATAGCGGAAGCCGTTCCGTAAGCGAGCGGAAGGCGGCGGCCGACGCCGGCCGCCGAGATCGCGCCACTGCTGTAGGCACGTTTGAAGCGGCTACTCCACCCGGCCGATCCGCTGGACCGCACGCGTCAGCCGCGCGGTGTCCTCACGCACGAAGTTCCGGAAAGCCTCGCCATCCTGATAGGCGAGCGGGCTGCCGGCGGCTTCCAGCGCACGTTGCAGGGCCGTGTCCTCGGCGCACACGCGCTGGAGCGCCTGCCGCCAGCGTTCCTGTATCGGGGCGGGTGTGGCCACGGGAAGAAAGACGCCTGACCAGATGTAGAATTCGACGTCCGGGTAGCCCAGCTCCATGAAGGTGGGCACGTCCTCAAAGCCGGGGATGCGCTGGCGCCCCCAGCAGGCGAGGGCACGCAGGCGCCCCTCCTTCACATGCGGCAGGGCGGGGCCCGGGCCGGAGGCGAGAGCATTGACCGTACCGGAGAGCAGCGCCGTCAGCGCCGGGCCGCCGCCCTGGAATGGCACGTGCAGCAGATCAATGGAGGCGGCGCCGGTCAGCATTGCCATGGCCACGTGCAGGGTGGAGTAATTCCCCGCGGAGCCATAGCTGATGGTGCCCGGCTGCTGCTTCGCCGCCGCCACGAAATCCGCGAGGCTGCGCCAGGGCGCGCTGGCGGGCACCACGAGCACCGTGGGGTCGGCGGTGATGCGCGCGATGGGTGCAAGCTGGTCCATATCGTAGGCCGGGGTACGGCCCATGATGCGCTCGCTCTCCGGCAGGACACCGAGGGAGGAGAGCGCCATCAGCGCGGTATAGCCATCGGGCGCCGCACGGGCGACGCTCGCGCTGCCGAGGATGCCGCCGGCGCCGGGGCGATTGACCACCGGGACCGCCTGGCCGAATACCCGTTCCAGCGCGGCGGCTGTGGGCCGGGCGGCGACATCGGCCTGCCCGCCGGGCGGAAAGGCCACGACCATTTGGACCGCGCGGCTCGGCCAGTTCTCCTGTGCCCGCGCGGCGAAGGGAATCAGGGCCGCGGCGCCCGACGCCGCGACCAGTTTTCGACGAGACAGCACCACACATCCTCCTGCGGGCGGTATGGCCGCCCGGCTTTCCTGAACCTTGCTGGTCCGGGGCGCGATCTGACGCCGTGCCTCCGTTCCGCTCCCTCCATGGCCCGCCCAAAGTGGGATGCGGGTCAGCCCGCCATGCGGCGAAGCCTGTTGCGGATGCGCCCGATGCCTTCAATGGCGCATTCCACCACGTCGCCATCGCGCAGGAAGCGCGGCGGCTTGAAGCCGATGCCAACGCCTTCCGGCGTGCCGGTCGCGATCACGTCGCCCGACAGCAGGGCCATGCTGCGCGAAATGGTCTCGATCAGCTCGGGCACATCGAAAATCAGATCGGCCGTGGAGGCATCCTGCCGAGGCTCGTCATTGACACGGCAGGTGATGCGCAGCGGCCGGTCGCCCAACTCGTCCGCGGTGACGATCCAGGGCCCCATGGGGCAAAAGCCATCGATGCCTTTGCCCAGCAGCCACTGCTTGTGCGTGCCCTGAAGGTCGCGCGCCGTGACGTCGTTGACCACAGTATAGCCGAAGACATGAGACAGCGCCTGTGCGCGCGGGATGTTGCGCCCGCCACGGCCGATGACCACCGCGAGCTCCGCCTCGTAATCCACGCCCTGGTCCAGGCCAGGCCATAGCGGGATGTCATCCCACGGGCCCGAAATCGAGGTGAAGGGTTTGCTGAAGATAATAGGCGCCTTGGGGATGGCGTCCGCCGCGCTCGTAGAAGAGGAATCATAGCCGCTGCCGGCAAACTCGTGCGCATGGGCGTGGTAGTTCTTGCCCACGCAGAAGATGTTGCGCGGCGGGTTCGGAAGAGGGGCAAGCAGCATCTCTTCCGAAAGCGGCCTGCCCTTGCCGGTCGGCCCAGGAATGGTGGCGCCGTTGGAAACCGCCGCGATCAGCCCGGCCATGTCGGCGGGCAGACCCGGCGCCAGCTCGGCCAGCGGCCAGTAATGCCGCCCTTCCGCATCAACCTGCGCCAGACACGGCGAACCTTCCACGCGGACCATGGCTAAACGCATTTGAAGCTCCCGAACTATACCAATTTTACTTTTAACTGAACCAATGCAGCAGTATGGTTCACTCCATGGTTGATCCAGTCAAGACCGAAGATGCGACGGCGGCCGCGCGATTACAGGCGGTCCTGGAGCAGGCCCTGCTCTCCGGACAGTGGGAGGAGGGCGGGAAACTTCCCACCGAACGCGCGCTGAGCCTTGAATACGGCGTCGCCCGGAACACGCTGCGGCGCGCGCTGGACGGGCTGGAACGGTTAGGCCTGATCGAGCGGCATGTCGGCCGTGGGACCTTTCGCAGCGCCGCCCGGCCGCCGGCTGCCATGGAGGAGGAGGCGTTGAGCCCCGCCGCCGTGATGGAATGCAGACTGATTCTCGAGCCGGAGCTGATCGCGCTTGCCGTGACGCGTACTACGCCGGCCGATCTGGCGCGAATGGATGAATGTCTGCGCGGCACCGACGACGCCAGCGGCCTCCTGGAATTCGAGCATTGGGACGCCGCGCTGCATGATGCCTTTGCGCTGGCTACACATAATGCCGCGGTGCTCAGCATGAGCCGCTCCCTGGCCCGGGTGCGCGAGCGCACCGATTGGGGCCAGCTCAAGGCGCGCGGGGACACACCCCGGCATCGCGGAACACTGCAAGAGCAGCACCATGCCATGGTTGAGGCCGTGCGGCGGCGGGACAGGGATCGTGCGCGCCAGACCATGCGGGCGCACATCCTGTTCATTCAGAGCTATATGATGGGCGAGTAGCGAGTTCCGCCGGAGGCGCCCCGGCGCATCAAGGACCGCACAGGCTCCTGTCTCGGGAATTGGCTGGCGCGGACAGTGGATCCGGGCAGCCAGTGCCTTAAGGTTTCAGCAGCTCTGCGAGCTGTGGCACGAAATCCTGCCCGTGGCCGTTGGAGACGGCTTCGTCAAATGTGCCCCCCACCGCTACGGCGATGGCGCGATGCACACCGGCAGCCTCGGCCGCCTGGCGATAATAGCTCAGATCCTTGGCTGCATTGCTGATATAGAACGGGACAGACGACGGATCTTTGTCCAGCAGGAACGGAGAGATACGCTGCAACGCGGTGCCGCCGCCGCCGCCTTGGGCCAGAACGTCTATCAGCGTCGCCATCTCCAGCCCCGCCTTCTGCCCATGCGCCGCGACCTCGGCCAGCAGTGCGATAAAGCCGAGCGAGACATAGTTGTGCATCAACTTCATCAGATGGCCGGAGCCGACACCACCGATATGAGTGATGTTCTCGCTGAACGTCTCAAGCAGCGGGCGCAGACGCTCCAGCAGTGCCGCATCGCCGCCGATCAGCAGATTCAGCGTGCCGGCGCGGGCGTGCTGCGGCAGGCGGGTCATGGCCGCGTCCAGGAACTGCCCACCCGCGGCAGTGATCGCAGCTGCCATGCGCAGACTGGATTCAGGTAGGGCGGTAGAGCAATCGACCACCACCGTACCTGGACGAAGATGGGCGATGACACCATCCTCTCCGGTGAGGATCGCCTCTACTTGCGGCGAGCCGGTGACGCACAGCACGATGATATCGGCGGCCTGCACGACATCGGCGATCCGCGATGCCACCTGAACGCCCATGCCACGCAGATCATCGACGGGCTGGTTTCCGGGATGGTCCAGAATGGTCAGGCCGTAGCCCGCGTTTGCGATGTTCCATGCGATTCCGTGGCCCATGAGGCCGACACCGATCATACCGATTGCAGGCGTCCTGGTCATATCCCCTCCAAATCTACGCTCGCCACCGGACAGGGCAGCGCCGCCACCATAACGCAATCATGCACGGCGGAGTAGCTTCGAACCCTCGTGCCAAAGAGGGAGGATTCTGCATTCCGACGGATCTTAGGATGTTTGCGCCGACATCATTGTGCCGAGCAGGCGAGGCGCCCAGTTGCGCACACCTATGGCTGCCGCGATGCCTTCTCCTTGGCCTCGATGTGAGACCGGGCACTGTTTAGCTTCGTTCGACGCCACCAGAGCCTCCTTTGCAGGCTCTCCGCGATGAGCCGGCGCCGATTTGTCAAACTAAAGCATATCAGTATTTGCGCGATGCTCAATTCGGGTGCTCGCCTGCGGCAAAGGGCACGCCTTGAGGGCAGGATTGAATGCTTTCATCACGCTGAAGCCGCGGGCTAAGCTCGTTGCAGAAAAAGAATTACAGGGAGGATATGTCATGCAAAGGCTGTCACGTCGTGGCGTCCTGGCCGGGGCGTCCGGCTTCCTGGCCCTGGGCTCGGTCGCCCATGCCCAAACCAGCCAGATTTCGATCGGCACCGGCACCACGGGCGGAGTGTACTATCCGCTTGGCGGCGGGCTAGCCAACCTGCTTTCGCGCAACGTCGCCGGACTGTCCGCGACGGTTGAGGTGACCGGTGGCTCGGTGGCCAACTTGCAGCTGCTCGGCGCCAAGCGGGCTGACTTGGTTTTCTCGCAGGTCGATGCCGCCGTCGATGCTGTGCGGGGCGAGGACAAGTTCAAGGGGCGCCCAGTCCCCGTGCGCGCCCTCGCTGTGCTTTACACCAACCGCATGCAGGTGGTCACCACTGCGGCCAGCGGTATCACCAGCCTGGCTGGCCTGCGCGGTAAGCGCGTCTCCACCGGCGCGCCAGGCTCGGCCACGGAGGTCATGGCCTTCAGGCTGATTGAGGCCGCGGGTCTTGACCGTGACAAGGATTTCCGTGCGCGCGAGCGTCTTTCTCCCGCAGAAAGCACCAATGCCGTAAAGGACGGGAAGCTCGACGCTTATTTCTTCGTCTCGGGCGTGCCGACGAGTGCCATCACCGATCTGGGGGCTTCTCCCGGCGTCTCGCTCGTGCTGGTGGACCACGCTGAGTATGTGGACGCGATCAACGCGAAATACGGGCCGGTTTACTTCGCCGAAGAGATCGCGGCCGGAACCTATCCCGGTCAGGACAAGCCCAACAAGCAGATGTCTGTCGCAAATATCCTGGCGGTGCATGCCGACATGCCGGATGCGCTGGCGGAGACATTGCTGACCAACGCCTGGAACGGGCGCGAAGAGCTGGGCCGTGTGCATGCCGAGGGCCGCAACTTCACCCTGGAAGCGCAGAAGACGGCAGCGGCTGGCGTACCCTGGCACCCGGTGGCCGAGCGCTTTTGGCAGACGCAGGGGGCGAAGCTCGCGTGAGCGGCCTGCCAACCGCGCGGAATCTGCCACCGGAAGTGGCGCCCGAAGCGCTGGACGACGCTACCGCCGCGCGTGTGGAGCACCTGATCGAGGAAGAAGAAGGGATCCAGAACCGCTTTACCGGCCTGCTTGGCGTGGTGGGTACGGCGATCGCCTTGGGCATGAGCCTGTTTCACCTCTGGGCCGCCTGGGACATCGTCCCCACCACCACGCTGCGTTTCGTGCATGTCGGCTTCGCCCTGGCACTCGGCTTCTACCTGTTTCCGGTAGCTCGCCGCTTTCGCAACCGACTGATGGCGTGGGACATTGTGCTGATCGCAGCGGGGCTCTACGTCACCTGGTATCTTATCGCGGGTGGCGACGACCTGCTGGATCGCTACGTCTATCCGGAACCGATGGACATCGTGGTGGGCTGGATGCTGGTGGCGCTGGTGCTGGAGGCAACGCGCCGCACCACGGGCTGGATCATGCCGGCTGTTTCCATCGCTTTCCTGCTCTATGGCTTCTATGGCAACTGGCTGCCAGCGCCGTGGACACATCGCGGTTATGACGCGGACCGGCTTATCCCACATCTGACCATTACGCTGGATGGCATCTTCGGCACGGCGGTGGATGTCTCGGCGACGCTGATCATTCTCTTCACTATCTATGGCGCTATTTTGCAATCGACAGGCGCGGGCAAGTTCTTTGTCGATTTTTCCTTTGCGCTGACAGGTGGCAAGCCGAGCAGCGCGGGTCGTACAGTGGTTCTCTCCTCCTTTCTGCTGGGCGGGCCTTCTGGCTCGGGCGTGGCCACCACTGTGACGTTGGGCACAGTGGCCTGGCCGCTGATGAAGCGTGTCGGCTACCGGCCAGATGATGCAGGCGGGTTGCTGGCGGCAGGCGGGCTCGGTGCCATCATCTCACCGCCGGTACTGGGTGCGGCGGCCTTCCTGATCGCCGAGTACCTGAAGATTGGCTATCTCGACGTGCTGCGGATGGCCGCTGTGCCAACCGTACTTTACTATGCCTCGCTTCTCTTCATGGTGGAACTCGACCAGCGACGCCTGCGCCCTCCGGAGGGGCTGGATGCGATGGCCGTAACTCCGGCGCGGGAGCTCGTGCGTCGCTATGGCTTCCACTTTTCCTCACTCATTGCGATCGTTGTCTTTATGGTGCTCGGCTATAGCGCCACCCTCTCGGTGCTCTACGCCATGTTGGTCGCGGTCGCGCTCTCCTGGCTCAGGCGGGAGACGGCGATGACGCCACGCCGGCTGGTGGGGGCGCTGAGTGCTGGCGCCGTGCAAGCCGTTGGCATCGCCGCGACCTGTGCCTGCGCCGGCGTCATCGTCGGCGTCATTACTCTCACCGGGCTCGGCCTGAAATTTTCCGAAATCGCCATCCAGGCTGCGGGCGGCTCACTGGTGGTCACGGCGCTCTACACCGCGCTGATCGTCTGGGTAGTCGGTCTCGCTGTGCCCGTCACCGCCAGCTACATCATTTCAGCGGTTGTCGCGGCACCAGCGCTGATGAAACTGGGCGTGCCGGATTACGCCGCCCACATGTTCGTCTTCTACTACGCCGTATTGTCGGAGGTCTCGCCCCCTACCGCGCTCTCGCCGTTCGCGGCGGCGGCCATCACCGGCGCCGGGCCCTATCGCACGACCTTGCAAGCGTGGAAATATACGCTGCCGGCCTTCGTGCTGCCCTTTGTCTTTGTCACCGACCCGGAGGGTGTGGGCCTGTTGCTCTCCTTCACGCCACAGATGGGGTGGGGCGACGTGGTCTGGCAGATCGCCTTGGCAGCCATGGGGTTGGCGGCGCTGGCGGCTGGCTGTCAAGGCCAGGCATTGCGCCGTCTTTTCGTGCCGGAGCGGCTGGGCTTCATCGCGGCGGGACTGTTGCTTGTCTTTCCGGCCTTGCTCCATGACGTTGTGCCTGCACCGCATGTGTGGGGCATTGCGCTGGCCATACTGCTGCTGGTTCCGCAGATCGTCGTAATGTGGCGAGCCCGCCAGGTGCATCAGAGTGGGTCCAGATCCGGCAGGTTCTCCCGATAGCGGCGCATCATGGAAGGGCCCGCGACCTCTCCTGCTGCGGGGTGGGGTGCCCGCCCGGGGCTTGCCGCTGGATCACCGGAGAGTGAGCGGCAACCGGGCCACCGCCAGCATGGCGACCGTGTAGGCCTCTTCCTCACACCTCGAGGCCGCAACCGCGTCAACCTCGAACCAAATCGTAATCGAGCAAATGAGCCGTGCGCTCCGCCTAACCTTGGAGCTCGCGTCGGACAAGCGCGGCGCCCTCTGCCATCGCCTTCAGCTTTCCGAATGCGCGGGCGCGGGGCAAATACTTCATGCCGCAATCGGGAGCCACCACGAGCCGTTCCGGTGGCACGTATTGCAGCGCTGCGCGGATCCGCTCGGCCACCACCTCTGGCGTTTCCACCTCTTCCGCTCCCAGGTCGATGACACCGAGCATGATGGTCTTGCCTGGAAGAGATTCCAGAATACCAAGATCTAGTTTCGGTTGAGCGGCTTCGATGGAGATCTGCGCCGCCGTACAATCGGCGAGCTGCGGCAGGAAGGAATAGCCGGAGGGTTTGTCCTTCACCACGGCCGCATAGCCGAAGCAGAGATGCACGACCGTGTTGCCCTCCAGTCCTTCAAGGGCTCGGTTGAGAACCTTCACGCCGAAACGGGAGGCTGCATCGGGGCGCGCCTGCATCCATGGCTCATCGAACTGGATGATGTCTACACCGGCTCGCCGAAGATCGTGGGCCTCTTCGTTGAGAGCGGCGGCGTAATCCAGCGCCATGGCAACCTCATCCTTGTAGAACTCATCGGAGGCTTGCTGGGACAAGGTGAAAGGGCCAGGCAGCGTAATCTTCGTGCGATGGCTGGTGTTCGCGACCAGGAACTCTACATCCCGCACCTCTACGGGGCGGTTGCGGCGAATGGGGCCGACTACCCGCGGTACGAGTGTTTCCTTTCCGGCGCGTCCCATGGTGCGAGCGGGATTGTCGATATCGACACCATCCAGTGCCAGGGCAAAGCGGTTGGAATAACTTTCACGCCGGATCTCGCCATCCGTGATGATATCGATCCCAGCCCGTTCCATATCCCGAATAGCCAGCAAGGTGGCGTCATCCTGGGCCTGCTCCAGCACGGTCTCAGGGACTCGCCACATCTCTCGCATGCGAACGCGAGGAACAAGATTCCTGGCAAGCACATCGCGATCCACCAGCCAGTCCGGCTGCGGGTAGCTGCCAACCACGGTGGTCGGGAGCAGTATATCGGTCATGCGTTCGGCTCCTATGGCTTTGGCAGCGCCGTCGGTTGATAGGCCAGAAGCGTCCAGCGCTCGTTCTCCCGCGTCCAGACGGCGCAGGTCATGCTCGCGATGCTCTTGTCTGTGCCGTTGCGAATGATCTCCGCGCTCATGGAGCCCAGCGCGATTGCGGTATCTGAGCCGGCTTGCAGAACCTCCTTGGTTTCAAAGCTGATCTCGCGATATCGCAGACGGCCTTCCGCCAGAGTGCCCAGATAGCTTTCCCTCGAATCTTGCGTGGCATCCGAATGAACGTAGACGAGCCTCTCTGACATGAGGCTGCGTAGAGCCGCGACGTCGCCGGCCTTCATCGCAGCGTAGCGGCGGGCTTCTAAGGCCCTGATGGTTTCCTGCACCTCTTCCTCCCCTGGAGCCTTAGCCGCGGGCAGTTGTTCGGGCCATGTTACGACACGGAAGAAATCGAGTTTGCCTTCACCGGATGCCTGGTGCGCGGCGGCGAACTGACGCGCGAGGGCCGTCAGCGGCATATGGACGCCAGCTTCGGCACCTGCGGAAAGCGCGAGGTCGACATCTTTCGCCACCAGGTCGATATCGGCCGCAGGACGCCAGTCCCGAGCTTTCAGCATATCGACCTTATAGGAAAGGAGCGGAGAAGCGACGACGCTGCGTGAAAAAGCATCGACCATCGCGTTCCACTCGAGACCCAGCTTGCCGCCAAACGCCAGCGCTTCCCCAAGAAGGGCCGGCGTCATGGCAACGGCCAGATTGACCATCAGCTTCATGGCCCGGGCCTCCTCGGCTGGGCCGCAGCGCAGTGTCTCCTTGCCCAGGGTGGCC
Source organism: Acetobacteraceae bacterium AT-5844 (assembly GCA_000245075.1). Lineage (GTDB taxonomy): Bacteria > Pseudomonadota > Alphaproteobacteria > Acetobacterales > Acetobacteraceae > Pseudoroseomonas. The sequence continues at coordinate 27,716 of JH599922.1, forward strand.
AGGATAGGCGCACAGCGGTCCATGACCGCCGTGGACCCGGAGAGAAACAGGGTAAGGGCGCCTGCCGCCGCAGTGCTGGTGCTGCCGGAGACAGGGCAGCGAAGATAGTCGATGCCCTTCGCCCGCATCATCTCCGCAAACTGGGCGGAGGCTGAGGGCGAAACGGTGCTGAGGTCGATAAAAACCTTTCCGCCACCTGCTTCCTCGGCCAGTTCCGAGGCAACGGACAGCAGGGCGTTATCGTCCGGTACCATGGAAAGGATGACGTCGGCCTCCGCCACCAGGGTCCGCACGTTCGCTGCCGGGCGAGCACCTGCGCCTTCCAGCGCAGCCAAACGCGCGGGATCGGTATCCGCCACCCACAGTATGGCTCCAGCATCAAGGAGTCGCCGACAGAGGGGCGTACCCATCCGTCCTACACCCACCCAACCGAGGCGCCAGCCTTTCAGCGGGGTCATCGCTAGAGCCCCAGATAGAACTTGCGGACGAGTGCGCTGTCGCCCAACGCAGCGGGAGAGTCGCCCTGGAACTCTACGCGGCCATGCACCAGCACATAGCCGCGGTCGGCGATGCGGATGGCCTGATGGAAGTTCTGCTCCGCCATAAGCACCGTTAGACCAAGCTGTTCCTTGAGCTCGGCGATCTTCTCGATTGTGCGGGCGACAAGAACGGGAGCGAGGCCCACCGAAGGTTCGTCCACCAGCAGGATGCGGGGTGCGCACATCACGGCGCGCCCTAGCGCCACCATCTGCTGTTCCCCGCCGCTCATGCTGCCGACAGGCTGGCCTCTACGTTCCTTCAGCCGGGGGAAAGCGGTGTAGCAGAACTCCAGATGGCGGGGGATGGAAGCCCGTGCGGCGCGACGATAGGCGCCGAGCAGGAGGTTCTCCTCGACGGAAAGACGGGGAAACAGGCGGCGGCCCTCCGGCACCATCGCTATGCCGAGATCGACGATGTCTTCCGCCGAACGCCCGACAAGGTCGGTCGACACGCCGTCGATTGTCGCCACGATGCGTCCACGGGTTGGCCGGAGCAGGCCAAGGATGCAACGCATCAGCGTCGTCTTGCCGTTACCGTTGGTGCCGAGCAACGCAACCGTCTCTCCAGCCCCGACGGACAGGGAAACGCCATCCAACGCGCGCACGGCGCCATAGGAGGCGCCCAGATCTTCGATCAGCAGGCTAGCGGCCAAGGTAGGCCTCCTCGACTTCGGGCATGGCCAGCACGTCGGCCGGCGCGCCATCCGCCACCTTCCGGCCTGCCACGAGCACCGCCAGACGCTGGGAGAACTCCGTGACGGCGCGCATCACATGCTCGATCATGATAACCGTGGTGCCACTGGCGTTCAGGCGGAACAGCAGAGCCAGGATCTGGTCGACCTCGGTGTGGGAAAGCCCGGCCATGGCTTCATCGGCGATCAGAAGAGCCGGCTGCAGCGCGGTTGCTCGCGCCAGCTCCAACCGCCGAAGCTCAACTTGCGTCAGCTCCTTGGGCAGCCGCGTCGCCTTACCTGCCAGTTCCACCGCCTCGAGGCAGGCCATGGCCGCGTCGTCTGTCGCTGGCTGGCGGCCGCCATAGGCGAGCGGAACCCGTATGTTCTCGATGACCGTGAGGCCTCTGAACGGGCGAGGAAGCTGGAAGGTTCGTGCGAGGCCGCGCCGGGCCCGCTGGTGCGAGGTCAACCCGGCCAGCGGCTGGCCTTTGAACGTGAAGGCGCCATCATGGCTTGTGAAAGCGCCGGCGAGGCAGTTGGTGAATGTGCTTTTCCCGGAACCGTTGGGGCCGATGAGGCCCAGGCGTTCGCCAGCTCGAACCTCAAGTTCGATCCCTGACAAGGCGGTGAAACCGCCGAAGCGCTTCCCCACGTTTTCAGCGCGCAGAATGATCTCGTTCATATGCGCTTCCGGAATAGGCCAATGATGCCGTGTGGTGCGACACAGACGAACACCACCAGAACCACACCGACAATCATGAGATTGGCGGCCGAGGAGATGGTCACCGTGGCCGCTTGTTGTAGCGAGGCCAGCAGCACGGCGCCGATCAGCGGCCCGGCCCAGCTTGCCGTGCCACCGATCAGTGGCATGGCAATGGCGTTGACTGCATAGGCGAGGCCGAAGGCGGAGTTCGGTTCCACGTAGGACCCCAAATAGGGCAGGGGCGCGCCGGCCACTGCCATCATGGCGCCGCTGATGCTGGTGGCGATGAGCTTGAGTCTCAGGGTGGGTACGCCCGCCGCTTCGGCGGCCATTTCATCGTCCCGCAAGGCCGCGAGGCCTAGACCGAGGCGGGAGGTTTCGATCGTCCGCGCAAGCGCGACCGCCACGGCTGCCAGCACCACCGCGAGCGCGCAAAGATATCCGCCATAGCTGTCGAAGCCGAACGGCACGTCTCTTGGCCGGATGACATAGGCCCCGCGCGAGCCGCCGACATAGCTCCAGTTCGTCACAGCTGTTTGCAGCACCACCGAAAGGCAGAGAGTGGCAATGGCGAAGTAGGCGCCCCGGAGGCGTAGCGTCAGCAGACCTGTGCCGAAGCCCAGTATTCCGCCGACGATGGCAGCCAATCCGACGCAGGGCAACAATCCGAACCCCAGCGCCTTGCCCGCTGCGACCGTGGTGTAGGCGCCGGCAGCGAAGAACGCGGCCGCACCGAAATTCACATATCCCGCGTAGCCGCCGAGGATGTTCCAGGCCGTGGCCAGGACGACGTATTGCAGAACGAAAGTCGCGGCAAAATATGCGTATTCGCTGCCGATCCCGCGCAGCGCCAGGATGATGAGCGCAGCGGCAGCCGCGGTGGCAAGCCAGAAGCTGGCATGTCCCATGCGGCGGGGTGGGGCAGGTGCCGGCAGGGCCGTCATGGCCGTCTCGCTCATGCCATCCGTCCGAACAGACCTTGTGGGCGAAAGGCCAGGACTACGAGCAGGCAGCCGAAAGCGACAGCTGGAGACCATGAGGGGCCGAAGAATGTAGCGGTGACATTTTCCACGACACCGAAGGCCAAGGCAGCCACGACGCAGCCTCCCAGCGAGGACAGACCGCCCATGATGACAATGGCGAAGACGCGCCCGATGAAAATGTGGCCAGACCAGGCATCCATCGGTTGCACCACTGCCAGGGCGCCTCCTGCGAGCGCCGCGAAAGCGATGGAGATGCCGAAGGCAAGCCGCTTGATGTGGGTGGGGTTGATGGCAAGAAGCCGGAGGGCTTCCCGATCCTGTGCCACGGCGGCGATGGCGCGCCCGGTGAAGCTGCGGCGCAGGAACAGTGCCAGTATGCCGATGGCCGCCATGGCTGTGGCAGCCGGCACCAGCATGCGGAGAGGCAGATCGATTTCACCGAGGCGCCAGGTTGTCGCGGCATAGGCAGCATCGGCGAAATGCTGCTCGGGCCCGAGAGTCAGGACCAGGCCGACCTCGATGATGAACATGACGCCGAAGAAGAAGGCCAGGCCCTGGATGGCTTCGTCGCCGCGCCGTTCGAAGAAATGATGGTACACGCTGTAGAGGCCGGCTCCGAGCAGCCAGAAGACCGGCGCCAGGAGGAGAGACAGCAGAAGCGGGTCCAGGCCTGTCGTGCTCCACAGCAGCGCGACCAGCAAGGCGCTGAGAACCATGAAAGCGGGGTGGGCGATGTTGACGATGTCCAGCATGCCGAAGGAGATGGAGAGCCCAACCGCAGCCGCGGCATACAACCCGCCAAGCAGCAGGCCGGATACGATTCCGTTCAGCAGGAGGACGAGGTTGGGGTCCATCACAGCCCCGCCGTGTATGGCTTTCTCAACTCGCCCGATTTGTAGCGGGGCGGGTAGAGGATGACCTGTGTGCCCGCCTTGCGGAACTGCTCGATCCCGTTGCCTTGCACGCCCTGGTACTGAGTATAGAGATTGCGCTCTTCCACCCACTCACCCTGGGCATCGAAGCGCAGCGGGCCGATGACGGTGTCGAAGCTGTTGCCATGCATATCGACCGCGAGCGCTGCCTGGTCGATGCGGCCGACACGCTTCACTGCCTGCTCCAGCACCTGCATCTGGGCGTAGGCGAGGGGAGGGACATAGTGCCCCAGGGCATCCGCATTCTCGCGCGCCGCCAGGGGCTGGTAGCGCTCGAGCAGGGTCTGCATGCCTGGAAATTGCAGCGTGGGCTCGGGTGCATAGACATCCCAGACCACCAGGTTGTTCAGGATCGGGCCGAGCTGGAGCTTTTGGGCGGTGATATGAGGCCCGATCATCGGCCCGCCGAACATCTGGAAATTGACTCGCAGTTCGTTTGCCGCACGGAGAAGTCCGGCGCTGTCCGGGGGATAGGAGCCGACATAGACGATGTCCGGCCGCGAGGCCTGCACAGCGCGGATGATGGGCGTGAAATCCACTGTGCTCGGAGGGTAGGCGCGGTCATAGACCACGCGCAGCTTGTGTTGCCCTGCCAGGAAGCGCGCGCTTTCGGCCGTGCGCTGATGGAAATCGCTGTCGAGGTTCAGGATCGCCACGCTGCGGGGCTTTGGATCCATGGCCATGGCAATGTCGAAGAAGCCTTTGGCGAAGGTCTCTTTCACCTGGGAGCCGGCGGGATTGATGGAGAAGTAGCGGTCATACTTGAAATCGGCGTTGACGCCTGTGCCGAACAGGGAGACGAAAGCCATCTGCCGCTGCATGACCACAGGCATGGCCGGGGCGATGATGGCCGTGGCATAGCCTGAGATGACGAGGTCAACCTTATCGACGTCCAGAAGCTTGGTGTAAATGCCTGGGACCTGTGCGCCTGTGCTCTGGTCGTCATAGTGTACCAGCTCTACGGGACGGCCCAGCAGGCCGCCGCGGCTGTTTATATCCTCCGCCCAGATTCGATGCGCCAGCAGGGCAGGGCGCCCGTTGCCGGCCAGGCCGCCCGAGAGCGACATTGAGTAGCCGATGCGGATCGGCGGCCCGGAGGGCGCCGTCTGTCCGCGTGCCGCGGCCGGCACAGTGATGGCCGCTGCCAGCGCCGCGCGGCCGAGGCCGCGCCTGCTCAACCCTTCCATGAGCCCCTCCTCCTGTTGCGGCCGGGGTCTTCGCCCCTTTTGCCGTATCGTCCTGCGCCTGCGGGGCGCACCTATTCAGCTGTGACTTTCGAAGGATCAGCGCCGACGCGGCCACTCTTGTCGTGCGGTGCGCGGCGGGAGATGTGGAAATCATAGTGTACACTGGGCAAGCCGGGGTCTGGAGAATCCGCCAAGCCTGTACGCGGCTGCACGATCAGGGTCTCGGACACGCCAAAGACCGTGTCGGAGTCGATATGGGGATCGTTGCCCAGATAGAGCGCGGTCACAAGTTCCCTGTAGCCCTCGGCACCGACGAGCATGTGGATGTGAGCTGGGCGGAAGCCGTGGCGCCTTTGGGCGCGCACCATATCGCCCACGGGGCCGTCCATGGGAATGGAATAGCCAAGCGGTATGAGAGTGCGGATCGCATATCGGCCCTGGGCATCGGTGCGGAACTGGCCGCGCATGTCCATGACGGAAGGGTCGTTGGCTTGAAGGTCGTAGGCGCCATCCGCATCGGTGGACCAGATTTCGACAATGGCGTTCGGCACGCCTTCATTCTTTTCATTCACCACGCGGCCGAACAGCATCATTTCTGGCCCCCTGGCGTGGACGGCTATGCTGTCACCATAGCCGAATTGCGGCGCCGCCTCTCGGTAGAAGGGGCCCAGCAGGCTCGTTTCGGTTGCCTCGCCCACGCGGTTCGCCTGGTCATCCATCAGGTTGACGAGGCGGGAAAGGCCGAGCGTGTCCGAGAGCAGGATGAACTCCTGCCGGTAAGGCGTGCAGGCCTGGCCAACGCGCGTGAGAAAGCCGATCGCGGCAAGCCATTCTTCCGGCGTCAGCTTCACCTCCCGCGCGAAGCCATGAAGGTGGCGCACGAGGCTTTCCATCACCTGCCGCATGCGTGGGTCAGGCGTGGAAGCCATTTGGGCGATGACCGCTTCGGTGACGGTATCCTGGTTCAGATCAGCCATTCTTGTCGTCCTCCTGGCGGGGGCTGGTCTTAGTGGCCTGCCCTTCGCGCACGTCTTGGTCGGCTAGTCAGGCTTGATGCCGGCGGCCTCTATCACCGGCCGCCATTTCGCGATTTCAGCGCGGGTGAGTTCCGCGAGCCGCTCTGGCGTGCCTCCTGTGGGCTCCACCCCTTGCGCCCGGAGATTGGCCAGGGCGGCCGCATCGGCGAGCAGCGCATTGGTCGCGCGGTTCAGCCGTGTCACGATGTCGGCCGGCAGGCCGGCCGGCCCGAAAAGATTCCATAGTCCTTCTACGACGAAGTCCTGGACACCAGCCTCCTGCATGGTCGGCGTGTCGGGCAGGATGGTGACGCGTCGTGCGGAGGTGACAGCTAGAGCCTTGAGTTTCCCGGCATCAAGATGTGGCTTCAGTCCCAGAGGGTGATAGAACATCGCGTCCACCCGCCCTGCAATCAAATCCGTCACACCTTGCCCGGCATTGCGGTAAGGCACGTGGTCCGTGCGCAGTCCTGTTCGAAGGTTCAGCAGTGCCTGGGAGAGGTGTCCGGTAGTACCGTTGCCGGCCGAGGCAAAGGTCAGGGGCCGTGTGCGCCCCAGTGCCAGCAATTCCTGAACCGAGGATACACCCAGTGAAGGCGGCACGCCGAGCACGGTAGGCGTCGTGACAAACGGGGCGATGGGGGTGAAGTCCCGCAGCGGGTCGAAGCCCTGGTCCGGGAAGAGGCTGGCGTTGATGCCGTGTGTGCCGTTGGTGGCGAGCAGCAGCGTGTAGCCGTCGCCCGGTGCCTGAGCCACGGCCTGGGAGCCGACATTGCCGCCCGCACCTGCGCGGTTGTCGACGACGAAGGGCTGGCCTAGGTCGCGTGAAAGGGCTTCCGCCAGGATACGACCGAGAATGTCGGTTGTTGTGCCTGCCGCGAAGGGCACCACGAGCCGGACTGGCCGGCTGGGCCAGGAGCCGGATGCTGCTGTCTGGGCGAAGGATGGCCGAGCCGTTGAAGCTGCGGCCATGACACCCAGAAGCGCACGGCGCGTGGGGCGAATCATGAGGTTGCTCCTGCCTCGAACGGGGCGGTGACGTAATTTGCGAGCGGGCGAACGGCATGGCCGCGCCGCAGCAGGATGCAGTCCGCTGGGAAGTCCTGGACAAAGCGTGTGCCTCTATCGAGCAGCATGCCCAGAAAACGGTCCAGGTGGCGCATGGCGCCGTTCGGCAGGTCGTGCAGTACGAGTGCCGCCGGCGCCGGGTCGGCGCAGAGCGTCAGCGCGGTCTCGACCCAGCCATCAGGATCGTGGAAGTCTCCAGGTACCGCGTTCCAGAGGACGCAGGTGTAGCCACCGTTTCTGAGGTAGCGAAGGGCGCCGCCGCTCAGGAGATGCGGCCCCAACGCGCCGCCGCCCCCTTGAGGCCGGAACAGGCGATCGGGGTGGGAAAGGGCTCCGATCAGGGCTTGGGTGCGGCCGATTTCCTTCTCCGCCACCGCGCCGGGCGCTTGGCCCAGGGGCGTGGTGTGGGACCAGGTGTGATTACCGATCCAGTGCCCCTCGGCATGGGCTCGCTCGGCGGCCGCGCGATGGGCGGCCAGCTTGTGTCCGAGGACAAAGAAGGTGGCTGGCACGCCGCGCGCTCGCAAAATGTCCAACACTGCGGGCGTGACGTCGGGGTCCGGACCGTTGTCGAAGGACAGGGTGACGGTGCTCATGGCACGGTCAGCGCGGGAAAGTGAGGAGCGATGGGGCGGGGCAGCATCTCTTTCATGGCTGTTTCTCCGCCCCCGCTTTCAGGCTTCGTCCTGGACCGGATTTGAGAGGATGCCGATCCCCTCGATCTCGATCTCAGCGGTGTCACCGGCTTTCATGAAAACCGGGGGCTTCCGGGGATATCCGACGCCACTTGGTGTGCCTGTGGCGATGATGTCGCCAGGCTCCAGGGTCATGACCTCCGATAGGATCGCCAGGATACGAGGCACCGGGAAGATCATGTCGGAGGTATTGCTATCCTGCATGATCTGCCCGTTGAGGCGAGAGGTGATGCGCAGGGCATTCGGCCCCTGTGGCAACTCGTCGGGCGTGACGATCTCCGGGCCGAGGCCGCCGGTGCGGTCGAAGTTCTTGCCCATGGTCCATTGCGCGGATTTGCGCTGATAGTCGCGGACCGAGCCTTCATTCATGCAGGTATAGCCGGCCACGCAACCGAGAGCGTTTTCTTCGGTCAGATGGCGGGCGCGCCGGCCGATGACGACGGCCAGCTCCGCTTCGTAATCGAACTTCTCCGAGACCTTGGGCCGGAGCAGCGGTTCACCTGGGGCGGCGAGCGAGGTGGGGCCACGAAAGAACACCGCTGGGTATTCAGGGATGGGGTTGTTCCCCTCCTTGGCATGCTCCACGTAGTTGAGGCCGATGCAGATAACCTTGCCCGGGCGAGGAATAACCGGCAGCAGCTGGAGGCTGGCGAGAGAATGCCGCGGCGCGCCGTTCAGCTTTGCGGCGAGGGCAGGCGCCGAGCCCGGTAGCCCCAAGGCTTCGAGCGCGCTGTTCACCTCCTCCGGCAAGCCAGGCACCACGTCCCTGAGGGCGACGACCTCGTTCCCCAGCCTTGCGCCGAGCGTGGCACGGCCTTCCTGCTCGAATGCGACAAGTCGCATGCGGCACTCCTCCCTCGTGATTGAGCAGAGATTTTATCGAAAAAACGTCGTCGTCAATCAGAATCATCGCTAAAACGGGGGTGCCGACATCCGATAAAAGAGGACTATGTTGCCCCGTAGCCTGCCCGCCGATGATGGCGACCTGACACTGGCCACCACCGTTCATCGCCGCCTGCGGGATGACATTCTTTCCGGCCGCCTGCCGCCCGGCCTGAAGCTGAAGCTGCGTTCTCTGGCGGTGCAGTATGGCGCCGGTGCCTCCCCGATGCGGGAAGCTCTGTCGAAACTGGCCGCCGAAGGCCTGGCGGAGAGGCTGGAACATAGGGGCTTTCGCGTCGCCGCGGCGCAGCCCGACCAGTTGGCTGGCCTCATCCGGAGCCGGGTGTTGGCGGAAACGGCCGCACTTCGTGAGGCGATTGTACGCGGGAATGAGCGATGGGAAGAAGAGGTGGTGCTTGCCGAGCACCGCCTGAACCGTCTGGCGCGCTCACTGGATGCGGAGCGGTTCCTGGCGAATCCCGAATGGGAGATCTGCCACCAGCAGTTTCATCAGGCGCTGTTGGCGGCGTGCGAAGCACCGCCACTGCTTGCATTCTGCGAGAGGTTGCGGGAGGAGGCGGGCCGCTACCGGGCGCTCGCCAACACCATGGCTTACCCAGACCGTGACGTCGCCCTGGAACATGCGGAGATCGCCCGTGCAGCTCTGGACCGGGATGCTGACAGAGCATGCAGGTTGCTGGCCGAGCATTACGAGCGCACTGCCCGGTTCGTGGGTGCGGACATGACGCGGCACCGTGAAGCGATGACGTGCCCGTAGGCTCGACAGAAGAGAACCTCCGACTAGAAGGTCTGGGCAGGCGGAGGTGCGGGCAGGAAGACCGACGGAAGCTATCGGCGCAGTCTCCGCCTCATGCCGCCGGGGGCCATAATTCGGCACATTGGTCGTCCATGCGAGCCTATGCGAAGAACCAGGCGAAATGGCGGAACATCACGATACCCGCCCTGCTGAAGAGAGGAAAAGGCTCCACCTCAGCCTATAGCGTCAGACGCCCCGCTACGCGCCACTCGCCGCTCTTCACACCCGGCCGCAGAAGCCAGAGCTTCGCATCGATCCGTGTTCCCTTGCGGGTCGTGTATCGGGCAACGGCCAGGCGGATGCCTTCTCCTTCAGGCCAGCACTCTGCCGCTGCGACAGTGCCATCGGCGAAGGCTGCAAGAACCTCTTCCAGAATCTCTTGCTCCTGAAGCGTGACCCGGCAACCCACATAGGCGTGGCTGTCGGCGAAGGCGAATATCATCTCTCTGTCTCTCCAGAGCGGTGCGCACAGTAATCCCGCGTCCCGGCCTCCGTCATACACCGAGAACGCCGCTGTGGAGGCGCGGGGCAGAGGCTTGGGCTGGTGGTAATCAGCTTCGGCGGGCATGCAATCGCAAGTGGCTAGGAAGGCGTAGAAGTGGCTGGCGACCGGCCTTGCAGCCCGGCGCTCTCTGATGAGTTTAGCTGCCGGTCCGCCTGGACGAGAAAGCCTTGCTGCTGCAATTCCACGAAGCTGGCGGGCGAGATGCCAGCGGAGACGAGGATCTCCCGGGTATGTTCACCAATTCTGGGAGGCTGCCTTCGCAAGGGCGCGCGAAGGCGTTCCTTCCCGAACTCGAGCGGCAGTGCTGGCAATAACACCTCAGGCCCACCGCCCATAGCTGCAATGGCGGTGGCAAGGAGGCCCCCACTAGCCAACAGATGGGGGTCATGCGTAAGGTCTTCCGGCCGGCCTACCGGCGCCCAGGACACATCCGCTGCCGCGCAGCCCGCTGTGACCGCGCCGTAATCCAGCGCGCCGATTGCCTCCCGCAGGGCTGGAAGCAGCCAGGCACGCTGTTGCACGCGCTGCGCATTCGTAAGTAACCGGGCATCCTGTGCCAGCTCTCCAAGACCGAATTGAAGGCAGAAGCGTTGCCATTGAGCGTCGCTGGTGACACCGATAAACAGTTGCGTGCCGCAGGCAGTCTGGAACACGTCGTAAATGCCCCAGGCGCCTCGCCGTGCCGGCATGGGCGGTACAGGCTCGCCGAGCGCCGCCCCTCCTGCCATGTGGGAACCCATCAGGAACGCAGCAGACTCGAACAGCGCACTCCCAACGCGTTGACCCTCGCCAGTCTTCTCCCGTTCTCGTAAGGCGGCGAGCACGCCCGTCACACCGAAGACGGCGCCGAGTATGTCGATAATGGAAGCGCCGGCGCGAAGCGGTTGACCGGAGGGCCCTGTCATATAGGCGAGTCCGGTCTGAAATTGCACGACCTCGTCCAAGGCCGGACGGTTGCCGTATGGACCGGCAAGAAAGCCCTTGAGCGCAAGATAGATAAGGCGGGGATTCAGCGCGTGCAGCTCTTCCCAGCCGCAGCCCAGACGCTCCATCGTCCCGGGGCCGTAGTTCTCAAGAACAATGTCCGTGTCTGCCACGAGCTTGTGCAGCAACGCCTGCCCTTCGCCTCGCTTCAGATCCAGCGCGATGCTACGCTTGTTGCGGTTGAACATTGCGAAGAAGCCGGTTGCGAAGCCGGGTAAGCGCCGCGTACGGTCACCGTCAGCGGGTTCCACCTTGATGACATCAGCGCCCATATCCGCCAGCAGGAGCCCGGCGCAGGGGCCCATGATGGTGTGGCTGAATTCCAGGACGCGCAGGCCCTCCAACGGCAGCGGCCGGCTCATGCTGCGCGGGCCCGGAAGGCGCTCAGGCTGCCTCCCCGCAACGCCGCACTCGGAAGGGAATGGCCAACGATCCGCTCCGCCAGATGCCCGGCCTCGATGAGCGCGTCCACATCGATGCCCGTTGCAATGCCCATCTCCTCGCAGAGTAAGACCAGTTCCTCCGTCGCGATATTTCCAGGCGCCCCCTTATGTGCGGCGAATGGGCAGCCGCCGAGCCCACCAACGGTGGAGTCATAACGCGCAACGCCAAGGCGGAGCCCAGCCATGGCGTTCGCGATGCCGAGGCCGCGGGTGTCATGTAAATGGAGCCGCAGGCTCAGATCAGGCCAGCGCTCGCGGACCGCCCCGATCACCTTCTCAATTCGGGCTGGGGTGGCCCATCCCATCGTATCCGCGAGGGAAAGATCCCGGATGGTCTGCCCATGGTCCGCAGCAATGGCCAAGCCGTCGGTGACTGTCTGAACGACCTGATCCGGTGAGATATCGCCGGCGAAGTTGCAGCCGAACGCAGCCATCACACCGATACGCTCGACCGGTATATCGGCTGCCAGATGAGCCGCCGTCTGTCGCTGCATGGCCTCGATATTTCCTTGCCGGTCACGGTTCAGATTGCGGCGGGAGAAGGCCTCGGAGGCAGCGAGGGAAATGGATCCGGTCATGGAAAGCCGGTCCCGGAAGGCCAGGGCGCGTTTCAGGCCCGCCTCATTGAACCATAACGCGTTGTAGGCAACCCCGGTGCGAGGGTTGAAGCCGGCGGCCACTTGCTCGGCGTCAGCCCAGCCTGGCACCAGCTTCGGCGAGACGAAGGAGCAGATCTGTATGTGCCGGATTCCCGTATCTGACAGCGCATCGATCAGGGATATTTTGTCCGCGGTCGAGATGGGGCCCGTTTCGATCTGGAAGCCCTCGCGCGGGCCTTCTTCGTAGATCTCAATTCGTTCAGGCAGATCGGACATGAAGCATCTCCGGTTTACCGTTGAAGACGGATGGTCAGGTGCTGCGGGCCGCTGCGGCCTGTTCAGCACGGCGACGGCCCTCCCGCAGAATGGCGACGAGGACAACACAGCCGGTGATGGCATGAAGGCATAGGGCAAGCGGACTCTCGACCAGAGTCCAGAGGTCGCCTCCGCTGGCTGCCAGCGCACGGCGCAAACTCTGCTCCATGGGCGTGCCGAGAATGATCCCAAGAATCACAGGCACAAGCGGAATGCTGAGCTTCCTCAACAGGTAGCCAAACACCCCGAAGCCGACCATCAGCAACAGGTCGAAGGAATTCTGGTTGACTGAATAGACGCCCAAAAAGCTGACGGTGACAACGCCAGGCATGAGATAATGCGGCGGCACGCTAAGCAGTTTGGCGAAGATCCCGACCAGTGGGATGTTGAGAATGAGCAAGATGACATTGCTGAGGTAAAGTGCAGCCACAAGTCCCCAGACGATATCCGGCTGCTGCTCAAATAGCAGCGGGCCGGGCTGTACGTTCAACGTCACCAGCATTCCCAACATGATGGCTGTCGTTCCGCTGCCCGGCACACCGAGGGTTAGCATGGGAACGAGGGCGCCACCTGCGGCGGCATTGTCTGCGGCCTCGGGTGCGGCGACACCACGGGGGTCGCCTTTACCGAAGGTCCCTTTCTTGTCGACGACACGCTTTTCCAGGGCATAGCCAAGGAAGCTGGCTAACGTCGCTCCGGAACCGGGCAGAACCCCAACAACAAAGCCGAGAAGCCCGGAGCGAAGAGACGTGGCGGGATATGTCAATCTGCTGAGCGCCGCTGTACGGCGACCGACCGGGATCTGCTCTACAGGCCCAGTGCGGCGCTGCTCAATATAGAAAAGGAACTCACTGATGGCGAACAGACCGATCGCCACGATGACGAAGTCGATTCCCTCGTAGAGTTCATATGCTCCGAAGGTGAAGCGCGGGATGCCTGTCGCCGGGTCTATACCGACGGTGCCTATGGCCAAGCCAATCAGGCCGGCGATAAGGGTCTTGGCCGGGTTGCCAGAAGCAATTCCGCCAACGATGACGATGGCCATGACATACAGGGCAAAGTACTCGCGCGGCCCGAAGTGTATAGCTGCCATCGCCAATGTCGGCGCCAGCACGGTCAGGCCCAAGGTCGCAAGCGTACCTCCGGCGAAGGAGGACAGCGCCGAGATGGCCAGGGCATCCGCAGCGCGGCCTTGCTTTGCCATCGGGAAGCCATCGATGCAGGTGACGACGGAGGAGGCATCGCCAGGGATGTTCAACAAGATACTGGCAATGCGGCCGCCGAACATGCTGCCGTAATAGACGCTGGTCAGTAAGATGAGCGCTGAGACGGGCGAGAGGTCCAGGCTAAAGGCCAAGGGAATTAAAATGGCGATGCCGTTGACTGGCCCAACTCCGGGCAGGGCGCCGATGACAGTGCCAACGAAACAGCCGATGAAGGCAACCAGGAGATTCACCGGCTGTACGGCAACAGCAAAGCCGTTGGCGAGGGAGGAGAGGATATCCATTATTCTCTACCCTCCGAAGAAGAAGCCGGGGGGGAGGGAAATGCCCAGGATCCAGTCGAATAGCGCGAAGAAGCCAAGGCTGGTGGCCACACCACCCGCCAAGGCCTTTTCTGGGCGCGCGCCGAGCATTGCCGTCAGGCATGCCACCATGACGATCGTTGCTAGGACAAACCCCGCGGGTTGCAGCATCAGCGCATAGACGATGAGTACGACGATCGTGAAGATCTGTGACAGCAGATAGCGCCCTGTAGACCAGTCGGGGTCGGGGTCGGGGCGTAGGGCCAAGTAGAGGCCAAGCAGGCCGATTGGTACGGCCAGAGCTTCGGGGAAAAGCGCCGGGCCCATGGGGTCCCCGAAGTCAATGGTATAGGAGCGCGCTTCCCAACTGTACCAGCCAGCGAAAAGCGCCAACAGTACGCCCAGGATTCGATCACTCATGAGATGATGCCGATTTCCTGCGAAAGGCTGCGCAGATCGGCTACCATGCTCGCTACGAAACGTTCAAACTCCTGCCCGCCACGCCAGATCGGCTGGAGGCCGGAACGGCGTGCGGCTTCTTTCCATCCATCGCTGTCGTAGACGCGCTTCAGACCGGCAAGCATGGCATTGTAGTTGTCGTCGCTGACGCGGCCGCCAGTATAGAAGCCGCGCCAGTTAAGCCCAACGACGTCATAGCCTTGCTCCCGCGCGGTGGGGATATTGGCGAACGCGCCCGGGAGCCGGGCTTCAGCCATGGCGCCCAGAACGCGGATCTGCCCCGCCTCGACGAAGCCGGCGATCTCGGCGAGATCGGTAGAGACAACCTCGACATGGCCGCCCAGCATCTGTGTCACCGCCGGGCCGCCGCCGTCATAATGAATCCAACGAAAACGCTTCAAGTCGGCGGAAGGGATGCCGGCTTTTTGCGCGAGGAGGAGCATGCGGAGATGGTCGTAACCGCCCAGGCTGCTTGAGCCGCCCGTGACGACGCCATCCGGGCTTTCCTTCAAGGCATTCAGGAAGTCGCCCAGTGTTTTGAAGCGTGAATCCGCGCGCACGAGGATGACGCCCGTATCAGCTCCCAGCATCGCCAGCCAGCGAACCCGGTCTATATCGCCGGGGTAGCGGCGTTGGGCAATCTGCGTCAGGCCTACCGTGCTGGTTGCCACAAAGAGGTTGTTATCAGCGGCACGCCGGCTGGTCACGTTGGCGAAGGCGACGGCTCCGACGGCGCCTGGCATGTTGGAGACCTGTACGGGCTGGTCAACGACCCTCAACTCTTGCAGCAGTCGTCCGACGGTCCGGCAGGTAAAGTCCCATCCCCCGCCCGGGGCCGACGGGGCGAGGCATTCCGGACGTGACCCGACAAAGGCCGCGGCGGGCCTGACGGTGGCCAGGCCCGCAAGCCCCAGAACTCCTGCGGCCACAGCGCGGCGGCCTGCAACGTTTTCCATGCAGCGTCTCCTCCCTTCCTAAGCGACGAAACCCATGCACCTGCGTGATGGCGTCAGCCCGTCCTGCGGGCGCTTCAGGGGAATGGATTGGTCCGGACGCCTTGCCCGGATGTTTCGCCGGCGTTGTCTGCCTCCCTTCCTGCCGCGAGTTCTCGGCCTCGCTTTACAGGCGCGTTTGACCGTCCTATTCAGCAGAACGGCCATTCCGCTTTCTTTAGGTTCAGATGTCGCCGCCATGCCTGTCAAGTCATTGTCGAGCCGGGACGACCCCAAGCCTGAGACAGAGCCGCCTGACGCCGGAGGTGTCGCCGCGGTAGATCGGGCAATGCGGGTATTGTTGGCCTTCGGCGAAGGTGACCGGGGCCTGACATTAGGGGAACTATCCCGCCGGACTGGGCTGTATAAAAGCGCCCTGTCGCGAATTATGGTGACGCTCATGCGTCATCGCCTCACGATCCGGCGAGAGGACGGCCGGTATAGTCTTGGCCCTGCACTCTATCACCTGGGTGGCATCTATGAACGTTCGTTGGATCTCAATGGGAGTTTGTTAGCCACTCTGCAGGCGCTGGCGCGCGATACGGGTGAGAGCGCTTCTTTCTACATCCGCCAGCAGGAGCAGCGTCTCTGCATGATGAGGGTCGACAGTCGCCAGCAGGTTCGGGATCACATCCCGGTCGGTTCCCTTCTACCCATCGACCGCGGAGCGGCAGGACGCGTGCTGACACATTTCACCAAGCCAGGCCTGAGCTCTGAGGAACCGGCTTTCGTCGTCGCGACGATTGGTGAGCGCGATCGCGAACTGGCAGCCGTCGCCGCTCCGGTATTCGGCACGCGGCAGCGGTTGATTGGGGCTCTTTGCGTCTCCGGCACTGCAACGCGATTCTCGGAGGCCAAGCATCTGGCCGGCATCCGTAGCCTGGTTCTTCTTGAAGCGGCTCGGCTGACCGTGGCGTTGGGTGGTGACGCCACGGTCTATCCTTCAGCCTAGGCGCAGAGGCATCCTACTTCGCTTCCTGAGGAACCCCCCAGCCGACTTCCGACAGTACCTCCGCGGTATGCTCGCCTGCTTCAGGGGTAGGATGCCGAATCATTTTCTCCACACCCCTCATGTTGACGGGCGAAGACACAACTTCCACCATTCCCAGGCGAGGACTGTTCATCGGCAAGGCCAGGCCCAGATGCCGCACCTGTGGGTCTGCGAAGACCTCGTCGATACTATAGATGGGACCGCACGGAATGCCGGCACCTTCGAAAAGTTCGATCCAGTACGCCGAGGGCTGCCTTATCGTCTCAGCCGCGATCGCGTCGTTGATTGCCACGCGGTCCTGGCTCCGCCCAGCCTGGGTCTTCCACTCCGGCTTCTCCGCCCATTCCGGGTAACCGATAGCGGCGCAGAAGCGGGAGAACAGCCGAGCCGAACTGGCGGCGATATTGATGTGCCCGTCAGCGGTGGGAAAAACGCCGGTTGGAATGCCAGTAGGATGATCATTACCCGCTTGTTGGGGCACTTCTCGGTCAATGAGCCAGCGCGCGGCCTGAAAATCCAACATGAACACCTGCACCTCAAGCAGGCTGGTGGTGACCCAGCGGCCAAGATTGGTACGTTGCCGCTCAAACAGCGCTGTCATGATTCCAAAGGCCAGCATATTGCCAGCGGTGAGATCCGCGATAGGAATGCCCACCCTTAGGGGCCCCTGACCTGGCAGGCCAGTGATCGACATCAGCCCACCCATTCCTTGTGCGATCTGGTCGACGCCCGCACGTGCGCCGTAGGGGCCATCCTGACCAAAGCCACTGATACTGCCATAGACCAAGCGGGGGTTGACTGCATGGACGTCATCCCAGGCGATCTTCAGCCTGTGCTTGACGGAGGGGCGCATATTTTCGACGAGAACGTCGGCGGTCTCGACAAGGCGCATAAAGGCGGCATGGCCCTCGGCGCTCTTCAAATCCAACTGGATCGCACGCTTGTTCCGGTGCAGGTTCTGAAAGTCAGGGCCGTAGCGGTTTCCCGCGATGTCCTCTCCTTCAGCCGCGGGGGGCTCGACGCGAATGACGTCGGCGCCCCAGTCGGCCAGATGCCTGACGCAGGTGGGCCCGGCGCGGGCCAGCGTAAGATCCAACACGCGCAGACCTTGCAGCGGAAGATCGGGAGCCGTCACGCGATCCATGCTGTGTCCTCCTGTCAGTTCACCACCGCAATCTGCCTCGGGTCGATCTCAAGCCAGACTGACTCGCCGACTTCGTGCACCTGTAGGGGAGGCGCCGTTACTCGGAGCGACAGCTCGCTCTCAGCCGGGCGGACGACGTAATCCCAGGATTCGCCCAGATAAGTCCTCTGAGCGACCGTTGCCGCAAGGACCGGATGCCCCTCGCGCGATGCCGGTACGCCACGATGCAGCGCCATGGCTTGTGGTCTGACCGACAGCAGAATGGGCTGGGACAAGTCCGCCGGCGCGCCGCCCAACTGAGCCAGCTTGAGCGCGAAGCCGTCCAATCCCACCTCGTCCTTTGACAATCGCCCTTCGAGCAGATTGGTGCGCCCGATGAAGGCGGCAACGAAGCGGGTACGAGGGCGCGTATAAATGACATGCGGTGCATCGACTTGCTCGATGCGACCGGCATTCATGACAGCGATCCGATCGGCCGTTGCCATGGCTTCCGCCTGATCATGCGTGACATAGACTGTCGTGAAACGGAATTCATCGTGAAGGCGCCGGATCTCGAACCGCATCTCCTCCCGGAGATTCGCGTCCAGATTCGACAGCGGCTCATCGAGGAGGAGAACGGTTGGCTGCACAACGATCGCACGAGCGAGAGCCACGCGCTGTTGCTGGCCTCCGGAGAGCTCAGCTGGATACCGATCCGCCAATTGGCCGAGACGGACGACATCAAGGACCCGCATTGTTCGAGCCCTGACCTCCGACGCCGGCAGCTTCTGCAGCTTGAGGCCGAATGCCACGTTCTCCGAAACAGTCATATTGGGCCAAATGGCATAGCTCTGAAAAATCATCGACATGCGACGGCGCTCCGGTGGGAGCACAGCACCAGGCGCCGAAAGAACCTGACCGTTCGTGGCGATGCTGCCCGACGTGGGTTCGACGAAGCCCGCGATCATGCGTAAGGTCGTGGTCTTACCGCAACCTGACGGGCCTAGGAGGGAAACGAACTCCCCTTCGTCCAGAACCAGATCGACGTTGTCGACAACTTTGAGCGGGCCATAGGCCTTGCCGAGGCCGTTGAGTGTCAAACGAGGCATGGTCTAGCTCCTGCGCAGCATAAAGTCCCGGCCGGCGAGCTTCATGCCAATTGCGACAAGCACGAGGGTAATGGCAAGAAGAAGGCCGCCGAAGGCAGACAGCACCTCAAAATTTCCAGCCTCACTGAGGTCGTAAAGCAGGACAGCCATTGTCCTGGTTCGCGGCCCGACGAGAAAGACCGCCGAGGACAGCTCGCGTGATGCGACGATGAAGACAATAAGCCAGCCGCCGACAAGGCTCCGAAGGATTAGCGGTGCCGTGATTTTGCGTACGGTGAACAGTCGCCCGCCGCCCAGAATGCGAGACGCTTCTTCCATCTCCGGATGGACAGCCCGGACTGCGCCCGAGGCATTCGCGAATGCGATCGGGAGAAATCTGGCGGTGAACGCGAGAATGATGATCAGCGGTGTTCCATAAAGGGCGATCGGAGGAGAGGCATAGGCGGCATAAAAGCCTATCGCCATGACAATGCCGGGGATGACGAACGGAGCCATGGCGAGGAAGCCAAGGGCCGAGCCGAAAGGAACAAGTCTGCGCGCCACGATATAAGCGACCAGCGCGGCGATGATGACCGCGGCGGTAGCAGCCGCCGTCGAGAACCACAAAGTGTTCCATATGGAAGCCAATGCCATCTCATGGCGGAAGAGAAGGTAGGTGTAGTTGTCCAGCGTGAAATTCGCCCACGAAAGACCATTGCCCCAGGCCCGCGCGAAGGAAGCCTGGAGAAGGACAGCCACAGGCATGACGACTGCGAGGGCGCCGACTATGGCGCAGTAGGCAAAGGCAGGCCAGCGCCAGGCTCCGAGCCGCACATCCCGCCGTTCTCCGCCTTTACCGGTCTGCGAGACATATCCCTTCCGGGCCAGCAGGCGCTTCTGAGCTCCGATGATTGCCATCGTGATCAGCAGGAGCGGCATGGCATATGCCGCCGCGACCTCAACTCGCACTGGATATTCAAAGAACTGCCAAAGCTGCGTCGTCACGACATTGATGCGCGCCGGAATGCCGATGATCGCCGGGGTACCGAAAAGCGCGATAGTCTCCAGGAAAACCACGATGAGGCCGCCGAGGATAGAAGGCCAAACAAGCGGCAGCGTAACCTTCATCGTCGCGGTCCAGGTGCCAGCGCCGAGAATATTTGCTGCGTCTTCCATCTCAGACGAAATCAGATCCAACGCGGCCTTGACGAAGATGAAGATGAGCGGGAACGAGTGAAGGGCGATGACAAGCGTCAGACCGGTGAAGCTATAGACGTTCACCAGGGGGCCGCTCGCGCCGGTGATCCATCGCCAGGCCTGATTGATGAAGCCGGAGTTTGGTCCCGCCAGGAGGATCCATCCTACCGCGCCGAGATAAGGCGGCATGATGAACGCACCCATGACCATAGCCCAGGTCAGTCCTTTCCCTGGCATATCGGTGCGCGAGACTGCCCACGCCATCGGGATGGCAAACACTGCCGAAAGCATTGCGGCACAAGTGCCAAGGAAAAGGGAGTTGAGAAGGGCCTCCAGGTATCGTGCCCGACCGTAAGCAGCGAGGTAGTTGGCGAAAGTGAACACGCCGCTGCCCTGCTTCTCGAAGCTTACGAGAAGGAGCTTGCCGATGGGGACTGCCACAAGGAAGAGGAGAACCGCCACCAGGAGAAGCCACAGGAGGGCGGAGGGCTCGAGATATCGCAGCCTTGCCAAAACCCCGGGCGGGCGAGCGCTGACTGCTGGCGAAGGCAAGGTGGCGGTCTCGTTCATCGTGGCGCCATGTCCCCATGATGTCGTGCTGAATACAACGCCGCCGCCACGCCCCGCTGGTGCTCTGCTCCAGCACGCAGGGCGGCGGATGAAGCAGGAAGAGACCACTGGCGTGGCACGCGCGCCCAGAAACTCTCGTTACGCCTGCCGCTAGACACCAAAAATGTCGCGCCAGCGCTCCTTGACCTCCTGGGCTCCCGCCTCGACCTCGTCAGGGGAAGGAGTGATCAGGGGAATGGTATTCAGCGGGCGCGAGCCGGGTACCGGCGGCACTTCCGGCCGCAGAGACTCTGCGAAGAATGCACTTGCGGCCCGGTAATATGCAGGGCTCGTTGCAAACTCCATGAAGAGTTTTGCGGCATTCGCATGCGGAGCATCTTTCATTGCACCGGTAGGTGCCGGAACAGCGAGCGTGCCGTCCGTCGGATAAATCATCGTCAGCGGATTGCCACGAGAGATACTGAGAAGTGCCGAAGCGGACGAAAGTCCTGCGCCAATCAGCCGTTCTCCCGCATTGATGGCGGTCACAGGATCGGCGCTCGACCGTCCAATCAAAGGACGATTGCGTTCAAGCTGCTTGAGATAATCCCAGCCGTAGGCTTTCTGCATCATAAGGCACCATGCCGTGATAGCCCCGCTATACCCGGGATGCCCGATCGCGATTTTATCGCGCCAGCGCGGGTCGATCAGGTCCTTCCAGCTCTTCGGCGCCTCAGCCTCAGTGACATTTGTGCTGTGACGGCCCATAGCATACAGACCCAGATAGGTTATCTGGAAGAATCCATCTGGGTCGCCTGCATTCCGCGCGGCCTCTATCAGGCCGGATGCGTTGAGGGGCTTATAAGATAGAAGGCGACCTTCACGCTTGAGGAATGCGCAATGGCTGTAATCGGTTGAACTGAATACGTCGCACTGAGATACGCGTGCCCGCATATCCTGCGCCAGGCGCTGAAACGCGACTTGGGATGTACTGCGAACGACATTCACTTTGATGCCAGGGAAGCGCTCCGTGAAAGCGCGGCCAATCGCCTCAGACGGCTCGGCCTGCATCTGGCCCGTATACCAAGTGATTTCGCCGTCTCGTTTGGCTGCTTCGTATAGTTCCTGCTCATGTGGCAGTAGTGATTCAGCTCTAGCTTTCAGCGCGGCCGTCGCTGGAACTACAGCAACGGACGCCAGCAGCAGGCGCCTGCTGATCATCGCCATCGTTTCCTCCCTTTGGCCGGCGGATCTGCGTCCGTCTTGGCCTTCAGCTTCCGATAAATTGCGGCGATCGCTTCTCCATGAAAGCGCGGCGCCCTTCGGCATAGTCCCGGCTGTCGAAACACGCGCGATTCAACGCTTCTACCGCTTCGCGATCATGCCGCGACGGATCACCAGCGATCTGGTCGATTGCTATCTTTGACGCGCGGATCGAAAGGGGAGCGTTACGCGCTATGTCCCGAGCAATGCCTATGACGGTCGTTTCCAGTATCTCCGCCGGAACCACCCGGTTTACCAAGCCATGAGAAAGAGCCTCCGCTGCATCTAGCTGCCGGCCCGTGAACAATATCTCCTTGGCAATCGCGGGGCCGGCCAGGGCGGTAAGCCTCACCAGGCTTTCATAGCCATAGGCGATGCCAAGCTTCGCAGCCGGAATTCCAAAGCGGCTGTCGTCTGACGCGATGCGCAGATCTGCCATCAGCGCAGTGGCATAACCGCCACCGATGCAGAAGCCCTGTATCATTGCAATCAGTGGCTTCTCCATGGAAGTCAGCTTCTGGCGTGCGGAAGAGGATCGCTTATCGTATTCCGCTTGCGCATCAGCGTTGGCACGGGCTTTCTCGAATTCGCTGATATCTGCACCCGCAGCGAATGCCTTGCCGCCGGCGCCATGCATAACAACCACGCGCACGGCTGGGTCCAGGGCAAAATCCTGCGCCGCAGCAGCAATTGCGTCCCACATTGCAAGGGAGATCGCATTGCGCTTCTCGGGCTGGTTGATGGTGATCCAACCGATACCGTCTCCCCGCCTCGTCAGGATCTTTGCCTCGGCATTTCCGCTGTCTGGATGCATGTCCATTACGGGCGTCCGCTTGCTGTCCTACGAAGATTGTTGCCATCCCGTATTCGCAATGTAAACAATAATCCGGCGTCCGGGGTCCCGCCGGATTTATTGTGCATCTGCACAATAAAATCTGTAACCGCTTTCGTCAGTTTGAGGCACCTTTCAAATGTCAACAATGGCGCGGGCAATCCGGGTCCGTCCTCTCAGCGACACAGTCAAAGCGTCGTTAGAGGCGCTTATCGCCAGCGGGGAATTGCCACCGGGAGCGCGCCTCAACGAAGTCATGCTCGCGAAGCGCTTAGGGGTCAGCCGAGGGCCTGTGCGGGAGGCTGCGCGGGCGTTGGAGAAGACGGGCCTTGTGACGGTGATTTTGAATCGCGGCGCCTTCGTCCGCAGCATGGATATCGATGAAGCGATGAAGGTCTACGAGCTCAACTCGGTTCTGTTGGGCTACGCTGCAGCGCGGCTGGCCGTCGCTTGTACAGCGGAGCAGGCAATGTGCCTCCGGGCGCTTGTTCAGGACATGGACCAGGCCATCTCTTCCGAAGATAAGGACGCCTTCTTCGCGGCAAATGTCCTCTTTCACGAGAGAATACTTGCCTTCAGTGGCAACGAGGTTGTCGAGCAGGTCTACCGGGAACATACGCGGAAGCTGCTGCTGCTGCGTCGGCGATCCTTTGACCGCGTCGGCAGCATGGCGGAGGCCAACGCGGAGCATCGCCATCTCCTGGATGCAATTTTGGCAGGTGATCCGGTTCTCGCAAGGCAAATCGGGGAGGCGCATACTCGCTCGGGAAGAGCTCGGTTCCTGACAGCCATTGATTACCGAGACAGGGTTAAGCGGGCTTCCACCGACGGCTCGACTCCCCTCGCTCAAACGGACGAAAAGGAGGATTGACCAATGGCGCTATTGGAGAGAATTGGCATCGACTTCGGTCGCCGTCTACCGTTGGAACAGGCGATTGCCTGGGCCGCAGGGCATGCCGTGCGCTTTATCGATGTGCAGTTGGACACAGGGCAGAATCGCGTCTCAGAGATCAGTGATGGCCGCGCGTCCGCGATTCGCCGGCAGCGCGAGGAGGCCGGGGTAACACTGGGTCTTCATACCCTTTCAGCGGTCAATGTTGCCGAGTACTCGCCATTTGTTTCAGAGGCCGTCGACGAGTACATGCGCGCCTACATCGATGTCGCGCCGAAGCTGGGAGCGTCCTGGATTGTTGTGCATGCGGGTTATCATTTCACGGCAGACGTTAAGCCACGCATGGAGGCGGGACGCGACCGCCTGAAGAGAATGGCTGAGTATGCCGAGAAGCGAGGCGCACGGCTCTTGCTCGAGAATCTAAACAAGGAACCAGTGGATGCTGAGGTTCACTACCTCGCCCACACGATTGAGGAATGGCATTACTACTACTCTTCCATTCAATCCCCGGCGCTTGCTCTTTCTTTCACCGCTAATCACGCGCATCTCATGCCGGAGGGGGTGCAGGGTTTTGTTGATTCGATCCCACTGGAGCGGGTCGAGGAGGTTCGCCTGGCGGATTGCTTCCGCAACGGCCACGAACAGCATCTGCGGCCGGGAGAAGGGGATTTCGACTTTGGCGCCCTGTTCTCTCTGCTTGAGGGACGCGGTTACAAGGGGCACTACATGAATGCCTTTGGCACCATCGAAGATATGGAACAAGCTCGGCATGATATGGTGAGGATGGCACAGGGCGCGATGGTTGAGTCGCGGTAGGTCCGTGCCGACGGCTGCGACCTGACTTACAAGGCGGCAACCAGACTGCCCGTTGCGGTGGACGGGAGGCCTGCGTGCGCGTCAATATCTTCAGCTACTAGCGCTCCTGCTTAGCGTTGCCGGAGTAAGGGCACGCGTTAGAGACTGCACTGCTCGGTGGTGATGCCGGTGTTCTGACGACCCACCCCCTCTTTTTCCCGTTGCGCGTCGGCGGTGCCGCCCGAATCGTGGCTCTCTGAAGAGAGCGCATAGTGATATAGTGGTCAGTTCTAGTGTCACTGGCATTCAGGCGAGACCGGGCGGGATGAATCTGCGGCAACTCCGCTACTTTGCGCAGACAGTCGAAGCGGGGAATATTACCCGGGCAGCGGCTCAGCTTTTTGTCGCGCAGCCTGGCCTCGGCCAACAGATACGGCAGTTGGAGGAGGAGCTGGGCGTTGCCTTGCTGCAACGCCACTCCCGCGGAGTCACGCCGACGGCGGCGGGGCAGATCCTGTACGAGCGGACGTGTGACATTTTGCGCATGGTCGAAGATACCGGGCGTGAGGTCAAAGCCGCCGGCGGCGCGCAGCGGGAGAATATTGCGCTGGGCATGACCAATGGGGTGACCAACCTGCTTGGCGCGGAGATCATGCTCGCGGCCCGGGCTCAGTTACCCGGTGTGCAGCTTCTGCTCGTGGAGAAGCAGACGCTGATGCTGATCGACGCACTGGAGCGTGACGAGCTTGACTTGGCTGTTACCTACGATGTCGCTGATCGGCCCGGCCTGTTGCGGGTGCCGCTGCTGGAGGATGAACTGCTGCTCGTCAGCGCCGCCGGCCCCGACGTCACGGACGCGCCAGTGACGTTCCAGGAAGCGCTGCGTCACGACCTCGTCCTGGGCGGGGAGCGCGACGGCCTGCGTCAGTTGGTGCAGGGAACGGCTGATCGTCTCGCGGTTCCGTTCCGGCTGGCCTATGAGGCGAGTTCCGTCGCCGCCATTCGGAGCCTGCTGCTGAAGGAACCGGTAGCAACGATCATGGCCTATGGCAGCGCGGTGGAGGATATCCGCGCGGGGCGGTTGGTCGGGCGGCGGATCGGCGCACCGCCGCTGAAGCGCACGCTCTATCTGGTCCGGTCCCTGCGTCGGGCCCTCTTCCTGAACGAGTCCGCGCTGATCGACCTGCTAGGCCGGGCGATGCTGCAACTGGTGGACGCCATGTGCCCCTTGGCACGGGCCCTGCCCAGCCTCTCGGCGCCGCTGTCCCAGACGGTAGACCGCCTCTCTGTGCCGCTGGAGGCCGAAAAGCCACCGAGTTGAGGCAGCCTCCTGCCATAAGCCGGGCTTTGGGCTGGTAGAATCATTCTGATTTGGACAGATCTTCGCCTCGCACTCCATCGTTCCGCGTGAACCGGCGAGCCACCAAAGCCGCCGGGCCAAGGAGGAGAGGTGGGGTCCATGGACGCGAGGGCGGATATCCGCGTGGGAGTGCTCGGCTGCGGCATGATCAGCGCAGACCACTTCCGCGCCTGGGCAGGGTGCCGTGGCGCCTCTGTTGTGGCTGTGTGCGACCCGGATCGGCGCCGCGCTGAGGACAGGGCGGCGGAGTTCGGCATACAGGCCGTTTATACGGCACCGGAGGCCATGCTAGCGGCAGGCGGGTTGGACGCGGTCGACATCATCACGCCGCGGCAAACTCATGCGACGCTGGTGCGGCTGGCAGCCGATCACGGCGTGCACGCGCTGTGCGAGAAGCCACTCTGCCCAACTTATGAGGAAGCGCGCGCGCTCATGCAGGGAGTGGGTGGGCGGGTGCGCGTCATGGTCAACGAGAATTGGCGGTTCCGCGCTTATTTCCGCCAGATCGGAGAGTGGATCCGTGCGGGCCGGCTCGGCACGCCGGTTCAGGCGCGGCTATCCCTCTGGCGTTCCAACCTCATCCCGCGCGCTGATGGGACTGTCATCGCCCTGCAGCGTCAGCCCTTCGTCGCAACGGAGCCGCGCTACCTCGTCGCGGAATCGCTGATCCATGAGCTGGACACCGTGCGGTCGTTGTTCGGCGAGGTTGAGGTGGTTTCCGCCCGCCTCGCCCGGGCGTCGACGGATGTGGTGGGGGAGGATGCGGCGGCCATCCTGCTGGAGACGAGGGCAGGCATGCCGCTTGTGGTCGAGGGTGTGTTGTCCGCGGCAGGCCATGCGCCCCGCGCGCCGAACCGGATGGAAATCGCCGGTACGCGGTGCAGCGTCGTGCTGGAAGGCGCTGTGCTGCGCCTGTTCGGCGCCGAGGAGGAAGAGCTGCGCTACGACGAGGATGCCGTAAGGCAAGGCAGCTTCGACGCCTCCGTGCAGCATTTTGTGGACCAGCTCCGCGCCGGCGGACCTCACGAAACCTCGGCGGAGGACCAGCTTCGGACACTGGCCCTGGTCGAGCGAACCTATGAACTTGCGGGGCCGGCAAGGCCCCTCACGCGGCGGCGCACCGCCGTCAACGCCTGACACAAGGCGACCGCAGGGAGGAAGTACATGGCACAGAACACAGGACTGGCACGCCGTGCGGTGCTCGCCGCCGGGCTGGCGGCCGCAGGGGTGAGCCTGGCGCGCCCGGCCCTTGCGGAGAAATGGCCAGACCGGCCAATCCGGCTGGTGGTGGGTTATGCACCCGGCGGACTGACGGACCTGATTGCAAGGCTGATCGGCCCGGCCCTGACAGAGGAACTGGGGCAGCCGGTGGTGGTGGAGAACCGCAGCGGCGCCGCAGGTAACCTGGCCACGGAATTTGTCGTCCGTGCACCGGCCGATGGCTATGTGCTGCTGGCTTCTTCTGGCGGGCAGATCACAGTGTCTCCCCACACTTACGGCAATCTGCGCCTTCGGCCGGTGGAGGAGTTGGAGCATATCACCATGATCGGAGAAGGCGACCAGATCGTCTGCACGAACAAAGCCTTGCCGGTCGGGAATTTCGCGGAGTTCGTTGCGTTGGCAAAGGCCCAGCCCGGCCGTATGAGTTATGCCACTTCAGGGGCTGGCGGCAATCTCCATCTGTTCCTGGAGTTTCTGCGGCTCGAAACCGGAATTGAAATTGAGGCGGTGCATTACCGGGGCGGCTCGGCCCTGCTACCGGACCTGATGAACAATCAGGTCCAGCTCAGTCTCAGTGCTTATCCTGTCGTCGAGGCGGCCGTCCGCGAGGGACAGATCCGCCCCCTGCTGGTAATTGGACGCAAGCGCGAGCCGCGCCTGCCCAACGTGCCGACGGCAACGGAGGCGGGTTATCCCGCACTGGATACCTGCGTGAACTGGTTCGGCCTTCACGCGCCAAAGGGGACGCCTGCGCCGATCCGGGAGACGCTGCAGCGGGTCGTTGCCACCGCCATTCGCAAGCCCGCGGCACAGGAGCGGCTGGCTGTGCTCGGCCTCGACCCCGTCGGCAACAGTCCGGCTGAATTTGCAGAGCGGATACGGGCGGAGAACCGGCTCTATGGCGAGGTCGCCCGCCGCGCCGGACTTCAGGTGGATTGAGGAAAAGGGCCAAGCCGATGGAGCGGTACGCTGCCAGCGTTCTTGGGGAGTTTGCCGCCGAGGTATTTCGGGCGGCGGGCCTTTCCTTACGGGACGCCGCCATCTCTGCCGATTGCCTTATCGCTGCGGATCTGCGCGGCACCCATTCGCATGGTGTCATCCGGCTGCCCTTCCTGGCACGCCGGTTGGCGCAGGGCGGGGCCAATCCCGCGCCGCAGCTGCGCGTGTTGCGGGATGCGCCGGCCACTGCCCTGCTGGATGGCGATGGAGGCCTTGGCGCCGTCACCGCGCACCATGCCATGGAACTGGCGATGGATAAGGCCGCGCAGATGGGCGTAGGACTCGTTGTCGCCCGCAACAGCGACTTTATCGGCACCTGCGCCTACAGCGCCATGTTGGCGCTGGAGCGCAACATGATCGGCTTGACCTGGACCAATGGCGCGCCTGGTATGGCGCCATGGGGTGGGGCGCGCAATGGCATAGGCAACAATCCTCTTGGCATTGCCGTTCCTGCCGGAGAAAGCCCGCCGGTGGTGCTGGACATGGCAATGAGCGTGTCTGCCGGCGGCAAGGTGCGGCTGGCGGCCAAGCGTGGCGAAAAGGTGCCGCCTGGCTGGATTCTAGACAGCGCAGGACGCGATACACAGGACCCCGCGGAGCTTGAGGCGGGCGGCACGCTGCTGCCTCTGGGTCACAAAGGATTCGGCCTGGCGGTGATGGGAGAAATCCTCGCCGGCGTGCTGGGTGATGCGGCGATCCTGCATGAGATTCCACCCTGGTTCTCCGAGCCCGCGCGGCGCGTGGCGAATGGCCATCTGCACCTTGCCATCGACATCGCGGCTTTCCGCGATCCCGGCGGGTTCCACCGTCGCGTAGGCGAGATGGCGGGCGCGCTCAAGGCGACGCCGCTGCGCGCTGGTTCTGACGAAATTCTTCTACCGGGCGAGCGGGCCGCGCGGACCGAGGCGGCGCACACGCGTACGGGCATCCCGGTGCCGCAGGAAATCGTCAGCGATCTTGATCATCTAGCCGCGACCTATGGAATTCGAGCTCCCCAGCCGCTCGATCTGGCCGCCACGGGTGCGGCCGGTTGACGCCGGATATCAACCACTTTCGGAGAAGCCAAGCATGGCCCGCCTGACTCTTGCTCACCTGACCGCAAGTGCCAGCCCCGCCGACACCATCGAGGCCGCAGCTGCCGCTGGCTTCGATGCCGTGGGAATCCGTGTCTGTCCTCGCCGCCCGGGCAATGCCTATGCCGGAACCGTGCTGGGCGATGCTGCCGCAACGCGCCACCTGCGCAGTGTCTTAAAGACGGCAGGAATCCCGCTTTCCAATGTTTCTGCCTATCAATTCTATCCGGAGGTGGGCTGGGAGGACATTGCGCCGGTGGTCGAGCTGACGGCGGAACTGGGCGGGGAGATGATCGTCGCCAACGGCTTCGATCCTGATCTAGGCCGCTTTGCGGAGCTGCTCTCCCGCTATGCCGGGCTGGCGGCCCAGGCGGGCATCCGGGTGGCGCTGGAATTCATGCCCTACAGTGCCGTCCGCACGGTGGAGGATGCCAGGGCGCTGGTCGACCGCGTCGCCGCGCCCAACCTTGGCGTGTTGGTCGATGCGCTACATCTCGACCGCTCTGGCGGTAGGCCGGCAGATGTTGCTGCGTTACGGCCAGAGGACATTTCCTTCGCGCAGCTTTGCGACGCACGGCACCTGCGCGCTCCGCTTTCGAACGCGGAGCTGATGCAGGAGGCGCGTACTTCCCGGCTGCCGCTGGGAGAGGGCGAATTGCCGCTTTTCGAGCTCATGGACGCGCTGCCTTCGGATCTGGAGCTGGAATACGAGGTGGCGCGCGCAGATCTGGCGGATGCGTCCGCGCTGGAGCGGGCACGTGCCGCCAAGGCGGATGCCGATCGCTTCCTGGCTCGCCGACGCGCCCGCTCCGCAGCCTGACCACAACATCTTTGAACCTGGAGAGGAACTTCCATGCCCTTGGCCGGTGCCGGTATCATCGCAATCTGGAACGACATTCTTCCCGAGTCCCGCGATGCTTTCTTTGAATGGCATGCACGCGAGCATATGCCGGAGCGTCTCAGCATTCCGGGCTTCCGGCGGGGGCGGCGCTATATTGCGATCGACGCAGACATCGAGTTCATGACGCTGTACGAAGCAACCTCCGTCGAGGTCTTCTCCAGCGATGCCTACAAGGCCCGGCTCGGTCAGCCGACACCCTGGTCGCTGGAAGTGCTGCCCGCCTTCCGGAATAATCTGCGTGGTATCTGCCGCGCTCCCTTCACCACCGGCCATGTCGATGGAGGCTATGCGGCGACTTTGCGGCTGGAGCCCGCGGAAGGCCAGGCAAAGGCGCTGCGGGAAGCGCTGATCGGCGAGCTTCTGCCGCCGCTGATCGAACGGCCGAAGGTGACGGGCGTGCATTTCCTGGTCTGCGACCCCACGCTGAGCGGCACCAACACGGCGCTGCAGCGGGGCCGCACCATCACGCCGCCGGATCTGGTAGTGATGGTGGAGGCCTCCACCTCTGGTGCGGCACAAGAGACGGCGGAAACTCTAAGCGATACGCTCCTCGCCGCGCATGGAGCAGCAGGGGCGGCTCGGCGCGGCCTCTACCAATTGGAATACCAACTGGCGCGGATCGGCGACCATGTCGGCGCCTGACGCTACCACCCCCGGGCGGGGGCGCATCGCGCTGGTCATCGGCGGCGGTAACGGGATCGGCGCCGCCACCTGCCGCCTGCTGCACCGGCAGGGCTGGCGCTTGGCCGTGGCCGATATCGATATGGCCCGCGCCACAGCCGTGGCCGCCGAATGCCAGGGCTGGAGCCAGGCGGTGGACGTGCTGGACGAGGGCTCGATCCGGCAGGCAGCGGAAGAGATCGAGCTCGGCTTCGGCCCCGTCTACGCCATGGTCAGCGCCGCCGCCATCTTCGCCCCGCGTCAGCCGCCGGAGACGCTGCCCATCGACGTGTGGGACCGGATCGTGAGTTCCGGCTTCCGTGGCACCTACATCGCCAATGTCGAGTTCGGCAGGCGGATGGCATCGCGCGGAGCCGGGGCCATCGTCAACATTTCATCCATGGTGGGGCAGCGTCCGAACCATGGCCACGCCTATTATTCCGCCAAGGCGGCGGTGAACATGCTGACCGAGGGCATGGCGGGCGAGTGGGGACGCAGCGGCGTGCGCGTGAATGCCGTCAGCCCCGGCTTCGTCGCCGTGCCGCGAATGGTGGAGAATATCAAGGCTGGTACCCGTTACGCCGTCTCGCCCGCCGAGGTCAGCGCCCTGGGCAGGCTGGTCGAGCCGGAGGAGGTGGGAGCGGTGATTGCCTTCCTGCTGTCTGATGCCGCTTCGGCGGTGACCGGCGCCAACCTGGCTGTCGATGCCGGTGTGTTGGCGGTCAATGGCTGGGCGGTGCACGGCGGCGTCCCGCCGGCGCGTCCGATCCTGCCTTGAAGCGAGTGAGGGCCTGACGATCAATCTCGATACCCAGGCCAGGGCCTTGCGGAACGCGCACGGTCCCGCCTGTGTGCTCGATCGGCTCTTGCAGAATGGCCTGGCGGATCGGGTGCTCGGTGCGGTCGAACTCAAAAATGGGGTGGGCTGGCGCGAGCGAGGTGGGCGTATGTGTCGGCAGCACCGCCATGAGTTGGAGCGAAGCCGCGAGACCGATGCCCGTGCCCCAGACATGCGGGTTGTAGCGGACGCCAAATGCCGCAGCCATATCCGCGATTTTCTTGCATTCCGAAAGGCCGCCGGCGGCGCAGGTGTCAGGCTGGATGATGTCCATCGCGCCGCTCGTCAGCACCTCACGGAAGCCGAATCGTGTGAACTCGCATTCTCCACCCGCAATTGGAATTGAAAGCGCGGAGCGGACGGCACGGTAGCCGGCCAGATCTTCCGGTGGCACAGGCTCCTCAAACCAGCCAATGTCGAAAGGCTCAATCATCCGTCCTAGCTTGATGGCGGCAACTGCATCATAGGCATGGTTCGCATCCACCATAAGCGCCACATCCGGTCCGATGGCCTCGCGCACTGCCCGGGTGATGGCAGCATCCTCAGCAACACCAAAGCCGACCTTCAGCTTCACGGCTTTGAAGCCTTCTGCGACATAGCCGGCGGCTTCCTCCGGCAGGTAGCGGAAGGGGTCGCCGCTCGCCCGCCTGTAGAGGCCCGTGGCATAGGCCTGTACTTCGGTTCTCAGGGGGCCACCCATGAGCTGGTGAACTGGCGCACCGAAATGCTTGCCCTTGATGTCCCATAGCGCGATGTCGATGCCACTGAGGCCTTCGATCAACAGACCTTTCTGCCCATGATCACGGAACCGGGCATAGATGTCCTGCCAGATGACTTCGCTTTGCAGCGGATCAGCACCGATCAGCCAGGGCGCGATGTTCTTGACCACCGCTTCTGTCATCCAGGCCGGTCCGTAGCATTCGCCCCAACCGGTAATTCCCGCATCGGTCTCGATCTCGACGATCATCGCCATGCGGGTCCCATACCAGGCGCGCGAATAGGCAAAGGGCTCGGCGAGAGCCGCTTCCAGCACATGAGTATGCAAATTCGTGATTTTCATGTTCCCCCCTGGGTCAGGGCCCTGGCGTTCTGCCGGTCCACCGGGCGAGGCGAGGGCTCTGCGCTATGTCAGCAGTCCGGTTTGAGATCATCCAGCGGTTCCAAAGCAATATCCAGGAATCGCTGGAGTGTGGGTGGCGTATCTCCCCGGCGCCAGACGATACCGGTTTCCAGCACCGGCGGCTCGTCAAGAAGCTCCACATAGTGCACGCCAGTTCGCGCCAGGTTCTGGAGTGACTGCGGAACCAGGGCGAGGCCCATCTCCGCGGAAATCAGGCTGATGATGGTCTGCATCTGAATGGCCTCCTGAATGATCCGAGGGGAGTGGCCACGCTCGTTGATGTACCCTGTCACGAGATCATGGAAGGCGGGTGCCGCATGCCGGGGGAAGATCACCAACGGTGCCCGGACCACCGCGCCGGCCGGGATCTTGTCGCCAACCAGCGGCATCAGGCCCTTTCTGATCCAACTTTCCGGAACGGCGGCAATCAGCGGTTCGGATATGAGGCGGTGATAGTGCAGGGAAGGGGGCAGGGACCCCGCCGCGGGAGCCACGACGATGCCTGCATGGCCTCTGCCTTCCGTCAGCGCCGCCAGCTGGACGTCACTCGTGGCTTCCGTCAGCACGACCTTCACCTTCGGATGCAGGCTTGCGTAGCGCTGAATCAGTGCTGGTAGGACACTGTAATCCGCCGTGCTCACGAAACTCAGTTCCAGCCGGCCTGCCTGCCCGTCTCGTAATTGCTGGGCGATTTCGGGCAACGCCGCTATTCCATCCAGAGCGGTACGGACATGGCCTAGCCACTGCTCGCCGAAGGGGGTGAGTGAAACGCTTCGCTTGGTGCGAGTGAACAGCGAGGCTCCAAGCTCGCGTTCCAGCGCCTGGATGGATTGGCTCAGCGGCGGCTGGGTCATGCCCAGCCGTTCGGCGGCGCGGCCGAAATGGAGTGTCTCGGCGACGGCAACAAACTGCCTGAGCTGCCGCAGGTCCAATTTTGATATCTCCGGCGACCTAATAACCTGAGATTAATATACTTCCGGCCCTTATCGCAATTGGCTAGAAAGGCTGGCTTCGACATCCCAGGGACCGTCCATGCCAAGCTACCGCTCGCGTACCACCACCCACGGCCGCAACATGGCCGGCGCCAGAGGCCTGTGGCGTGCGACAGGCATGAAGGATGAGGATTTCGGCAAGCCGATCATCGCGATTGCCAACAGCTTCACCCAGTTCGTTCCGGGCCACGTGCATCTCAAGGATCTCGGCCAGCTGGTGGCGCGGGAGATTGAGGCGGCAGGAGGCGTCGCCAAGGAATTCAACACCATCGCCGTCGATGATGGTATCGCGATGGGCCATGACGGGATGCTCTACTCGCTGCCGAGCCGCGAGCTGATCGCCGACAGCGTGGAGTACATGGTCAACGCGCACTGCGCCGATGCGCTGGTATGCATCTCCAACTGCGACAAGATCACGCCCGGCATGCTGATGGCCGCGATGCGCCTCAACATTCCCACAGTCTTTGTCTCGGGCGGCCCGATGGAAGCGGGCAAGGTTGTGGTAAAGGGCAAGCAGCGGGCGCTGGACCTGGTGGATGCCATGGTCGTTGCCGCCGACGATTCCTACACCGATGAAGAAGTGAAGGTCATCGAGCGGTCTGCCTGCCCGACCTGCGGCTCCTGCTCCGGCATGTTTACCGCCAATTCAATGAACTGCCTTACTGAGGCGCTCGGCCTGTCCCTGCCGGGAAATGGCTCGACCCTCGCCACCCATGCGGACCGCGAAGCACTGTTCCGTGAAGCCGGCCGCGTGGTCGTCGATCTCGCACGGCGCTGGTACGAGCAGGACGACGTCACCGCGACCCCGCGCGGCATCGCGACCTTCGGCGCATTCGAAAACGCGATGAGCCTGGACATCGCCATGGGTGGCTCAACCAACACGGTGCTCCACCTCCTCGCAGCCGCGCAGGAGGCCGAGGTGAATTTCACCATGAGCGACATCGACAGGCTGTCGCGTCGTGTGCCCTGCCTGTGCAAGGTCGCGCCCGCGAAGAACGACGTCCATATGGAGGATGTGCACCGCGCCGGCGGCATCATGTCCATTCTGGGCGAGCTGGAGCGCGCGGGGCTGATCGATACGAGCCTGCCCACCGTTCACGCGAAGACGCTGGCCGATGCGCTGGATCGCTGGGATATCACCCGCACCACATCGGAAAAGGTGCGCGAATTCTACCGCGCCGCCCCGGGCGGCGTCCCGACGCAGGTGGCCTTCAGCCAATCCGCGCGCTGGGAGGAGCTGGATACGGATCGCGAGACCGGCGTCATCCGCTCGGCCAGCCACCCCTTCTCCAAGGATGGTGGACTGGCGGTGTTGTTCGGCAACCTGGCGCCGGAAGGCTGCATCGTGAAGACGGCGGGCGTGGATGAGTCGATCCTGACCTTCCGCGGCACGGCACGGGTGTTCGAGAGCCAGGATGCGGCGGTGAGCGGCATTCTCGGCAACCAGGTGAAGGCGGGCGAGATCGTCATCGTCCGCTATGAAGGCCCGAAGGGCGGGCCTGGGATGCAGGAGATGCTCTACCCGACCAGCTATCTTAAGTCGAAGGGGCTGGGGAAGACCTGCGCACTCATCACCGATGGCCGGTTCTCGGGCGGCTCGTCCGGCCTTTCCATCGGCCATGTCTCTCCCGAGGCGGCTGAGGGTGGGTTGATCGGGCTGGTTGAGACCGGCGACACGATCCTGATCGACATTCCGAACCGGGCCATCAACCTGGAGGTGGAGGACGCCGTCCTGGCTGAGCGCCGCGCGGCGATGGAGGCAAAGGGCTCGGCTGCCTGGAAGCCAGCGAACCGTGACCGCAAAGTTTCGCCAGCCCTTCAAGCCTATGCTGCGCTGACTACCAACGCCGCTCGAGGTGCAGTCCGCGACCTGCGCCAGCTCGAACGGTAAGCACTCCGAACATCAGTCGGACGAGGCCGCCGTCGCATATGACGGCGGCCTTTTATATTTCAGGGCGACGCTTGGCGGAGGTGCCTCGGATCGGAGGCCGCCGGCCCGCTTCGCCGCCCGACTGGCGGGCGGATTGACGAAATGTCACGCTCTCGCCATAAATGCGAATGCCTCGCAATAGCATGCATTTGAGCCGCGATGGGTGTCCGATCCTTCCAAGCCGTATCCTTCCGATTTCGGCGTTGGGCAGAGCAGGCCTCCCCCTTTCGCTCTCTTTTCTGCCGGCCCCCTTCGGCTGGTGAGCGGCGGCAGTACGGATCATTCCGCCTTTTCCACTCTGTCAGGAAACAAGCATGACACGCCTTGACCCACGTTTCCGCCGGACCTTCTCCGGCCTGTTGCTCGCCGGTACGCTCATGCTCAACGCGGGCACCGCTTTGGGTCAGTCCACCTTCGGTGCTTTGGATCAGACCTCCAATGTTCAGCTCCGCTTCTCGGCGGCTGAGCAGAACCGGCCTATCCACGCCGGCAGCGTGGTCGCGGTCGCAGGGCAGGGCTTCCGCCCCGGCCAGCAGGTAACGCTGCTGTATGGAACGACGCCGCTGCTGGGTAACGCACTGGTCGCGGATGGCGAGGGCAAGATTGCCGGGCGGATCACCGTGCCGGCCGAGGCCGTGGCCGGCAACCACCCGATCGTAGTGGTGGTGCAGGGGCCGTATAATGCGACGGTCGCCACGCTCAAGGTGTCGCCCCAGATCCCGCTCTCCGGTCTCGATCGTTTCGAGATTACCGAGGGGCGCGTCGCGCGCGGCCTCTACCAGTCCGCCTACAGCGCCCGCAACAACGCGCTGTTCGTGACCGCCGCCGTCGGCCGTCCGCCGGTGCGGCAGTCCGAGTTGCTGCGTCTGAACCCGGAGACCCTGGCCGTTGTCGCCCGGGTGGCACCGCAGGCTGCGCCGGCGCCGGCACCTCGGCCTGGTGCAGCCTCTCCCGGCCCGGCCGATGGCGGTGTCTACGCCGTCTACGGCGTCGGTGTCGACGATGTGAATGAGACCGTTTGGGTCAGCAATTCGCGCCAGAATACCGTGGCGGTCTACCGCCAGTCGGATCTGTCGCTGGTCCGTCAATTCGAGCCTGGCACGGTGAGCCACGCCCGCGACGTCGTCATCGACGCGACGCTCGGCAAGGCCTATTCGAGCGCTACATTCAAGCCCGAGGTCGTGGTGTTCAACACGCGCACACCGGAGGTCGCCGGTCGCATCCAGATTGCCTCCCGGGTGAGGGGAGGAACTTTCTCCGCCGCCAGCCTGTCCCTGAACGCCGACGCGCACCGTCTCTACGTGGTCAGCAACAGCACCAACGAAGTGGCCATCATCAACACCCAGACCGATCAGGTGGAGAAGGTGCTTCCGGTTCCTGGCGCGCGTGCCTCCATCGGCGTGTCTCACGATCCCCGCACCCACCGCATCTTCGTCGCATCCCAGGGCAGCGACAACCTGGTTGTGCTCGATGGAGAGAGCGGCGCCGTGGTTGCCGATACTTTGGTCGGCGCCGGGGCACTGAACGTTGTCTTCGATCCGGTGCAGCGTCGCGCCTATGTCGCCAGCCGAGCGGCAGGGACCGTTACCGTGACCGATGTGGACGGAAAGATTCTCGCAAATATCGGACCGGCGCCCCTGGCCAACCATGTGGCCACCGGACCGAACGGCACTGTCTTCGCCGTCGACAAATCCGCTGCTGCCCGCAATGAAGAAGGCGACACCATTCTGCGGATCCGCCCACGGCAGTAATCAGGACCTACCTCCGGGCGCCTCTCTGCTGAGGCGCCCGCTTTAACTGCTGTCCGCCAGAAGCCGGCCCGTGACGCCTAGCCGGCGGTCATGCACCATACCGAGGTCAGACGGCAGGCTTGCGGCTGAGAAGTAAGAGAGTCTGTCGCGCTCACGTCCAAGCACGGACACGTTGGGGGCCGCGTAGGCAGATACGCTGTCCAGATTGTGCCGCAATAGCGAAACAGACAAGGTGGCAAACTGGGCTGGCGTGGAAGCGACCTCTCCCGCATTAGTCTAGCCCGGCCATCAGGGGGCGTGCCAGTTCACTTACACGTTCCCGAGATGCGCTTGACGTCAGACCATAGCAAGGATCAAGCTACCGGCTACGAAGATAACCATGAGGGAGGGGACCGTATCTCCGCCCCTTTGGGGGACGTCCGTGTACCTTGCTCATGGCTCATTAGATTCGGACGCCCAAAGCTGCGCGTACATAGCAATACATCGATATGCCATTCTTGCATTGTCGCGGTATTTTCTGGTTCCACGAATGCCAGATCGCGCGACTGCACGTATCTTTGCTTAGTCTAAGGAGAATGCCGCAGCGGAGCTCGGCTAGACGAAGCCGCTTTCCTGCTTGGCGCATGAAAGGCGCGACACGCGCTATATAATAAGACGATCTTGGAGGGAGGTATGTAAAATGGCCGAAGCGCCAGTAAATAAACTGCCACTTCCGATTCTCACGGCAATGGTCGTTGGCTCCATGGTAGGGGCAGGGATATTTTCATTGCCTCGCACATTTGGTGGTGCGACCGGGCCCTTCGGAGCGCTGATCGCCTGGACAATAGCCGCGACAGGGATGTACATGCTCGCGCGCGTCTTCCAGGCCTTAGCTGAACGCAAGCCGGACCTGGATGCTGGTGTCTATGCATATGCGCGGGAAGGATTTGGCGACTACCCCGGCTTTCTTTCCGCCTTCGGGTACTGGATCGGGTCCTGCATAGGCAACGTATCTTACTGGGTTCTCATCAAATCGACGCTGGGCGCATTCTTTCCCGTCTTTGGTGACGGGAATACCGTTATAGCCATTGTCGCCGCCTCGGCCGGTATCTGGCTCTTTCATTTCCTCATTCTGCGAGGCATCCAGCAAGCCGCCTTCATCAACACGGTGGTGACTGTTGCCAAGATTGTGCCGATCATCGCGTTCATCATTATACTCGCTATTGCCTTCAAGCTCGATCTTTTCCGCTCCAACTTCTGGGGTGGAACCGGGATGCCTACGACAAGCCTCCTTGAACAGATCCGTGCAACCATGCTGGTCACGGTATTCGTTTTCCTCGGCATTGAAGGCGCCAGCGTTTACTCGCGCTTCGCTGAGAAGCGCTCTGACGTTGGCAAAGCAACAATCCTGGGCTTCATTGGCGTCACAGCCCTGATGGTTCTGGTGACGCTCTTGCCATATGCGGTGCTGGAGCGGGCGGATATCGCGGGCATGCGCCAGCCCTCGATGGCAGCGATCCTCGAGGCGGTTGTGGGCCCCTGGGGAGCAATCTTTGTGAGTGTGGGGCTTCTGGTGTCGGTCCTGGGCGCTTATCTCGCCTGGTCGCTGATCTGTGCCGAAGTCCTGTTCACCGCAGCTCGAACGCGCGATATGCCGAAAGTCTTCGCCAGAGAAAACCGTAATAAAGTTCCGTCGGCTGCGCTGTGGTTGTCCAATATCATCGTCCAGCTTGTGGTCATATCGACCTATTGGTCAACCGACGCATTCTCGCTGATGTTGAACCTTACCAGCGCCATGTCCTTGATACCATACCTGCTGGTCGCGGCGTACGGCCTCAAGATAGCGCGGCGCGGAGAGACCTATGAGATCCGGCCCAGGGAACGTCGCCGCGATCTGATATTTGCCCTCATCGCTGCCATCTATACGATCTTTATGATCATCGCCGGCGGCATGAAGTTCCTTTTGTTGTCCTGCGTTCTCTACGGGCCGGGAACAGCCTTGTATTTCTGGGCACGGAAGGAACAGGGGAAATCCCTGTTTACCCCGAGTGAATGGATCATTTTCGCCGCAGCGGCACTGGGCTGCGTGGTAGGGATCTATGGCCTTGCTACCGGCTCAATAACAATCTAGCGGCGTTTAACCGCAGGGAGGAATTGCATGAGTGAGGTCACGTCTACGCCCTTCGGCGTGCATTCGGAAGTTGGTCAGTTGCGAAAGGTTATGGTCTGTGCGCCCGGCCGGGCGCATCAGCGCCTTACGCCTAGTAACTGCGATTCACTGCTGTTCGATGACGTTCTTTGGGTCGACGTTGCAAAACGCGACCACTTCGATTTCATCACGAAAATGCGGGATCGTGGCATCGACGTCGTTGAAATGCACAACATGCTGACCGAGACGCTGGCGATACCTGAGGCGAAGTCCTGGATTCTCGATAACCAGGTTGTGCCAAACCAGGTGGGTCTGGGATTCGTCGAGGAGGTCAGGTCCTATCTGGACGGCCTTCCTCATCGCCGCCTTGCCGAGACCTTGATTGGCGGCCTTTCGACCTACGAGTTTCCGGAGACCATCGGCGGAGAGACACTCGCTCTTATCCGAGACGCGGCCGGCGTGAATGAGTA
This sequence comes from Acetobacteraceae bacterium AT-5844, assembly GCA_000245075.1. Lineage (GTDB taxonomy): Bacteria > Pseudomonadota > Alphaproteobacteria > Acetobacterales > Acetobacteraceae > Pseudoroseomonas. The sequence goes on from JH599922.1 coordinate 67,207, forward strand.
TCTGCTGCCTCCGCTACCAAATACTCTCTACACGCGCGATACCACCTGCTGGATCTATGGGGGCGTCACTCTTAATCCGCTTTACTGGCCCGCCCGTCATGAAGAAACCATCCTCACCACGGCCATCTATAAGTTCCATCCCGACTTTGCTGGCAAAGTGAATTTCTGGTGGGGCGACCCGACGCAGGATTGGGGACTCGCAACGCTCGAGGGCGGCGACGTGATGCCAATCGGCAAAGGCAACGTCTTGATAGGCATGAGTGAGCGCACATCGCGGCAAGCCATAAGTCAGCTGGCGGGTGTGCTATTCGAGAAGGGGGTGGCGGAGCGTGTCATCATCGCTGCCATGCCAAAGCTTCGTGCAGCCATGCATCTCGATACGGTGTTCACCTTTGCGGACCGCGATTGTATTCTGCTCTACCCGGACATCGTCGATAAAATCGAAACGTTTTCCTATCGGCCAAATGGCAAGGGCGGCATAGAACTCCGTAAGGATCCCGGCGGCCTCGTCAAAACGGTGCAGGAGGCGCTTGGCCTTAAACAATTGCGTGTCGTTGAAACAGGCGGGAACGACTACATGCGGGAACGCACGCAGTGGGACAGCGGCGCGAATCTCGTTTGCGCGTCTCCAGGTGTAGTCTTCGCCTATGACCGCAATACCTACGCCAATACCTTGCTGCGTAAGGCCGGTATCGAGGTTATTACGATTGACGGATCGGAGCTCGGTCGCGGCCGCGGTGGAGGACATTGTATGACCTGCCCGATCATCCGCGACGCAGTGGATTTCTGAGAGAAGCCGGCAGTTCACTCTGTCCACGCAGGGGAGGGGACTATGACGGTGCCCGCCGAGCAGAAGCTGGCCATGCCAGCTCTGACCGCCATGGTTGTGGGTTCCATGGTCGGAGCCGGTATTTTCTCATTGCCGCAAGCCTTCGGGCGGGTAAGCGGAGGCCTTGGCGCACTCATTGCCTGGACAATTACAGGCACCGGCATGCTGATGCTGGCCCTCGTTTTCCAGTCCCTTTCGCAGCGAAAGCCGGAGTTGGATAGCGGCATCTATGCCTATGCCAAGGCAGGCTTCGGGGACTATCTGGGCTTCCTCTCCGCATTGGGATATTGGACCGTATGTTGTCTCGGCAACGTGTCCTACTGGGTATTGATCAAATCGACCCTAGGAGCTCTGTTTCCGATATTTGGTGACGGAAACACGCTTCCCGCGGTCTTGATATCCTCGATTGGCGTCTGGGTAGTGCACGCCATGATCCTTCGGGGTGTAAAGCAGGCCGCTGTGCTCAACACCATTGTCACCGTAGCCAAGATCATTCCCATCCTCATCTTTCTGGCTTTTGCGTGGGCCGGGTTCCAAGGCGATATCTTTGCAGTCAATTTCTATGGCGGCGGCGCAGAACTGCCGGCGGCAGGATTGTTCGAGCAAGTCCGCGGGACAATGTTGGTGACTGTCTTCGTCTTCGTCGGGATCGAAGGCGCGAGCGTCTACTCTCGCTATGCCCGCAGGCGGACGGATGTAGGATGGGCCACGCTGCTTGGCTTCCTGGGCGTGCTCTGCCTGCTCGTGCTGGTCACCATGCTGTCCTATGGCCTCATGCTGAGGCCTGATCTCGCAGCGCTGCGCAATCCTTCCATGGCTGGCGTCCTGCAAGCGATCGTCGGCCCTTGGGGCGCGGTCTTTGTCAGCGTGGGTCTCATTATTTCCGTTTTGGGCGCCTATCTGTCCTGGTCGCTGCTTGCAGCCGAGGTACTGTTTTCCGCCGCCCGTTCGGATGTCATGCCAGCCTTTCTGGCCAGGGAGAATCGTAGCAGGGCTCCTTCCGCCGCGCTTTGGCTGACCAATCTTTTGGTGCAGCTCTTCCTGATCCTGACACTGTTCGCCGAGGAAGCCTTTCTCATCGCGCTCAAGCTGACGTCGTCGATGATCCTTCTGCCCTACCTCCTTGTGGCGGCCTATGCCCTGAAACTGGCGTGGACGGGCGAGACCTACGAGGAAGGACATCAGGAGCGGAAAGGTGAGTGGATCCGCGCCGCACTTGCGACCCTTTATGCAGCAGGCCTGATCTATGCTGGCGGCCTCAAGTTCCTGCTTCTATCCCTGGTTATCTATGCCCCCGGAACCGTGTTGTTCATAAAGGCTCAGAGGCAGCATGGCCGCCGGATCTTTACGCGGCCGGAAGCCATGTTGTTTATCGTCGTAGCGGCAGGGGCAATACTGGCGCTGTATGGAATGGTGGCGGGGCTCATCAGCGTTTGACCGTAAACAGCACGGAGGCAGATGCCGCAGGTAAGTGGGTTCCAGATTCTGCGGTGTTGAGCTCTCAGAAGGAGCCGAACAGGCTTCCCAGAATGATGACGGCTACGAGCGCGATCATGGCGACGATGACGCTGGTGACGAATACGTCCAGATAACTGCGCCGGTGATCCGTGCCGCAAACAGCAAGCAGAGTGACCACGGCGCCGTTGTGTGGCAAGGCATCCAGGGTTCCCGCTCCTATGACCGCTACGCGATGCATCAGCCCAGGGTCGATCCCCTGCTCGCTGGCGATTTGGAGATAGGTCTCTCCCAGGGTCTCCAGCGCGATGGTAAGGCCGCCAGAGGCTGAGCCGGTCAATGCCGCCAACACGTTGGTGGCGACTGAGAGGGAAACCAGTGGCCCGCCGCCCAGACCCAGCACCTGGTCGCGAACCGCCGCGAAGGCTGGCAAGGCGGCTACAACAGCGCCGAACCCGACCAGGCTGCCTACTCCCAATACCGGTAGCACCACTGAATTCGCCCCTGCATCCAGCGTGGCCCGCAGAGAGGGGAGACGACGCCAGTTCAGTGCAACGACGGTCAAGCACGCCGCCGCCAGAGCCACGGCGACGGACCATACGCCTGCCACCGCCCCGACTGACGTTTCTCCCCAGCGTGGCTCGCTGAGAAACGCCGTGCTCATGTTGGGCAGGACCACGACCGTCATGATGAGATTGACCAGTAGAACCACGACGATAGGGACAGATGCGACGATCAAGCTCGGCTCGCTGCCGCCGTGCTGGCCGTGACGCGCCTCGGCGGGGTCGAACTCCGCGGAGATGACGGCCTGCTCGCGGATGGCAGGGTTTCCTGCGGCAGTGTCGGCAGCGATTTGGCCATCGGGCGCGCTGCCATAACCTTCGCCGGCCCGACGTGCCTGGCCTTCGCGGAATGAAAGCCACCAGAGACCAAGTCCGGCCATGATCAACGCTGCGATGACGCCCAGGCCAGGCGCCGCCCAGGGCGAGGTGCCGAAGAACGGCATGGGGATGGCGTTCTGGATCGCTGGTGTCCCTGGCAGTGCGGACATAGTGAAGCTGGATGCTCCCAGCATGATGGCCGCGGGCAGCAATCGGTGCGGAATATTGGCTGTGCGGAACATGGCATGCCCCATCGGGGCGAGTACGAAGAACGCAACGAAGAGGCTGACGCCGCCATAGGTCACCGCCGCGCCGGCAAGCACGACCGCGAGCATCGCGCGCTTCGCACCCAGGCGCTCTGTCAGGCCGTGGGCGATCGCGGTAACGGAACCGCTGTCATCCATCAACTTGCCGAAGATGCCGCCCAACAGGAAAAGCGGAAAGAATTGTCCGATAAAACCCGAGGCACCGCCCATGAAGGTCTGTGTCCAGTGGGCCAGTAGTGGCTCGCCGGCGAAGAGGGCGGCTACCAGCGCCGAGAGCGGAGCCAGAAGCAGCACGCTCCAGCCCCGGAAGGCCAAGGCCATGAGCAGCGCGAGACCCAACAGGATGCCAATAAGCCCCATCGCGCTACACCCCTTCCAGCAGGCGATCGAGGTTGGCGGAGGAACGATGGCCGATATTGCTCCCATGCTCCGCCAGGAACTGCTCGGCCGAACGGCGACCCTCATCGCGAAGATGGGTCAGGAAGGCCCATTCCGCATTCAGCTTCGAGGAATAGCCCAGCTCAATCATCAGGGGACTTGAGATGAGGTGCACGCGGAGGCTGGCCCAACGCGCGCTCTCGCCGCCCGGCGCCTCGGGCCCAGATGTCGCCATCGCCTGCTGTAGCAGAGCGATCATGCGCATTTCTTTGATGATCGTCGCGTTGAAGGAGATCTCATTCAGCCGGTTCTGGATCTCCATGGCCGTGCGCGGCGTGCCGGGCCGCTCTACGGGATTGATGGCAACCAGTATGAGATCGTCCGCCGCGCCGCCATCCCGCACCAACGGCGTGATGGTGGGATTGCCGGAATAGCCGCCATCCCAGTAGGGCTCGCCATCGATCTCTACAGCCTGGAACAGCGTCGGCAGGCAAGCGGAGGCCAGCAACGCATCCGGTGTGACCTCGGCGTTGCGGAAAACACGGCCACGGCCAGTGCGGACATTGGTGGCGGTAACGTAGAGCCTCTGCTTCGCGTGGGCCAAGCGGTCGAAATCGATTGTCTCTTCCAGAATTGCACTGAGTGGGTTGCGACCTGTGATGTTGATGTCATAGGGCGAAACCAGCCGCGCCATCATGTCCATGGCCAGGAAGGCAGGGGAGCTATCCATCGTCCACCGGCCGAGCAGAATGTCGATTGGGCCGCGTCGCAAAGGGCTGAGCAGGGCGGCACGTGCAACCGCGCCCCAAAAGCGCTCCAGTGCGGCACGTGCACCGTCCCGGCCGCCCTGATGATAAGCCGCGACGAGTACCGCGGCGTTCATCGCCCCGGCCGAAGTGCCGCTGATCGCGTCGATTTCTATCCCGGTTTCCTCCAGAAGCCGGTCGAGCACTCCCCAGGTGAAGGCGCCGTGCGAGCCTCCGCCCTGCAATCCGAGATCAACGGGGACTGGCCCGGAAGGCGCAGCGGCTGCTTTTGTGTTCTTGCTCATGCAGAACCCTCATCTTGCCGGTGCCTATCAGTCCGATCGCGCACCGGGACCGGTGCGACCGTCCCAGAATCCTGAAGCTGTTCGCCGGCCTATTCTTTTGGCCATGACGCTGCTTATTCCTCGCTCTCATCGATGCGGAGGCAAGAAAAATTGGCCACCCGTTCAAGCGGCGACATGGCCTCCGAAGCCACGCTTTCAGGCCATTATCATGTGCTTCGCCCGCCTGACGGGCGGCAAATCATCACCAGAACACGGCTGCCAGCTTAACCTCGGCACACATGTCCCATCCATACACGTTCTTGCCGCCACAGTTCCAGCACGATGCGAACCTTCATAAAGGTGTCTTGTGCAGCGAGTTCCGCCTGTCAGCGGGGATCCGGGGCCGCCTGGATGGCCTGTGGCGCGATGACCACAAAGGGCCGTTCCTCATGTTCTGTCTCGGTCCGCGTAGAAGCACGCAGGAAAGCACAGGCTGCCAGAAGGGCCGTGGCCGCCGCCATGAAGTAGAGGACACCATTGATATCAAGGCGGCCCATGATCCAGGAGGCGATGACAGGGCCGCAGGCGGAACCGATGCCACTCACAAGGATCATCCGGCTGCTGATGGCTACCACCCGCTCGGCGGACATATTGTCCAGAGCGTTAGCGACGCATACGGGATAGAGGGTCGACATGCATCCGCCCAGAATGGCGGCGACCGGAAGAATCGCGACATAGGTGCGTGGAACGACGTCCAATGCCATGGCCGCGGCAGCCAGCCCAGCGGCCAGTAGGCCCAGCACCACCCGGCGATCGAAGCGGTCAGAAGCCAGGCCCACAGGCATCTGAAACGCCAACCCGCCCAGCACAGCCGTCAGCATGAAGATCGAGATGGTGGCCTGGGGGATCTCATTGGCCAGCATCCACGCGGGGAACACGGCATAGAAGGTGGCCGAGACCATGCCTGCGATGAAGCAGCCGAGGACGGCGAGAGGAGCAGCCCGCAAAACTTCGCTGTAGCGGAGCCTCTCCTCGGCGATCAGCGAGGGCGGTTCCGCATATGTGACGCTGACCATCACCAGCGCCACGGCGAAAAGGCCCAGGATGACACTGAACGGCACGTATCCTTCAATTGGCAGTGAGCCGACGAGAAGCTGCCCCAGGGCCAGCGCCAGAAAGGTGCCGACCATGTAAGTCGCAAAGACGCGCCCCCGCATTTCACGCGGTGCCTTGGCGTGCAGCCAACTCTCCGTTGTCACGAACAGACCGGCGCAGCCATATCCGATGGCTGCCCGCAGCCCGGTCCAGGCCGAGAGTTCCACCACGACAGACATAGCCGCCGTCGCGGCGATGACAATGCCGCCAAATGCCGCGTAAGACCGGATATGGCCAATGCGCTTCAGCAATCTTCCGCAGGAGGCCGAGCCGAGCGCGAAGCCGACGAAATACGCGCTCATGACGAGGCCTTCAAAGGCAGGATTGAAGGCTTCGAGGCCAAGCCGTAGAGAAACGACCGTCGTGAAGAAGCCATTGGCCAGTTGTATCAGGCTGGTCGCCAGAATGAGGGCGCCCAGTTGCGCTCGCATCATGGGTACCCTCCTTCCGGCGATGGGTCACGGATCAGGACCTGAAGCGGCCTTCACCTGATCAGACTGGCCGCCGAATGGCAAGGGTGGTTTGCCTGGGCCCCCGCCCGGGCCGTGGGCCCGAGCAGTCACGTGCGCCACACGACCCTGCGGTCGCCACCATCATGTATGATGGCCCGCACTGCCAAGTTGCGCCAGATCCATCGGCAAGCTGCGCAGCCGTCGCCCGGTCGCATGAAACACCGCATTGGAGATGGCGGCCGCGAGCCCGACGATACCGAGCTCACCCACGCCCTTGCCACCCAAGACCGAGGCGTGTCGGTCAGGCTCACCCACCGAAATCACCTCGATAGGGGGGATGTCGGCCTGGGTCGGCAAAAGATAGTCGGCGAGATTGTTGTTCAGCACACGCGCATGCCGGCGGTCCACAATACCGCCTTCCAGCAATGCCTGGCCGATGCCCATCACAATGCCGCCTTTGATCTGGCTTTCCGCGAGACGGGGATTGTAGAGCCGCCCGGCGTCAAAGGCCGTGACGATACGGCGCAGCCGGATAGTGCCGAAATCCTCGTCCACGGCCAGCTCCACGAAGTGCGCGCACCAGCTGTGCATGGAATAGTCGCCATCCGTGGGCGCGCGCATGGTGGAGATGGTGGTGAAGGCGCGGTAACGGTCCTCTGGCTTGAGACCGTTTTCGGCCAGCGTATCCCGCAATGCCTCCACGCGGTCGCGGCCGAGGGCGGCCAGCAGCGCGGCGATAGGCAGTGCGGCCGCTTCTCCCCGCGGCGGCACCAGTTCCCCGCCGATGACGGCCAGGGTGTTGGCCACGCCCCGCAGCGGCGAGCGTGCATCGCTCAGCGCAAGCCCGATCAATTCGTCGCGCGCGGCACGGGCGGCCTTGTCCACCGCCCCGGTCATCAGGCCGGCCATCTGCGAACCGCCGGAGACGGGAGCGCGGGGCAAGGTGGAATCCCCCAGCACCACCCGCACGCGCGACAGCGGCAGGCCGAAGACGGAGGCCGCGGTCTGTGCCAGGATGGTGTAGGCGCCCGTACCCATGTCGCTGGTGCTGCTCGCGACCTCGACACTGCCATCGGCCATGATACGCACCATGGCCTCGCCCGCGCTGCGGCGTACCGGATAAGTACCGGCCGCCATGCCCAGCCCGATGCGAAGACGCCCTTCGCTCATCATGCCAGGCCGGGGATCGCGTCGTTCCCAGCCAAAGGCATCCGCGCCCGCCTGATAAGCCTCCCGCAGACTGCGGCTGGACCAGGGCTTGCCGGAATGTGGGTCCCGGGCGGGTTCATTGCGCAGGCGCAGTTGCAGCGGATCGAGGCCCAGGGCATGAGCCAGTTCGTCCATCGCGCATTCCAGCGCGAAGGCAGAAGGGTTCTCCCCCGGCGCACGCTTGGCCGAGGGCGTCACCGTATGAACCGGCACGAGATGTTGCCGGCTGCTGAGATGCGGCACGTCATACATCAGCGCCGTGGCTGCATTCAGAGGCTCGACCCAGATGCCTTCTCGCGAGGTTTCCTGCCATCCGCGGTGCCGGATCGCCAGCAGGCGGCCGTCCTGGTCCGCACCCAGTTCCAGCACCTGCCGGGTCGCAGGGCGGCCACCGAAGGCGGTGAAAGTCTGCGGCCGCGTCAAGGCCAGCTTCACCGGCCGGCCCAGCAACCGCGCCGCCTGCGCGGTGATGGCACCGTGAGGCAGGGCCAGGGCTTTGCTGCCAAATCCTCCGCCGATGAAAGGAGAAACCAGCCTGACATTCTCGAAGGGAATGCCGAACCACTCGGCATAGCTGCGCGCCATGCCATCCAGCCACTGGCTGGGTTCCCACACTGTCAGCGTCTCGCCTTCCCAGCGCGCGATCAGCCCGTGGGGCTCAATGGGCATATTGTAGTCACGCGGCGTGCGGTACTCGGCTTCGATACGGATGAGAGAGGCTGCAAGAGCCGAGGCTGCGTCCCCGCGCTCGATCGAGAGCGGAGGCAGTGCCTCGCCGGCCTCGGCCTCGGGTGCATCGAAGTCGGCAATGGATGGCGCCGTGTCATATTCGATGCGCAGCAGCAGGGCGGCTTCCGTGGCCTGTTCCAGCGTTTCCGCCACCACCAGCGCGATCTGCTGCCCGGCGTGGTGAATTTCCGGTTCTAGCGCACGGAACTCCGGCTGCGCGGGCGCCTCGCCGGTCCAGCTGGAGGCAGCGCGCAGCGGCGGCGTATTGTCCGGCGTCAGCACCAGGAGCACTCCGGGCGCGGACTCCGCCGCCTCATAGTGGATGCTCCGCACTCGCCCGGCAGCGATGGTGGAGGTCACCAGCACCGCATGCGCTACCCCTTGCACCGGCTGGTCCAGCGCATAGAGAGCCTCGCCCCGGATCTTGGCGAGGCCGTCGATACGTGGCGGACGGCCACCGATGCCATCGCTGGCATCGCCGCGCCGGAGCGTACTGTCCAACGGGCTCATGCCACCTCTCCCAGGAGCTGCTCGATGGCGCGCTGTACCAGGCGGGGGGCCAGGTCGAGCTTATGCCGGTTGTCCTCTCGAGCCTCGGCACCCTGTATGGCGAGCAGGCTGGCCTCCCGGACCGCCCCCGACGTTGGTTGCTGGCCTATGAGAGCCTCCTCGACCGCATGAAGCCGCCACGGGACAGTCGCGATGCCGCCCAGCGCCAGGTGCAGCGCCGAGATGGTGCCATCGGCGGCGCGCTCCAGCCCCGCAGCCACGCTGAGGCTGGCAAACTCATAGGATGCGCGGTCCCGCAACTTCAGATAGGTGGAGCGGCGCGCGGCCTCGCTGGCCGGGATGCAAAGCGCGGTGACCATTTCGCCCGGATCGAGCGCGAATTCACGGTCCGGCCGGTCCCCCGGCGTCAGGAAGAAATCAACCGCCCGCATCCAGCGCGTACCGATCTCCACCACCGCGTCAAAGGCGACCAGCGTCACAGCAAGGTCGCCGGGATGGGTGGCGATGCACGCCTCGCTGGTGCCCAGCAGCGCATGTCCGCGTGTAACTCCGCCCTGCGCGGCACAGCCACTGCCCGGCTCACGCTTGTTGCAATCAGGGTAGCTGGCTGGGTCACGGAAATAGGCACAGCGTGTCCGCTGCAGCAGGTTGCCGCCGAGCGTCGCCATGTTGCGGATCTGGGCAGAGGCGGAGAGGGCGAGCGCCTCGGCCACGGCAGGGCAGGCGGCACGCACCGCCGGATCGCCGGCGGCCTGCGCCATGCGCACCAGCGCGCCGAGATGCAGCGCTTCAGCATCCGCCCGGATGTCGCCGAGGCCGGGCAGGCGGGTGATATCGACCACTTGCGCCGGCCTCGCCACCTGGCATTTCGCAAGGTCCAGCAAGGTGGTGCCGCCGGCCAGGATGGCGCTCCCGGAGTTCACGATCAGGGCGCGTGCCTCGTCCAGCGTGGCGGCGCGGTGGTAGGCGAAGTCCCTCATGGCAGGGCCTCCTCGGAGAGGGTGGCGGCGGCGCGTTGCACGGCCGCGACGATGTGGGGATAGGCGCCGCAACGGCAGAGATTGCCGGACATGTATTCGCGGATCTCGGCCTCGGAGCCGGCATGCCCTTCTCGGATACAGGCGACAGCAGACATGATCTGGCCCGGCGTGCAGAAGCCGCACTGGAAGGCATCCTCCTCCAGGAAAGCGGCCTGGACGGCGTGCAGCGTGCCGCCAGCGGCCAACCCCTCGATGGTGGTCACGGCGCTGCCTTCGGCCTGGCGGGCCAAGGTGAGGCAGGACAGCACTCGCTGGCCGTCCACATGTACGGTGCAGGCACCGCACTGGCCCTGATCACAGCCCTTCTTCGTGCCGGTGAGTTGCAAGCGCTCGCGTAGTGCATCGAGCAGGGTGGTACGGTCTTCAGCCATCACCACATGATCGTGGCCGTTGATGGTGAGGATAACGGGGCGGCACATCGGCATGGGCGATGCACCCGGGTGAGAAGCAGGGGGCATGACAGCGTCTCCCGATGGACGGATACTGGGGGGGGGTGAGGCATAAACGGAGGGTGCCTCCGTTTTTATGATTGGGGGGCGCGGTGCGCCCGGTCAAGGGGAGAAGTGCGCGTGGTGACAGGTGAGGCGGGTCGTGCGGAGCGCCGCGGCGGGAAGCGGGCCGACGCGAAGCGCAACCGCGAGCGCCTTCTGACTGCCGCACGCCAGCTGCTGGCCGAGCAAGGCCTCGCCGCTTCGCTCGAAGCCGTGGCACGGCAGGCCGGCGTGGGGATCGGCACCTTGTACCGCCATTTCCCGACGCGCGAGGCCCTGGTCGAGGCGCTCTATCGCGAGGAACTCGACGCCTTGCTCGAGGCCGCGGATCGCCTTTCCAACAGCCTGCCGCCTGATGAGGCGCTGGGCCAGTTCCTGTTGCGAAGCCTGGATTACATGGCGACCAAGCGCGGCCTTGGAGACAGTTTGCGTCAGTTGTTGCAATCACGTCCCGAATTGCTGGGGGCGGCCCATGCAGGCTTTCCCGGCACGGTGGGCCGGATGCTGGAAGCGGGCATCGCAGCCGGGCGCATCCGCCCGGACGCCGAGGCTGAAGATCTCATGCATGCGATGGCCGGTCTTTATTCTGCACCGGTTGGACCCGACTGGCGCCGCCGCGCGGGACGCATCGTGTCCTTGCTGATGGAGGGGCTGCGCCGCCTGCCGCCGGCGGAAGGGACCGGGCAGGCATCCTCACCCGCGAACCGTGCCGCCGCAGGCTGAAACAACGCCTGGAAAAGCCCGGCCCCGGCAGGTTGGAAGACAGCGGCGGAGCCGTCAGGCCGCCCTTACGAGCGATCGGGCCGGTATCAGCTTTTCTCCGCCGATCGCCACCGCGGGCGGCCTTTAGGCACCCTGTTCAGGCCAGGCGCTGATCCACCGCAGGGTAGGCGATCGCACGCTTCCGCGCATTTCTAACGCAACCGCAATCTGAACTTCATGTCCCGTTCATCGCTCTGCCTCATGCCGCCGATATGAGCTTCGGCCTCACGGCGGCCTTGGCCGGGATGATACCCCGGAGATCTCCAGGCCGCCCAGACAGGATACGGGATCCTCATGGCTGAATACGACTCGCTCACTGGCGGCGCACCGCAGGTCATTGGTCATCGCGGCGCCAGCGCCTACCGGCCGGAACACACGCTGGAAGCCTATAAGCTGGCCATCGAAATGGGCGCCGAGGTGATCGAGCCGGATGTGGTCATGACCAAGGATGGCCACCTGATCGCCCGGCACGAGAATCTGCTTGATCATACCACCGACGTCAGCGAGCGGGACGAGTTCGCGCATCTCTACACCACCAAGGTGATCAACGGCCGCGAGGTGAGCGGCTGGTTCGCCGAGGATTTCACGCTGGCCGAGATCAAGACGCTCTGGGCCCGGGAGCGTATTCCCGACGCGCGCCCCGAAAGCGCCACCTATGACGATCAGTTCCGTATCCCCACCATCGAGGAGATCGTGGACCTGGTGAACCAGGTGGAGCTGGAGACGGGCCGCAAGATCGGCATTGCGCCGGAGACAAAGAGCCCGACGCATTTCGCCTATACGGGCACTTTCATCGACGGCACGCTGATCAACGCCGACACCTCGCAGATGCTGGTGGATGCACTGGTCGCCAAGGGCTTCACCGATGGCGACCGCGTCACCATCCAGTCCTTCGACATGCTGAACCTGATCCAGCTGGCCACCGAGATCATGCCGGCCGCTGGCGTGGACTTCAAACTTTCCCAGCTGCTGGGTGGCGCGGCGGACATCGCCTTCCACTTCAACCCGGCCAATGCCGACAAGGGCGCCGACCCTTCGCTGTATGATGGTTTCGACTTCCCGCTGACGGCGGCCAGCGCCACCAATGCCGACCTGTATTCGGCTGAAGCCATCCAGGCGATGGCCAAGCTGTATGCGGATATCCTGGCTCCCTCCAAGGACGCGATCCTCCGCAGCACGCGTCTCGAGACGCCGGTCGACGCCGATGGCGATGGCAAGGCAGAGATCACGAAGATCCTGACGGGCGAGTTGCTGGATCTTTCCGACATCGCCCACGCGGCAGGGCTGGAATACGTTCCCTGGACCGTGCGCGCCGATGAAAGCTACATGGCGCTGAATCCCGATGGCACCGTGCAGCTGCCGGTCGAGGAATTCGTCAAGCTGCTGGATATGGGCCTGGACGCTATCTTCACCGACTTCCCCGACCTCGGCCGGGCGGCGGTGGACCAGTACATGGCGGGTGACGGCGCCATCGCACTCTCCAATGGCCGTGGCGGCAATGACATCCTGGTCCGTGACGCCAGCGATTTTGGCGCCGGCAAGGGTAGCGAGGGCATGGACCTCGCCGTGTATTACGGTGATGGTACCGTGGTGCTGCCAGGCAATGTCGAGAATCTGCGGCTGAATGGCAGCAGCGACGCGATGGTGGTGGGCAATGCGCTCGACAACCGCATCCTCGGCAATGCAGGTGACAACCGCTTCTTCGAAAGCGCCGGCAACGACACCATCAATGGCGGCGGCGGACGTGACACGCTGGTGCTGAACGGCGCCCGCGACAATTACGAAATCGGCGTCGCCGACGGCGTGGCCAACATCACCAACCGCGGCACCGGCGACGTCCAGCGGGTGGCTGATGTGGAAAGCCTGCTGTTTACCGATGGCGCGCAGCAGCTCTTTGCCACCGGCCAGACCGAGGTAATGGGCATCTATCGCGCCCTGCTGGGCCGCACTGCCGAGGAGGCAGGCTTCGACTTCTGGATGGGCCTCAGCGCCGAGGGCATGGACATGGGTACCATGACCGCCGCCTTCGCCGAATCTGCCGAGCATCAGGCCCGTATCGCCGGCAAGGCGGAAGCGGATCTGGTGAACGATCTCTACACCGGCGCACTCGGCCGCACGGCGGATGCAGAGGGCCACGCTTACTGGGTCAGTGAGTTGCAGGCCGGCACCTCCCTGGCGGAAGTAGCGCAGGGCTTCGTCTCCAGCGATGAGTTCCAGGCGCGCAGCACACTGCTGGCCAACCCGGACCTCTGGCTCAACGGCTGAATCGGCTGGCTGGCCGAGGCGATCCGCCTCGGCCAG
>JH599923.1 GCA_000245075.1 Acetobacteraceae bacterium AT-5844
CGCCCCCCCGCCCGCCGCCGAAGGGGCCTCCCCCGCCCCCGACCTCGCTGCCCTGCGCAGTGAGATCGACCGCATCGACACGGCCATGCACGACCTGCTGATGCAGCGGGCCGCGCTCTCCGCCCATATGGCCGCCAGCCGCGCCAAGGGCGGCGCCGCCACCTTCCGCCCAGGGCGTGAGGCCGCGATCCTCCGCCGGCTGCTCGGGCGCCATACCGGCCCCCTTCCACGGCCCGTCGTCGCGAGGCTGTGGCGGGACGTCATTTCCAGCTCCCTCGCCCAGCAAGGCCCGTTCAGCATGGCGGTGCAGGACAGCGCGGACGGTCAGGTCGCGGCGCTGGCACGCGGCCATTTCGGGCTGCTGACCCCGTTGCGGCTCCATCCCAGCCCGCCCCGGGTGCTCTCGTCGGTCGCGAGCGGCGAGGCCAGCGTCGCCATTCTCCCCGCCCCCACCGAAGGTGAGCCGCCCGAGGCCGCCTGGTGGGTGCAGATGGAAGCACCCCGGTTGCAGGTCGTCGCCGGCCTGCCCTTCCTGGCGGGGAAGGATGGCGTGGAACCGCAGGCCTTCATCGTGGCGCCCATTGCGCCAGAGCCCACGGGCCGCGACCGCACGCTGCTGCGGCTGGAGCCCGAGGCCGAGCATACCCGCCCCCGCATCGCCGCCGCCTTCGCCGCCATCGGCATGCCCGCGCGCTGGCTGCTGCGGCGGGACCTGCCCAACCCGATGGCGCTGGCGGAGGTGGACGGGTTCCTCACCCCGAACGACCCGCGCCTCGCCTCGCTGCCCTTCCCGCGTATCCAGATTCTCGGCGCCTATGCCGAGCCCGAGACGGAAGACCTGCCCGCATGACCGTGCTGCCCCGCCCCTCCATCCTCACCATCGAGCCCTATGTCGGCGGCGAGTCGAAGCTCCCGGGCGTCAACCGCATCATCAAGCTCTCCTCCAATGAGGGCGCCTTCGGCCCGCCGCCCAAGGCCATCGAGGCCATCACGCAGGCGGCGCGGGAAGCGCATCGCTACCCGGATGGCAGCGCGAAGGCGCTGCGGGAGGCCATCGGCGCGAAATATGGGCTGGACCCGGCGCGCATCATCTGCGGCAACGGCTCAGATGAGCTGATCGCGCATCTCTGCCTCGCCTATGGCGGCGAGGGCACCGAGGTCGTCATGAGCGCCTATGGCTTCATGATGTACGACATCGCCGCCCGCTACGCCGGCTCCCGCGTGCTGAAGGTGGCCGAGCACGACATGAAGGCGGATATCGACGGCATGATCGCCGCCGCCGCCGGCCCGCGCGTGCGCATCGTCTTCATCACCAACCCCAACAACCCGACCGGCACGCTGCTGCCCGGCAGCGAGATCGCCCGCCTCCGCGCCGGCCTGCGGGACGACGTGCTGCTGGTGCTGGATTCCGCCTATGCGGAATACGTCACCGAGCCCGGCTACGACGCCGGCGACAAGCTGGTGGATGCCGCGGGCAACACCATCATGCTCCGCACCTTCTCCAAGATCTTTGGCCTTGGCGGCATGCGGGTCGGCTGGGGCTATGCGCCGGCGGAGATCATCGACACGCTGAACCGCGTGCGCGGCCCCTTCAATGTCGCTGCCGCCAGCCAGGCCGCCGCTCTGGGCGCGCTGGCCGAGGAAGGCTGGGAAGCGAAGTCCGTCGCCCATAATGTGGAGTGGCGCGGCAAGGTGGTGGCGGCACTGGAAGCCGCCGGCATCAAGGTGTGGCCGAGCCAGACGAATTTTATTCTTGTCGATTTCGGCCAGCCTGCGCGCGCCCAAGCCGCCGATGCGGCGCTGAAGCAGCGCGGGCTGATCGTGCGCGCCATGGGCGGCTACTCCCTGCCGCACTGCCTGCGCATCACCATCGGCACTGCCGAGGAATGCCAGATGGTCATCGACGCGCTGACCGCCTTCGCGAATGGCTGAATTCCTCTTCAGCCGCCTTTGCATCATCGGCCTCGGGCTGATCGGCTCCTCCCTCGCCCGCGTGGCGAAGGAGCGGGGCGACATCGCCCGGACCGTGGTGGCGTGCGACACCGGCCCCGGCGTCGCCGCGCGTGTCGAGGAACTGGGCATCGCCGATGTGGTGGAGACGGATGCGGCCCGCGCCGTGCAGGGCGCGGACTGCGTCATTCTCTGCGTCCCCGTCGGCGCCTTCTCCGCCGTCATGGCGAAGATCGCACCGCATCTCGCGCCCGGCGCCATCCTGACGGATACCGGCTCCACCAAGGGTTCCGTGCTGCGGGACCTGTTGCCGCTGCTGCCGGACAACGTGCACCTCGTCCCCGGCCACCCCATGGCCGGCACGGAGCATTCGGGCCCGGATGCCGGCTTCGCCACGCTGTTCCAGGGCCGCTACGTCATCCTCACACCCGGCGCCGGGGAAGACCCGGCGGCGGTGGCCAAGGTCACGGCCATGTGGGAGCGCGCCGGCGCCATGCTGGAGACGATGGATGCCGCCACCCATGACAAGGTGGTCGCCATCGTCAGCCACCTGCCGCATCTGATTGCCTTCACCATCTGCTCTACGGCCGATGATCTGGCGCAGGAAACGCAGGAGCAGGTGCTGAAATTCGCCGCCTCCGGCTTCCGGGATTTCACGCGCATCGCGGCCAGCGACGTGGACATGTGGCGCGACATTTTCCTCAACAACCGCTCCGCCCTGCTGGAAATGCTCGCCCGCTTCAGCGAGGACGCCCAGGCGCTGGGACGGGCTGTGCGGTGGGGCCAGGCCGATTTCATCGAGGACCGCATCCGCAGGGGGCAGAAGGTTCGCCGCAGCCTGATCGCGATCAACCAGGCCTAAGCCGCGGCTCCGCCGCCTGGACGCATGCAGAGGCCGTCAGTCCATAAGGATTGGCGGCCTTATTCTATTGGAAGATAAAACAGAAATTCATACTGATTCTGAAATATAGTCAGCCAAGAGTATCATAATACCGCTCCCACAAGCGAAAGCCTTTCAATAAAAAGCTTATCCTTCACAGTAAACATCAGGAATATTTCAGAATTTTCATTTAAACCTTCTGCAGGTCCGGCGGGTTATTCAGGTACCGCTCCCGCAAGGGGCGGCCAAACTCCAAAAGGAGGAAAGAATGACCCAGAGTAATCGCGGCTTCGGCTCCATGGACGAGAAAAAGCAGAAGGATATTGCTTCCCAGGGCGGGCAGAGCGTGCCGCCGGAGAAGCGGAGTTTTTCCCAGGACCATGAACTCGCCTCCGAGGCCGGACGTAAGGGTGGCCAAGCGAGCCACGGCGGCGGCGGCGGAAGCAGCGGTGGTGGGAGCAGCGGTGGCGGCAACTTCTCGCAAGACCGCGAGCGCGCCAGCGAGGCAGGCAAGAAGGGCGGCCAAAGCAGCCATGGTGGCGGCCGCAGCTGATCACGCTGCCGGGCGGATCTGAAAAGGATCCGTCCCTCATCCAGAGAACCCGCTTCCTCAGCCATTACGGGAAAAGCAGGTAGACTGGCCGAATAGCAAGGCCGGGGGCGAAATGCCTCCGGCCTTGTCTACGTTCGCCTCAGGCGGCGACAGCCAGGCGGTTATGGCGGCCTTCCATGGCCTCTACCCGCCTGACACCCACGATCTGCCCGAGATTGCCCGCCACCACATGCAGCATTTCCAGCGGCATGGCATCGAGGCTGATTTCCACGCGCAGCAACTCCCCTTCCCGCTGGGAGCGCACACGGTCCGGCACCAGGTCACGCTTGGCAAAGGGCTCCAGGGCACGGGAGAGCAGGCCAGGATAGGCATCCGCGACAACAGTGAAGCGGGCGGCGGAAAAAGCCGGAGAAAAGTCAGACATGGGAGATGGTCCGATACGTCCGCGCCGGCATTCCGGCGCTGTTGCGAAGAGGCGCGCGGGGCTTCTCCCGGCCGCTGCCCCCCGCAGGGCGCTTAGGCGGCCGGGCCGCTAATAATCGTCATTCGCTTGGACGACATCGGGCTCATGCAGGCAGCTTAGGCGCTCTTTTCCACCACCTGCAAGACGGTACGCGCAGGGCCGACATGCACCATGCGCGCACCGTGGCAATTACGCCTCCGGCCGGGCTGGCCCGAAGGGCTCGGGCGCGGCCTGTCCCGGCTCGAAGGTCAGGCGCTGGCGTGGTGCCGGAATTTCGATGCCCAACTCCTCGAAGCGCTGCTTGATGCGGCGATGCATCTCCCGCCGCACGTTCCAGCGCTGGATCGGCTCGGTTTTGATGCGCACCCGCACCACCGGGCCATCGGGCGACAGCCGCTCGACGCCCATCACCTCCATCTCATCACGGATGGCGCTGCTCCATTTCGGCTCGGCGCGCATTTCGGTGCAGAGGGCGGACAGCACCTCGACCACGCGGTCCGTATTCTCCTTGTAGGTCACCTGGATGTCGAACAGCGCGAAGGAGAAGTCGCGCGTCATGTTCGTCACCCCGTTCACGGCGCTGAAGGGGATGATGTGCAGGCTGCCATCCAGGTCCCGCAGCTTGATGGACCGGATGGAAAGCTGCTCCACGACGCCCGATTTGGTGCCGAGCGTGACGACATCGCCCACCGCCATCGCGTCCTCCAGCAGCAGGAAGACGCCGGTGATGACATCCTGCACCAGCTTCTGGGAGCCGAAGCCCAGCGCCAGGCCGATGACACCGGCACCCGCCAGCAGCGGCGCCACATTCACCCCGATCTGCGTCATCAGGTTCAGCGCGACGAACAGGATGATGACGCCCGCCAGGGTGGTGCGCAGCATCGGCAGCAGGGTGCGCAGGCGCGCGCTGCGGGCGGCGTCGGCATCGCGCGAGAGGCGCTCCAGATGCCGCTGCATGGCCATGTTCACCACTTCCCACAGCACCACGGCCACCAGGGCGAGGAAGCCGAAGGACAGTGCAGAGCGGAGCAGGCGCGCCCCCAACTCGCCCGGCGCGAACCAGTTGAAGGAGCCGAGGCCCCAGGCCTCCAGCAGCACCATCACCACGATCACCGTCAGCACACCGGAGGCGATGCCCTTCAACAGTGGCACGTAGCGGTTGGCCTGCGCCTCCAGCCCCGGATATCGGCTGGCGAGATCCGGCGAGACGCGGAAGCCGCGTGCGATCAGCCCCCGCACCGCCATGTCCAGCAGCTTGCCCAGGGTCAGCACCACCACCGTCACCGCGCTGGCGCCGAGCAGGCGGGAGAAGCCGTCCTCGATCTGCAGCGCCCAGACAGCCCAGAGTGCCAGGAGGTAGAGAATGGCCAGGATGTGCCACACCTCCGCCAGCCGGTCCCGCGCGCTGCGGAGCGCACGGCGGGCGCGGTCCGTCCTCTCATTGTCCTTCAAGGGCGGCGCGCGCAGCAGCCGCGACACCGCCACCCGGTTCTGCAGGATGATGATGCCGAGGAAGAGGGAGACGATCAGCAGCATCACCCGCTGGATGGCATCATAGGCGCCCCAGGGCAGGCCGAAGAGCAGCCCCGCCTCAGACAGCGCGAAGCCGCAGAGGACCACGGCAGTCATGCGCCGCAGCCAGAGCGTGACATAGGCCGCCGTCATGTTCCGCAAGGGCACGAGGCGCAGGGAGGGCGCGGCGGGCGCGAGCAGCATCCGGCTCACCGCCATGACCAGCCGGCCGAAAATGTAGGTGTTGTTGGCGATCAGCATCAGCAGCTGCGTCGTGGGCAAGGGCCGCACCACGCCGATGAGGCCATAGGACAGCACGGCGAAGGCCGCCACCGGCAGCAGGTCCAGCAGCAGCCGCCCGAGCACCAGGGGCACGCGGCGCAGCCGGGCCCACCCTTCAGCCAGTTCCGGCGCCGCGTCGTCCAGGCGCTGCCGCCAGCCCCGCAGGGCACGCCGCGTGAGCCATTCCGCCAGCAGGCCAAGGCCGAAGAGCAGCGCCAGCTTCCAGGATGCATCGATGACCCGCGCCTGGGTCACGGGGTCCCGCGCCAGGGTGGAGGACCAGGCGATAAGCCCCGGCAGGTCCGTCACCGCCTGGACGGTGGCGATCACCTGATCCGAGGTGGCCTCCAGCCTGCGGGAGATACCGACCATCAACTGGCTGCCCAGCGTATTGGGGGCCAGCAGCGGCTCCGATGGCGCGGGGGAAGCTGGCGTCGTGGCAGGCGGTGTGCCCGGCGAGGCAGGCGCCGCTCCCTGCCCTGCCGCCGGCGCGGCTGGTGCGGGGGCAACGGCGCTGCCGGCGGCGGAAAGCGCCTCCAGCGTGCGCATCAATTCGGCACGCCTCGTATCGTCCCGCAGAATGCCCAGCAGGCGTTGTGCCTCCCCCGCCTCCACGGCGGCGGGAGCGGGTTGGGCGGCGGGGGCCTGGGCGAAAGCGCCGGCAGAACCGGCCAGCAGGAAAACAAGAAAAAACAGGATGCGCATGCGCGGGAGCCGAGCCGATGCCGCCTTCCGGGTCAAGCTCCCGCCCGCGGAATGAAGTGGACGTTCCGCTTGCGCACGGCCCCGGAAAGGCTGAGTGTGGCGGCATGAAGACCGCCGTTTCCATTCTCCTGGCCCTGGCAATGGTGGCGACGCTTGGCGTGCTCTTCGCCGGCATGTTCGGCCTGGCGCGAGGCCAGAGCGGCGAGCGCTCCAACAGGCTCATGCGCTGGCGCGTGGGCTTGCAGGGCCTGGCCCTGGCGCTCTTCGTGCTGCTGGTGCTACTCAGCCGGGGCTGAGCTGCGCGCGGGCCGCTGGCCCCTCCGTCTCCATTCCCTGCGCCAGGCGGCGGACCAGCCACACCGCCCGCTCGAACAGGGTGGTGGCGCGGAACAGCAGCTCATGCCCTTCATGCGCCAGTTCCGCCCCAGCCCTGAAGACGCGGCGGCGAAGCCCATCCATCATCTCCGACCGGTCCGCCGCCAGATGCCGTAGCGTCGTCACATCCTCCGCGTCGCCGGAGAGAGCGGCGTCGTGCAGTTCCGACAGCATCAGATGCAACGTCTCGGCAAGCGGGGGGACGAGGGCGCCGATAGGGTCGGCTTCCCCACGCCGCGCCGCCTGCTCCAGCACGGAGGCAAGTTCCGTCACCGTCTCCCGCAGCGCGCCGATCAGGCCATTGGCATTGTCCAGCGCCACGGCCCGTTGCAACTGCTCCTCCAGCGCGCCCTTGGAAATCACGGATTGCAGGAAGGTGGCGATCGCCTGCTCCACCGCCTGCCCGGCGGCTGAGACGGTGGCGGCGGGCAGAGCGGGCGGTGCGCCATCCTCGCGAACGCCATCCAGCAGCCCCGGCAGCCGGTCCAGCAGCCGGGCCTGCTCGCGTTCCACCAGGCTGAGGGCGGTCGGCGCATCCTCCAGCGCCTGGTCATAGAGAAAGGCCGGGCGCGCCAGTTCTTCCTCCTCCGTTGCAGGCGCCAGCCGGGCCAGCAAGGGCGGGAAGAGCATCATGAAGGGCGCGATGACCAGCGCCGGCACGGCCTGCAAAGCCACGAACAGCCAGGCGAGCTGGTGCGGCAGGTCCATGGAGGCCAGCGGCACCGGCAGGTGCGGCCAGATCTTCCAGGCAATGAAAGGCAGCACGAACATCACCGCGCCGAGCGCCTTGAACAGCGTCTGGAACAAGGCGAGCCGCCGCGCCGTACCGCGCAGGCCGCCGGAGAGCAGCAGCACGGAAAGCCCCGAACCCAGCGAGGCGCCGCAGACGGCCACGCCAGCCTGCCCGCCATCCAGCACCCCCACGCCCGCGAGGGCGATGGCCAGGATGGTGACGGTGGAGGAGGACTGCGCCACCAGCGTCACCAGTGCGCCCACCACGAAGGGCGGCCACAGCGCGTGGTCCGCAATGGCCATGGCATCCCGGACGAAGGCGGCATCCCGCAGGGGAACGGCACCGGATTTCAGGATGACCAGCCCGAGGAACACCATGCCGAGATGAAAGGCCGCGCCCAGTGCCAGCTTCCACCGCCCACGCCCGTCCAGCCCGAAGGCCAGGGCGCAACCGGCGCAGCCCAGCAGCCAAAGCGCGACAAGGCGCAGGTCGAAGGAGGCCACAAGCACCAGCGCGGCCGTGCCGAGATTCGCCCAGGCCACCACCGGCAGGGCGCGGAGCAGCGGCATCAGCCCCGCCTGCACCATGGAGGTGGCGATGAAGGTGACGGCGTTGGAGGATTGCGTCAGCGTGCCCAGCAGCGTGCCGGTCAGCGCGGCGCTGAGCGTGCCCCCCGTGGCGCGGCCAATGACCTCCCGCATGCGCCGGCCGGCCATCTGTTGCAGATGGCTGCCCACGCCCTTCACGCCTAGCAGGAACAGGCCAAGCCCGCCCAGAAACGAAGCGAGGATTTCCACAGCCGCGCCCTAGTGGCCGGCAGCGACGGCAACTGTCATCATTCCGTCATCAACATATTGATTTTGACGGAATATTCCGCCTCGGGTGGACCGTGCAGCGCAGCGCGGCAGGCGTCAAGGTTCAGCCTGTGCAGGATGGTTCAGCCCGCCCAGCCGTGGGTTGCCAAAGGGCCAGCCGACGTCCTCTTTTCCCGGCGCTGTTCATTGGGGGCTCGCCCGCGGCCCGCCGGAACAAGGGTTTCGGAATCAGCGCCATACAAGGCGCTGGCCGCCGGAGGCGTCTCTCTCCCGACAGCCTTCTCCCGCACCGCACCGTCTTGCCACACTGCGGCCCCGCTCGTAGGTTTTCGCCGCGCGGCTGGGAGGCGGGCCTCCATGCCCTGGGCCGCGACGGCGGCTGGCTCGCACCTGCTGCCCCCTGACCTCGGCGGCACACGTGCAAGAAGGACAACACCTACCGATGAAGCTTCTGGTCCCGGTCAAGCGGGTGGTCGATTACAACGTGAAGGTCCGCGTGAAGGCGGATGGCACGGGCGTCGAGACCGCCAACGTCAAGATGTCGATGAACCCCTTCGACGAGATCGCGGTGGAAGAAGCCGTCCGCCTGAAGGAAAAGGGCGTCGTCACCGAAATCGTCGCCGTCTCCATCGGTCCGGCGCAGGCGCAGGAGCAGCTCCGCACCGCCCTCGCCATGGGCGCTGACCGCGGCATCCTGATCGAGGCTGAGGGCACCGAGCCGCTGACCGTCGCCAAGCTGCTGAAGGCGGTGGCGGAGCGCGAGCAGCCGCAGGTGGTCATCCTCGGCAAGCAGGCCATCGACGACGACATGAACGCCACCGGCCAGATGCTGGCGGCGCTGCTGGGCTGGGCGCAGGGCACTTTTGCGAGCAAGGTGGACATCGCCGACGGCACCGCCACCGTGACCCGCGAGGTGGATGGCGGTCTGGAGACGGTGAAGCTCTCCCTCCCCGCCATCGTCACCACCGACCTGCGCCTGAACGAGCCGCGTTACGCCTCGCTGCCGAACATCATGAAGGCGCGCAAGAAGCCGCTGGAGACGCTGAAGCCGGCCGATCTCGGCGTGGACGTCTCGCCGCGCCTCACTGTGCTGAAGGTCGAGGACCCGCCGAAGCGCCAGGCGGGCCGCAAGGTCGCCTCGGTGGCCGAGCTGGTGGACAAGCTGCGCAACGAAGCGAAGGTGATCTGAGCATGTCCGTCCTCGTTCTCGCCGACCGTAGCGAAGACACCATCAGCCAGCCGACCCGCAGCGCCGTGGCCGCCGCCGCCAAGCTCGGCGGTGACGTGCATGTGCTGGTGCTGGGCAATGCCGCCGCCGCGCAGGCCGCCGCAAAGCTGCCGGGCGTCGCCAAGGTGATCCAGGCCGATGGCCCCGCCTATGAGCATGGGCTGGCCGAGCCCGCCGCCGCCCTGCTGGTGGCGCTGGCCCCTGGCTACAGCCACCTGCTGGCTCCGGGCAGCGCCATGGGCAAGAACATCATGCCCCGCGTCGCCGCCCTGCTGGACGTGCAGATCATCAGCGACATCGCGGGCGTGGAAAGCGCGGATACCTTCCGACGCTTCATCTATGCCGGCAACGCGCTGGCGACCGTGAAGACCAGCGACGAGAAGAAGGTGCTGACGGTGCGCGCCGCCTCCTTCGACCCCGTCCCGGCCGAGGGTGGCTCCGCTGCCATCGAGCCCGCGCCGGGCGCCGAGGCCCCCTCCGTCTCCAGCTTCGTCGGCGCCGAGATCGCGAAGAGCGAGCGGCCGGAGCTGACCGCCGCGCGCGTCATCATCTCCGGCGGCCGCGCCATGGGCTCCGCGGAGAACTTCGCGATCCTGGACCGGGTGGCGGATAAGCTCGGCGCCGCCGTCGGTGCCTCCCGCGCCGCGGTCGATGCCGGCTACGCGCCGAATGACCACCAAGTGGGCCAGACCGGCAAGATCGTCTCGCCGGAACTGTACATCGCGGTCGGCATCTCGGGCGCCATCCAGCACCTCGCTGGCATGAAGGACAGCAAGGTGATCGTCGCCATCAACAAGGACGAGGAGGCACCGATCTTCCAGGTCGCCGATTACGGCCTGGTGGGCGACCTGTTCACCCTGGTTCCGGAACTCGAGAAGGAACTGGGCTGACGCCATGGCGGAGATCGGTACGGTCGGCGTCATCGGCGCCGGGCAGATGGGCAATGGCATCGCCCATGTGGCGGCGTTGGCGGGGCTGGACGTCGTGCTGGTCGACGTGAAGGCCGAGGCGGTCGAGAAGGCTGTTGCCACCATCGGCAAGAATCTCGACCGGCAGGTGAGCAAGGGCGGCATCGACGCCGCCGCCAAGGATGCCGCCATGGCGCGCATCAAGGGCGGTACGGAGATGAGCGCCCTGTCCGCCGCCGACATCGTCATTGAGGCGGCGACGGAGCGGGAGGAGCTGAAGCTCGCCATCTTCAAGCAGGTGGTGCCGCTGCTGAAGCCGGAGGCGATTCTCGCCTCCAACACCTCCTCCATTTCCATCACGCGCCTCGCCGCCGTGACGGACCGGCCGCACCGCTTCATCGGCATGCACTTCATGAACCCGGTGCCGGTCATGAAGCTGGTGGAAATCATCCGCGGCATCGCCACGGATGACGCCACCTATGAGGCGGTGAAGGCCCTGGCCGAGAAGATGGGGAAGGTGACGGCGGTGGCGCAGGACTACCCCGCCTTCATCGTCAACCGCATCCTGATCCCCATGATCAACGAGGCGGTGCAGACGCTGCAGGAAGGCGTGGGCGACGTCGCCTCCATCGATGCGGCCATGAAGCTCGGCACCGGCCAGCCCATGGGGCCGCTGCAACTGGCGGATTTCATCGGGCTGGATACCTGCCTCGCCATCATGCGCGTGCTGCATGAAGGCATGGGGGACAGCAAGTACCGCCCCTCCCCGCTGCTGGTGAAGCATGTGGAGGCCGGCTGGCTGGGCAAGAAAACCGGCCGTGGCTTCTACGACTATAGCCAGGACCCGCCGCGCCCCACGCGCTGAGCGCCTGAGCATTTTCCTGGAGGGAGAGGCCCTCTCCCTCCGGCACCCCGCCTGCGGGTTATGCTTCCCCTTGGCGCCCGGCACCGACTCGCGCCATATCCCCGCCCATGAAGCGTTTCTGGGACACCGCCACCCCTGCCCCGCGAGAGGAAGGTGGCTTCACCGTGCTGTTGGATGGCCGCCCGCTCCGCCTGCCCGGCGGCGGCCCGCTACACCTCCCCACCCTGCCACTGGCCGAGGCCGTGGCGGAAGAGTGGCGCGAGGCCGGCGGCGCGAAGGGTGGAGAGATGACCATGGAGATGGTCCCCCTCACCCGCGTCATCGGCACGGCCATCGACCGCGTGGCGTCCAACCCGCAGCCCAGCATCGATGCCATCGCCGAGTATGGCGAGACGGACCTGCTCTGCTACCGGGGCGAGGATTCGCGGCTCGCCGCCATCCAGGCCGCCGAGTGGCAGCCGTTGCTGGATTGGGCGGAACAGGCGCTGGGTGCGCCGTTGAAGGTCACGAGCGGCATCATCCATGTGCGGCAGCCGCCGGAGTCACTCGCCGCGCTCAAGCGCGCCGTGGCCGCGCTGCCACCGCTGGAACTGACGGCTATCGGCCTGGCCGTGCCGCTGCTGGGCAGCCTGGTGCTGGGGCTTGCCCTGGCCCATGGCCGGCTGGACGCGGAGGAGGCCACGCGCCTCGCCCGGGTGGACGAGGATTGGCAGCAGGATTTCTGGGGCGAGGATGAGGAGGCCCTGGCGCGCCGCCTCGCTATCGCCAAGGATATCGCCCTGGCTGCCCGGCTGGTCGCGCTCGCCCGCGGCTGAGCCCGGCGGCCGGCAAGGCAGAGGGAGCGAGCCATGGACGCCAAAAGGGTGCGCATCCGCGGAAGGGTGCAGGGGGTGGGCTATCGCGACTGGATGATGCGCGAGGCCACACGGCTCGGCGTCCAGGGATGGGTGCGCAACCGGGCGGATGGCAGCGTGGAAGCCCTGGTGGCGGGCGATGCGGCAGCGGTCGGCGCCTTGCTCACGGCCTGCCGTGCCGGCCCCACCCTGGCCCGGGTGGAGGATATCAGTGAAAGCTTCGCCGAGCCCCCGGAGGAGCCCGGCTTCCAGCTTCTGCCGACCGCCTGAAGCAGTGCCGCAGGGGTCAGCGCCCCGGGATCAGCGCATAGGCGGCGCGTATTGCAGGCCGCCCTTGGTCCAGAGATTGTTGATGCCGCGTGGCAGGCCCATCGGCGTGATGTGGCGTTCCCACAGCTCGCCGTAATTGCCGACCGCCCGGATCACCTGCACGGCCCAATCCGGCGCCAGGCCGAGCATCTGGCCGAGATCGCCCGTCTTGCCGATGAAGCGCTGGATATCCGGGTTGGTGGAATCCGCGAAGCTGCCGGCATTCGCCTGGGTGATGCCCAGCTCCTCTGCCGTCAGCAGGGCGAAATGCACCCAGCGGACGATATCGAACCACTTGGCATCCCCCTTGCGGACGGAGGGACCCAGCGGTTCCTTCGAGAAGATCTCAGGCAGCAGCACGTAATCCGCCGCACTGGCGCCCTGGGCGACGCGGAAGGCAGCCAGGGTGGAGGTGTCGGACGCGTAGACGTCGCACCGCCCGGCGATGAAGGCAGCGCGGATTTCCTCCACATTCTCGAAGGTCACGGGGTTCAGCCGCATGTTGTGGGCGCGGAAGAAGTCGGCCACGTTCAGCTCGGTGGTCGAGCCCTGCTGCAGGCAGACGCTGGCGCCATCGAGTTCCTTGGCGGAGCTGACACCGAGCGACTTCCGCACCATGAAGCCGTTGCCGTCGTAGAAGTTCACGCCGGTGAACAGGAAGCCCAGCGCCGCCTCGCGGGACAGCGTCCAGGTGGTGGTGCGGATGGAGACGTCGATCTCCCCGGATTGCAGGGCGGGGAAGCGCTGCGCCGCGATGGTGGGCACGAAGTTCACCTTGGCGGGATCGCCAAAGACGGCGGCGGCCAGGGCGCGGCAGTAATCCGCATCCAGCCCCTGGAACACGCCCCGGCTGTCCGGCGCGGCAAAGCCGATGGTGTTGGGGGTGACGCCGCAGGCGATGGTTCCGCGCGCGCGGATGATGCCCAGCGTGTCCGCCGCGGGCTGGGCGAGCGCGGCAACGGGGAACGCCAGCGCGGCCAGGAGAAAGGCGCTCAATCCACGCATCGTCGAATGTCCTTCAGGTCTGCGAACGGCGAAGCGGCGGCCCCGTAAGGAGCCGCCGCCCGGCAGAATGGCAGGTTTTACCCGGTCAGCGCATCGGTGGCGCGTATTGCAGGCCGCCCTTGGTCCAGAGATTGTTGATGCCGCGCTGCACGCCCATGGGGGTGATGTTGCGGTCCCAGATCTCGGCGAAGTTGCCGACCTGGCGCACCACATTCACCGCCCAGTCCGCCTGCAGGCCGAGCATCTGGCCGAGGTCGCCCGTCTTGCCCATGAAGCGCTGCACATCCGGGTTGTTGCTGTCCACGAAGCTGTCGATGTTCTGGCTGGTGATGCCCAGCTCCTCCGCCGTCAGCGTCGCAAAATGCGCCCAGCGGACGATGTCGAAGAACTTCCAGTCACCCTTGCGCACGACGGCCCCCAGCGGCTCCTTCGAGATGATCTCCGGCAGCAGCAGGTACTGGTTGGCGTTGGGACCCTGGGTCATGCGGAAGGAAGCCAGGGAGGAGGCGTCCGTCGTGTAGGCGTCGCAGCGGCCGGAGATGAAGGCCTTCT
The DNA here is from genome assembly GCA_000245075.1 of Acetobacteraceae bacterium AT-5844. Classification (GTDB taxonomy): domain Bacteria; phylum Pseudomonadota; class Alphaproteobacteria; order Acetobacterales; family Acetobacteraceae; genus Pseudoroseomonas. Next base: position 13,990 of record JH599923.1, read on the forward strand.
GCACCTCTTCCACCGTCTCGATCACCACGGGGGTGAACTGGATGTTCTGGGCGCGGAAGTAGTCCGCCATGTTCAGTTCGGTGGTGGTGCCGGGCTGGACGCAGATGCTGGCGCCTGCAAGCTGCCGCGCGGAGGTGACGCCCGAGGCGGCTTTCACCATGAAGCCCTGGCCATCATAGAAATTGACGCTGGCGAACTCGAACCCCAGCGAGGCTTCGCGCGTCAGTGTCCAGGTGGTGTTGCGCACCAACAGGTCGATCTCGCCCGATTGCAGGGCGGTGAAGCGGTTCTGCGAGGTGGTGGGGATGAAGCGCACCTTATTGGCGTCGCCGAAGATGGCGGCGGCGACAGTGCGGCAGGTATCGGCGTCCAGGCCACGCATTTCGCCCCTGCTGTCCGGGGCGCTGAAGCCCGGCACCTGCCCGGCGATACCGCAGAGCAACTGCCCACGGGCACGGATGGTGGCGACGGTATCCGCCGCAGCCTGTGCCGAGGCGGGGCTGGCCGTTGGCACAGCGGTGGCGATGACCCCGGCCAGGGCGAAACCGGCGAGTGCCAGCACCCTGGCTCTGAGAGAGGTGGAGACGGGAAGCTGGGAACAGGTCACGCGGCTCTCCGATTTCTGCATATCAGACCGGCGCATTTCACCGGCCTGCGGCAGTCTCGACCTTTCAAAAGCGGAAAGGCAAGCCGTATAAGATGAAATTATGTGCGTTTAGCCCAGATATGGCGCAGTATATACCAGCATCCTCTGCTGTATGCACAATTATTATGCATTTTAACGAAATCGCAAATTGAGCTATCGGGGCAGCGCTGGTCGGGACTTGGCGCTAGCCTGCTTCTCCTGCTCTGCCCTTTCGCCCAAGGCCGCGCCTCGCCGCGCGCCGGATGACCCCATGCCCCGCTCTCAGTTCCCGCCTCCTTCCCCTCCAGCCCACACAACCGCCCTGCCCGCTTGGCTACCCCTGCTGCTCGGCTTCCTGACCGCCATCGGGCCGCTGTCCACGGACATGTACCTGCCCTCCTTCCCGGCGATCGAGGCTGGTTTCGGCGCGCCAAAGGGCTCGGCCGAGATGACCCTCGCGGCCTGGTTCCTGGGCCTCGCGGTGGGCCAGATGGTGCAGGGCACGCTGGCGGACCGCTATGGCCGCAGGCGGCCGCTGCTCGTGGGGCTCGGCGTCTTCATCCTGGGCAGCGCCGGTTGCGCCCTGGCGCCGGATATCCAGACCCTCGCCTTCTGCCGCTTCGTCGCGGCCTTCGGCGGCTCCGCCAGCACGGTGCTGCCGCGCGCAGTGGTACGCGACATCGCGGAGGGTTACGCCGCTGCTCGGCTGATGTCCCGGCTGATGCTCGTCATGGGCGCCGCGCCGATCCTGGCGCCCAGCCTGGGCGGGCTGATGCTGCAATTCGGCGGGTGGCGGCAGATCTTCTGGTTCGGCGTCGCCTATGCCGTCATTTCCTCGACCCTGGTCTGGCGGATGCTGCCCGAGACGCTGCCACCGGAACGCCGGCTCCGCCTTGGCCCCACGGACCTGCTGCTGCGCTACCTGCACATTCTGCGGGAGAAGGTGTTCCTCACCCATGCGGCGCTCGGCTGTGCCGCGATGTTCCTGCTGTTCACCTATGTCGGCGGCTCGCCGGGCGTCTTCGTCGGCATGTTCGGGTTGCAGCCCGGCGCCTTCGCCATTCTGTTCGGCGTCAATGCCGCCTGCTTCATTCTCGCCTCGCAGCTCAACCCGCCGCTGTTGCTGCGCTTCGGTCCCGTCCAGGTGGTGCGATGGACGAGCTATGTCATGCTGGCGGCAACGCTGGTGCTGGCCGCGGCCGCCTTCTCCGGGCAGGCCACCCTGTCCATGATCCTGGTGCCCGTGGCCATTGCCTCGGCCTCGACCGCGCTGATCCTGCCGAACTCGGCAGTCGGTGCCCTGACGCGGCATTCCACCCAGGCCGGCACGGCCTCGGCCCTGCTGGGCACGCTGCAATTCAGCATCGCCGGATGCAGCGGCATTCTCCTGGGCTGGCTTGCCGATGGCAGCGCGCGGCCCATGGCCATGCTGATGGTGGGGTCCGCCGTGGCGGCGGTGGTGGCGGAGCGCTACCGCCCGCGCAGCTGAAGCCGCGCGGGCCGCCCCGCCGCCAGGGGTTCAGCCCTTGCGGGCCAGCAGAACCATGGATTGCGCATAGGCCGGGCCAGCCAGACGGCCCAGCTCCCGCATCGCCTCCAGCACGACCTCATCCTCGGTGCCGGGCCCTTCCGGCCAGGGCAGCACGAAGCCATCGGCGCGCAGGACGCGGAAGCCCGCAGCCCGCACGGCGCTGGCCAACTCCCCATAGGTGAAGCCGCTCGGCTGCTCTTCCCGCGCCACCAGGCGGTTCAGGGCGAGCTTGTTGTCCACGCTGACGAACAGCAGCCCGCCGGTCTTGAGCAGGGCGGCCGCGCTTTCCAGCAGCGCGGAGGCGGCAGAACCCGGCTGCACCAGCGCATCCGCCAGCAGCGCGATGTCGAAGGGCGGCTCGTCCAGCTCGGGTTGGCGCGGGTCGGCGTTGATGAAGCGGAAGTTCGGCTGCGCGGCATGGGCGCGGCGGGCGCTCTCGATAACATCCGGCGCCTTATCGATGCCCAGCACCTCGGCACTGGCCAGAACCTCGCTGAACCGGCCGGACCCGCAACCCAGATCCACCACGCGGCGGCGGCTCACATCACCGAGATACTCGGCCATGAGGTGCTGCAGTTCATCCTGCCGGAGCCGATGGACCGCCCTGCCCCCCGGGCCCGAAGGCGCCGGGGCGGGCGCGGCGGGGGCCTGCGCTGGCTCCGGCGACGGGATCGGCTCGATCACCGGAGCCTCGGCCTCGGCCTGCGGATCAGCGCCGGCTTCGGCGGCCGCGGCCGGTTCACCCCGCTCCGCACGCAGCTGCGGCAACTGGCCGAACAGCGACTTCACATGGTTCGAATCCGAAAGGTCCTGCACATCCGCGCCGGGCTCGCGTGCGAAGACGACGAACACCTCATTCGCGAAGACCGGCACCGAGACCTTTGGCAGCTCATCCAGGAAGCTGAGGTCAAACTTGCTCAGCATGCCTTTGTGGATGACCATCCAGGCGTCGGCCGGCTCATCCTCACCCTTCGGCTGGCCATAGGTCCGCACGAAGGGGAGTTCGTCCACGAACTGGTCCGGCGCCAGGGTCCGTTCACCCGGGCGCCGCCGCTCCAGCAGATAGAGCAGCGTGTCGTTCCACGCGCGATCGTCTGTCGGAAATGGCATTGGTCTGGCTCCGTCGCGCTTATGCTTGCGGCGCAAAGGTGCCGTGCATGGCCGGTCCAATCAAGGCCCTGCCCTTCGTTGCGTCTTGCACCGCACGCAGCATTGTGGTGCAAGCTGGCCCATGGTCGACCTCTCCTCCCAAGCCCTCCACAGCGATCGCATCCTCATCCTCGATTTCGGCAGCCAGGTGACGCAGCTGATCGCGCGCCGGGTGCGGGAATCCGGCGTTTATTGCGAGGTCTGGCCCTTCACGGCCAGCGACGAGCGCATCCGGACCTTTGCCCCCAAAGGCATCATTCTCTCCGGCGGCCCCGCCAGCGTGACGCAGGAAGGCAGCCCCCGCGCGCCGCAGAGCGTGTTCGGCCTCGGCGTGCCGCTGCTGGGCATCTGCTACGGCCAGCAGACGATGTGCGAGCAGCTGGGCGGCAAGGTGGAAGGCAGCGACCACCAGGAATATGGCCGTGCCTATGTGGATGTGCGGGAATCCTGCGCGCTGTTCGAGGGCGTCTGGGGCCCCGGTGCCCGCGAGCAGGTGTGGATGAGCCATGGCGACCATGTGACCGCCCTGCCTCAGGGCTTCCGTATCGTCGCCACCAGCGAGGGCGCGCCCTTCGCCGTCGTGGCCGATGATTCTCGTCACTTTTATGGCATCCAGTTCCACCCGGAGGTGGTGCACACGCCGCATGGCGCGCAACTTCTCCAGAATTTCACGCACAGCGTCTGCGGCTGCTCGGGCGACTGGACGATGGCGGCCTTCCGGGCCGAGGCCATCGCCCGCATCCGCGCCCAGGTCGGCAGCGGCAAGGTGATCTGCGGCCTCTCCGGCGGCGTGGATTCCTCTGTCGCGGCCGTCCTCATCCATGAGGCGATCGGCGATCAGCTCACCTGCATCTATGTCGACCACGGCCTGATGCGTGCCGGCGAAACGGAGCAGGTGGTCAGCACCTTCCGGGACCGCTTCAACATCAAGCTGGTGCACCGCGACGCTTCCGACCTCTTCCTGGGCCAACTCTCCGGCGTCACGGACCCGGAGAAGAAGCGCAAGACCATCGGCCGCCTGTTCATCGAGGTGTTCGAGGAAGAGCAGGCCAAGCTCGGCGGCGCCGACTTCCTGGCCCAGGGCACGCTGTATCCGGACGTGATCGAGAGCGTCTCGGCCACAGGCGGCCCCTCCGTCACCATCAAGTCCCACCACAATGTCGGCGGCCTGCCCGAGGACATGCGCATGCAGCTCGTCGAGCCGCTGCGGGACCTGTTCAAGGATGAGGTCCGCGCCCTGGGGCGCGAGCTGGGCATGCCGGAGGAAATCGTCGGCCGCCACCCCTTCCCCGGCCCGGGCCTCGCCATCCGCATCCCGGGCGAGGTGACGCGCGAGAAGATCCAGGTGCTGCAGAAGGCCGACACCATCTACCTGGAAGAGATCCGTGCCGCCGGCCTCTACGATGCCATCTGGCAGGCCTTCACCGTGCTGCTGCCGGTGCGCACGGTGGGCGTGATGGGCGATGGCCGCACCTATGACAGCGCCTGCGCGCTGCGCGCCGTCACCTCCACGGACGGCATGACCGCTGATGTCTATCCCTTCACCATGGAATTCCTCACCCGCGTGGCAGGCCGCATCGTGAACGAGGTGCGCGGCATCAACCGCGTGACCTATGACATCACGTCCAAGCCGCCTGGCACGATCGAGTGGGAGTGACGGGTTGCAAATGGCGGCGATAGCGTAGTTTCAGTAGCGACTTTCGCTGCCGTTTGCTGCCATTCCGTCAGCTTCTCGTTCCTGCTCAGCCACATGATCTCCCTCTCGGAGCTTGCCCACTCGATCTGGATCACTGCCTGGTCAATGGAGAGCAACTTCAGAGGGAGAGAGAGCTAGACGAGCACGCATATCGGCTGGCCTACTTCGCGCTCATGCCAGCGAGCAGATACCGAGACCCCGCGCGAATGGATCCGAGCGCAGCGTCACCCGTGCGGCCGAGCGCCTCGGCTTCACGCAGCTGGCGGTGAGCGAGATGTCGACGCGACTGCGCGAGAGTTTTGACGCCCCCCGCCGGTGCATCACCCCGCGAGCCGCAGCAGCGCCACGCCATCCGCCGCGCGCTGGGCGGCCATGGCGGCGATGTGCTCGTGATGGGTGAAGAGGATCACCTGCGTCGTCCTGCCCAGTTGCAGCAGCAAGTTTAGCGCCGCGCGGCTGCGGGCATCGTCGAAATGCACCAGCAGATCATCTGCCACAAAGGGCAATGGTTCCGCCGCCAGCACATGCTGCTCCACCGCTGCCACGCGCAGGGCCAGATAAAGCTGGTCCCGTGTTCCTTCACTGAGCGCCTCGACATGGCATTCCCGCCCGTCGGCCTGCACGGCGACGAGCAACGGTTTGCCCGTGCCATCCTCATCGACACTGAGCCGCGTATAACGGCCAAGCGTCAAAGCCGCGAAGTTACGGCCTGCCGCCTGCAACATCGGCCCCTGCTGGTCGCGGCGGAAACGGTCGATGCCCGCCCGCAGCAGCACCCGCGCCATATGCAGCCGGGCGTACTGTTCCGCCGCCGCGCCCGCCTCGGCCAGCGCCTGCCGGGCTGCCTGGGCCGCGCCCGCCGCATCCTGCCCGCGGCGCAGTCCTTCCAGCACCGTCTCCGCCCGCATCCGCTCGGCGCTCAGCGCCTCTCGCCGGGCGCTCAGCCGCGCCGATTCCTCCTCCAGGCTGACGAGGCGCGCCACGGTCTCATCGGGGTCGGCCCCAGCCGCCTCCGCGCGGAGCGTGGCTTCGTCCCGCCCGTCGCCCTGCGCCGCCAACGCAGCCTGAAATGCCGCCTCGTCGCGCAAGGCCACCTCATGGGTGCGGGCCCGGGCGATCGCGGGCTCCAGCTCTGCATCCTCGGCGACAGCAGCAAGGGCGCGCAGATGCGCCAGTTGCACCGCCGCTGCCTCACCGCGTGCGCGCGCGGCCAGCACGGCCTGCTCATGCGCCGCGATCCGCTCCGAGAGCGAGGCCGCCTCCGCCTCCACGCGTCTTGCCTCTTCCAACCGGCGGCCAAGCTCGGCAGCCACCAGCGCGGGTGCCGTTTCCATCGCGCCGAGGCTGAGGCGCAGTGCGCTGGCGGCGAGGGTGAAGGATTCCACCGCCGCTTCCATCTGGCCGATGCGTTGCATGCCGCCCCGCCATTCCGGCCAGGCTTCGGCGATACGGCTCCAGGCATCGAGCGCGCCTTCAGCCACTGCGGTCGAACAGCGTGGCTCCAGACCCAAGGCGCCGACGGCCTCGCCCCACTGACGCTGCCGGGCCTCCAGCTCTTCCGCAGCCGACCGGGCCAAGGCCTGCGAGGCAGGCAGCGCCGCCGCTTCCCTGCCCCGTGTCTCCTCGAGGGTACGCCGTGCCTGCCAGGCGGCTTCCTGCCCGGCGCAGGCAACCTCGGCACGTGTCAGCGCGGCTGCGAGGCTGTCGGTCTCTGCATCCGGCAGCAGTGCCGTCAGCCGCGCCCAGGCTGCGTCGCGGCGGGCCAGTAGATCCTGGCGCTGCCGGGCGGCGTCCTTCGCCTCTTGATGCCGGCGCAGCACGTCGAAGCGATCCCGTCGCCAGAGAGCCATGTCGGCGGGGCCTGCGGGCTCGATGCCAGCGGGGGCCCACAGCGCCTGCCATGCCGCCTGCGCCGCCTTTTCCTGAACCTCGGCTCTGGCCAGCGCGGCCCGCGCTTCCTCCAGCCGTGCGCGCAAGCGGTTCAACTGGTCGCTCTGCAGCAGATAGGTCGCGACGCGCTGCGCTTCCTGCGCCGCCCGATCCGCCAGCCAGTCGGCCTCGTCGCGCAAAGCCTCGAAGGTATCGGGGTCCGGTGCGGGGTCCGACGCCCCGCCTTCCAGCACCCGCCGCAGCCCACGCCAGGCCTGGTCCCGGGACTGGCGGGCCTTACGGATGGCCTGCGGGGTGGGCAGCGTGCCGCCACTGGCTGCGCGGTCCAGCGCGTCCTCCGCGGAGCGGATATCCGCCGCGAGGGTGGAGAGGCTTGCCTCTGCCGCCTCCCGCGCAGAGATAGCCGCCACCATGCCCGCCCCGGTTGCTTCGGTGGCCTGTGGCAGCGGCAAGGGGCAAGCGGCCAGGGCGTCCGCATCGCCTGCCCAGAGCGGGAGAGCACATAGCGCCTGCGCCGCATCCTGCCGCAGCGCCTCCGCGCGTGTGGTGGCCTGGGCCAATTGCTCCTCGATCCGCCCCTCGCCCCGCACTTCCTCGACCGTCGCGCGCAACAAGGCGGGGTCCTCTGCTGGCGGGGCCGCTCGCAGCGCGGCCTCGGCCTGGGCCAGGCGCGCCTGCCCGGCGGCCAGTTCCCGTTGCGCCGCGCTCGCCTTCTCCTGCAACGCGGCATGGGCGGCGATGAGGCGTTGCACGGCGGCCCGGGCGGCGGCGCCCGGAACAGCCTGTCCCAGAATCTCTGGCGCTTCGGCCCGGCCCAGGGCGCGGCCGGCATCGGCAATGACTCCGCGCAACGCCTCCACCTCCAGGCGCAGCGCTGGCAAGCCTTCCTCTGCCTGCCGGCTCAAAGGCTGCTGCGCGGCCAGGGCCATTATGGCGTCCTGTGCCGCCAATACCGCCGGGTCCCGACGTAGCGCCGCGCGGCGCTCGACGAGGCGCAAGGCCTCCTCCTGCTCGCGGCGTAGATCGGCCTGCGCCTGCGCCTGGGCCGAAAGAGCATCGCGCAGCCGCTGCTCGGCGCCGGGCGGCAGAGCGGGCGGCGCGCCGAGCTCACGCAGTGCCGCCCGTGCCCGGTCCAGCCCCGCCAGCACGGGCAGGATGCGCCGCACGCGCTGCAGGCGGTTGGTCTCGGCGGCAAGGCGCGCCGCTTCTTCCTGCAACTCCGCCAGGGCTGCGACGGCGGAGGCATGGGCCTGTTCCGCTGCCTGCCATTCCTTTGGCAACACCGCGAGATGATCGGCCTGCCGCTGGTGCTCGCGCCATTGGGCCACGGCCACACTCATCCGCCGCCGGCCACGGCCATCGCCCACCAGCGCCTTGGCATCCTCATCCAGCCGCTCCAGGGCTGCACGCAGCCCCAGAAGACCGGTGCCGGCGGCGAAGAGGCTTTCACCCACCCCGCCTCCGCCAGCCGCGAGGGCGGTGCCGCCCTGGCGCAGCCGCTCGCCATCCAGGCCAAAGCCATGCTCGAAGGTCTCGCGGGTGGCGCCGCCAAGGAAGGGTTGCAAGGCATCGTCCGGCAGCACCGCATCGTCCGGCGCGCGCAGCGTGTTCTTCAGCCCCTTCCGGCGGATGAACTGCCCGGCCCGGCCACTCCGCGCCAGCAGCGTGAAACCGAGACGCAGCTGTGGGCCGCCATGCAGAAAATCATAGGCGCTGCGATGGCCAAAGCCGAACAGCGCGTCGCTGATGGCGGACAGCGTGGTGGATTTTCCCGCCTCATTCGGCCCATGCACCACGCAGAGGCCAGCCTGCTCCGGCAGGTCCAGCACCACATCGGAGAGGTGGCCGTAACGCAGCAACTCCAGTCGGCGCAGCCTCATGCGCGCTCCTGCGCCGTCAGCCGTTCGGCAGCCAGCGCCCAGGCATCGGCCGCCTGCGCGCGCAGCCCCGCCGCATCCTCCGGCAGGGCGAGCGCGGCCCGGGCCTCGGGCGGCAGGCGCTGCGCCAGCTCGGCGAAATCCCGCAGCAGAGTTTCCACGAGGGCGGGGTCGTCCAACCCGGCGAGGAAGGCCTCCTGCAAGGGCGCCAGCATGTCGTCCGTGCGCTCCTGTGGCAGGCAGGTGCGCAGCTTCAGCGCCTCCACCCAGAGATCATGGCCAAGGCCCAGGGCCAGGGCACGGGTTTCCGCCGCCAGCCGCTCGCTCTCGCCCAGAAGCGTGCCATGCAGGCTGGTGGTGCCCGTCAGCGTCAGGCGCGCGATATGCGGCAGCCCCTCGCCGCCTTCCAGCGCATCCCGCACCGCCTGGCCCATACGCGCCGTCAGCGCCTCCTGATCCAGCCCCGTGGCATCGACCTCCAGCGCCACCCAGCGCAGCACATCGATGGCGCGGTGCTCCACCGCGACGATGCGCCGGTCCTCCACCGTGACGAGGGTGCAGCCCTTGGCCCCGGTCTCCCGCGCGTGGCGGCCTTGCAGATTGCCGGGAAAGACAATCCAGGGCCGCTCATGCAGCACCTGGCGCGCATGGATGTGCCCCAGCGCCCAGTAGTCGTAGCCCTTGGCCACGAGATGCGCGACGCGGCAGGGCGCATAGACCTGGTGCTCGCCAGGGTCCTCCGCCGAGCTGTGCAGCACACCGATGTTCAGAAGGCCCGGCCGCGGCGCGGGATAACCGGCGGAGAGATCCTCCGGCACCGCACGGTTGGGAAAGGAATGGCCATGCAGCGCCACGCCATGTTCCGGCAGTTCGAAGCTCTGGCAGGTGCGGGAGGAAAACTCCCGCACATTGGGCGGCAGGGTCAGCGCGCGGGTGATGACGGAGGCCGCATCGTGATTGCCACGCAGCAGGAAGCAGGGCCGCGCCAGACGCCGCATCTGCTCGGCGAAGAACAGGCCCGTCGAAAAATCCTTCCAGTCCCCGTCATAGAGATCGCCCGCGATGACGACGAAGGCGACATCCTCGTCGATGGCGAGCTGGATCATCGCCTCGAAAGCACGCCGGGTGGAATGGCGCAGCACTTCCGCCGGGAGGTCGTCCCGCGCCTGGAGGCCGAGCAGAGGGCTATCGAGATGGATATCGGCGGCGTGCAGGAATTTCACGCCGCCATGCTAGCCGAGAGCGGGGCCTTGTGTCAGCCACCCCACAGGCCGCGACGCCTGTAGGCACGCTTCATGTTTCTGCCCGCACATAGCTTACCTTTTCTTATCCTTCATCGGCCCTGGGCTTCTGCTGTCTCTTCCTCGGGCGGCAGGCTGGCCAGGATCTCCCCCGTATGCTCGCCCGGCGCGGGCGGGTTGGAGCGCAGCCCGGGGCGCGCCTCGCCGAATTGAATCGGCAGGGCTGGTACGGAAGTGGCGCGGCCATCCGGCAGTGTCAGCGGCAGCAGCCCACCGCTGGCCTGAAGATGGGGGTCGTCATAAAGATCGCCCGGCTGGTTGATGCGCGCGAAGGGCAGGCCGCCGCGTTCGCACAAGGCTTCCAGCTCCGCAGCCGAATGCTTCCCCACCAGGCTTTGCACCAGCGGGATCAGCACATCGCGCCCTTCCGCCCGCAGCGTGTTGGTGGCCCAGGCAGGGTCGCGCAACGCGGCTTCGCCCAGCGCCTCGGTGAAGATCTCCCACTGCCGGTCCGTCACCACGCCGATGAACAGGGAAACGCCGTCGCTGGTGATGAAGACGTCATACACCCCCCAGGATCGCCGCCCCGCCGCCATGGAAGGCGGTGCCACGCCGGTGATGGCCTGTTGCAACATATGCGTGGATACCAGGAAGGCTGCGTTCTCGAACAAGCCGGACTGAACCAGTTGCCCGCGCCCGGTCGTCTCCCGCTGGCGCAGCGCGGCCAGGATGGCGATGGCGCCGAACATCCCACCCATCATGTCGTTCACCGAGGCCCCGGCCCGTAGCGGCCGGCCGGGCGGGCCGGTCATGTAGGCCAGGCCGCTCATCATCTGCACCACCTCGTCGAGCGCGGTGCGCTTTTCATAGGGCCCGGAGAGAAAGCCCTTCAGCGAGCAGTAGATCAGGCGCGGGTTCTCCGCCGAGAGCGCCTCATAGCCCAGCCCGCGTGCGGCGAGGCCGCCGGGGCGGAAATTCTCCACCACCACATCCGCCGTGCCGATCAGGCGGCGCAGGGCGGCGAGGTCGCTCTCGCTCTTGAGGTTGAATTGCACCGATTTCTTGTTGCGCGAGAAGGCGGGAAAGAACCCGGTGCCTGAGGCGGTGAGATAGCGGGTGTGGTCGCCCTTCCCTGGCGGCTCCACCTTGATCACCTCGGCGCCGAGATCGGCCAGGATCAGGCCGCAGGTCGGCCCCATCACCATGTGCGAGAATTCGATGACCCGCACGCCATCCAGCGGCAGGGCCTGCTCCGGTGCGGCGTTCATGCGCAAATCTCCTGTGCGGCGAGACGGCCGGTGCCTTCAGGCGGCTGCCGGCCATCGGCATAGCGGAAGCCCTTCTCGGTGCCGACATCGGGGAGGTAACCGTAGATGGGCTCCCCGGGCAGGCTCTCCGCCAGAATGGCGCGCGCCTCGGCGAGCTTCGCGAGATCGACGCCGGTTTCCAGCCCCATCGCCTCCAGCATCCAGACCAGATCCTCCGTGACGATGTTGCCCGTGGCGCCCGGCGAATACGGGCAGCCGCCAATGCCGCCCTGCGAGGCATCAAAAGTCGTCACGCCGACTTCGAGCGCCGCGACGACATTGGCCAGGCCCTGGCCACGCGTGTTGTGAAAATGCGCTCCACCCGCACGCTCTCCCAGCTCGGCGCGCAGGCGGGAGAACAAGCGCTTCACTTGCGCCGGATTGCCATAGCCGACGCCGTCCGAAAGGCCGACACTGTCCGCGCCCTTTTCAGCCAGCCGCACCGCCAGCGCGATGACATCATCCTCCGGCACAGCACTGGAAATGGTGCAGCCAAAGGCCGTGGATATGCCGATTTCGATTTGCGGTCGCTCCTCTTCCGGCAAGGTGGCACGCCAGGCGACGACCTCTCCCACCTGTTCCACCGCGCGGTCCGTGCTCACGCCGATATTGGCCCGGCTATGCGCGTCGGAGGCGGAGACCGGCATGGTGATGCGCCGCGCGCCCGCCGCCACGGCGTTCTGCACGCCACGGAGGTTCGGCGCCAGCGCCAGGACCGAGAGGCCCGGAATGGCGAGGGCGTCCTGAACCACCTCCGCCGTGTCCGCCATCTGCGGCAGCTTCTTCGGATTCACGAAGGAACCGACTTCGATCTCCCGAAGCCCGGCCGCGGCGAGCGCGCGTATCCAACGGATCTTCGCCTCTGTCGGCATGATGCGGTGGATGGATTGCAGCCCATCCCGCGGCCCGACTTCGCTGACCAGGATAGTCATGCCCCACACTCCCGGAAGCTGAGATGCAAAGCGTGGGATGGGCGAGGCATGGGCACCGTCTCCTCAGGCCCTCGTCAGGGCATATTTTCTGTCAGACAGAAATAATTACTTCTGGAAAGAAAAATTAGTTGGCTTCATTCTCCGGCGTCAATGGAAAAGCCAGCCCCGCATCCTGAGCCCCGGCGCCGTGGCCGCCCCCCTTCCGCGAACAAGGCAGCGGAGGAAGAGAGCGTGCTGCGCGTGGAGGCGGTGGAGCGTGCCCTCTCGCTCCTTGAAGTCTTCGACCGGCAGGCGGCCCATGGCCACGCCACAAGGTTGAGCCTGAGCGAGCTGGCCGCCGGTGCCGGCCTGTACCCGAGCACCGTGCATCGCCTCACGGCCTCGCTCATCCGCTATGGCTATCTCCAGCGCGATGCCGATGGCGCCTTCCGCCTCGGGCCGAGCCTGCTGCGCATGGGCCTGCTTTACCGCGACAGCTTCAACCTGGCCGATTTCATCCGCCCCGCCCTCGCCGCCCTCACCCGGGAGACCGGCGAGACCTCGGCCTTCTTCATCCGCGAGGGGCAGGACCGGCTCTGCCTGTTCCGCCACCACTCCGACCGGTTGATCCGCCACCATGTGGAGGAAGGCACGCGCCTGCCGCTCGACCGTGGCGCCAGTGGCCATGTGCTCACCGCCTATTCCGATGGGCATGACGAAAAGAGTGCCGCTCTGCGCGCCGCCGGCCATGCCATCTCCCTCGGCGAGCGCGACCCGGAGGCGGCGGCCATCGCCGCGCCGGTCTTTGGCCCGAACGGCTTTCTGGGCGCCCTCAGCATCGGCGGCCTGCGCCATCGGTTCGACGAGGCGGTTTGCCGGCAGCTCGCCGCCACCGTCATGCGCGCCGCCGCAGCCCTTACCACCAGCCTCGGTGGCCGTCCGCCGCCAGGCCAAGCATGAACGACAATACGGAGAGAAACGCCTGATGATGCTGGATACGCCACCCCTGCGTGTCGAAACGCAGCTCTACAGCGCCATGCCGGAGGCGCTGCGGCGGCCGGTGGTGACCGAATGGTCCCGCGCCAACAAGAAGGGCGAGGCCGTGGATTGCTTCCTGGAAGGGCCGTGCCTCGATACGGAGGGCAATCTCTACCTGGTGGACGTGCCGCATGGCCGCATCCTGCGCGTGACGCCAGCGAAGGAATGGTCCGTCATCGCTGAGTATGATGGCGAGCCCAATGGGCTGGCGCTGCATCCGGATGGCGACCGGCTTTGCATCACCGACTACAAGCAGGGGCTGCTGGCACTCGACCTTCGCGGCGGGAAGCCGGAGCCGCTGCTGGCCCGCCGCAACAGTGAGCGCTTCAAGGGCCCCAATGATCTGGTCTTCGCCCGCAATGGCGATCTCTACTTCACCGACCAGGGCCAGACCGGGCTGCACGACCCGACCGGCCGCGTCTTCCGCCTGACGCCGCAGGGGCGGCTGGACTGCCTGCTCTCCAACGGGCCGAGCCCGAACGGGCTGGTGCTCTCACCGGAGGAGGATGTGCTGTTCGTCGCGATGACACGCGACAATTCCGTGTGGCGCCTGCCCCTCTTGCCGGATGGCTCGACAACGAAGGTCGGCCGCTTCGCTTCCTTCCACGGCGTCTCCGGCCCGGATGGCATGGCGATGGACAGCAGCAAGCGGCTCTTTGTCGCGCATGCCTCGCTCGGTTGCGTCTTTGTCCTCTCCACCCAGGGCGAGGTGCTGGCGCGGCTGCGTTCGTGCCGCGGCCATACCGTGACCAACCTGACTCTGACCGGCACGCGTGCGCTCATCACCGAGTCACAGACGGGCGCGGTGCTGGAAGCCGAGCTGGGAGAGCTGCCCCTCCCCTGACACTCCCGCCTTCAAAAAAATAAATGTCCAAGGAAAACACAGCATGATCACACAGGACCCGCCGCGCCACGGCCTGCTCTCACGTCGCCTGTTGCTGCATGCCGCGCCCGGCCTCGCCGTGGCGGCGCTTGCGCTTCCTGCCCTGGCGGCCGGTTACCCCTCTCGTGCGGTGCGCATCGTCGTGCCTTACGCGCCGGGCGGGGCGGTGGACACGCTGGCACGGCGGATGGCTCAGAAGCTCACCGAACGCCTTGGCCAGCCCTTTGTGGTGGAGAACCGGAGCGGCGCGACCGGCACCATCGGCACCGCTGAAGTGGCACGCTCGGCGCCGGATGGGCTGACGCTGCTGGCCATGGACAATACCTACGCAACGCTGCCCTTCCTCTTCAACAACCTGCCCTTCGACCACGCCAACGCCTTCATCCCGATCACCCTGACCGCCATCTCGCCTGTTCTGATGGTGACAGGTGCGCGCTCGCCCTATCGCGATCTCGGTACCATGCTGGAAACGGCGCGCAAACAGCCGGAGAAGGTGACCTTCGGCTCCGGCGGCGTCGGCAGCTCACTGCATCTTTCGGCGGAAGCGCTCCAGCAGGCCGCTGGCGTGAAGATGTTCCACGTGCCCTACAAGGGCGGCGGCGAGGCGGTGAAGGCGACGCTGGCGGGCGAAGTGGATTTCTGCATGACGTCGCTCGGCTCTTCCCTGGCGCCCATCCAGGGTGGGCTGCTGCGCGGGCTGGCGATCTGTGGCGACAGCCGCGCGTCCAGCCTGCCGGATGTGCCGACATTTGCCGAAGCTGGCCTGCCGCAGGTCAATATCGTCAACTGGTCTGGCTTGGCGGCGCCACGCGGCACCCCACAAGCGGTGATCGACACGCTTTATCAGGCCATGGCGGCGTCATTGCAGGACGAGGTCATGAAAACCTTCCTGGCCAGTATTGCCTCCACGCCAGGAGGCATGCCGCCCGAAGCATTCACCGATCTCATCCGGCGCGAGGCGGAAAGCTGGGGCGCCGTGGCCCAGCGCGCGGGCATCGAGCGGCAGTAAACGAGACGGGGCGGGCTCCATCGGCCCCCCCGCCATCAGCCGCGGCCTATGCCGGCTGGCTCACCTTCCCCAGCAGCTTTCCTTCCCACACTCCCTCCTCCACCATCGCCGCGACCTCCTGCTGCAACAGCTCCTGAAAGCGCTGCACCGCGAGAGACGCCTTCCGGCCCATCGGCCGGGCGATCACCAGCTTCCGCGAGAGGTGCGGGTCCACCACCCAGCAGGCGGCCAGCTTTCCTTCCAGAACTTCCTGATGCACGGCGGGCATGGGCAGAACCGTTCCTCCAATGCCCGCGGCCACCAGCCCCTTCAGCACCTGAAGGGCATCCACCTCCACCGGAATGGTCAGGTGGAGGCCTTTCCGTGCGGCTTCATTCTCGATGAGAATTCGCAATCCGTGCTGCGGCCCAGGGAGGATCAGCTTCTGCTCAGCCAGTTCCGCGAATGAGATGGCAGCATGCTGTCCCCTCATGGCCTGGCCTTGCGTGATGAAATACAGGTTCTCGACCAGCAGCGGCGTGAACCGGATGTTCGCCCCCTGCTCCGTCCCATACAGCACGGCGATGTCGATCTCGCTGCTGTGCAGCCAATCTAACAAATATCCGCTGAAAGCCGTAACGACGCGGAGCCGCACCTCCGGATAGCATTGCAGAAAGCGCTGGATCAGCCGCGTGGCCAGCACATCCCCTACAGTCGGCGGCACGCCGAGAATGACCTGCCCACGAACCGAGCCGGCTTCCAGGCTGAGATCCGCACGTGTTTCCTCGATCTGCCGCAGGATGCTCGCCGCCCTCTCCCGTAGCATCTCCCCGGCATGGGTCAGCACCATGCCTCGGCCGTGGCGGCTGAACAGCGTGACCTTGAGCTCCTCCTCCAGCATCCGGATCTGCCGGCTCAAGGCGGGCTGCACGATGCGCAGGCGGTCCGAGGCTTTGCTAAGGCTGCCAAGTTCCGCCACCTGCATGAAAGTGGCCAGTTGCTTGAGATCCATGCTGCCATCAAATCTCGGCATAGAAAGCAGAGCAAGATTATAATTCCGCTACGAATAACTTCGGGCCTACACCAGAAAAAACCTCAATGTCGGTGGAGGAGACGTCTCGGATGGCGCTCGATAGCGTGGGTGCGGCCGCGCCCAACTGGCAACAGGACGTCTTCGACGTTCTGAAAGCCGCGAAGGTCAGGCACGTCGTCTATGTCCCCGATGCCGGGCACGCGACGGCCATACGGCTGGCCGAGGCGGATGAGGACATCCAATCCGTCGTGCTGACAACGGAGGAGGAAGGCATCGGCTACCTGGCCGGCGCCTGGCTGGGCGGCGAGCGCGGCGTACTGCTGATGCAATCCAGTGGCGTGGGCAATTGCATCAACACGCTGGCGCTGCAGGCCTGCACCCGCTTCCCGCTGTTGATGGTGGTGACCATGCGGGGCGACTGGGCCGAGTTCAACCAGTGGCAGAACCCCATGGGGCAAGCCACGGAAGCCGCCCTCAAGCTGATGGGCGTGCTGACCTGGCGCGCCGATGAACCCAAGGACGTCGCCCCGCTCCTGCGCGGCGCTGCCACCATGGCCTTCGAGGGAGATGCCGCCTGCGCGGTGCTGCTCGGCCAGCGATTGATCGGTGAGAAGGAGTGGGTGAAGTGACCAGGGGTGGAACGCTCGACCGGCGCGCCATCGTCGCCGACCTGCTCAAGGACCGCGGCGACCTGCTTGTCGTCACCGGCCTCGGCTCCCCGTCCTATGACGTGATGGCCGCGGGCGATCACGACCACAATTTCTACCTCTGGGCCGCCATGGGCAGCGCGGCCATGGTGGGGCTGGGCCTGGCTCAGGCGCAGCCGGAGCGGCCGGTGCTGGTGGTGACCGGCGATGGCGAGCAGCTGATGGGCTTCGGGGCCCTCGCGACCATTGCGCTGCGCAAGCCGCGCAACCTCAGCATCGTCATTCTGGATAACGGCCATTTCGGCGAGACCGGCATGCAGCCGAGCCATGCCGGCCAGGGCATTGAGTTCACCCGTGTGGCGGAGGCGATGGGCTTCCCGACGGTCGACCTCATTACCGAGCGGCAGGGCGTGGAGCCGCTTCGCCGGCGCCTTCACGCGCGGGAGGGGCTGAACCTCGCCGTCGTGAAGATCAGGCCCGAGAACCCGCCGCGCGCCTTGCCGCCGCGCGATGGTGTCCATGTCAAGAACCGCTTCCGCCAGGCACTGGGGTTCCGGCCGGCATGAGCACCGGGGCAGCGCTGTTGGAAGGCCCAGGAAAAAGCGGCCGGGAGGCAATCTGCGAATATTTGCAGACGGAGACGGTGTGGGTGAACCTGCAGGAGGGCGTGCCAAACCTATCCGTCATGCGCTGATATCCAGCCGCGGCACGGCCTGGAAGCGGGGCAACGAGACCTGGCCCGGCCAGCAACAGCCGCGTGAACCCAGGGAGGACCCATGTCTGGAATTCATCGCCGTGCCTTGCTCCGAACCGTCGCCGCTGGCGCTGCCGCGCCGGCGGTCCTGGCGAGATCAGCTGCCGCAGCCTCCTGGCCCGAACAGCCGGTGCGCCTGATCTGCCCCTTCGCCGCTGGGGGTCCGACCGACGTGGCGGCGCGCCTCGTCGCGGATGGAATGACCGGCGTGCTGCCACAGCGCGTGCTTGTCGAGAACCGGACAGGCTCCGGCGTGGTCGTCGGCACCGAGGCCGTGGCGAAGGCGCCGGCCGACGGATACACCCTGCTCTACAGCACCATCGCCCACGCGGTGCTGCGTCCCCTCTTCCCCAATCTCAGCTTCGATCCGCTCAAGGATTTCCGGCCGGTCGCCCTGGCCGGCACAATCCCGATGCTGTTGATGGTGAACAACGCGGTGCCCGCGCGAAACCTGCAGGAACTCATTGCGATGTTCCGCAGCAAGCCAGGCCAGTACGACTATGGCAGTTCCGGCGCGGGTGGTGCGGTGCACTTGGCCACGGAGTTGTTTCTGCACCAGGCAGGTGGCTTGAAGGTGAACCATATTCCCTATCGCGGCTCGGCTCCGGCGATGCCCGATCTGCTGAACGGCAATCTCACCATGTTCCTGAACGTGGCATCGGACGGCATCGCCAGTGTGCAGCGTGGCACCACACGCGCGCTCGCCGTCAGCTCCGCGCAGCGCTTGCCGCAGTTACCTGACGTGCCGACCTTCGCCGAAGCCGGCCTGACGGAATACGAGGCCTATACCTGGCATATGATCTTCGCACCCGCGGCAACTCCGACCCCGATTGTCGATCAGCTGAATGAGGCTGTGAACAAGGTGTTGCGCACGCCTAACCTGCAGCAGCGGTTCAGTGACCTCTCGATCCAGGTCCGGACCGACAGCACGCCCGCCACGGCACTCGCCTGGCTGCAATCAGAAACCGCAAAGTGGGAAGGCGTGGTGCGGGGGGCGGGCATCACCGTGAACTGACGCCGAAAAGGTGAGGGCGACGCCCGCCCTCACCCATGGCAGCCCGCTCGCCCGCGTCCGGCACTCCACGCATGGGTCGCAACCTCATTTTGCGGCTGGCCGCGTCATGGTGAGAACGGTATGCCGAGGCATGACGACGCCGACCGATGCCCAGCTCGCAACCCTTGGTGCTGCCTTCGGCACGTTTGCGCGGCGATACAAGCTGTCCGCTGCCAACCTCGCCGACAGTCCGCTCAACGAGGTCGACACCCAGGCGCTCCTCTACGTCGCCGAGCACCAGGATTGCGGACCGACCGATATCGCCCGGTTTCTCGGCCTCCCCAATACGACCATCTCGTCGGCCACTGACAGGCTGGCCAAGCGCGGGCTGCTGGAGCGCGCACGCATGGAGGATGACCGGCGTGCCGTTGCGCTCCGCCTGTCCAGCGAGGGAGAGACCCGCGTCGCGGCTATCCGCCAGGCCTACCAGGACATGTGCCGCCTGATGCTCGACCCCCTGACGCCGCAGGAGCGGGAGACCTTCATCTCCCTTATAACGAAGATCGTATTCAACGACCATTGAATAGTACGAATCTCGCCATACTTTCCAGGTCGGACGCGCCCCTGCGTCCGCGCCTTCGCCTGGAGGACCAACATGGCGATAAGGATCAACGGCGCTGAAGTCGAAGCGCCGGAGGACGCCCGCGTCTCCCTGCTCGATCTGCTGCGCGAGCGTGTCCATCTCACCGGCACCAAGGTCGGCTGCAATCAGGGGGCCTGCGGGGCCTGCACCGTTCTGGTCGATGGCGAACGCGTGCTGTCCTGCCTGACCCTGGCAGCACAGGTTGACGGACGGTCCGTCACCACCATTGAGGGGCTGGCCGAAGCCGAGGCTCTCCATCCGCTTCAGGCCGCTTTCATCGACCATGACGGCTTCCAATGCGGGTATTGCACGCCCGGCCAGATCTGCGCAGCCGCCGCCATGTTGGCTGAGGTCGCTGCCGGCGCGCCGAGCTATGTCACCGCCGATCTGACAGCCGAACGCGTCCCTCTGACGCGCGAGGAGATCCGCGAGCGGATGAGCGGGAATCTGTGTCGTTGCGGCGCCCATAACGGCATCGTCGACGCCATCCTGCAGGTCGCGGCGGAGCGCGCGGCATGAACCCGGTCGAGTATCGCCGCCCGGCAACGGCTGACGAGGCCCTCACATTGACCGGCTCCGCCGGCGCCAGGCTGCTCGGCGGCGGCACCAACCTTGTCGATCTCATGCGCAAGGGCGTTGAGCGCCCTTCCCTGCTGGCCGACGTCTCGGGGCTCTCGTCCCTGATTGAACCCACCGAGGGCGGCGGCCTGATGATCGGCGCCGCGGCGCGGAACAGCGCCGTGGCCGCTCATCCGCTGGTGCGTGCCCATTATCCCATGCTCGCCCGCGCGATCCTGGCGGGAGCCTCCGCCCAGATCCGCAACATGGCCACGGTCGGCGGCAATCTGATGCAGCGAACCCGCTGCCTGTACTTTGCCGACACGGCCGGATCACGCTGCAACAAGCGTTCGCCTGGAAGCGGCTGCGACGCGCTGGAGGGTTTCAACCGCTATCATGCGATCCTCGGTGCCTCCGGCGACTGCATCGCTGTTCATCCGTCGGATATGGGCGTGGCACTTGCCGCCCTGGACGCTCAAATCCGCATCTTGAGCACCGGCGGCATACGGGTGGTCCCTCTCACCGAGTTCCATCGCCTGCCGGGTGACAGACCCGACCTCGAGACCGCGCTGGAGCCTGGCGAGCTGATCGTCTCGATAGAGCTCCCCCCATCATCCGTCGCAGCCCGCTCTGCCTATCGCAAGGTGCGCGACAGGGCGAGCTATGCCTTCGCCCTCGTCTCGGTCGCCGCCGGGTTGGCGGTCCGGGACGGGCGGGTCGAGGATGTCCGCATCGCCTTCGGAGGGGTCGCGCCGCGGCCCTGGCGCGCATTCCGCGCCGAAGCGGTGCTCCTGGGCCGCCCGCCGACGACCGAAGCTTTCGAGGAAGCCGCCGAGGCAGAGCTTCAGGATGCCACGCCGCTTTCAGGCAATAGCTTCAAGCCGAACCTTGTCAGACGGACGATGACCGCCGTCCTGTCCGAACTCGCTGGAGATGATCGATGAGCAGGATTCAGAATGCCATCATCGGGTCGGTCAGGACCGCGATCGGGTGGGTTCCAGCGCAGTGGCTGCCGGGCGGCACGCCGGACCCATTGATCGGACGCAACGCGGTGATCGGGCGCCAGGCCTCCCGGCTGGACGGCCCGCTGAAGGTTGCCGGGAAGGCCCGCTTCGCGGCCGAGATCGCGATGGACCGCCTCTCCTACGCCGCGCTGGCGCATAGTCCGATCACCCGCGGGCGCATCACACGGCTCGACACCAGTGCCGCCGAAGCGGCGCCCGGGGTCATCCTGGTGCTGACCCACCGCAACATGCCGCGCTTGAACCCCCTGCCCCTGATCAGCATCACCGACCTCGGCGCCGTGGGAAACAGCAACCTGCCGATCATGCAGGACCAGGTGATTCGGTATAACGGCCAGGTCGTCGCGCTGGTGGTCGCTGAGACACAGGAGCAGGCCGACCACGCCGCTTCGCTGCTCGAGATCGACTATGCAGCCGAGGAGGCGAGAACCTCGTTCCACGACGCGAAGGCGACCGCGCGTGTTCCGGCCTCGATCCTGATCGAGAAGAATCACCTCTCGGTCGGCGACGCCGAGCGGGAGCTCGAACGGTCGGCCCACCATGTCGATGAGGTCTACCGGACGCCGGGCCAAAACCACAACGCCATCGAACCCCATGCCGTCACGGTGGCCTGGGAGGGCGAGGCGCTGCTCATCCACGATGCCACCCAGATGATCGCGGCGAGCGCCAACGCCATCGGCAAGCTCTTCGGCCTGAAGAAGGGACAGGTGCGCGTGGTCTCGCCCTTCGTTGGGGGCGGCTTCGGTGGCAAGGGGCTATGGGACCACCAGATCGTTGCCGTCGCGGCCGCCCGGCTGATCGGCCGCCCGCTGCGCCTGGCGCTCACCCGTGAGGGCGTCTACCGGATCATCGGTGGCCGCACCCCTGCCGAGCAGCGTGTCGCCATCGGTGCCGATCCGGAGGGTACCTTCACGGCGCTCGTCCATACCGGCTACTCCATCATGCCCCCTTACGGCGCCTGCCCGGAGCAGTACACGCTCGGAAGCCGCGCGCTTTACCGCTCGAAGAGCTTCGAAGTCGTCCAGCGCCATCTCGATCTCGACATCGTGCCCAATACCTTCATGCGGGCGCCCGGCGAGGCGATCGGCAGCTTCGCGCTCGAAAGCGCCATTGACGAGCTGGCGCATAGCATGGCGATCGATCCCATCGAGCTGCGCCTCCGCAACCTGCCGGAGCGGCATCCGACGACAGGCGTTCCCTTCTCGCAGCACGCTTTGGGCCAAGCCTACCGGGACGGCATGAAGCGGTTTGGCTGGGAGCGGCGAAGCGCTACGCCGGGAATGCGGCGCGAGGGCGAATGGCTCATCGGCATGGGCTGCGCCACAGGAAGCTTTCCTTATGCGCGGATGCCTGGCGCGAACATCCGCCTCACCCTGCGCCGCGACAGTTCCGCGACGCTGTCCTGCTCGGCGCAGGAGATGGGCATGGGCACCGCGACGGTGCAGACACAGCACGCGGCGGACCGTCTCGGGCTGCCCCTCGACGCTATCACTTTCGAGCTGGGCGACTCCGCCCTGCCCGCGGCGCCCTTCGCTGGAGGTTCCTCGCAGACGGCGTCGCTTGCGGGCGCCGTGGTGGCCGCGGCGGACAAGCTGGCGGGCGAATTGCTGCGGCTTGCCGGAAATGACAGCCCTCTCGCGGGTCTCCGGGCCGGCCAGGTCCGCCTCGCCGAAGGCAGCGTCGTTTCCATCGATGACCCCAACCGGCGTGAAAGCTATGGCTCGATCCTGTCCCGCGCAGCGCGGGAGGAGATCACCGTCGCAGCAGCCGGAAGCCCGCCGATAGAGTTCCTGAAATTCGCCATTCACAGCACTTCGGCGGTGTTCTGCGAATTGCGCGTCAGCACGGTCACCGGCGAAATCCGCGTCGATCGGCTGTTAGGCTCATTCGACTGCGGGACAATCCTCAATCCCAAGACAGCAACGAGCCAGCTCAAAGGCGGGATGATCATGGGCCTCGGGCTCGCGCTCACCGAGGAGACGCTGTTTGACGAGCGCAAGGGCCGGATCATGAACGCCTCGCTCGCCGACTATCACCTGCCCACGCATCTCGATGTGCCCGCTATCGACGTCATCTGGACCGGCATTCCCGACCCCCGCACGCCTCTCGGCGCGCGGGGGATCGGTGAGATCGGCATCACCGGTGTCGCGGCGGCCGTTGCCAATGCGGTCTTCAATGCGACAGGTCAGCGGATCCGCGACTTGCCGATCACACTGGACAAGCTGTGGTGAGCTCCGACCGAGAGCATTGGGCTCGTCAATCAGCGGCCCTCAGAGGGTGACGCGCACCACGCTTTCCTTCGAGCCTCTGGCAGCCGCCCTTGTGTTCTTCACCGACACGAACAACGTGCCGCTGGCCTCATCCAACGCCATGCTGTTGGGGTGGGCTCCCAGCTCGACGGTGGCAATCGCGGCGTAGCTGGCGCTGTCCAGCACCGTGAGGGACCCACCCTCCCGGTTGGTGACGTAAAGGCGCTTGCGCGCGGCATCCAGCCGCAGCGTCAGCGGCCCTTTACCCGTCGGCGCTTCATGCAACAGCTTGCCGGTCTCCGGGTCCAGCGCCACCAGCCGGTTACCAGGGTGGTGGGAGACGAAGCCCGGCTGCATCTTCTCCTGGAAGCCCGGCATGCTCTCCAGCCCCTGGTCCACTGCCAGCACGCGGTTGCTGGCGGCATCGAAGGCCAGGTTCAGCGGCTGTTCCGCTCCGCCGGATTCGACATTGCGGGTGATGGCCAGGCTGCCCGCATCCACAGTCACCAGCCGCCCCAGCAGGGTGGAAACGAAGACCCGCCCCCGCGCATCGTCCATGGCGACGCCCGTCGCGCCAGGGCCGATACCCGTGATGGTCTTTTCCAGCTTCAGGTTCTTCGCATCCAGCGCAAAGAGCGCGCTGTCCTTCATGCCGCGCCCGGGCGCGTAGAGGCGCTGCCCGGTAGCATCCAGCTGCAGCTCGCGCAGGAAGTAGGTGTAGTTTTCCTTGCCGTCCTCGCCGCGCACCTTCTCATCCACCTGCACGGTGCCGAGCACGCGGTTGGAAGCGATGTCGATGACGCTGATAGCGGCATCCACGCTGTGCCCGACATAGAGGCGGCCGCTGGCGTCATCCAGGGTGACGCCGAAGCCCTTCTTCGGCAGCGCGATCTCGGCCTGCACGGCCAGGGTGTGGGGATCGAGCCGGAACAGCTTGCTGGGGGGAGCGTTCTCTCCGAAACCGCCGGCGGAGGCGACAAAGAGCGCCTTCTGGCTAGGGCTGTAGGCCAGTTCATAGAGGGCAGGCGCCAGCTCGGCGCGCTGCACCTGGGCCTCCGCTGCGTGGCCGACGCGGGATGCGCCAGCCATACCGGCCGCCAGCAAGGCGAGGAAGGGCCTGCGGCCGAGGGCGGTGTGGGGACGGTGCGTTGCCATGCGTGGGTCCTTTCGGAAATCGTTGTGGGAGCCTTAGACGCTGCGCAGCAGCAGCATCAGGCCGGCTGGAATGGGCGCCGCCGCGAGCGCCAGGGCGATGCGAGGCGCGTAGGTCAGCAGCATTGCCAGTGGCATCGCCGTGGCGGTCAGGATGCCGGCCCAGAACACCAGCCCCAGCGCCCAGCCGGCGGCCTGCGCCACCGGCAGCATCGAGGCCGCCAGCAGCCCCCAGCCCAGCGCGGTGAGCAGGCGCCGGCGCCAGGGCGGAATGGCGCGGCGACGGAACACCTGCTCATGGTGCCGCTCCATGGCCAGGCAAAGGGCAAGGAAGCCAGCATAGGCGAGCGCGAAGCCGAGGACGATCATCGCGCCGCCTCCGCCGGGCCGCGGGCGGGCAAGCCGGGTGCGGGCCTGCGG
>JH599924.1 GCA_000245075.1 Acetobacteraceae bacterium AT-5844
ACTCGTCGGCGATGCCGTTGCCGCCGTGCATGTCACGCGCCACGTGGGCGATATCCAGCGCCTTGCCGCAGGAATTGCGCTTGCACAGGCTGATCATTTCCGGCGCCACGCGATGCTCGTCGAACAGCCGGCCAAGGCGCAGCACGGAGTGCAGGCCCAGCGTGATCTCGGTCTGCATATCCGCCAGCTTCTTCTGGATCAGCTGGGTGTTGGCCAGCGGGCGGCCGAACATCTTGCGTTCCATGGTGTAGTCGCGCGCGGCGTGCCAGCAGAACTCGGCGGCGCCCAGCGCACCCCAGGCGATGCCGTAGCGGGCGCGGTTGAGGCAGGAGAACGGGCCCTTCAGCCCCTTCACATCCAGCTTGTTCTCCTCGGGGCAGAACACCTCCTCCATCATGATCATGCCCGTGGTGGAGGCACGCAGGGAGAACTTGCCCTCGATCTTCGGCGCGGTCAGGCCCTTGGCGCCCTTCTCCAGCACGAAGCCGCGCACATCGCCGGCCTCGTCCTTGGCCCAGACAACGAAGATGTCGGCGATGGGGGAGTTGGTGATCCAGGTCTTGGAGCCGGAGAGCAGGTAGCCGCCATCGACCTTCTTGGCGCGGGTGCGCATGGAGGCGGGGTCGGAGCCGGCATCGGGCTCGGTCAGGCCGAAGCAGCCGACCAGCTTGCCCTGCTGCATGCCGGGCAGCACGCGGTCCTTCAGCGCATCCGTGCCGTAGGCCCAGATGGGAAACATGGCGAGGGACGACTGCACGGAGAAGGCGGAGCGATAGCCGGAATCGACGCGCTCAACCTCGCGGGCGATCAGGCCGTAGGAGACGTAGTTGACGCCGGCGCAGCCATGGCTGTCGAGCGTCGCGCCCAGGAAGCCCATCTCGCCGAATTCGTTCATGATCTCCCGGTGGAAGATCTCGTGCCGGTTGGCTTCCAGAACGCGCGGGAACAGCTTTTCCTGGCAGTACTGGTGGGCCGCGTCGCGGATCATCCGCTCGTCCTCGCTGAGCTGGTCCTCCAGCAGCAGCGGGTCCTCCCAGTTAAAGACAGGGCGGGTGGACTGGGTGACGACGTTCATGAACAATCCTCCTCGGTCGGCCGGGCAGTCTCAGGGGCTGGCGGCCGCGCAACGCAGCAGTCGCGCAGAGTGACCCCGATTTTGTGCCGCGGCAACCCGGCCCCGTATGGCAAATACGGGGTCCGGGCAAGGAGGCTCAGGCCGCTTCCGGGTCCGCTTCCGCCGGGCGCGCGTCGCGCTTCGGCTTGGGGATCGGGATCAGCATGAAGGCCGGCACCGCATCCCCGAAGCCCACCACCGGCGGCCCCAGATCGTCGCGATCGCGCCGGTCACGCCGATGTTCGTCGCGCCGGTGGTCGTCGCGGGCGCGGCTGCGCTCCTCCTCATTGTGGCGGCGGCGGTCGTCACGGACGCGCTGCTTCTCTTCCTGGGGCGCGGCGGCGGCGGCTTCGGCGCCACGCTCGCGCTGGCGGTTCTCGTCCTCGTCGCGGCGGCGACCACGGCGGGGGGCCTCGTCGCGGCGGCCGCCGCGCGGTTCCTCCTCGCGCTTGCCGCGGCCATCCTTGCCCCGGCTATCCTTGCCGCCACGGCCACGCCCGCGCCCCTTGGACTCGCGCGCCTCAGCCAATTCTTCCTCGCTCACCGTCTCGATCCCGTCGATGGCAATGCGGGGGATTTCCTTGCCGGTCAGCCCTTCGATCGCAGCCAGCAGCTTTGCGTCATCCGCGGTCGCGATGGAATAGGCATGGCCTTCCCGTCCGGCGCGGCCGGTGCGGCCAATGCGGTGGACATAGTCCTCCGCATGGAAGGGCAGGTCGAAATTGAAGACATGGCTCAGCCCGCCGATGTCGATGCCGCGCGCGGCGACATCGGAGCAGACCAGCAGCTGCACCTCGTTGTTCTTGAACTTCTCCAGCGTGGCGAAGCGCACGGACTGCGCCAAGTCGCCATGCAGGGCGCCGACCGAGAAGCCGTGCTTGCTCAGGCTCTTGTAGAGGATGTCCACGTCGCGCTTGCGGTTGCAGAAGATCAGCGCGTTCTGCACGCTCTCCCGCCGCAGCAGCTTGCGGAGCGCGCGGCGCTTGTCGTGCTCCGGCACCAACGCCAGGCCGGTGGTGATGGTCGTCGCCACCGAGGCCGGCCGGGATACCGTGATTTCCTTCGGGTTCTGCAGGAAGGCGTCGGCCAGCTTGCGGATTTCCGGCGCCATGGTCGCGCTGAAGAACAGTGTCTGGCGCAGCGGCGGCAGCAGGGTGACGATCCGCTCGACATCGGGGATGAACCCCATGTCCAGCATGCGGTCGGCTTCGTCGATCACGAGGATCTTGCAGTCCGCCAACATCACGCGCCCGCGCTCGAACAGGTCGATCAGCCGGCCCGGCGTGGCGATCAGCACATCGACGCCCTGGTTCAGCGCGTCGGTCTGCTCAGCCATGCTCTCGCCGCCGATCAGCAGCGCGTGGGTCAGCTTCATGTGCTGACCGTATTTCACGAAATTCTCGGCCACCTGCAGCGCCAGCTCGCGCGTGGGCTCCAGGATCAGGCTGCGCGGCATGCGGGCCTTGGCGCGGCTACCGGCCAGGATGTCCATCATCGGCAGCACGAAGCTGGCGGTCTTGCCGGTGCCGGTCTGGGCACAGCCCAGCACGTCGCGGCCCATCAGCACGATGGGGATGGCCTGCTCCTGAATGGGCGTCGGATGCAGGTAGCCTACATCCTCCACGCCCTTCAGCAGCGCTTCGGACAGGCCGAGATCGGCGAAGACGACGCGCGGCTCCGCGTCCTCTTCCTCCTCATCGGCCTCCGCCTCATGGACGACATCCTCGCCGGCGATGTCGTCCTGCTCGGCCACGGGCTGTTCCGGCGGGCCGGCTGCGGCGGCCGCGCCAGGCGGTGCAGCCGGCGGGGGCAGGGCGTCGGAATGCTCGTTTTCGGCCGCGACGATCGCGGGCGCTTCAGACTGATCGCTCAAGAGCAGTGGGTCCCTTCGCCGACCATTGCGGCGGGCCTCATGTGGGCATGACGGTACCGGCCGGTCACACGCATCAGCGCGGCCCTGAACCCGGCATCCGCGCCCCTAATGCGCCCGACGCTGCCGCTTGGCAAGTTTTTCGACCCGTTTCCGGGGCTTTTGACGGGGTTTTTCGCGCCGGCTACTGAATTTCGCTCTCCTGACGAAAGGCCGTCCCGCCCATGACCGCCCCTGTGCCGCTGCTGTTTTTTCCCGGCCTGCTCTGTGACGCCCGTCTCTGGCGGGACCAGATCGCGGCGTTGGGGGGCATCGCGGAATGCCGGGTGGCGGACCTCACGCTGGATGCCGATCTCGGCAGCATGGCCCTGCGCATCCTGGCCGATGCGCCGCCGCGCTTCGCCCTCGCCGGCCTTTCCATGGGCGGCTACGCAGCGCTGGAGGTGGTGCGCCGGGCGCCGGAGCGCGTCACGCATCTGGCCCTGCTGGACACCTCCGCCCGCCCCGATACCGAGGAGCAGGCCCGCAGGCGCCGCGGGCTGATGGCACTGACGCGTTCCGGCCAGTTCAAGGGCGTCACGCCCCGCCTGCTGCCCAGCCTGCTGCACCCCGACCATGTGGAGGGCCCCCTGGGCCATGAGGTGCGGGAGATGGCGGAGCGCGTCGGGCGCGAGGCCTTTCTCCGCCAGCAGCAGGCCATCCTGCAGCGCCCGGATTCCCGCCCAATGCTGTCCGGCATCGCCGTACCCACCCTCGTCGCCGTGGGCGAGCATGACATCCTGACCCCGCCGGAACTGGCGGAGGAAATGGCGGCCGCCATTCCGGGTGCCGAGCTGGCGCGCATCCCCGGCGCCGCCCATCTGCCGACCATGGAGATGCCGGAGGCGGTGAACGCGCTGTTCCGCGCCTGGCTGGCCCGCTGAGGCAGCGCTCCTCCTCCATGCCCTTGGCGCGGGCATGGTGGCAGCCGGGAAGGGCGGCACCGCCCGGCAACGGCCCGGCAACGCTTTTCCCGCATGCTCCGCCGCATGACGAAGCCTCTGACGCCCGGCCTGTCCCGCCGGGGGCTGCTGGGCGCCGCCGGGCTCACTGCCGGCCTCGCCTGGGGGCCGCCGCCCCTGCTTGCCGCCGCCCCGCCCGATGCCGCCCTACAGGCCGGCTGGGCCGATTTCCGCGCGCGCTTCCTGTTGCCGGAGGGAAGGGTGGTCGATACCGGCAACCGGGGCGTTTCTCACTCCGAAGGGCAGGGCTGGGCGCTGCTCTGCGCTGAACGATGCGCGGACCGGGCGAATTTCGACCTCATCCTGGGCTGGACGCGGGCGGCGCTGCGCCGCCCCAACGACCAGCTCCATGCCTGGCGGCATGTGCCCGGCGCGACGCAAGGCATCTCGGACCGCAACAACGCCACGGATGGAGACCTGTTCATCGCCGCCGCCCTGCTTCTGGCCGCGCGGCGATGGGGCGAGCCAGCCTATGACGCTCTCGGCACGGCCATCGCGCGGGACGTGCTGCGCCTGCTCCTGCGCCGTGCCGGAGGGCGCACCGTGCTCCTGCCCGGCGCCGGCGTGTTCGAGGAGCAGGACAGTGTCTTCCTGAACCCTTCCTACTACGCCTTCCCCGCCATCCGCCTGCTGGCCCGGGCGGTGCCGGACCCGGCCTGGCTGCGGCTGGTGGCGGATGGCGTCGGCCTGCTGCGGGGCGCGGCTTTCGGCCGCTGGGGTCTGACGCCGGATTGGCTGGAACTGGGGCGGGCGGATGGTGTCGCCAGCCTGCCCAGCCGCTGGCCGCCGCGCTTCTCCTACGATGCCATCCGGGTGCCGCTGTATCTCGCTTGGGCCGGCCTGGCGGAGGAGGCGCCCGTCGCGCGTGCGCTGCGCTTCTGGGGGGAACGCTCCCACCCCTATCTGCCTGCCTGGGCGGATCTGGAGACCGATCGTATCTCTCCCTATGCGGGCAGCGATGGGGTGGCCGCCATTCGGGCCTGGGTGGAAGCCCGGGTCAGCGGAGGGGCATTCAGGAAGGAGGCCAGCCGCCTGACACGGCGGGACGATTATTATGCGGCTATGCTGAAAATTCTTGCGCTTATCGCTAATTTGGAAAATTCTTAAAAAAGATGCAAATTTTCTCCGATTTGCGTTTGATTGGGTATTCCGTTCCAGTCACGCAAATTGCATTCTGCGCCCAAAGAGGGCTGGGTATCGGAGCATGGCGCAAGATATTGACGTTGCGAGGGTAGCTGCGGCCCTGCGCGCCCCAGTGATCCGCTACCGTAATTTCGGCAACGAGCCCGTCCGCGGCACTTTCCAGGAAGAGGAGACTGTCGCGGCAGCGGATATGGGGGCGACGACGCCCGCCCTGGAGGCCGCCCTCGCCGAAGCCGCCGCTTTGCAACAAAGCACGCCGGGCGAGAACGAATCCGAAATTCCCACCTCCTGCGCCCCTGAAGTCCACGCACCCCAGGTTGCGCTGTTCTCTCCAATCGCCGTGGGCGAGGAAATTGCGAAAACGGAAACACAGCCAGAGGTTGTGTTCCTGGCAGCTCCTCAGGCGCCGGCCCGCCCTGGCGCGCGAACCATGGCGGAGGCCCTGAGGGAGGCGGCCGCCAAGGTGGCGCCTGCTGTCGCGCAGACCCCGCCGCCAGAGGTGCCACTGGCCGAATTGCTGCGGATCTCGGCCGCCGAACATCCTCCCGTCCGGGAAGGGTTGCTCGGCCTGCTGGCTCAGCCTCCTAGCTGGGCCGACGACCCCGCCGAGGCACCCCATGTCCTGACAGGGCAGCCGATCGTGCCGGTCGACCCGGGTGCGGGTGGGCTGCTCTCTCCTGCCGGGTCCGGTCTGGTGGAGCCGCCCGCGCGCCCCGCCGAGCCCTCCCGGACGGAGGCCCCACGGCCACAGGTGCCGGTGCTTCCCGTCGAAACTCCCCCGGCCCCGCTGCGGGAGGCGGCCTTTGTGGCGCCTGCGCCGCAGGTCCCGCCGGCATCCGCCGAGCCTCCGCCGGTCATGCCGGAGCCTCCGCCGCCTGCCGCCGCTCCGCAGGCCAAGACCACGCCGGTGCCGGCCCCTCTGCCGGCCACCTGGGCTGCCGCTCAGCGTCCCACCCCGGCGGCTCAGGATGCTCCCCGGCCTTCCGGCGCCAAGCCCGCGCCGTCCGCGCGCGCGGCTTCGCTCTCCGATGTCTTCCGGCTGGTGAAGGCGCCGCCGCCACAGCCGGCTTCGCGCTCCAAGCAGACGGAGTCCCTGCAGAGCGTTCTGCGCGGACTGCGCCCCGCTCAGCGGGATTGAGGGAGGCCGCCCGTGCCGCTGATCTGCTTTGCCTCGCCCAAGGGTGGCGTTGGCAAGACCACGCTCTCGGCCAATGTGGCGGACCTGCTGCGGCGGGAAGGCCGCAGCGTGGTCGCGCTGGATCTCGATCCGCAGAACTCGCTTCGCCTGCATTTCGGCATGCCGGTGGCGGAGCAGGAAGGCTTCATGGCCCATC
The DNA here is from genome assembly GCA_000245075.1 of Acetobacteraceae bacterium AT-5844. GTDB lineage: Bacteria > Pseudomonadota > Alphaproteobacteria > Acetobacterales > Acetobacteraceae > Pseudoroseomonas. The sequence continues at coordinate 6,463 of JH599924.1, forward strand.
TGTCGCGGCGGCCGGACTGGCGCGGCTATCTCCGTCAGGCCGCTTCCGGCACGCTGGTGCTGCCCCATGGCGGTATCAGCCTGCGCGGGGCGCTGGATAACGCCACCGCGCTGGAGCGTGAGCCCGATCTCCTGACGGCGCCGCTACGGGACATGCTCGCCGACCCGCGTATCGTCGTGGTGGCGGACATGCCGCCGGGGCCGAGCCAGGCGCTCTCCCTCCTGATGCCGATGGCCAGCTTGCTGGTGACCGTCCTGCGCAGCGAGGCGATCAGCGCGGCGATGCTGGCCGAGATCGAGGCCGGGCGTTTCCTTGGCACCGGCACCATGAAGGCGCTTTTCGCCGGCCGGCTGCAATTCGTGCTCAACGGCGTCGATCTGCGGGACCGGCTGTCCCGCATGACGGCGGAGGCGGTGGCGCGCCACCTCGGCAGCCGCCTGCTCGGTGCCATCAGCCAGGATGAGGCGGTGGGCACCGCGCTCGCCGCCCAGCGCCTGCTTTCCGAGGCCAGCCCCGCAAGCCCCGCCGCGCGGGACCTGCGTCAGCTCGCCATGGCCATCGAGGCGTCTCTCCCCGCGCCGGTGGCACATGCCGCCTCTTCCGACAGGGTGGAGCAGCCCACCGCCGCCTGGGCGGCACCGCAATGGGGAACCCGCTGATGCGCTTCGGCCGTCGTCTTATCGGTACGCTGATGCGCCTGCCGCTCCTGGGGGGCACGCTGGCGCTGCTGGGCGCCTTCATCGGCATCATCTTCATGGTGACGCCGCTGGAGGCCGAGCATCAGGCCTATCTGGCCATCGCCGGCTTCGTGGCCTTCCTCATCGTCAACCGCTTCAAGGGCCGCATCTCGCTGGTCTTCCTGGTGGTGCTCTCCACCCTCATCTCGCTGCGCTACATCTATTGGCGGGTGACGGAGACGCTCGGCTACGACACCTACATCGCCACCTTCCTCGGCACCGGCCTGCTGCTGGCCGAGGTCTATGCCGTTCTCTCCCTGCTGCTCTCCTATTTCCAGCAGATCTGGCCGCTGGAGCGGAAGCCGGTGCCGATGCCGGAGGCGGTGGAGGAGTGGCCGGTCGTGGATGTCTTCATCCCGACCTATAACGAGCCGCTCGATGTGGTGAAGCCGACGGTCTTCGGCGCCATGTCCATGGACTGGCCGCGGGACCGGATGAACATCTACATCCTGGATGACGGCCGGCGCGACGAGTTCCGCAAATTCGCCGAGGAAGTCGGCTGCGGCTACATGGTCCGCCCGGATAACAAGGGCGCCAAGGCCGGCAACATCAACCACGCCCTGAGCCATACCAGCGGCGAATATGTCGCGGTGTTCGACTGCGACCACGTGCCCACGCGCGCCTTCCTGCAGATCAGCATGGGCTGGATGCTGAAGGACAAGAAGATCGCGATGCTGCAGACGCCGCATCACTTCTATTCGCCGGACCCCTTCGAGCGGAACCTCGCCTCCGGCAAGCGCGTGCCGAATGAGGGCCTGCTGTTCTATGGCCGCGTGCAGGGCGGCAACGACCTGTGGAACGCCGCCTTCTTCTGCGGCTCCTGCGCCGTCATGCGCCGCACCGCGCTCGACGAGATCGGCGGCGTGCCGACCGAGACGGTGACGGAGGATTGCCACTGCTCCCTGCGCATGCAGCGCAATGGCTGGCGCACCGCCTATCTGCGCCTGCCCCTGGCCGCCGGCCTCGCGACCGACCGCCTGATCGCCCATATCGGCCAGCGCATGCGCTGGGCGCGCGGCATGATTCAGATCCTGCGCGTGGACAATCCACTCTTCGGCCCGGGGCTGAAGCTGTCGCAGCGCCTCTGCTACTTCAGCGCCCAGTGGCACTTCCTCTTCCCCGTGCCGCGCGTGGTGTTCCTGACGGCGCCGCTCTGCTTCCTGCTGTTCGGCGAGAACATCATCGCCGCCTCGCCCCTGGCCATCGTGGCCTATGCGGGGCCGCACCTCGTCCATTCCATCGTCACCAACAGCCGTGTGCAGGGCAAGGTCCGCCACAGCTTCTGGTCCGAGATCTATGAGACGGTGCTCGCCGTCTATCTGACCCCCGTGGTGGTCACGACGCTGCTGGACCCGAACCGCGGCAAGTTCAACGTCACCAGCAAGGGCGGCACGCTGCGGGACGGCTATTTCGACCTGCGCGCGGTGGGCCCCAACCTGGTCATCGGCCTGCTTCTGGTGCTGGGGCTGATGTCGGGCATCCACGGCATGGTCACAAACCCGCCTTCCAGCCTGTTCTTCCAGGCCAATGCGCTGAACAGCCTCTGGGTGCTGCTCTCGCTCGTGACGGTGCTGGCCGGCCTCGCCGTGGGCCGTGAACGCCGCCAGATCCGCGAGCGCGCGCGTGTGGCGGCGCAGGTGCCGGCCGCCCTGGTGCTGGCTGGTGGCCGCCGCGTGGAAGGGGAGAGCATCGACCTCTCCCTGGGTGGCGCGGCGCTGGCGATGCGGGAGCCGGAATGGCTGCCCCCGGCGCTGCCGGAGAACATGATGGCCATGATGGAGTTCGACCTGGGCTCGGACAACATCCGCGTGCCGGCCGAGCTGCTGCGTTGGCAGGATGGCCGCCTGCAGGTCCGCTTCGCTCCGCGCGGGTTGCGAGACGAAGGCAATATCGTGCGCGTCGTGCTGGGGCGCGCGGATGCCTGGGTGAATTGGGATGACGTGCGTGCGGATCGGCCGCTGCGCTCGATGCTGGAGGTTGCGTTGAGTATCGGTGGTCTCTTCCGTGGTGACAGTCAGATTTCCTTCAGGGGCCGCCGTGCCCGCCGCCAGCAACGCGAGGCCGGCCGCCTGCCGCCTTCTTCCGACGACAGGCAGGACCCGCC
>JH599925.1 GCA_000245075.1 Acetobacteraceae bacterium AT-5844
TGGTGAGCGCAAGAGCCTGCAGCCGACGGCTGCTCGCCTGGGCCTGGGTGGCCATGACCAGCTGCAGCACTTTATTGCCAGCCCAGTCTGGGACGACGGACCTCTCTGGTCTGTGCTGGCGCGCGAGGCGGACAAGCTAGTTGGCGGTCCGGCAGCCTGGTTGGTGATTAACGACACGGCGCTGCCCAAGGAGGGTGAGATGTCCGTCGGCGTAGCACCCCAGTACTGCGGCTAGCTTGGTAAGAAGGCCAACTGTCAGTCGCTGGTGTCACTCACTTTGGCGCAGGGCGAGGTGCCTGTTCCGGTAGGCTTGCGGCTGTTCCTGCCCAAAGAGTGACTGATGATCCGGGACACTGTGCCCGGACAGGTGTCGCTGAAACCGCGATGGTGCCGCAGAGCAAGGGCGGGATCGCGTTGGAGGGAACCGACCGGTTGTGTGCCGCGGGTGTGCGGTTCGGCACCGTGCTGGCGGATGCGGGCTACGGCGCGAGTTCGCGTTCCGCCAGGGCCTTGATGCGCGGGGGGGCTGCTCTGGGCAGTCGGCATTCCACACAACCAGAAGGTCTACAGCGCCGCGGTACAACCGGTGCCGCCACAGGGACGCGCGCGCAAGCCGGTGCCCGATGAGGAGCCAGTGGAGGCGGAGAAGGTGCTGGCTGGTCTGTCCTGGCGCCGCATCATCTGGTGGCAGGGCACCAAGGGTGCGCTGACCGCCAAGTCCGCCTCCGCCCGCGTCCGGGTTGGCGACGGAGCCGTGTGGGCCAACAACCGGCACCTGCCGGGCGACGAGGTCTGGCTGGTGGGCGAATGGCGCACGAGCGGCGAGCAGGAGTATCTCAGCAATCTCAATTCCGGCACGTTACTGCGTGCCCTGGCCGCCACCATCAAGGCGCGCTGGATCTGCGAGCAGGCGCATCAGCAGTTCAAGCAGGAACTGGGACTGGGCCATTTCGAAGGCCGCTCGTGGATCGGCCTGCACCGACACGCGCTGATGGCCTGCATCGCCTGCGCCTACCTGCAGCATCTCCGCCTCGCCGGGCATCGCCGGAAGAGCCGGGAAAAAAATGCCGACCCGAATGCCGGGCCCGCCCCCTCACCAAGTCTGCTCGCCGTCCGGCGTGCCATCCTCGACGGGCTGTTCGCCCACCTGGCGGCACCCATCCGATGTCCACACTGTCGGCGGAGGTTCTTGCCGTCACCCAGCCTCAAAGTGCCCAAGTAGTGCTAGAGGGACGGCAGCGGCAGGAATACACTTGGGTACTTTCGCCGCTGTAAAGCTGTTGCTGCTTTATCCGCTTGCTTTCGACTCATTCTGTGCATGCAGCGTAGCCGCCCCCAGGCGATGCCGCGTCATGCGCTGGTTAACGTAAGCTGATTGTATGTGCTCGTAAGCTCGACGTTTCACCGTGCATCGCTAGCGGCAGCAAATGCCCGGTATGGCGACGAGGTCGGGACTGGAACTTTTGTAGTCCGAAATCGCCGACTGAGTTGTGATGGCTCGTGCTCTGGTGCTTGGCGATATCTTATGCTCGTGGTGCGAGCGCCCAAAAGGAACTTTCCGCGGCCAGCGAAGCTGTACGGAGCGCTTTGTTGCCGTCTAAGATGGTGTTCTTGATGGTCGTGTAGCTGGATTGAATCTGATTGATAAGATTCTCAATGACCCCGAGAGCGTCTGGTTCCTCCAGGTCAAATACATTACAATCTATATTGTAATGACGCAGGCTTCCTTTATTCTTGAAGAGATAGTAATCTCCCTGGACAGGCGAGACGATGGGTACCCCTCCGCGGAGTGAGAAGATGAGGCCGTGATGAGGTGAGGAAACGGTGAGCCAAGCATTTTCGAGAGCTGTCACAGCATCCCAATATTTTCCGTCCAAAGGCAGAACGGTGCACCCAGTCCCTGCCAACGCGGCTACCTCGCTAAGCGTGCGAATGTCTTGTGTCGCAAGAGGCACCAAAAGAATGTCTTTATGACTTTTCTTCGCGATTCTCTGGCAAACGACGGCCATCCTTTTGATGTATTCTCCAGACATACCGACTGAAGCGTTGCTTCGGGCGCAAACCGCCACATAGTTTCCCGCCTGTAGTCCTAACCTATTCAGGCAGCGGATGGCTGAGGCTGCTGGCTTGCAGTTCTGCCTTGTACTTAGGCTGCTCGCAGGCAGACGGGTAAGAAGAGCATCATCGACAAACTCGCGGGCAGTTCCACCAAATTCCTGTACAATGTGAATGCTCTGTTCTTTATCACGAAGCCCGATATAGCTGGCTTGTCGGATGATATCTTCGGCGACGGCCTTATCTGCGCTGCAACTGAAGGGGCCTATTTGCTGGCCTCTGAGGGCAAGGGGTATACTCCACTCACGGCAGACTACAGCAAGTAAATGAAAGTCGTAGAGGCGAGAGCGGGTTGCGCTTGTTAAGAAACCGCCGCCGTGTACGAGGGCAAGGCTTGACCTTTCCAGAGCGCTGAGGAGACGGGCAGCGGCAGCGCCATCCACAAAGTCTGGGCCGCGGTTTTGCTCAAGACGTGCAATAGCTGTGGCCTTTGTGTTAGAACAAAAAAAATCGAGAAGCGCTTGATACCTTGCAAAAAACACCTCGTCACAAGCCCAGTAGTGTCTTCCCTTGTCGATGCGGAACAGGCAGGTGCGGGGCGCGGAAACAAAGAGCCCTTGGAATTTAACACCAAGCGTCCTGCGGGTCACACTTGGATCTGGCGTCGCGACGGCTATTCCAATTTTCGGATCCTTCCGCCGTACAAATTGCACGGCGTATCGAAGCAAAGCTTCGTCGCCGAGATTCCCATGGCCGGCTCCGCCAATTATGAAAACCTGTCGCTGAGGCGTCTGTAAAGTCACCTATGACTCCTTGTCTACGGTCTACGATTAACTCCTGTTTCGGCTCACAGTTTGTGTTCCGAACGATCTTTTAACGGCCGCATCGCGAACATTTAGCGGCCATCGCCGGCGTATGTGCACGCATTAAGCGCAGCTCTATAAGAAGATCTAGTGAACAGCTTTCTCCCCCCTTGTTTCGCGGCTTGCTACAAATTTTCGTTAGGATACAACTTTTGCTGGCTTGCGCAGAGTGCCGCTATGGTGCGGTGCACACGTGTGGGGCATCATGCGGCCGAGTTTAACTGGTTAAGGTCTACCGATGGCGCGTTATCTGGTGACTGGGGGCGCTGGCTACGTCGGCAGCCACGTCGTGCTGGCTCTACGCGAGCGGGGCGACGATGTGGTGGTGGTGGACGATCTCCGCCAAGGCCACAGGCAAGCTGTGTCCCCTGGGGCAGAACTTGTTGTTGCTGATATCAGCGACCGTCGGCGTTTGGATGAGGTCTTCGCTTCGTGGAAATTTGACGGAGTTCTCCATTTCGCTGCCCTTTCCCTCGTGGGGGAGAGTATGCGGGAGCCACTCCGATACATCGCTGAAAACGTGAGCAATACCCTTTGGCTGGCCGAGGCTGCTGTTCGCGCTGGGTGCGGTCGCTTCCTGATGTCATCAACGGCAGCGCTTTTTGGGCTCCCGGAATCGGTCCCTATCGACGAAGGGGCCAGGCTTCAACCTTTGTCGGCTTACGGCGACTCCAAGCTTATGGCTGAGAAAGGTCTAGATTGGGCTGAGAGGGCCCATGGACTCCGCACGGCAAGTTTGCGCTATTTCAATGCGGCTGGGGCGGATCCGCAGGGTAGACTGGGGGAGGATCATGATCCTGAGACGCACCTAATTCCCCTCGCCATAAATGCCGCATTAGGCCTGGGGCCGGCTCTTACTATTTTCGGCTCCGACTATAATACGCCAGATGGGACGTGCATCCGAGACTACGTGCACGTTACGGACCTCGCGGATGCACACCTCAGAGTCCTTGATCGGCTTAATGCCGAAGGCGGGTTACGCTACAACGTCGGAAATGGGCAGGGATACTCGGTTCGCGAGGTGCTGGCCTCCATCAAAGCGGTGAGCGGTCGCGAGGTTCCTTGCGCACTAGGCGCGCGTCGGCAGGGTGACCCAGCGGTGCTGGTTGCGTCTAGCGCTAAATTGCAGCGGGAGACGGGCTGGGCACCGCGGTATGATTCGTTGGACGAAATCGTTAGGACTGCATGGTCTTGGCGCGCGGCCTATCCACAGGGGTACAGAAATTTTTCTCCCACCGTGGCATCCGTTTGACCTAGTCCTTGGCCGGTTCATGCACACTGTGGCGCGTCGCCAGATGCACGCGAAGTATCTCCAGGTCGGCGACCTGCTTCCGTGAGCGCTACGCGGCATTATTTTTTCGGAGATCTTACCGTGAAGCGTGACTTGTCTTCTCAGGATTCCTCCAAAGGTCTATCGATGATCCATTCTGGGGCCTCTAAGGTCTTGGCTGCGGTCATCCCCACCCGAATTGTTCCAGAACTTTATCAAGGGCTGGAGCGACTGGAACGCATACTGGCGACGATACCAGCTGATCTCTATGAGATAGTCGTGGTCGATTACGGCAGCCCACCTGCCGAAGCGCGAGAAATCGAACGGGTATGTGCGAGTTACGCTCATGTGAAGCTGGTCGTGTGTGACCGACAGCACGACATTTTTTCCATTGGCGCTGCACGCGACATCGGTGTCCAGCACGCTTCCGCCCCTGTCGTAATGTTCAATGACATCGACTTCCTGGGCACGCCCCAGATGTATCGGCGCGTGGCAGGGGAGGTACGCGGGCGTAAGATGCGAACGAACGCGTATGAATTTTTTTGTGTGCCCGTTATGTGGCTGACTGAGCAGGCGTCGTCTGAATACCTTGAGCTATACAGGGCCGGTGACGACGACGTTGCAGATTACACATATCATGCGGCCTACGAAGAGCACGATAAGTCAAAGGTTGAAACCGTGGCTTACGGTAGCTCGGCCATGGTTGTTAATCGTCATCATTATCTAGCTATTGGTGGGCACGATAAACAGTTCTTTGGGCACGGCGCCGAAGATTACGATGTGCTGCATCGCCTCGCCAAGAGTTTTCCTCGGGGGCCTCGGACACGTAATTATAAGGTAAATACTAAGAATAATTCGATTGGAGAGTATGAAGGATACAGAGCGTTCTTTGCTACTTACGGGATAGACGTTCTTCAACGCGGAATATATTTCGTTCATCTCTGGCATCCCACCCGCACAATGGCGGGGTACAAGCAGACGCAGCGAAATTTCCAGATTCTAGACGCGTTGATGCAGGAGTTTGACCGGGTCGGTAAACAGCCATTCCCTTTGGAGAACCTTACCCAGCCTGAGAAAACTCTTCTGCTTGTCGACCCCACCTCGAAGGTAGCGAACTCCTTGCGCCACGCCATCCCGGCTATGGGCGAGGTGAAGACACTACCAGAGAAGCTTTTTGCGGACTCTCAGAGTGTTCTAGATTATGTATCGACCGAAAACATTACCCGCGTCGGACTACTCAACCCGTATGGCAACGAACACCGGCTGGCCATCTATCGTGCCCTTCGTAAGAATAAGGTACCTTATTGGACCTTCGACCGCGGCGCTCTACCCGATAGTTGGTTTTTTGACCCTAACGGCTTCAACGCAGACAGTGTCACCTATGATCGTGCAAAGTGGGACGTAGAGCTTACGGAATCCGAAGAGCTAGATGCTATCGAACTAATCCGTACCTTGCGTCAGTCTGACATGACGCTGGAGACCAACGGTCCTAGGATGACTGCCGCGCATTGGCGGGAACGTCTTAATTTACGGGATCGTAAAGTAATTTTCGTGCCGATGCAGCGTCCCAATGACTCGGTTATCAAGTATTTTTCTGGCCCGTGCCAGAATATGGACACTTTCGTGTCTTGGATCACGTCATTGGCGAACAGCCTCGATCCGCGTCGGTGGGCTCTCGTCGTCAAGAAGCATCCGCTTGAGGATGATATGGCCACGGTCCCCGGGGCGATCATAGCTCCGCATGATTGCAACGTTCACGACCTAATCGAGCTTGCGGACAAAATAGTTCTGGTGAACTCGGGTGTCGGAGTGCTGGGTGCAGCTTTTGGGAAGCCGGTAATCCACTGTGGCGAGGCCTTCTACGCAGCGGTAGGTATGAACTGGGCCGCAAAATCTGAAGCACAACTGCTCGAACTTGCGACGCGTGACCTCCAAGTCCAGCAACAACTACCCCTTAGGTTTCTGTATCACCTGGCAAAGCGGGTGTACTCATATGGAAGCCCGAGTTATGACAGGTCGACGGATTCGTCCGGTAAGCCAATTTCCATTGTAAAAGAAATTATCTTTCGCGAGCTACGCGGACTTACGGAAGAGCCTATCGTCCTCGGCGAACCTCGTCGCGGCCTTTCGCTTGATGCGCCTCTTTTCTATTCCTTCGGTGGCCGGAAGGGAATACTCACACCGGCTAGTAGCACGTCGCATGCTGCTGCGTCGGCGTTGCCGCCGCCGTCCTCGAGCAGTCAGCTCCTCATTCCGGTACCGTCGCCTCCGCCTAAGGCTCTTAAGATTGGCTCGGGCGAGCTGATGATCGCTGGAAACGGGGAATGGGCAAAGACTAATAAGCATCTTATTCATGTAGGGAGCTGGCCCCTGGTGTTGCTGGCCGCTCACGAAAAGCGAATCGTCGCATCGCATGTTAAGGTCTCAATCCTTGTTCGCGGGAGCGACTCTAAGGCGATACAGGAAGCTCATTTCCTCCAAAGGGGTAAGTTGGTCCAGCACGTCGTGACGGCGCTCCGGCCAGATGTATTTCTCTTGGAATGCGAGGTTCTCCCGGGGGAGAAATTCACACTTGAGTATAGCTCAACGCGTAATCAGGCTCCGCTCTCTGAGGTAGAGATCATCGGCTTGGCTGCTCAGTCAGCGACACCTAGTCAGCCGATTAAAATCGAAGAGCTGATTCCGAAAAAGAAGATCCGAACGACACTCTTTATAGATGGGGAGTTGAAGAACAACTCCGAAGCTAACTTGCTTATTTTTATCGATAATGCCGAGTCGGGTTTTGTGACTGATACTGAAGGATATTCCCTGCAGCTGCGCTGGAAGGGCCCAGACGGCGTTACACGCAAGGCAGCTGCGCTCAAGCTCCCTGGCAAGTTAAGCCCGGGGCGGAACATTCTGATGGCTCAGCAAAAGGTTAGTTTGCCTAAGCCTGAGGAGATTAGCTTTGCATATGTTGATTTGATGTCCAAGGCCGCTGGAGCCTGCTTTACAGGGCGAGATCAAAAGCTGCAGATTTCCTAGGATACCTTAATTATCTGAAGGTGGGCCCCAGTGCGCACCTTCAGAGCAAACCTGCCGCTATCAGGCATTGAGCTAGCTGTCACAGAACGCTATGCGAAACTACGGTAGCGCTGAAAACGGAACGACCATGCCTGATAGTACGTCTACCATTGCCAAGACCGCGAACATCACCTCGAAGGTTACTGTGGAGCCGCCGCTTCATATGGGGCCGGGCTCTGAGTTCCATTCGGGCAGTGTTGGAAGATATTGTTTCATTAACGCCGGTACGATCATCTACAATGACGTTCATATCGGTCGGTTTTCAACCTTTGCGCGTCGCTGCCAAATTGGCGGAGCTGAACATCCGCTCCATCATCTAACAACAAGTTTTTTTAGAATTTCTCGGAACTGGTTTCCCAACGACCCCTTAGCCCAGACGGCGGAACTCATTCCCAATTCCCGGCCGCCCGGACGGGAACGAGGCCAGAAAATTCTTATCGGGAATGATGTGTGGATCGGGGCCGAGGTTGTCATCTTAAAAGGGGTTTCTATCGGGGATGGAGCTGTGATCGGCGCAGGTGCCGTGGTTACGAGAGATATTCCTCCATATGCGGTCGTGGCAGGTAACCCCGCTCGTGTCCTACGATATCGGTTTGATCAGCAGACGATTAGCGAACTGATGGAGCTTAAGTGGTGGGAATTGCCTCCCGAGCAGATAGCCGAACTGCCGCTAAATGACGTGGAGAGATGTATTGCCCTGCTGCGGGATATTCGGGCCCGGGACCGCGGATAACCTCTTATGCGGCATCGCTAAAGCGGAGTCGTTAAGGAACGTCGGCGGTTGCAGCGCGCGAAAGGCGTTTCAGGGGTCATATCGACTAGCTGTGAAGCCTTGCGCCTTCGCTTGTGGATGACCCTCTGATCTTTCGTTGTATTTCTATAAGTCGCGTTGCAGCACTGACTTGGCGCCGTGACAAGCGCCTCTTTTGCGGCCATCTAACGTAAGAGACGCGCGGTATGGTTGCTGTAGCAGGAATAAGCTTGCGGCTTCGAGCCCTATGTCGATTAGGAACTTGGCATGCATCAGACGTTTCGGCGGCTCCGGCATGGCTTCGCTACTAAGCTTCCAACGATATCTGGCCCGGTCATAGGCCCGCTGAGCTTAGTTTATCTCTTGGGATTCTGTCCGGTTTCCGCAAGTCCTCATGATGATATGCGGTCATCGCGAGGTGGGTCGTCTCGCCCGTTGTGCGGTAGGAATTTGGAAATTTCTACGTCCACGACCCTCGATTCTGCATGCCGCTACGCCGGCACGACCGTGATCAGCGGTTCAAACCTGACTCTGGATTGCCAAGGCGCGGTACTGGACGCTGAGTTTGAGGCGAGTTACTCGCTTTTGGTTGGCGGTCAGCAGCGGGTTTCTGCTGTAGAGGTACGCAACTGCATAGTCACTCGTGCGCTGGGCAGCGGAGTCTTTATAGGTCTCACCGCCCCCGATACGAAGAAGCCCCTCGGAGCTGATGGGAGGCCAGACTATAATCAGCATCCTGGTAATATTACCTTGCGCAACGTGACTTCCCGTCATAATCGTAATGGCGGCTTCTATGTTGATGACTATGTGCAGAAAGTCTCAATATTAGATTCTGTGGCGGAGGCGAATGGGCAGGTCGGGATTTACCTAGAGCACAGCTCACGCCAGACATTGGTTTCCAACACTAGGATCATCCGCAATGGGTTCGGTGTTGTGCCAGGTGCTCCGCGCGTCCGGCCTAGTAGACGCGAGGGCTTGGCCATCGATTCGTCTGAAGCGAATCTAATTGAAGGAAATATTTTTGTTGGAAACAACGCCGGCGGTATATTCGTATACCGAAATTGCGGAGAGCAGCCTAATAATCCCCATCAAGTTCTGCGCACAATGCCAAGTAGGGGAAACATAATATCTAGAAACGCTATTGAGGGCGGGAGAGTAGGTATCTGGATAGGATCTAGACAGGAGCTCGAAGTACGTCCAGAAAATTGTCGCTTGCGGTTAGATGCTTCGCGGAGAGTGTTTCCCGACTCCGCTCCCGGCAATGTTCTGCGCGAGAATACAATTGACGAAGTAGACGTCGGGATCCGGATAGCAGATGACGATAACGTTGCCGTCGGTAACGTCGTCTCCGCTGCGTCCGAATGCTTGGCTCTTGGTTCTAGTCAGCGAGCCAAGATGGGCTATCCTGTTGTAAATCTTCGAATCCAACTCAATGTCTGTAATGGAGGAACAGTCAGCGTGACGCCTGGCACATCAACTGTTCCCGGCAACGGGCCGATGACTCGTTAACTTTAGGATCAGGACCCATAAACAGGGTTGAGCTCCAGCGACCTGCGTAATTCATCCTGGTTGCGACGGTGATCAGGGGGCGGGATGAGCGGGGAGTTCTGGCTGACAGACCGGCAGTGGCAATGGCTGGCACCGCTCCTGCCGAACAAGTCGCGCGGCGTGTCGCGCCTCGATGATCGGCGGGTGATCAGCGGCATCATCCACGTGTTGCGCTTCGGTAGGCGCTGGGTTGATGCGCCCGCCAGCTATGGTCCTCGTAGGACGCTGTACAACCGCTTTGTGCGATGGGCGGGCAAAGGCGTCTGGGCCAGGCTCTTCCAGGCGTTGGCCGCCGCAGACGGACCGCCCGCCGAACCGCTGCTCGATAGCACCCACGTGAAGGCGCATTGCTGTGCCACCGGCGGCAAAGGGGGCAGAAGGCCCAGACGCTCGGCATCAGCCTGGACCGCCAACCAGCTTGTCCGCCTCGCGTGCCAGCACAGACCAGAGAGGCGCGTCGTCCCAGGCTGGGCTGGCGATGAAGTGTTGCAGCTGATTGTGGCCGCCCAGGCCCAGGTGAGCCGCCGTCGGCTGCAGGCTCTTGCGCTCACCA
>JH599926.1 GCA_000245075.1 Acetobacteraceae bacterium AT-5844
GCCGGCGTCGTCGCCGCGATCAACGCGTAATCGGCGCGCGGAAGAGCATAGGCACCAGACAATGGACAGCCAGAACATCCGCATCCGCCTCAAGGCGTTCGATCACCGCGTGCTGGATGGCAGCACGCGGGAGATCGTGAACACCGCGAAGCGGACGGGCGCGCGCGTGCGTGGCCCCATCCCGCTGCCGACCGAGATCGAGCGTTTCACCGTGAACCGCTCGCCGCACGTCGACAAGAAGAGCCGTGAGCAGTTCGAGATCCGGACGCATCGGCGCCTGCTTGATATCGTCGACCCCACCCCGCAGACCGTGGACGCGCTGATGAAGCTCGACCTGGCCGCTGGCGTGGACGTCGAGATCAAGCTCTGAGGCCGGGGAGTAGAACACCATGGCCGCGAAGAATGGTCGCACCGGCCTGATCGCGAAGAAGCTGGGCATGACCCGGCTGTTCAACGACGACGGCTCCACTGTGCCCGTCACCGTGCTGCACCTGGACCAGGTGCGCGTGGTGGCCACCCGCACGGCGGAGAAGGACGGTTATGATGCGGTTCAGCTGGGCTTTGGCCTGGCGAAGCCGAAGAACGTCTCGAAGCCCAACAAGGGTCACTTCGCCAAGGCGGGTGTCGAGGCGCCGACGAAGGTCGCCGAGTTCCGCGTGGGCGCCGATGCCCTGCTGGACGTGGGCGCGAAGCTCTCCGCGAATCACTTCGTGAAGGGCCAGATCGTCGACGTGACGGGCACGTCCAAGGGTAAGGGGTTCGCCGGCGCGATGAAGCGCTGGAACTTCTCCGGCTTGGAAGCCACGCACGGCGTGTCGATCTCGCACCGCTCGCACGGTTCCACGGGTAACCGCCAGGATCCGGGCAAGACCTTCAAGAACAAGAAGATGGCGGGTCACCTCGGCGTCGAGCGCATCACCACGCAGAACCTGGAAGTCGCTGGTTTCGACCTCGACAAGGGCCTGCTGCTGGTGAAGGGCGCGGTTCCGGGTGCCAAGGGCGGCTACGTGCTGGTGCGCGACGCCGTGAAGCGCGCGCGTCATGCCGATGCGCCGTTCCCCGCGGCCGTGGCCTGAGGAAGTTAAGACAATGCAGGTTCCGGTCATCACGCTGGATAACGGCAAGGCAGGCGATATCGACCTGCCGGACGACGTGTTCGCGACTTCCCCCCGCGCCGACATCATGGCGCGCGTGGTGCATTGGCAGCTCGCCAAGCGCCGCGCCGGCACCCACAAGGTGAAGGGGATGGGCGAGGTTTCGGGCACGACCAAGAAGCCCTATCGCCAGAAGGGCACGGGTAACGCCCGTCAGGGCTCGCTGCGCGCGCCGCAGTTCCGCACCGGTGGTGTGGTCCACGGCCCCGTCGTGCGCGACCATGGCTACTCGCTGAACAAGAAGGTCCGCCGCCTGGGCCTGATCAGCGCGCTGAGCCAGAAGGCCGCCGAGGGCAAGCTGATCGTGCTCGACACGGTCGAGCTGGGCGCCGACGCCAAGACCTCCGCCCTGGCCGCCAAGGTCAAGGCGCTGGGCTGGAAGAGCGCGCTGGTGGTGGACGCTGCGGTGGAGGAAGGCTTCGGCCGCGCCGTGCGCAACCTGCCGCATGTGAACGTTCTGCCCTCTCCGGGCGCGAATGTTTACGACATCCTCAACCATGACGTCCTCGCGGTCACCCGCGCTGGCGTCGAGGCGCTGAAGGAGCGGCTGTCGTGAGCGAGACCACTGCGAAGAAGACGCCGGTGCTGTCGCGCGAGAAGATGTATCAGACCATCCTCTCCCCGCTGGTGACGGAAAAGGCTGCGGTTCTGGGCGAGAAGGGCCAGGTGTCCTTCCGCGTCGCCCAGGACGCGACGAAGCCTGAGATCAAGGCCTCGATCGAGGCGCTGTTCGGGGTGACGGTTGTCTCCGTGAACACGCTGGTCGTGAAGGGCAAGACCAAGCGGGTGCGTGGCCGTGAGGGCCAGCGCTCCGACTGGAAAAAGGCGGTCGTTCGCCTGGCCGAGGGCCAGAGCATCGACCTGACGACGGGGCTCGCTTAACGCCATGGCGCTGAAGCACTTTAACCCGGTCACCCCCAGCCAGCGCGGCACGGTCCTCATCGACCGTTCCGAGTTGTTCAAGGGCAAGCCGGTCAAGCAGCTGACGGAGGGCAAGAGCCACTCCGGCGGCCGCAACAATCATGGTCGCATCACCGTCCGGTTCCGTGGGGGTGGACACAAGCAGTCCTACCGCCTTGTCGACTTCAAGCGGCGCAAGTTCAATGTGCCCGCGACGGTCGAACGGCTGGAATATGATCCGAACCGCACGGCCTTCCTGGCTCTGCTGAAGTACGAGGATGGGGAGCTTTCCTACATCATCGCACCGCAGCGCCTGAAGGTTGGCGATACGGTCATTGCGGGTGAGAAGGTCGATATCAAGCCGGGCAATGCTATGCCGCTCGGTGCGATCCCGGTCGGCACCATCGTCTACAACATCGAGATGAAGCCCGGTGCGGGTGGTAAGATCGCGCGTTCGGCTGGCACCTATGCCCAGCTGGTCGGCAAGGATGCCGGCTACGCGCAGATCAAGCTGATGTCCGGTGAGCTGCGTCTGGTTCGTGGTGAGTGCATCGCCGCCATCGGCGCGGTGTCCAACCCGGACAACCAGAACCAGCACATCGGCAAGGCTGGCCGCAGCCGCTGGCTGGGCCGCAAGCCGCATCAGCGCGGTGTTGTCATGAACCCGGTCGACCACCCGCATGGTGGTGGTGAAGGCCGGACCTCGGGCGGCCGTCACCCGGTTACGCCGTGGGGCAAGCCGACCAAGGGCTACAAGACCCGCACCAACAAGCGCACGGACAAGCTGATCGTCCGTCGCCGCAATGTGACGAAGGGCTGACCGCGATGTCGCGCAGTGTCTGGAAGGGGCCGTTTGTAGACGGCTACCTGCTGAACAAGGCGGAAGCGGCGCGTGCCTCCACCCGCAACGAGATCATCAAGATCTGGTCGCGCCGGAGCACGATCCTGCCGCAGTTCGTCGGGCTGACCTTCGGTGTCTACAACGGCAAGAAGTTCATCCCGGTTCAGGTGACGGAGAACATGGTGGGGCACAAGTTCGGCGAGTTCTCGCCGACGCGTACCTTCACTGGTCACTCGGCCGATAAGAAGGCGAAGAGGGGCTAAGGCGATATGAGCAAGCCGAAGCACCCCCGCAGCCTGGCCGATAACGCAGCGCAGGCCGTCACGCGGAACATCCGCGTGTCGCCCTACAAGCTGAACCTGGTCGCCGGGCTGATCCGGGGCAAGAAGGCGCAGGACGCGGTTGCGATCCTGACCTTCTCCAAGCGCCGCATCTCCGACACGGTGAAGAAGACGCTGGAGAGCGCCATCGCCAATGGCGAGAACAACCACCAGCTGGACGTCGACCGCCTGGTCGTGTCCCGCGTCGAGGTGGGTCGTTCCGTGGTGATGAAGCGCTTCCATGCGCGTGGCCGCGGTAAGGCCGCCCGCGTCGAGAAGTGGTTCAGCCACCTCTCGATCACGGTGGCCGAGGCGCAGGCTGACGCCGCGCCCGCAGAGCAGGAGGCCGCGTAACATGGGCCACAAAGTAAACCCGATCGGGCTGCGGCTCGGCATCAACCGGACCTGGGATTCCCGCTGGTTCGCTGACGCCGACTACTCCCGCCTGCTGCACGACGATCTGAAGCTGCGGAAGACGCTCAAGGACCGCCTGAAGGGCGCCGGCGTCTCCAAGGTGATCATCGAGCGCCCGGCGAAGAAGCCCCGCGTGACGATCCACGCCGCCCGTCCGGGCGTCGTGATCGGCAAGAAGGGTGCCGACATCGAGGTGCTGCGCAAGGACCTGGCCAAGCTGGCCGGGGCCGAGGTGGCGCTGAACATCGTCGAGATCCGTAAGCCGGAGATCGAGGCGCAGCTCGTCGCCGAGAGCATCGCGCAGCAGCTGGAGCGCCGCGTGGCCTTCCGCCGCGCGATGAAGCGCGCCGTGCAGTCTGCCATGCGCCTGGGCGCCGGCGGCATCCGCATCAACTGCGGTGGCCGTCTGGGTGGTGCCGAGATCGCGCGCATGGAGTGGTACCGTGAGGGACGCGTGCCGCTGCACACGCTCCGCGCGGATATCGACTTCGGCACGGCCACCGCGAAGACGACCTATGGCACCTGCGGTGTGAAGGTCTGGATCTTCAAGGGTGAGATCATGGCCCATGACCCGATGGCGCAGGACAAGCGCGCCGCCGAGCAGGCGCCGCAGCGCTAAGGGATTGGCACCATGTTGAGTCCGAAGCGTACGAAGTTCCGCAAGGCCCATAAGGGCCGGATCAAGGGTCTGGCGAAGGGCGGGTTCTCCCTGACCTTCGGCGCCTATGGTCTGAAGGCGCTGGAGCCTGAGCGTGTCACCGCGCGTCAGATCGAGGCGGCTCGCCGCGCGATCACGCGTGCGATGAAGCGCGCTGGCCGCGTGTGGATCCGCATCTTCCCCGACGTTCCCGTCTCCACGAAGCCCGCGGAAGTCCGCATGGGTTCCGGTAAGGGCGCGCCGGAGTACTGGGTGGCCCGCGTGAAGCCCGGCCGCATCATGTTCGAGATCGATGGCGTTCCGCTGGAGACGGCGCGCGAGGCGCTGAGCCTCGGCGCGGCGAAGCTGCCGATCAAGACCAAGCTCGTGACCCGGCTGGGCGCGGCGGAGCTCTGATCGATGACGAAGATCGTTGATGTCCGGGGCAAGACCCCGGACGAATTGAAGGCGATGTTGCTGGATCTGCGGAAGGAGCAGTTTAACCTCCGCTTCCAGCGCGCAACAGGTCAGCTTGAAGCGGTTTCCCGCATCAAGGTGGTGCGTCGCGACATCGCGCGTGTTAAGACGGTGCTGGCCGAGCAAGCTCGCTCGGCAGCAAAGGCCTGACGAGGAGACCCCGGCAATGCCGAAGCGCGTCCTCACCGGGCGGGTGACCAGCGATAAGCAGGACAAGACCATCACGGTCCTGGTCGAGCGTCGCGTCATGCATCCGCTCTACAAGAAGTTCATCCGGCGTTCCAAGAAGTACGCCGCGCATGACGACGCGAACCTGTGCAAGGAAGGCGACCTCGTGTCGATCGAGGAATGCCGTCCGATCAGCAAGCGCAAGACCTGGATTCTGGTCGCGCGCAATGGCGAGCCCGTCGCGGTTCCGGCCGGCTTCGATGCCGCTGCCGAGCCGGCAGCGGTCTGAGGTAGCGATCGATGATTATCGTCGAATCCAACCTGGAAGTCGCCGACAACTCCGGCGCTCGCCGGGTTCAGTGCATCAAGGTGCTGGGCGGTTCCAAGCGCCGCACCGCGTCGGTGGGCGACATCATTGTCGTCTCCGTCAAGGAAGCGATTCCGCGCGGTAAGGTGAAGAAGGGTGACGTGCAGCGCGCCGTGATCGTGCGGACGGCTTATGCCGTGCGCCGTCCGGACGGCACCGCCATCCGCTTCGACCGCAACGCGGCCGTTCTGATCAACAAGCAGAACGAGCCGATCGGCACCCGTATCTTTGGCCCGGTGGTCCGTGAGCTGCGCGCGCGCAAGTTCATGAAGATCATCTCGCTGGCGCCGGAGGTTCTGTAACCATGGCCGCGAAGATCAAGAAGGGCGACCAGGTCCAGGTCCTGACGGGCAAGGACAAGGGCAAGCGCGGCGAAGTGCTGCGCGTGCTGCCTGAGGACAACCGTGCGGTGGTCCAGGGTATCAACGTTGTGAAGCGCCACACCAAGCCCCGCGGCGCGGGTCAGGAAGGCGGGATCGTGGAGAAGGAGTCGACCATCGACCTCTCCAACCTGGCCCTGCTCGACCCGAAGTCCGGCAAGCCGACCCGCGTCGGCTTCAAGGTGCTTGAGGACGGCAAGAAGGTCCGGGTGGCGCGTCCCTCCGGTGAGGTGATTGACGCATGAGCGAGGCGAAGGAACTTCCCCGCCTGCAGAAGCACTACGCCGAAGTGGTGCGGAAGAAGCTGGCTGAGGAATTCGGCTACGGCAATCCGATGGAAGTGCCGAAGCTGGAGAAGATCGTCATCAACATGGGCGTGGGTGAAGCCGCCGGCGACCAGAAGAAGCTCGACGTCGCGGTCGGTGAGCTGACGCTCATCGCCGGCCAGAAGCCGGTGAAGACCAAGGCGAAGAAGGCCATCGCCGGCTTCAAGATCCGTGAGGGTCAGGCGATCGGTGCGAAGGTGACGCTGCGTCGTGCCCGGATGTACGAGTTTCTCGACCGTCTGGTGACGATCGCGCTGCCGCGCATGCGTGACTTCCGCGGGCTTCCTGCTAATAAGGGCTTCGACGGCCGTGGCAACTTCGCCCTCGGCCTGAAGGAGCAGATCGTTTTCCCCGAAATCAGCTATGATAAGGTGGATGCGATCCGCGGCATGGATATCGTGTTCGTCACGACGGCGAAGACGGACAAGGAATGCAAGGCCCTGATGAAGGCCTTCGACTTTCCTTTCGTCAACTGAGTTTGGAAAACCGCCCCGGCTGGCAGTGAGGCCAGACCGGGCAGGTTCCGGAGGATTATAACCGTATGGCCAAGACATCGGCTGTCGAGAAGAACAAGCGCCGTGAGCGCCTCTCGAAGCTGCACGCTGGCAAGCGCGCTGCGCTGAAAGCCGCGGTGATGAACCGTGAGCTTCCGGTCGAGGAGCGCTTCGAGGCGTCGCTGAAGCTCGCCGAGCTGCCCCGCAATGGCGCCAAGGTGCGCGTGCGTCTGCGCTGCGAGCTGACGGGTCGTCCCCGCGCCAACTATCGCAAGTTTAAGCTGAGCCGTAACATGCTCCGCGAGCTGGCCTCGACTGGCCAGATCCCGGGCCTTGTTAAAGCCAGCTGGTAAGGAAGGGGGCAACCAATGTCTCTGTCCGATCCGCTCGGCGATATGCTGACGCGCATCCGCAACGGTCAGCGCGCCCGCCAGTCCCGCATCGTTTCGCCGGCCAGCCGCCTGCGTTCCGACGTGCTCGAGGTTCTGAAGCGCGAGGGTTATATCCGCGCGTGGCGCTCCGAGCAGGTGCGTCCTGGCGTGTCCGTGCTCGACATCGAGCTGAAGTACGCTGAGGGCGAGCCCGCCATCAAGGAGATCACCCGCGTCTCCAAGCCGGGCCGCCGCGTGTACTCCAAGATCAAGGAGCTGCCGAAGTACTACAACGGTCTCGGCATCTCCATCCTGTCCACGCCCCGTGGCGTGATGAGCGACAATGAGGCCCGCGCTGCCAATGTTGGCGGCGAAGTCCTCTGCCGCGTGTTCTGAGGGAGGGAGAAGCATGTCGCGCGTCGGCAAATATCCCGTCTCCGTTCCCGCCGGTGTCACCGTCTCGCTGAACGATGGTGTCGTGACGGCCAAGGGCAAGCTCGGCGAGCTGTCCATGCCGATCGTCACCGATGCGGTGGATGTCGAGATCAAGGGCAACGAGGTGCAGGTCTCCCCGAAGGGGTCCGACCGCCGCGCCCGTACCATGTGGGGTACCACCCGCAGCCTGATCAATGGCATGTGCATCGGCGTGTCCTCCGGTTTCTCCAAGTCCATGGAGATCACCGGTACGGGTTACCGCGCCGCGGTGCAGGGTAAGGAGCTGGTGCTGAACCTCGGTTTCAGCCACGAGATCCGCTACCCGGTGCCGGAAGGCATCAAGATCACCTGTGAGCGTCCCACGGCCGTGAAGGTCGAGGGTGCGGACAAGCAGCGCGTCGGCCAGGTGGCCGCCGAGATCCGCGGCTTCCGTGGCCCCGAGCCCTACAAGGGCAAGGGCGTGCGCTACGACAACGAGACGATCCTCCGGAAGGAGGGGAAGAAGAAGTAAATGGCGAACAAACTCGCTTTGCAGGCCCGCCGCCGCGCGCGTCTGCGCTTCCAGCTTCGTCTCAAGAGCGGTGGGCGTCCGCGTCTGTCGGTCTTCCGCTCTGGTCGTCACATCTATGCCCAGGTCATCGACGACAAGGCCGGCCGTACTCTGGCTGCCGCGTCTTCGCTGGAGAAGGCGCAGCGCGAGAGCCTGCGCACCGGCGCCGACAAGGACGCCGCGGCCGTCATCGGCAAGCTGCTGGCGGAGCGTGCGATCGCTGCCGGGGTGACCGAGGTCGTGTTCGACCGTGGGCCCTACCTGTATCACGGCCGGGTGAAAGCCCTGGCGGACGGCGCCCGCGAGGGCGGGCTGTCGTTCTAAGGAGCACTGAATATGGCACGTGAACCGAGGAGCGGTGGCAGCGACGGTGAGAACCGTCGCGGCCGTGGCCGTGGTCCGGAGCGTAACGTCGAGCGTGAGCCCGGTGATGAGCTGAAGGACAAGCTGGTCACGATCAACCGCGTCGCCAAGGTGGTGAAGGGTGGCCGTCGCTTCTCCTTCGCCGCTCTGGTCGTCGTGGGTGACGAGAAGGGCCGCGTGGGTTGGGGCGCCGGCAAGGCGCGTGAGGTGCCGGAGGCGATCCGCAAGGCCACCGAGCGCGCCAAGAAGACGATGATCCGCGTTCCGATGCGCGAGGGTCGTACCCTGCATCACGACGTGATCGGCGATTTCGGCGCCGGCCGCGTGATCCTGCGTGCGGCGCCCGCCGGTACCGGCATCATCGCTGGTGGCCCGATGCGCGCGGTGTTCGAGAGCCTGGGCATGGGCGACGTCGTCGCCAAGTGCACCGGTTCCGCGAACCCGCACAACATGGTCAAGGCGACCTTCGCCGCCCTGGCGCGTTGCACCAGCCCGCGGGCTGTGGCTTCCCGCCGTGGCAAGAAGGTCTCTGATCTGCTGGGCGCCCGTAAGGACGAAGCCGGCGCGGAGGCTGCGGCCAATGGCTGAGAAGAAGACCGTCCGGGTGACGCAGATCGCGTCCCCCATCGGCCGTAAGCCCGGTCAGCGCGAGACGCTGATCGGCCTCGGCCTCAACAAGATCCGCCGTACGCGCGAGCTGGAGGATACTCCGGCCGTGCGCGGCATGATCCGCAAGGTCGCGCACCTGATCCAGGTGGGCGAGACCACGGAGAAGTAAGATGAAGCTGAATGAGCTGCGCGACAATGAAGGCGCGCGCAACAAGTTCAAGCGCGTCGGTCGCGGCATCGGTTCCGGTAAGGGTAAGACCTCCGGCCGTGGCGTGAAGGGCCAGAAGGCCCGTACCGGCGTGTCGCTGAACGGCTTCGAGGGTGGTCAGCTCCCGATCTACCGTCGTCTGCCGAAGCGTGGCTTCGTCAACCCGTTCCGCAAGGAATACGCCCCGATCAACCTGGGCACCCTGGAGGCCGCCCTGGAGTCCGGCCGCCTGCAGGGCACCGAGATCACCGAAGACGCGCTGAAGGCCGCTGGCCTGGTGCGGACCGGTGGCAAGGTCGTCGGCGTGCGCCTGCTGGCGCGTGGCGAGATCAAGCGCGCCATCACCGTCACCGTGTCCGGCGCCTCGGCGGCCGCGATCGCGGCGGTGCAGGCTGCCGGCGGTTCCGTCACCGTGACGGCGCCGGTTGCTGCTGAAGAAGAAGCGCCGAAGGCGTAACGCCTTGCGCCCCGGTAGCCCGGGGCGCTAGGTGTCGCACCGAAGGGCTGGCAACGGCGCCGTGGGGCATGCTCCCGGCGCCGCAGTCATGTTGAAGGGTCAGAACTCATGGCGTCCGCCGCTGAGCAGCTCGCAGCCAACCTGAACCTGGGTGTGCTTTCCAAGGCCACAGAGCTCAAGAAGCGCATCTGGTTCACCCTCGCTGCGCTCATCGTCTACCGCATCGGCACCTATGTGCCCGTGCCCGGCGTCGATGCCAACGTGATGGCCGACATCCTCCGCCAGCATGGTGGCGGCATCCTGGGCATGTTCGACATGTTCACGGGTGGCGCGCTGGGCCGCATGACGGTCTTCGCGCTGAACATCATGCCTTACATTTCGGCCAGCATCATCGTGCAGCTGATGAGCAGCGCGGTGCCAAGTCTGGAGGCCCTCAAGAAGGAGGGCGAGTCGGGCCGGAAGAAGCTGAACCAGTACACCCGCTACCTCACGGTGCTCATCGCCATCTTCCAGGCCTGGGGCATCGCCGTGGGGCTGGAGGCCATGCGGGGAAGCATGGGCCAGTCCGCGGTCTATGAAGGCGGGGCGTTCTTCCGCGTCTCCTGCGTCGTCACGCTGGTGGGCGGCACGCTGTTCCTGATGTGGCTGGGCGAGCAGATCACGGCCCGTGGCGTCGGCAACGGCATCAGCCTGATCATCTTCGCCGGTATCGTGGCCAACCTGCCGCATGCGGCGATTGCCACGCTGGAGCTGGGCCGCACCGGCGCGCTCTCCACCGGCTTCATCATCGCCTTCCTGGTCATCGCGCTCGCCGTCATCGCCTTCGTGGTGTTCATGGAGCGCGCCCAGCGCCGGATCCCGATCCAGTATCCGAAGCGTCAGATCGGCAACCGGATGTTTGGCGGCGAGAACACCCACCTGCCGCTGAAGCTGAACACCGCCGGCGTCATTCCGCCGATCTTCGCCTCCTCGCTGTTGCTGCTGCCGGCGACCTTCGCGGGCTTCTCCGGCGGCCAGACGGAGGAGACCTGGCTGACACGTATCGCCGCCGCCCTGGCGCATGGCCAGCCGGCCTATATGGGCCTGTACGTCGCGCTGATCATCTTCTTCGCCTTCTTCTACACGGCCGTGGTGTTCAACCCGACCGAGACGGCGGACCAGCTGAAGAAGAATGGCGGCTTCATCCCCGGTATCCGCCCCGGCCAGTCGACGGCGGAGTATCTCGATCGCGTCCTGACGCGCCTTACGGCCGTCGGCGCCGTCTATCTCTGCGTGGTCTGCTTGCTGCCTGAGATCCTGATCAGCCAGTACGGCGTGCCCTTCTACTTCGGCGGCACCTCCTTGCTGATTATTGTCTCGGTGACGATGGACACGGTCGCGCAGATTCAGTCTCATCTCTTTGCCCATCAGTATGAGGGACTCATCAAAAAGTCCCGGCTGGGTGGGCGTGGTACTCCCCGCGTGCGCTGAGCACGCGGGTTATCTCACGGGCCTGCGGGGGCCCTGCTTGCTGGGGAACATGCGTCGATGAACCTGATTCTGCTCGGTCCGCCGGGTGCCGGCAAAGGCACCCAGGCCAAGCGCCTCGAAGAGCGCTACGGCATCGCGCAGATCTCCACGGGCGACATGCTCCGCGCCGAGGTGAAGAGCGGGAGCGAGATCGGCCTGCTCGCCAAGGGCATCATGGAACGCGGCGAGCTGATGCCGGATGCCGTCATCACCCAGATGCTGGCCAAGCGCGTTTCCCAGCCGGATTGCGCCAAGGGTTTCATTCTCGACGGCTTCCCGCGCACGACGCCCCAGGCCGAGGCGCTCGACAGCATGCTGAAGGAAAAGGGCCTTCAGCTGGACCATGTGATCGAGCTGAAGGTAGATGACGGTGCGCTGGTCGAGCGCATCGCCGGCCGCTTCACCTGCGCCAAGTGCGGTGAGGGTTATCACGACAGCTTCAAGCCGACAAAGGTGCCGGGCGTCTGCGATGTCTGCGGCAGCACCGAATTCACCCGCCGTGCGGATGACAAGGCCGAGACCGTGGCCGCGCGGCTGGAGGCCTATCACCGCCAGACGGCGCCGCTGCTGCCTTATTATAAGGCGCAGCACAAGCTGAGCCAGGTGGACGGCATGGCCTCCATGGCCGAGGTCTCGGCTCAGATTTCCGCTATTCTGGGCGAGCCTGCCTAAGGCTCCCCTTGACTCCCGGCGGTGGAAGAGTCTACACCGCCGCCTCTTGCGGTCGCGGGGTCTCTCCGCGCCGTGAGCTTGTTTGTACTCCGCGCGTAGAATTTGGCGGGGGCAGACGATCACCTCGCCCGCCACATTCGGTGTCGGGCAGACGAACAGAAGCCCCAAGGGCTTCGGGAGCAGGTACGTGGCGCGCATTGCAGGCGTGAACATCCCCACCAACAAACGCGTTCTCATTTCCCTCCGCTACATCTACGGCATTGGTCCGGCGAATGCGAAGGTGATCTGCGAGCAGCTCGGCATCCCCGAGGAGCGGCGTGTGAACCAGCTGACGGACGAAGAGATCGTCAAGCTGCGTGAGCTGATCGACCGCGAGTACCGGGTCGAGGGCGACCTGCGTCGCGAGAACGCGATGAACATCAAGCGTCTGATGGACATGGCCTGCTACCGCGGCCTGCGTCACCGCAAGGGCCTGCCGGTCCGCGGCCAGCGCACCCACACGAACGCTCGTACCCGTAAGGGCAAGGCCGTCGCGATCGCCGGCAAGAAGAAGGTGACGAAGTAAGATGGCCCGTCAGCCGAGCGGTCGCCCCCGCAAGAAGGAACGCAAGAATATTGCGTCCGGCGTGGCTCACGTCCTCGCCTCCTTCAACAACACGATCGTCACCATCACGGACAGCCAGGGCAACGCCATCGCGTGGTCCTCGGCCGGCAGCCAGGGCTTCAAGGGCAGCCGCAAGTCCACCCCGTATGCCGCCCAGGTCGCCGCGGAAGACGCTGGCCGCAAGGCGCGCGAGCACGGGATGGAGACGCTTGAAATCATGGTGTCCGGCCCGGGTTCGGGGCGTGAGTCGGCTCTGCGCGCTCTGCAGACCGTCGGCTTCTACGTCACGGCCATCCGCGACGTGACCCCCATTCCGCACAACGGTTGCCGTCCGCGCAAGCGTCGTCGGGTCTAAGGCATTCGGCTGCAGGAGGCACCCAACTTGCTCGAGCGCAACTGGCGTTCCCTGATCCGGCCCGAGAAGCTCGAAGTCGAGCTGTCGGGTTCGGAGCCGTCTCGCACCGCGACCGTGGTGGCGGAGCCGCTGGAGCGCGGCTTCGGCATGACGCTCGGCAACGCGCTGCGGCGGATTCTTCTGTCGTCGCTGCAGGGTGCCGCCGTCACGGCCATCCGTATCGACGGCGCGCTGCATGAATTCTCCAGCCTGCAGGGCGTGCGGGAAGATGTCACTGACATCGTCCTGAACATCAAGCGGCTGGCCATTCGCATGCAGTCTGAGGGCGCGAAGCGCCTTCAGCTCACCGCAACCGGCCCCGGCGAAGTTACCGCCGGGCAGATCCAGACCACTGGCGACATCGAGATCGCCAACCCGGACCTGGTCATCTGCACGCTCGACGACGGCGCCAAGCTGTCGATGGAGCTGACGGTCGATGTGGGCAAGGGCTACGTGCCCGCCAGCGAGAACCGTCCGGAAGACGCCCCCATCGGGCTGATCCCGGTCGATGCCATCTACTCCCCGGTCCGCCGCGTGGCGTATCAGGTGCAGCCGACCCGCGTGGGCCAGCGCACCGACTACGACAAGCTGGTGCTGACGGTGGAGACGGACGGCACGATCGCTCCGGACGATGCCATCGCTCTCGCCGCGCGCATTCTGCAGGACCAGCTCCAGCTGTTCATCAACTTCGATGAGCCGCGTGAGCGTAAGGTGGAAGAGGTGCAGGACGACCTGCCCTTCAACCGCAACCTGCTGCGCAAGGTGGACGAGCTGGAGCTGTCGGTCCGCAGCGCGAACTGCCTGAAGAACGACAACATCGTCTACATCGGCGACCTGGTGCAGAAGACGGAGCAGGAGATGCTCCGCACTCCGAACTTCGGCCGCAAGTCGCTGAATGAAATCAAGGAAGTCCTCGCTTCCATGGGCCTCTCCCTCGGCATGACCGTGCCGGGCTGGCCGCCGGAGAATATCGAGGACCTCGCGAAGAAGATCGAAGAGCCGTTCTGATTTTCGGCCACCTGAAGGAATAGACCCATGCGTCACGGGGTTGCCGGCCGGAAGCTCGGCGTCACCTCCACCCACCGTATTGCGATGCTCCGCAATATGGCGACCAGCCTGATCAAGCACGAGCAGATCACCACGACTCTGCCGAAGGCGAAGGAACTGCGCCCGTACGTCGAGCGCATCATCACCCTCGGCAAGCGCGGCGACCTGCATGCCCGCCGTCAGGCCTTTGCTCAGATCCGCGACGAGAAGGTGGTGGCCAAGCTCTTCACCACCATCGCCGAGCGGTACAAGACCCGCCAGGGTGGCTACACCCGCGTCATGAAGGCCGGCGTCCGCTATGGCGATGCGGCCGATATGGCGGTGATCGAGCTGGTTGAGCGCGATGTGGCGGCCAAGGGCCTGGATTCCGGCCCGAAGCCGGAAGTCGAGGCCGAAGGCCAGCAGGACGCGGCGTAAGCCGTCTCCCGCAGTTAGGAAACGGGGCGGATGGGCAACCATCCGCCCTTTTTCTTTGCCTACCGCCCGGATTGTCATGCCGGCACACTTGATGGCAGGACGGCGCCGGGAGACACTTTGTTTCATGCCACCTTCTGCCCAGCTCCCACGCCCATGACGGCCGCCTTGATGGGTGCCACCGGTCAGGGGCCCGACGCCCCGGACCTGCCGGCAGATCTCCATGGCCGCATCGCCTTCCTGGCGGCGCCGACCGAGGTCGCCTGTGCCGCGCGGGAGCGCCTGATCGCACAGCATGGCGACACGCCGCTGGATGAGGCGGCGGTGATCGTGGCCCTGGGC
Organism: Acetobacteraceae bacterium AT-5844; assembly: GCA_000245075.1. GTDB lineage: Bacteria > Pseudomonadota > Alphaproteobacteria > Acetobacterales > Acetobacteraceae > Pseudoroseomonas. The sequence continues at coordinate 14,454 of JH599926.1, forward strand.
GGCGATGGCTTCATGCTGGAGACGCAGCACCGCTTCCTGGGCCGCAACATCCCGACCTATGGCATGAATTGCGGCAGCGTCGGCTTCCTGATGAATGCCTTCCATGAGGATGACCTGCTGCCCCGGCTGGCCGCCGCCCAGGCCGCCGTTCTTCACCCTCTGCGTATGCGCGCAACGGATGGGGAGGGCGCCCTGCATGAGGCCCTCGCCATCAATGAGGTCTCCCTGCTGCGGGAGACGCGGCAGACGGCGAAGATCCGCATCCTGGTCGATGGCAAGGAGCGCCTGCCGGAGCTGATCTGTGATGGCGTGCTCGTCTCCACCCCAGCCGGCAGCACGGCCTACAACCTTTCGGCCCATGGCCCTATCGTGCCGCTTGGCACCAATCTTTTGCCGCTCACGCCCGTCTCCGCCTTTCGCCCACGGCGCTGGCGGGGCGCGCTGCTGCCATCGGATGCCGTGGTGGTGCTGGAGGTGCTGGAGCACGCCAAGCGCCCCGTTGCTGCCGTGGCCGATTATGTCGAAGTCCGCGATGTCCGCTCCGTGGAAGTTCGTGAGGACCGGAGCAAACGCCTCACTTTGCTGTTTGATCCCGATCATGGATTGTCTGAGCGCATTATCGCAGAGCAGTTCACTGTCTGACCGCCGAGGAAATGTCCCATGAAGTTGTACTGGTATCCCCGGACCCGTTCGTTGCGCGCCCTGTGGATGCTGGAAGAAGCCGGCGCCGCCTATGAGCGGGTTCTGGTGGACATCCGCACCGGCGCCCAGAACAACCCGGCCTTCCGGGAGCTCAACACCATGGGCAAGGTGCCCGTGCTGCAACAGGGCTCCACGGTCATCGCCGATTCGACGGCGATTTGCGCCTGGGTCGCCGACCGGATGCCGGAAGCCGGCCTGGCCCCCCCGCTGAACCACGCGGACCGGGGCAAGTACCTGCAATGGCTGCTCTTCCCCGGCGCCTATATCGAGCCCGCCCTGGCCGAGAAACTGGGCGGCTGGCAGACCAACACCCTGGCCCATGCCTGGGGCGACTACGACCGCGTGATGGCCACCGTCGATGCCGGGCTGGAGGGCGGCCCCTGGCTGCTGGGCAAGCAGTTCAGCGCGGCCGATGTCGTAATGGGCTCCGCCCTGCGCTGGGGCCTGCTGTTCGGCATGGTCGAGTCCACCCCTGACCGCGCGGCCTATGTCGCCCGCTGCGAGGCGCGCCCGGCCTTCCAGCGCGCCCTGACCATCGATGCGGGCCCGGAGGCGGAAGCGCAGCCGGCGGTGCCGAAAGCGCCCGTGGGCTGAGGCAGCGAGGGGGGAGAAGTTCCCCCCGCCCGCAACAAAAAACCCGCTGGGCCCATCG
>JH599927.1 GCA_000245075.1 Acetobacteraceae bacterium AT-5844
GCCCGCGCCTCCGCCGCCGCCGCGGCCGGACCTGCTGGCCGTTCCCCGGGCGCGCCTGGAGGCCCTTTCGCTGGGCCCGCAGCGGCTGCGGCCGGCCGTGTATGCCTTGCAGGAACTGCTGCAGGAGATGGGCCGACAGGCCGAGCCCACGCCGGATGCGCGCCGCTTCCTGAACGTCCAGATGGATGGGCTGGAGCGTATCTCGGCGCGGCTGGCGGCTGGGGCCGAGCCTCCGCCCGCGCTGGACTCCCTGTTGCAGGACATGGCGCGCGGCAGTTCCGCCCTGCGGGAGCGGATGCGGGCGCGGGAGAACGAGGCGCTGGATATCCAGATCAAGGTCCTCTCGGACCGGCTGCGTGAGGAGGGGTTTGCATGAGCGACGATCTGACCACGGGTAACACCGCCCCGCCGCCGGCCCGCATCGAGGAACTGGCGCGGAGCATCGACCTTTCGGACCCCGGCACCATCCTGCGCTTCGGCTCGGAGGCGCAGAACCGCGCGGCCAGCGCGGCCGATGCCATGCTGGGCGCGGCCCGCAACCAGGCGACCGGGGAGGCCGGCGAGGCGCTTTCCGGCCTGCTGGACACGCTGCGCGGCTTCGATGTGACCAAGCTGGCGGAGAAGCCCCGCCTGCTGAACCGGCTGCTGGGCCGGGGGCGTGCCGAGGTGAACGCCATCATGCACCGCTATGAGACGGTGCGCGGGCAGATCGAGACCATCGGCGACAAGCTGGACGGCCACCGGACCAAGCTGCTGGAGGATGTGGAGCGGCTGGACCGGCTCTACACCGCGACGCTCGACTGGTTCCACGCCCTGGCCGAGCACATCGCCGCCGGCGAGACGGTGCTGGCGCGGACGGATGCCGAGGTGATCCCGGTGGCCGCGCGGGAGGCGGAAGCCGCGCCGGGCACGCTGGCGGCGCAGAAGCTGGCGGATCTCCGCGCCGCGCGGGATGAGCTGGACCGGCGGGTGCATGACCTGCGGCTGACGCGGCAGGTGGCGATGCAGTCTCTGCCCGGCCTGCGGCTGATCCAGGAGAACGACAAGGCGCTGGCCAGCAAGATCCACTCGGTGCTGGCCAATACGGTTCCGCTGTGGCGCACCCAGCTGGCCCAGGCTCTGGCCATCCACCGGATGCGGGAGGCGGGCGCGGCCGTGCGCAGCGCCACGGACCTCACCAACCAGTTGCTCACCGCGAATGCCGAGACGTTGCGGGCAGGCAATGCCGAGGCCCGGACGGAGCTGGAACGCGGGGTGTTCGACATGGAGGCGGTGAAGCAGGCCAATGCGGCTCTGGTGGCGACGCTGGAGGACACGGTGCGCATCGCGGCCGAGGGGCGGGCTGCCCGCCTCAATGCGGCGAAGGAGCTGGAGGTGGCGGAACAGCAGATCCGCGCCGCGCTGGCCCATACGAAGCCGTCGCCGAAGCGCGGCTGACGCCGGAGCGGCATCGGGCAGGTTTTCTCACAATTTCCTTGTGATGAGGGCAAATTCACTTCCTGGTTGACGGCGATGAACGAATGGTCACGTTTGTGCCTTCGCTCCCCCTCCGGAGGTGTCTTCCGTGCCGCTGCCCGCAGCCGATCTACTGGAGATCGGCGTGCCTTTCGTGCCCCCTTACCCCAAGCGACATGCGCGCCTGCCTCCACTGCCGGAATTGCTACGGCTGGTGCGCCGCTCCTTCCTCGATATCTGGCCGGAGCGGAGTTTCGAAGGGGACATGCTGCGGGCAAGGGTGCTGTTGCGGGATGTCGTCATCTGCAACAGCCCCGCGCTGGTGCAGGAAGCCTTCGTCGAGCACGCCCCCGATTATGAGCGGAAGTCGCCGCAGATGCGGCATGCGCTGAAGCCGCTGCTGGGTGACGGGCTGTTCATCAGCGACGGCGCGGTGTGGCGGGAGCGGCGCAAAGTGGTGGCGCCTGTGACCCATGTCTCCCGCCTGGCGAGCCTGACACCGCCGATGACGGAGGCGGCGGCCGAGCGCGCGGTGGCGTGGCGGCGGCAGGACCCGGCGCGGCCGGTGGATATGCTGGCGGAGATGGGGCATCTGACCGCCGAGATCATCTGCCGCACCATATTCGGCCGGCAGCTTGGCGGGGAGGCGGCTGCCAGCGTTGTGCAGGCCTTCGCCGAGTATCAGCGCGTGGTGGGGCAGACGGATACCCTCTCCCTGCTGGGCCTGCCGGATTGGATGCCGCGCTGGCAGCCGCCTGCCGCCCGCCGGGCCAGCCAGCGCATCGCGGCTGTGTTGGATGAGCTGATCGAACGGGTGCTCTCGCCGGAGGGGCGGGGAGAGGCGAGCCTGATCCGCTCCATGGCGGAAGGGGTGAACCCGGCCACCGGCAAGGCGATGGACAAGGAGGCCTTCCGCAACGAGGCCGCGGTGCTGTTCATGGCCGGGCATGAGACCACGGCCAACACCCTGGCCTGGGCCTGGTATCTGCTGAGCCAGGCGCCGCATGCGGCGCGCAAGGTGCAGGCGGAGGCCGACGCGCTGGGGGCGCCGGCGACTTTCGCCGACATGCCGAGATTGGCTTACACCCGCGCCGTGATCGAGGAGACGTTGCGGCTGTATCCGCCCGTGCCGCTGCTGGCGCGGGAGGCCGGGCGGGATGGCGAACTCGGCGGCAGGAAGGTGCGGAAGGGCTCGCTGGTGATCGCGGTGCCCTGGTTGCTGCACCGGCATAAGCGGCTGTGGCGGCAGCCGGACGCCTTCATCCCCGAGCGGTTCCTGCCGGGCGGGGAGGCGGCCAGCAAGCCGCGCTACACCTGGATACCCTTTGCCATCGGCCCGCGTGTCTGCACCGGGGCGGCCTTCGGGCTGACGGAGGCGGTGATCTGCCTCGCCACCCTGGCGGCCGGCTTCGCACCCCGGCTGGCGGAGGGCGCAGTGGTGCATCCCATCTGCCGGCTGACGCTGCGGCCTGGGGATACGCTGCCCATGCATCTGGACCGGCGCCATGGCTGAGGAGACGCTGAGCCGGCGCGCCATGCGCTGGGTGGATGCGCGCAAGGATATCGCGCTGCATGAAGGCATGCGGCTGCTGCCGACGCCGATGGTCTCGGCCATGGGATCGCAGATTGCGCTGCTGGGGACGAAATTCCGGCTGAAGGACAAGGTGGAGCGGGCGATGCGCGCGCTCGCCTATCTGTGCCCGGAGATGAGCGAGGCGGAGCGGCGGGAATTTGCCATCCGTAACCTGCGCAACGTCGGCCGTTCCTTCGCCGAGTTCTCCTGCCTGCACCGGGTGTGGGATGAGGGGCGCATCGAGGTGGAGGGGCGGGAGAACATCACCGCACCGAACGCCGTGCTGGCGCTGCTGCATCTCGGGAACTGGGAGGCCGGGATGGGGGCCATCCAGGGCATCGGCCACCGGGTGTGCAGCATCTATCAGCCACCGGCGAGCGCGACGCAGACGGCCATCGCCATGCGGGTACGGCGTTCGCTGAAGAACGACGCCATTCTGGGCAATGCGATGGCGATGCGGGAAGCGCTGCGGGTGCTGGCGCGGGGCGACACGCTCATCGGGTTGTTCGTGGATGAGTTCAAAGGCGGGCGGGTGAACGCGCCGGCTTTCGGGCGGCCCCCGGCGCCAGGGGGGAACATCGCCATGGCGGCGCGGCTGGCGCTGCGGGCAGGGGTGCCGCTGGTTCCGGCCTATATGACGCGGGAGCCGGGGCCGAAATTCATCGCCCACTTCCTGCCGGCCATTCCACTGACAGGAAATGCCGCCGCCGACCAGGCCGCGATCGAGGCGGTGATCGAGCCGGTGGTGAGGCGGCATCTGGACCAGTGGCTGATGCTCTACGCCTTCCGGCCCGACCGTTAGCGGTGTTGCACTGCGACAGGGTGGCTGACCTATCAGAACCTAGGCGCATGGGTGGAATGTAAAGCCACCAGGGGCTTTGCGGACCGGCTGTTGCGATAGTATGGGGGTAAGACGCAACAATGATGCGAGCACCGGCCCCATGACTACGCCCACCCCGATCAGCCTGACCCGCACGCAGCAGCCTGCCGCCAAGCCGGATGATGCCTCGCTGTCCTTCGGCAAGGTGCTGACCGACCATATGTTCGTTATGAACTATACGGAGGGGAAGGGCTGGCACGACCCGCGCGTGGTGCCCTACGCGCCGCTGAGCATGGACCCGGCGACCTCCGTGCTGCATTACGGCCAGGCGGTGTTCGACGGGCTGAAAGCCTTCCGTGGCGCCGACGGCAAGATCCGCCTGTTCCGCGCCCAGCGCCATGCGGAGCGGCTGAACAAGTCCTGCCGCGCGCTGTGCATCCCGGAGATGGACGTGGAGCTGGTGCGCCGCTCCTTCGAGGCGATTGTCGAGGCCGACCATGACTGGGTGCCGCATGCCAAGGGCACCTCGCTCTATATCCGCCCCACCGTCATCGCGACCGATGTGATGCTGGGCGTGCACCCGGCGCACAGCTACACCTATTTCGTCATCTGCTCGCCCGTTGGCGCCTACTACAAGGAAGGCGTGAAGCCGGTGCGCATCCTGGCCACCGACAACCATGTGCGCGCCGTGCAGGGCGGGCTGGGCGAGGCCAAGACGGCCGCGAACTACGCCGCCTCCCTCTCCGCGCAGCAGGAAGCCGAGAAGCTGGGCTACACCCAGGTGCTGTGGCTGGACGGCGTCGAGCGCAAGTGGATCGACGAAGTCGGCACCATGAACATCATGATGCAGATCGGCGATGAGGTGATCACCCCGCCGCTGGCCGGCACCATCCTGGATGGTGTGACCCGGAACTCCATCCTGCAGCTGCTGCGGGACTGGGGCGTGAAGGTCTCCGAGCGCAAGGTCTCGATCGACGAGGTCATGCAGGCGGGCCGTGACGGCACGCTGAAGGAGATGTGGGGCACGGGCACGGCGGCCGTCGTCTCCCCGGTGGGCGAGCTGGGCTACAAGGGCGAGAAGATCGCCATCGGCAATGGCCAGACGGGTGCGCTGACGCAGAAGCTGTACGACGCCATCGTCGGCATCCAGTACGGCACGGCGCCGGATGCGCATGGCTGGACCAGCGAAGTGAAGGTGCCTGTCGCGGCCTGAGGATCCGGCGGGAGGGTTTCGGCCCTCCCGCCTTCAGTGACGACGCGTTAGTCGAGGATACGGATCACCGCCTCGATTTCCACGGGCACGTTGCTGGGCAGCGAGCCCATGCCGACCGCCGAACGGGCGTGGCGGCCATTCTCGCCCAGAACGGCGAAGAGCAGCTTCGAGCAGGCGTCGATCACCTGCGGCTGCTGGCCGAATTCCGGCGTGGCGTTGACCATGCCGAAGATCTTCAGGAACTCCACCTTCTCCAGGCTGCCGGCGGCGGCCTTGGCCACGGAGAGGATGTGCAGGGCACAGAGTTCCGCCGCCTTCTGGGCATCCTCCACGCTCATCTCCGCACCCACCTTGCCGGTGGTCAGCGAGCCATCGGGGTGGCGCGGCACCTGGCCGGAGATGTAGGCGACATCACCCACGCGCTTGAACGGCACATAGGCGAAGAGTGGCTTGCCGAGGACGGGCAGGGTGTGGCCCAGCGCGGCGATCTTCTCCTCGGGGGTGTTCACGGGGGCGCTCACAGCGTGCGCCCCCGGGCGGCGACGTCGACAAAGCCGGCGAACTTGCCGTCCTTCACCGTGGCGACGCGGTCATGCAGGTTGCTGACGGGGCAGACGTGGTTGGGGACGACGCGCAGGCGCTCGCCGATCTTGGGCTTCCTGGCGCAGGCGGAGAGATCGACCATGCCGTGCTCCTCGCTGATGCGGTCGATCTTGGCCTCGGGGTATTCCAGGATGTAGCCGAAGCCTTCCTTGGCGCCGCCCGGGGTGAGGTCGGAGGTGAAGGTCTTGCTGCCGGCATCGATGATCGCGCGGCTTTCCTCCGGGCGGCTGATGACGGTGACATGCACCGTCAGCGCGCAATCCTTCCAGGTGGCGGCGCCGGCGGCGACCATGCTGCGGTCGTTATAGATGTAGGTGCCGACCCGGAGTTCGTTGACCGGCGCCAGCTCGTGCGTGTGCGTCGCCTTGGGGCTGCCGCCGCCGGAGAGAATGCGGGGCTTCAGGCCCTCGGCTTCCAGGCGCGGCAGGGCCTCGGCCAGGAAGGCCGCAGCGGCGGCGCTGGTCGGGTAGGTCATGAGGCCTTCGAAGCGCAGGCCGGGCGTGGCGGCGGCTTCCTTGGCGAGGGCGACGGCTTCATCCACCGTCATGACGCCGCTGCGCTTGTTGCCGCTGTCGAACTCGATGACGACGCCGATCTCATGGCCGTGGCGCGCGGCCTTGGCCAGGGTGGCGAGGCCTTCGCGGCTGTCCGCATGCACGGTCATCTTCACGCGCGCGGCAAGGGCGGCCAGCCGCTCCGCCTTCGCGTCGCCGACGATGGGGTAGCTGATGAAAATATCGTCGAGCCCGGCATCCGCCATCACCTCGGCTTCACCCAGCTTCTGGCAGGTGATGCCTTTGGCGCCGAGTTCCAGCTGGCGCCGGGCCAGCATGGGCAGCTTATGCGTCTTGATGTGGGGGCGCAGCGCCAGCCCATGCGCATCGGCATAGGCCTGCATCCGCGCCATGTTGGCCTCTGCGATGTCGAGATCGACCACCGGCACCGGGGTTTCGAGGGAGGCGATATCCATGGCGTCTACTCCTGCCGCACATAGTGGGCACGGTCGATGCCATGCCTCTGCAACTTGTCATAGAAGGTCTTGCGCGGAATGCCGAGGGCCTGAAGCGTGGCGCGTACATCGCCGCCGGTGGCTTCCAGCGCGCGGCGGATGAGGCCGGCCTCGTAACGTTCGACGCGTTCGGGCAGGGTTCCGTCGCTGGTGCCCTGCGCGGCCGGTATCTCCTCGGCCGTTTCGGGCGCGAGCCCAAGCGTGACCCGTTCCGCGAAATGGGAGAGTTCACGCACATTGCCGGGCCAGTCATGGCTTAGAAGGTGTTGCTCCATCGCGGCGCTCATCTCCGGTACAGGGCGATGGAAACGGGCGGCGGCGCGAGCCAGGAAATGCGCGAAGAGAAGCGGGATATCCTCCTTGCGCTCACGCAGCGGCGGAATGCGCAGGGTGACGACGTTGAGGCGGTAGAACAGGTCCTCGCGAAAGCTGCCGGCGCGCGCGGCCTCGGCGAGATCGACCTTGCTCGCGGCGACGACGCGGAGATCGAGGGACCGCACCTCATTGGTGCCCAGCGGAGTGACCTTGCGCGTTTCCAGCACCCGCAGCAGCTTCACCTGCAACGAGAGCGGCATGCTCTCGATCTCGTCGAGGAACAGCGTGCCGCCACTGGAATGCTCGATGCGGCCGACACGCTTCTTCTGCGCGCCGGTGAAGGCGCCGGCCTCGTGGCCGAACAGCTCGCTCTCGATCACCGTCTCCGGCAGCGCGCCGCAGTTCAGGGCCACGAAGGGGCGGGAGGCGCGTCGGCCCCAGCGGTGCAGCAGGCTGGAGACGACTTCCTTGCCGGAACCGGTCTCGCCCACTACCAGCACGTCGATATCGGCATCGGCCACCTGGTGGATGGTGCGGCGCAGGCGCTGCATGGCAGGGGTTTCGCCGAGCATGGCCACATCCTCGCCGCCCGTCTCGGCGGCGGCCTCGCGCAGGCGCCGGTTCTCCAGCACCAGCCGGCGTTTTTCCAGCGCGCGGTGCAGGCTGGCGAGCAGCGCATCCGGCGCGAAGGGCTTGGCGATGAAGTCGTAGGCGCCCTCCCGCATTGCTTCTACCGCCATGGCGATATCGCCATGGCCGGTGATGAGGATGACGGGCAGGTCCGGGTCCACCGCCTTCAGCCGGCGGAAGAGCTGCATGCCATCCATCTTGGCCATGCGGATATCGCTGACGACGACGCCCTCGAAGCTGGCGTCGATATGGTGCAGCGCCTCGGCGGCGGAGGCGAGGGGCAGGGGGGAGAGGCCAGCAAGTTCCAGGGTCTGCGCATTGGCGGCGCGCAGGTCGGCATCGTCATCCACGAAGGCGATACGGGTGACGTTCATGCCGGTTCTCCGCGATATTCAGGCAGGATGATGGTGAAGGCGGCGCCGCGCCCGGGCGTGCTGTCCACCTCGATGCGGCCACCGGCCTCGGTGACGATGTCGTTGCACAGCACAAGGCCGAGCCCGAGCCCCTGGGGCTTGCTGGTGGAAAAGGGCATGAACAGCGCCTTCTGGATTTCGGGCGCGATGCCGGGGCCGTTGTCGCGCAGCAGGATGCGCACCTCGCCATCCCGGGTGGTGATGTCCAGGTGGATTTTCGGGTCCGCGCGGCCTTCCACCGCCTCCAGCGCATTCTGGATGAGGTTCACCAACACCTGTTCCAGCCGCACCTGCCGGCCAAGAATCTGCGGGTCTCCTTGCAGGGGCGCGCGGAACAGCGGCACGCCCTGGTGGTCCAGCCGGGAGCGCAGCAGCAGGATGGCGCCATCCACCGCTTCCGAAATTCGCACGGGCCGCACGGGGCCGACGCCCTTGCGGGAGAAGGTGCGGAGCTCGTCGGTAATGCCCCCGATGCGCTCTGTCAGGCGGGTGATGGTGTCCAGGTTGCGGCGAGCGGGGTCCAGCTCGCCACGGTCGAGGAAGGTGGCGGTGTTGCCGGCATAGCTGCGGATGGCGGCGACGGGCTGGTTGATCTCGTGCGCCACGCCCGCCACCACCTGCCCGAGCGTCGCCAGCCGGTTGGCCTGGCGGAGCGTCTCCCGCGCATCCTGCAGGCGGGTTTCCATCCGCTCCCGCTCGGCGATCTCACCCCGCAGCTCGGCTGTGCGGGACGCAACGCGCTCCTCCAACTCCAGCCGCGCGGCCTCCTGGCTCGCGGCGTGACGAAGCGCGCGCTCGCGCCTTTGCAGGATGAACGCGCCAAAACCCATGGCGAGAAGGCAGGCCAATAGCACGGCCCAGCGCCGCTGCTGTTCGGCGGCTGCCAGCGTGGCCTCGGCGGGGACCAGCAGGTTGATGCGCCAGGGGGCGGCCGGCACGGGCTGGCTGACACGCAAAAGAGGTGTGGCGCGACCCTCGGCGGTATCGAGGAGCACGGAGCCGGGTTCGGCCGCGGGGTTCTCCCGCAGCGGCAGAGGCGTCAGCGGCGCGTCGCCGAATTGCAGGCTTTCCCGGATGGCGGCGAGGTCGGCTTCCGGCAGCGGATGGTCGGTATGGAAGCGCCAGCCCGGGCGGCTGGTGAGGAGGATGATGCCACGCTCATCCGTGACGAAGACGGGACGTGGGCCGTCACCGCCGCTGCTGCCCTCGGAGACACGCCAGGTGTCTTCCACCGCCTCGAACTCGACCTTGACCACGACGACGCCGAGTGGGGCCTCGGCCGGGCCCAGGCGGCGGGAAATGTAGAGGCCCGGTTGGCGGCTGACGGTGCCCAGGGCGAAGTGCTCGGCCGCCGCATCGCTCATGCCGCGCTGGAAGTATTCGCGGAAGCGGTAGTCGCTACCGACGAAGCTCACCGGCTCCCGCCAGTTGCTGGCGGCGATGGCGAGGCCGGTGGGGTCAATCAAATAGATGACGTTGGCGCCGGTGCCGTTGCGCAGGCGCTCCAGCTTGCGGTTGGCGCGGTCCAGCATCTCCGGTTCGGGCTGCGCCAGCGCGGCGCGGAGATCGGGGTCCTGGGCCAGCACGAAGGGCAGGGAGCGCTGCTTCTCCAGTTCACTGCGGAGCAGGGCGGCGTTCAGCGTGGCGGTGGTGTTGGCCTGGCTGGTCAGCTCTTCCCAGGCGTGCTGACGGGCCGCCTGGCCGCTGAACCAGGCGAGCGTGACCGAGGCGGCACCGGCCAGCAGGGTCAGCCCCAGCCAGCCCGCCATGCGCCGATGAGCGCGGAGGCGGTTCCTGGCGGAGGAGAGGGCGGAGGGCTGCATGATCTGTGCGGAATACCACACAGCAGGGGCGGGTAGAGGGCGGATTTCCGCACGGATCGCATGTGCCGGAAACATGAATCTTATGTCTGTTCCATGTTTTCGGCTGCCTGCGGTGTTGGCACGCCGCTTGCGAAAGGGGCAGCCGAGGCGGCTTCTTCGTCCGCCCAGGATCGCAAGCACAAGGGGTTCCGGGCGCCGGGCTGGCGTGGCGGGGCCGTTCAGGGAAACGATATGGCGAGCTACACCGCGCCCGGGACAGACACCCGGCACACCGGCCCTACACGCATCTGGCAGCACCTGTATTTCCAGGTCCTCGTCGCCATCGCACTCGGCATTGCCCTCGGCCATTTCTGGCCGGAGGAAGGCGCGGCGATGAAGCCGCTGGGCGATGCCTTCATCAAGCTGGTGAAGATGATCATCGCGCCCGTCATCTTCCTGACGGTGGCCACCGGCATCGCCGGCATGAGCGACCTGAAGAAGGTGGGGCGCGTCGCCGGCAAGGCGATGATCTACTTCCTCTGCTTCTCCACCCTGGCGCTGATCGTTGGCCTGATCGTCGGCAATATCGTGCAGCCGGGCTATGGCCTGCACATCAACCCGGCCACGCTGGATGCCAAGGCGGTGCAGGGCTACGCCGCCCAGGCGCATGAGCAGACCATCACCGGCTTCCTGATGAACATCATCCCCTCCACCATCGTGGGGGCGTTCGCTTCGGGTGATATTCTGCAGGTGCTGTTCTTCGCCGTGCTGTTCGGCATTTCGCTCGCCATGGTGGGCGACCGCGGCAAGCCGGTGCTGGACTTCATGCACGCGCTGACGGCGCCGATCTTCCGCTTGGTGTCCATCCTGATGAAGGCCGCGCCGATCGGTGCCTTTGGCGCCATGGCCTTCACCATCGGCCGCTACGGCATCTCCTCCGTCGCCAACCTGGCCTTCCTGGTCGGCACCTTCTACCTGACCTCGCTGATCTTCGTGCTGGTCGTGCTGGGCGCGGTCGCCCGGTACAATGGCTTCTCGATCCTGGCGCTGATCAAGTACATCAAGGAAGAGCTGCTGCTGGTGCTCGGCACGTCTTCCTCGGAGGCCGCGCTGCCGACGCTGATGGAGAAGATGGAGCGCGCGGGCTGCAAGAAGTCCGTCGTCGGCCTCGTCATCCCCACCGGCTACAGCTTCAACCTGGATGGCACCAACATCTACATGACGCTGGCGGCGCTGTTCATCGCGCAGGCCACCGACATCCATCTGAGCTGGGCGGACCAGATCCTGCTGCTGCTGGTGGCCATGCTCTCCTCCAAGGGTGCGGCGGGCATTACCGGCGCGGGCTTCATTACCCTGGCGGCGACGCTTTCCGTGGTGCCCTCCGTGCCGGTGGCCGGCATGGCGCTGATCCTGGGTATCGACCGCTTCATGTCCGAGTGCCGCGCGCTGACCAACCTGGTCGGTAATGCGGTGGCGACCGTGGTGGTGGCGCGCTGGGAAGGCGAGCTGGACCGCGACCGCCTGGATGCGGCGATGGCCGGGCAGCCCAAGCCCTTGCCGATCGCGCAGGCCGCGGCGGCGGAATAACCCTCTACCGCGCGGGAGCGGCTTCCATGGCCGCGCCCGCGCGACGCAAGGCGGGATCGAACGGATTGAGGCGGGTGGCGATGGCCCCCGCCTCTTTCTTCAGGAGGTCGGCTACCAGTTGCCGCCGGTCCGGCCCCAGCCGGTCCGTGGTGGTGCCGATGCTCAGCGCGGCGACGGCCCGCCCATCCTTATCCAGCAGCGGCACGCCGAGGCCCGCCATGCCGGGCAGCACGCCGGGCATGATGGAATAGCCTTCCTTCCGCACACGCTCGATTTCCTCCCGCAGCACCGGCTCGTCCGAACCGCCGAGGTCGCGGATGCGGGGCAGGTTGTGGCGGATGATTTCCTCCCGCTCATCCACCGGAAGGCAGGCCAGGATGGCGGTGGAACCCTGCCCGAGCCCGAGCGGCACCCGGCCGCCGATATCGCCCGTGAAGGAGCGGATGGGCAGCGGCCCGGCGCTGCGATCGATGCAGATGGCATCGTAGCCATTGTGCACGAGCAGGAAGACGGTCTCCCCCAGCAAGGCGGTCAGGCGCAGCAGGGCAGGCCGGCTGAGGTCCCGCAGCCCGGCGGGGTTGCCGGCCTTGGAGGCCAGCAGGAACAGCGTGAGCCCCAGGCGGTAGCGGCGCGCGGCGGCGTCGTGCTCCACGAAGCCCTCGCTGACCAGCATGCGCAGAATCCGGTGCGCGGTGGGGCGTGGGAGGGAAGCGGCCTCGGCAATGTCGCTCAGGCGCTGGCCGCCCGGCCCGGCATCCGCCAGCAGGCGGAGGATATGCAGGCCGCGCGGCAGGCTGCCGGTTGTGTCCATGACGCTCCTCGCGGCGGATCTCTCACACCGTGAAACCGAATAATTCCATATATCGAAATTATGAAGCTTCGACTGTCAACAGGTGAAATTTGTGCTTGCCGGGCGGAGAGGCAAGGCGAAGACTTCCCTCCGGGACGCGGCTCCCTTTCCGGGCGCTGCCGCGAGGAGGCAAAAGAATGGCGCGTTGGCGGGTCGGTGTGGATTCCGGCGGCACCTTCACGGATGTCTGCCTGTTCGACGAGGAAGAAGGCCGCGTCGAAGTCTGGAAAGTCTCCTCCACGCCGGATGACCCTTCGCGCGGCATCGCCCAGGGCGTCGAGGAAGGCATGCGCCGCGTGGCGCCCGAGGCGGGCGAGAAGCCAGCCGCGCCGGTGAGCTATTTCGGCCATGGCACCACGGTGGCGACCAATGCGCTGATCCAGCACCGGGGGGTGAAGACCGGGCTGGTGACGACAGACGGCTTCCGGGACCTGCTGGAAATCGGGCGCCAGAAGCGGCCGGATCTCTACGACATTCAGGCGGACAAGCCCCCGGTTCTGGTGCCGCGCGACTTGCGGCAGGAAGTGCCGGAGCGGGTGCGCCATGATGGCAGCATCGACACGGCGCTGGATGAGGCGAAGATGCGTGCCGCCGCCGTGGCCTTGCGCGAGGCGGGGGTGAAGGCCGTCGCCGTCTCCTTCCTCTATGGCTTTATCCGGCCAGAGCATGAGGCGCGGGCGGTGGAAATCCTCCGCGAGGAAATGCCGGACGCCTTCATCAGTGCCGGGCACGAGATCGCGCCGGAATTCCGTGAGTATGAGCGGCTGAGCACGGTGGTGCTGAACGCCTATCTCGGCCCGGTCATGCGCTCCTATATCGAGAGGCTGACGCCGCGCCTGGAAGCGCTGGGCATGACGGCGACGCCGCATCTGACGCAGAGCAATGGCGGCGTCATCGGCTTCGCCGCGGCGGCGGGGCTGCCGGTGCGCACGGTGCTCTCCGGGCCTTCTACCGGCGTGGTGGGCGCGCAGGCCATCGGCAAGCTGGCGGGGTTCGAGGACCTCATCACCTTCGACATGGGCGGCACCTCCACCGATGTGGCGCTGCTACAGGGCGGCCAGTGCCGGCTGACTAGCGAGGCGGTGGTGCATGGCTACCCCATCAAGGCACCGATGCTGGATATCCACACGGTGGGTGCCGGTGGCGGCTCCATCGCTTATGTCGATGCGGGCGGGCTGCTGAAGGCGGGGCCGCGTTCCTGCGGCGCCTTCCCGGGACCTGTCTGCTACGACCAGGGGAATGAGGAACCCGCCACCACCGACGCCAATGTGGTGTTGCAGACGCTGAACCCGACGCATCTGCTCGGCGGCCGCATGGCCATCCGGCAGGACCTTTCCAAGGCCGCCATCCAGAAGCTGGCGGACAAGCTTGGCCTCGGGCTGATGGAAACCGCGCAGGGCATCCTCTCCGTCGTCACGGCGAATATGGCCCGCGCCATTCGTGTCATTTCCGTGCAGCGCGGGCATGACCCGCGCGACTTCACGCTGATGGCCTTCGGTGGCGGCGGCCCGCTGCATGCGGCGCGGCTGGCGAAGGAGCTGGACATGAAGCGCGTGCTGGTGCCGCGCAATCCGGGCATCCTCTGCGCCATGGGCCTGTTGCTGACGGATCTGCGCGCCGATTTCGCGGCGACGAAGCTGTTGCCGTTGGTGCAGGGTTCCATCGGCGAGGTGGCGGATGGGTTTGCCACGCTGGTGGCACGCGCGGAGGATTGGTTTGCGCATGAGGAGATTGCGCCCGGGGACCGCGTGCTGACCCGCACGGCGGACATGCGCTATGCCGGCCAGAATTACGAACTGGCCGTGCCGCTGCCGGAGGGGCCGGTGACCGCCGCCACGCTGGATGCGCTGGCCGCCGGGTTCGAGGATCTGCACCGCCAGCGCTATGGCTTCATCGCGGAAGGGGAGGCGGTGCAGATCGTCACCCTGCGGCTGGAGGCCACGGGCAAGGTGCGCAAGGCCGCGCTGCCGCGCTTCCCCGAGGCGGGGCCGGATGCCTCCGGTGCCATCACCGGCCAGCGCCCCGTCTGGTTCCCCGAGGCGCAGGACTTCGTGCCCACGCCGATCTACCGCCGCGAGGGGCTGAAGCCGGGCAACCGCTTCGCCGGCCCTGCCATCGTCGAGCAGATGGACACGACCACCGTGGTGCCGCCCGGCATGAGCGCGCGTGTCGATCCCTATCTCAACCTCATCCTGGAGGTCGTGGCATGAGCCAGGCTGTCTCTCAGGCCACGGCGCCGGTTCTGGACCCGATCACCGTAGAGGTGATTGGTGCCGCGCTGTCCTCCATCGTGGAGGAGACGGGCGAGGCGCTGATCCGTGCCTCCTACTCCACGAATATCAAGGAGCGGCGGGACTGCTCCACCGCCCTGTTCAACGCGGCGGGCGAGACGCTGTGCCAGGCGGAGCATATCCCCATCCATCTGGGCAGCTTCATCGGCATCATCCCGCACATCATGGCGAAGCACCGGGTGGAGGATATGCGCCCGGGCGATGTGTTCGTCGGCAACGACGCGTATGAGGGCGGTGGCACACATCTGCCGGATATCGTGCTGGCCGAGCCGATTTTCGTGGATGGCAGGATCGCTGCCTGGACGGTGAATCTGGCGCATCACTCGGACTTCGCCGATCGCGGGCACGCGCATATCTACCAGGAAGGGCTGCGGATTCCGCCTGTGCGGTTGTATCGCGCGGGCGTGCTGCAGGAAGACGTACAAAATCTCATCCTGCTGAACTGCCAGGTGCCGCATGAGCGCCTTTCCGACCTGCGGGCGCAGATGGCCGCCAACCGCGTGGGCGTGCAGCGCTTCCAGGCGCTGTGCGCGAAGTATGGCGCGGAGACCGTTCTGGCGGCGGCGGATGAATTGCTGAACTACGCCGAGCGGAAGATGTGCGCGGGTATCGCCGCCATGCCGGACGGCACCTGGCATTTCGAGGACGTGTTCGACCCGATCGACACCGCTGACAACATGCCCTTCAAGGTGAGCGTGACGGTCGAAGGCGACAGCATGTCGCTGGATTTCGACGCGCCGGATCAGCGCCGCGCCGGCATCAACATGACCTATACCGCGCTGCTGGCGACGGTGTACTACATCGTCAAATCCGTGGTGGACCCGAGCATCCTGCCGAATGCCGGCCTCGCGCGGCCGCTGAGCGTGACGGCACGCAAGGGCAGCATCCTGAATTGCGAGCACCCGGCGGCGGTGAATGGGCGCCTGGCGGCCTGCCAGCGTGTGTCGGATCTCATTCTGGGCGCCATCGCGCAGGCGGCGCCGGAGAAAGTGACGGCCTGCTCCAACTCCGTCTGCACGGTGGCGAGCTTCATCGGCCAGCGGAAGAGCGACGGCAAGCTGTGGGTCTATCTGGAGACCATGGGCGGCGGCAGCGGCGCGCGGCACAACAAGGACGGGCTGGACGGCGTTCATGTGCACACCACCAACACCTCCAACCTGCCGGTTGAGGCACTCGAAATCGAGTATCCGCTCACGCTGCTGCGCTATGAGCTGGTAGAGGAGTCGGCGGGCGACGGGCAGTACCGCGGCGGCATGGGCCTGCGGCGTGTCTATCGCGCCGATGAGGATTGCATGGTGCGCGTCGATATCGGCCGGTTGCGCTCCAGGTCCTGGGGCTTGGCGGGCGGCGGCGCGGGCGGTCATGGTGCCGTTGAGTGCGGCCCGGGCGTCACCTTCCAGGGCAGCGTGGCCACGCTGAAGGCGGGGCAATGGTTCGCCGTGGTGAGCCCCGGTGCAGGTGGCTATGGCCCGGCCTCCGCCCGCGCGCCCGAGGCCGTCGCGCGGGATGTGGCGGAGGGCGTGATCAGTCCCGTCCACGCAAAGGATATCTACGCTTTTCAGAGCTGAAACCGAGTAGACAGGAGACTGCCCCAATGCCTCCGACTCTCTCCCGCCGCGCCATGATGGCCGGCGCCGCTGCTCTCCCTTTCCTGCGGATTCCGGGTGCGCGGGCGCGCACGCCGGGTGTGCTGACCTTCGGGCTTTCCAGTTACCCGCCCACCATCCAGCCCTGGGCCAATAGCGGTACCGCCGCGGCGACGATGAAGCTGCTGATGTATCGCGGCCTCACCTCCTATGGCGATGATGGCGCGCTGCGGGGGGAGCTGGCGGAATCCTGGGCGCAGGAGGGCAACAACGCCTGGGTGTTCAAGCTGCGGGACGCGCGCTTCCAGAATGGCGAGAAGGTGACCTCCGCCGATGTGAAATGGACGATCGAGCAAGTCGCTGACCCCAAATCCACTGCCTTCTTCCGGAACGAGATGCAGAATGTGGAGCGGGTGGAAACGCCCGATGACCGCACGGTGCGCATCGTGACAAAGACGCCGGTGGTGACGCTGCCGACGATGTTCGCCAATTACCACCTGCCGATCATCTCGCGGAATTCCGAACGTTCCAGCCCCTCTGGCGCGGGACCATTCGTGCTGAAGGCGCAGGAGAGGGGAACTTCGCTGGAGTTCGAGGCGAACCCGAACTTCTACAAGCCGGGCCTGCCGAAGCTGAAAGGCATCCGCGTCGTCGCATATTCGGACGAGAATCTTCGTGTTTCCGCGTTGCAGTCCGGCGATCTCGACCTGATCGAGTACGTGCCGTGGCAGGCGATGGATGCCATTACCGCCAACCCGGCCCTGAAGCTGGATGCGGTGGATGGCGCCTTCATGTACCTCATGTTCAATGGTACGCGGCCGCCCTTCAATGATCACCGCGTTCGCAAGGCGGTGGCGCATGCCATTCGCCGGGACGAGCTGGTGAAGGCGGCGTTCTTCGGGCGCGGCTCTGCGCTGGAGCAATTGCCGGTTGCATCCTCCAGCCCGTTCTACAATGCCGAATACAAGAATGGCTGGCACTACGACCCGGCACTCTCGAAGAAGCTGCTGGCGGAGGCGGGGTTCCCGGACGGCCTCTCCTGCGGCCTGCTGGCCACCGCGCAATACGGCATGCACAAGGACACGGCGGAGGTGGTGCAGAACCACTTGGCCGCCGTGGGTATCCGCTGTGAGCTGAACCTGCCGGACTGGGCGACCCGCGTTTCCATCGGAAACCGTGGCCAGTATGACCTGGCCGTGCTGGGGACGGCGGCGGACAGCAACGACCCCGATGGTATCGCGAACTTCATCGATGGCTCGCTCTCGCCCTCCTATGTTCGCAGCTATGGGCTGAAGATCGACCGTATCTCGCAGCTTCTGGCCGCCGGCAGGGCGGAGTTCGATACCGAGAAACGCCGGGCGATCTATCGGGAGATGGAGGGCGTCGCCATCGAGCAGGTGCCGATCGTCGGCCTGACATGGCGCAGCCAGGGCTATGCGATGAAGAAGGATGTCACCGGCTTCAAGAACCTGCCGGGGGCACTGACCTTCTATTCGGGTCTGACCTTCGAAACGGCGGCGATGGGCGGGGCATGAGAGATCTGGCTGGCAAGGTGGTGATGGTCTCCGGTGCCGCGCGCGGCATCGGGCGGGCGGTGGCGGAGAGGCTGCTGGCCGCGGGCTGCCAGGTCAGCGCGGGGGTGCGGGATGTCAGCCGCGCCCCGCAGGGGAGCGCCGGCTTCGCCTATGACGCCACGCGGCAGGGCAGCGCCCAGGGCTGGGTGGATGAGACAGTGGCGCGCTTCGGGCGGGTGGATGCGCTGGTGAATGCGGCCGGCATCAATCCGCGCGCCAGTTTGCTGGAGGGGCCCGACGATGCCTTCCAGGATTTATGGTCGGTCAACGCCATGGGGCCGATCCATGTGATCCGCGCGGCATGGCCGCATCTGGTGGGGGGCGGCGAGGGCCGGGTGATCAACATTTCCTCGCTCTCTGGCAAGCGGGTGCGGAACGACAATCTCGGCTACGCCATGAGCAAGTTCGCGGTCATGGCGCTGACCCAGGAGGTGCGACGGCTGGGCTGGGATCACGGCATCCGCGCGACGGCGCTCTGCCCCGGCTTCGTCGATACAGACATGACGGCACATGTTACCAAATGGCCGCGTGACAAGATGTCGCGCCCCGAGGATCTGGCGCTGATCGCGGAGATGCTGCTGCGCCTTTCCAGCACCGCCTCCGTGGCCGAGCTGCTGGTGAATTGCCGGCACGAGGACACGCTTTGAAGCTCACGCGTCTGCGCGACACGGCGCGCCCTGCCATCTCCCTGCACCTGGAGGGCGAGGCCGTGGCCGCCATGCGGGGCGACACGCTGCTCACGGCGCTGCTCGCCGGCGGTGCCGGGCATCTGCGGGAAAGTGAGTTCGGAGACGGGCACCGCGCGGGCTTTTGCCTGATGGGTGCGTGCCAGGATTGCTGGGTGGTGGTGGAAGGCATGGGGCGCGTGCGGGCCTGTGCCACGCTGGCGCAGGATGGAATGAAGGTACGGCGGGGATGAAGGTCGCGGTGGTGGGAGCCGGCCCGGCCGGCGTGCGCGCGGTGGAGACACTGCTAGCCCATGGCATCCGCCCGGTCTGGATCGACGAGGCGATGGATGGGGGCGGGCGCATCTATCAGCGCCCACCCGCCGGCATGCAGCGGGATGCGAGGACGCTGTATGGCTTCGAAGCCTCGCGGGCCACGGCGCTGCATGCCGCGCTGGATGCCGCGAAGGCGCGCGCGGATTGGCGGCCCGAGACGTTGGTGTGGAACATCCGCCCCGGCCAGAAGCAGTTGAACACGCTAAGCCAGAGCCGCCAGGGCGTGGTGGCTTACGATGCCGTCATTCTCTGTACCGGCGCCATGGACCGCGTGGTGCCGGTGAAGGGATGGACGCTGCCGGGCGTCACCACCATGGGCGGGGCGCAGATCGCCTTGAAGTCGCAGGGCTGCGGGATTGGCCGACGGGTGGCTTTCCTGGGGAGCGGGCCGTTGCTCTGGCTGGTGGCCTATCAATACGCGAAGGCGGGGGCTGAGGTGGCGGCGGTGCTGGACACCACGCCCTTTGCCACCAAGCTGGCGGCGGCGCCGGGTATGCTGCGCGGCCCTGCCACTTTCGCCAAAGGCCTCTACTACATCGGCTGGCTTCGCACCCATGGCATCCGCATCGCGGAAGGCGTCACGCCGCTGGCCATCGAGGGGGATGAGACTGTGGCCGGAATATGCTGGCGCGATGCCAAGGGTGTGGAGCAGCAAGTGGCGTGCGATGCCGTGGGGATTGGCTGGGGCCTGAAGCCGGAAGCGCAGCTCGCTGATCTGGCCGGCATTCCCTTCGATTTCGACGACGTGCAGCATAATTGGGTGCCAAGGCGGGATGCCGCCGGGCGCACGCCTGTGGCAGGTGTCTATCTTGCGGGGGATGGCAGCGGCATCGGCGGCGCGGAGGTCGCGGAGCTGGCTGGCACGCGGGCCGCGTTGTCCCTGCTGCAGGATGAAGGAAGGGCGGTTGAGACCGCGGCGCTTGACCACAAGCTGGCTTCGCTGGCGCGCTTTCGCGTGGCGCTGGAAAAGGCCTTTCCTTTCCCTGCCCATCTCGCTGTGTCCTTGCCGGACGATGCGCTGTTCTGCCGCTGTGAGGGGCTGACGGTGGGTGACCTTCGCGTCACCACTACCGGCCCCACCTTGCCGGCCCCTGAGATGAACCGCGCCAAGGCGGTCAGCCGCGCGGGGATGGGGCGGTGCCAGGGGCGTGTCTGTGGGGCCGCGGCGGCGGAGATCCTGGCGGCGAAGCTGGGGTGTTCCGTGGCCGAGGTCGGGCGCCTGCGCGGGCAGGCCCCGGTGAAGCCCATTCCGCTGGTGGCGGCGCCATGAGCGGCACTCGCTGCGATGTGCTGATTATCGGCGCGGGCGGGGCAGGGTGTTCCGCCGCGCTGCATCTGGCGCTGCGCGGCAGCAGGGTGGTGCTGCTGGAGCGCGGACTGGTCGGGGGGCAGGCCTCGGGCGTGAATTACGGCGGCGTGCGGCAGCAGGGGCGCAACCCCGCCGAGCTGCCGATCGCGCGTAAATCCCGCGAGATTTGGGGGCGCATGAAGGCGCTGGCGGGGACGGAGGCGGAGTTCACCGTTACCGGCCATCTGAAGCTCGCCCGGAACGATGCGGAGGAGGCGGAACTCATCGCCTATCTGGACGTGGCGAAGCAGTATGGGCTGCCGCTGCGCATGGTGGGCCGCAATGCCCTGCATGGCGAATATCCCTGGCTTGGCCCCAAGGTCCTGGCTGGCTCCTTCGCGCCGGAGGACGGCTCGGCCAATCCCCGGTTGATGGCCCCGGCCCTGGCCCGCGCGGCCCGTGATGCGGGTGCCGCCATCCATGAGCGGACGGAGGTGATGAGCTATGCGCATGATGGCGCGTTGTTCCATCTGCGCACTGTGCGAGGGGAGGAGTTCTCCGCGCCGGTCCTGCTCAATCTCGCGGGCTTTTGGGGCGGCCGCGTCGCCGAGGCGTTCGGGGAAGCGGTGCCGGTGAAGCCGCTGAGCCCGAACATGCTGGTGACCGAGCCGATGCGCTATTTCATCGAGCCCAATCTCGGCGTGGTGGGTGGCAATGTGTATCTGCGCCAGATTCCACGTGGCAACGTCATCATCGGCGGCGGCTATGGGGAGAGTAACCCCGGCGAGCCTGGTGAGATGCCGTGGTCCCGCCCGGTGCCAGAAGCGACGATGGAGGCTGCCCGTCTCGCCATCGCTCTGGTGCCGGAGTTGGAGGGGGCGCAGATCATCCGCTCCTGGAGCGGTATCGATGGGCAGATGCCGGACAGGATTCCTGTGATCGGCCCCAGCAGCACCACGCCGGGCCTGTTCCACGCCTTCGGCTTTTCCGGGCATGGCTTCCAGCTTGGGCCGGCCATCGGCGCCATCATGAGCGAGCTGGTGCTGGATGGGCGCACGGATGTGCCGCTGGAGGCATTTCGCATCACCCGCTTCGCGGAGGCCGGCTGATCCGCTATCGGCGGGCGTGATGTACGACCCGCCTTTTCTCCACCATCTCCAGGGATTGCTGCGCGAGGCCCTGCCACGCTGGGGCATGCCGCGAGAGGCCGCGCTCTCCCTGTTGAACGTCTCCGAGAACGCCACCTTCCTGGCCGAGGGAGGGGGGCGCAAACTTGTTCTTCGCGTTTATCGCCAGGGCTACCACCAGCCGGCGGAAATGCAGTCCGAGCTGGCCTGGATCATGGCGGTGAGGCGGGAGGGGGTGGTCGAAACCCCCGCGCCGGTGCCGGGCGGGGATGGGCAGGTGTTGCAGGCGCTGCCCGATGGCGAGTTGCTGCGCAATATCGCCGCCTTCGAGTACATGGAGGGCGTGGAGCCGCAGGAAAGCGGCGACCTGGTGCCCTGGTTCCAGCAATTGGGCGCCATCACCGCCAGGCTGCATGCCCATGGGCGCAGCTGGCAGCCTCCCGCTGGCTTTACCCGCAAGCGCTGGGACTTCACGACCATGCTGGGGCAGGCGCCGCATTGGGGGCGCTGGCAGGATGCCATGGGCCTCGATACCGAGGGAGAGGCGGTGCTCGCCCAGGCCGCGGACAGGTTGCGGCACAGGCTGGCACGGTATGGAGAGGCGCCGGACCGCTTCGGGTTGGTGCACGCGGATCTGCGCCTCACAAATCTGCTCGCGGAAGGCAAGCGGCTTGGCGTCATCGATTTCGATGACAGCGGGTTCTGCTGGTATCTCTACGATTTCGCGGCGTCGGTGAGCTTTATCGAGCACGAGCCGGTGGTGCCGGCACTGATGCGCGCCTGGGTCGAGGGCTATCGGCAGGTCGGATCGCTGGCGGAGACGGATATCGCGATGCTTCCGGCATTCGTGATGCTGCGGCGGATGCTGTTGACCGCCTGGCTGGCATCTCACGCAGAAACGCCCACGGCGCAGGCGTTGGGCGCGGGCTACACGGCGGGAACCGTGGCTTTGGCCCGCCGTTTCCTGCAAGGGAACCTCTGGCATATCGATTGCTAACCGGTAAGCTCCTGACGACGAGATCCTGGGAGTTGCCGTGTTGCAGACCTCGCCTCCTGTCCGGTTGGCCGCCGATATCGGCGGCACCTTCACCGATGTTGTCCTGGATGCGGGGGGTACCCGCCGAACCCGTAAGGTTCTGACCACGCCGACAGCACCGGAGGAGGGCGTGCTGAACGGCGTCTCCCTGGTGTTGGAGGATGCGGGGCTGCATTTCTCCGATATCGACGTCTTCGTGCACGGCACCACGCTGGCGACCAACGCCATCATCGAGCGGCGCGGCGCGAAGACGGCGCTGATCGCCACGCAGGGCTTCCGCGATGTGCTGGAGATCGGCACGGAGAGCCGGTACGACCAGTACGACGTCTTCATCGAGAAGCCGGTGCCGCTGGTGCCGCGCGCCTTGCGCTTCACGGTGCCGGAGCGGGTGGATGCGGAAGGCGCCATTCGCCTGCCGCTGGACGAGGCGGCCGTGGCGGCGCTCGCGCCGGAGCTGGAGAAGGCGGGCGTGCAGAGCGTGGCCTTCGCCTTCCTCCACGCCTATGCCAACCCGGCGCATGAGCAGCGCGCGGCGGCCGTGCTGAAGGCGCTTCTGCCGGGTCTTTCCATCACCCTGGCCAGCGAGGTGTGCCCCGAGGTGCGGGAGTATGAACGCACCAGCACCGCCGTCGCCAACGCCTATGTGCAGCCGCTGATGGAAGGCTATCTTGGCCGGATGCGGGATGCGTTGCAGGCGCGGCAGTATCGTGGCGCGACTTATCTCGTCACCTCCGGCGGGGGGCTGACATCACTGGAGACGGCGCAGAAATTCCCGGTGCGCCTGGTGGAATCCGGCCCGGCGGGCGGCGCGATCTTCGCCGCGCAGGTGGCCATGCGCGCGAAGGAGGACAAGGTTCTCTCCTTCGACATGGGCGGCACCACGGCGAAGGTCTGCCTCATCGAGAATGGCGAGCCCGCCACCTCCCGCTTCTTCGAGGTGGACCGCACCGCGCGCTTCCTGAAAGGCTCCGGCCTGCCGCTGCGTATCCCCGTGATCGAGATGGTGGAGATCGGCGCGGGTGGCGGCTCCATCGCGCAGGTGGATGCCATGCAGCGCGTGGCCGTGGGGCCGGAGAGCGCCTCCTCCGTGCCGGGCCCGGCCTGTTACGGCCTGGGTGGCACGCGGCCGGCGGTGACGGATGCCGATGTCGCCATGGGGCTTATCGAGCCGAAGGGTTTCGCGGGCGGCAGCATGACGCTGCGGGACGATCTCTCCCGCGACGCGCTGAAGCGGGATATCGGCGACAAGCTCGGGCTTTCCGCCGAGATGTCCGCTTATGCCGTGTATGAGATGGTGTGCGAGAACATGGCGAGCGCCGCCCGCGTGCATGCCGCCGAGCGTGGGGCCGTGATCGGGCAACACACCATGATCGCCTTTGGCGGCGCCGCGCCGCTGCATGCCGCGCGTGTGGCGGAGAAGGTGGGCGTCAGCCGCGTGCTGGTGCCGCCCAATGCCGGCGTGGGCTCGGCCGTCGGCTTCCTGGCGGCGCCTGTCGCGTATGAAATTGTCCGCTCCCGCCATGCGCGTGTCGATGAGAGCTTCGACAGCGCTGGCGTCTCCGAATTGTTCACGGAGATGACGGCGGCGGCGAAGGCGTTGGTGGAACCGGGCGCGCGGGGCGCACCGCTCTTCGTGCGGCGGATGGCCTTCATGCGCTATGTCGGCCAGGGGCATGAGATCACGGTGGTGCTGCCGGAGCATGACCTGACGGCGGCGGATGTGCCGGAGCTGCGCCGGATCTTCGAGGCGGAATACGCAGCGCAATTCGCGCGCATCATTCCGGCGGCGGCGATCGAGGTGCTGAACTGGTCCGTGCTGGTCTCGACAGAGGCGAAGAAGCCGGAGGCGGTGGCGAGCGTGCCGGCCGCCGCGGCACCGAAGCCGAGTGGCGTGCGCTGCATCTTCGATGGCCGCACCGAGAAGAAGATCGACGTGCCTGTCTATCAGCGGAACGCCATGCCGCCTGGGGCCGTCGTGCCGGGGCCTGTGGTGATCGCCGAGGATGAGACGACCACCTATGTCTCCGCCAGCTTCGATGCGCATATCGACGGCGCAGGCTGCATCGTGATGGAAAGGAAGGCGGCATGAGCGCGCAACCCGGCCTGATCGACCTCCAGATCATGTGGAACCGCCTGATCGCCGTGGTGGGCGAGCAGGCGCAGGTGCTCATCCGCACCGCCTTCAGTCCCATCGTGCGGGAATGCGAGGATATCTCCGCCGGTGTGTTCGACCTGAAGGGGCGGATGCTGGCGCAGGCGGTGACGGGCACGCCGGGCCATGTCAATTCCATGGCCGAGGCGGTGAAGCACTTCATCCGCCACTTCCCCGTGGAGACGATGAAGGAGGGTGACGCCTACATCACCAACGACCCGTGGATGGGCACGGGGCATCTGAACGACTTCGTCATCACCACGCCGGCCTTCCACAAGGGCAAGCTCGTCGGCCTTTTCTCCTGCACCAGCCACCTGATGGATATCGGCGGGCTCGGCAATGGGCCCGAGGCCAGCGATGTCTTCATGGAGGGGCTCTACATCCCCATGCTGAAGCTCATCGACCAGGGCAAGGTCAATGAGACGCTGATGGCCATGATCCGCGCCAATACGCGGCTGCCGGTGGATACGGAGGGCGATACCTATTCCCTCGCCGCCTGCAATGACGTCGGCTGCCGCGCGCTCTCCGCGATGATGGATGAATTCGGCATCGACACGCTGGAGCCGCTGGCCGAGCATATCATCGCCCGCTCGCGCGAGGCGGTGCTGGCGGAGATCGCCAAGCTGCCAAAGGGGAGCTGGTCCTACAGCATGATGGTGGATGGCTACGACCATCCGCTGGAGCTGAAGGCCAGGCTGACCATCAGCGACGACAACATCCATGTGGACTACACCGGAACGTCCGAGGCGGCGAAGCGCGGCATCAACGTGCCGATCGCCTATACCACCGCCTATACCGTGTTCGGCCTCGGCTGCATCGTTGCCGCGCATATTCCGAACAATGCGGGCTCGCTGGCGCCGCTGACGGTCTCCGCGCCGCCGGGCGCCATTCTCAACGCGCAGAAGCCGGCGCCCGTCTCCTCCCGGCACATCATCGGGCAGATGCTGCCGGATATGGTTTTTGGCTGTTTGCGGCAGGCGATTCCAGACCGGGTTCCGGCGGAGGGCACGTCCTGCATCTGGAATATCGTCGTGCGTGGCACATGGGCCCGGCCGCATGGGCCGAACCATGGTTATGCGCTGGCCATCACCACCAATGGCGGCACCGGCGGTCGCCCGGCGCAGGATGGGCTTTCGGCCACGGCCTATCCCTCCGGCGTGCACGGCACTCCGGTGGAGATCGCCGAGATCCAGTCCCCGGTGATGTTCTGGCGGAAGGAATTCCGCCCGGATTCCGGCGGAGCGGGCCGCCAGCGCGGCGGGCTTGGCCAGATCATGGAAATCGAGAACCGGGACGATGCGCCATTTGAGTTGCTGGCGGCGTTCGACCGTATCCAGTATCCGCCGCGCGGTCGGGATGGCGGCGCGGATGGTGCCGCGGGCTATGTCGGCCTCGGCACGGGGGACGTGCTGCGGGGAAAAGGCTTGCAGGTCATCCCGGCCGGGGAGCGGCTGGTGGTGCTGACCCCGGGGGGTGGTGGCCTCGGCAATCCCACGGAGCGTGACCAGGCCAAGGTCTCGGCCGACCTGAACAATGGATTGATCTCACCCGAACATGCGGCGCGCCATTACGGGGTGGCGGCGGAGTGAGGCGGAAGGGCTGGTGGCTTGTGAGCAGCCATCAGCCCCTTTATTCGGCTGTACTCCACGCTATGTATTCTGCGGCGATTTGGTGGCGCCAATTGGCCTGAAAAAAGAATTCATTTCAGAGCGTGGGTTTTCGAGGTTACAAACGTAGTACCGATCTCGAAACATTTGATAACAACTTCTTCCAGGACGGCGCTTTCATTTGGCGCTACCACTTGGTTGTCGTCAGCGAGGTGCTTCGGCACCAGTTGTCGCCAGAATGGAAGGATAGATCATGAAGAAGATCCTGATGCTCGGCGCCGGTATCGTCATGTTGGGTGTGGGCGGCGTCGCCATGGCCCAGGCGCCGCAGCCCCCCGCTGGCGCGCCTCCGCAGGCGGAAGCCCAGGCGCCGCGCCCCGAGGGCCGTGGCCCCGGTGAGCGCGGTCCCCGCCACGCCGGCCCCGGCGAGCATGGCCCGCGCCACCACGGCATGCGCGGCCCGCACCGTTTCGGCCCGCCGCCCTCCAAGGCCGCGTCTTTCATGATCGAGCGTGGTGATACGCGCATCCGTATCCGCTGCGCCGAGAATGAGCCGATGCAGGCCTGCGTGGCCGCGGCCTCCGCGCTGCTCGACAAGGCCAGCACGACGGTTCAGCCGCGCTGAGCGAAGAGGGTGGGGCCAAGGCCCCACCTCACATTCTTAGCGGCCGATCACGCCCTCTACCCAGCCGGCCCAGCCGAGCAGCGCCCGGTCCTGGCCGGAGGGGGCTGCGAGTTGTACGCCGAGCGGCATGCCGGCGGGGCCGCTACCGGCGGGGATGCTGATGCAGGGGCCATGCAGCGCCGTCCATACCGCGTTGCAGACGGGGTCGCCGGTCCAGGCGATGCCCTCCGGCGCCTCGCCGGGGGCGGAGGCCGTCAGCACGATGTCGAAATCCGCCATCAGTGCGCGGAAGGCTTTGCGCCCTTCGGCGAAGGTGGCGCGCGCGTCAATAAGGGCGGTGGCCGGCAGGCTCGCCGCCCAATCCAGCTTTTCCGTCAGCACTTCCGAAATGCCCTGCGGCTGGGCGGCTCTTTCCCATGCCAGGGCCTGGAGCGTCTCGCCATTCATCACCACTGGATGGACCTCATGCACCGCGCTGAGCGGAGCAGGTAGGCTCATCGTCGTGATCTTGGCGCCAGCCCGGGCGCAAGCAGCGGCGACATTCTCGAGCAGCGCGACGGTTTCGCCGCTCAGCACATCTTGCCCCGGTCCGACGATGAGGAGGATGCGCGGCGCGGCGCCGGTGGCGCGCTGCGGGTCGCCGAGGTCCAGCCCCGTCAGCGCCGTGGCGAAGAGCGCGCAATCGGCGGCAGCGCGGCCGAACACACCGATGGTATCGAGGCTTTCGCTCATCACCTTCATGCCCGCGCGGTGGATGAGGCCGTAGCTCGGCTTGAAGCCGGTAATGCCGCAATAGGCTGCCGGGCGCAGGATGGAGCCGGCCGTCTGCGTGCCGAAGGCGAGGGGAAAGAAGCCCGCCGCGACACCCGCCGCCGAGCCGGAGGATGAACCGCCCGGCGTGCGCTTCGGATTATGCGGGTTGGTGGTGGGGCCGGGGTGCCGGGTGGCGAACTCCGTCGTCACGGTCTTGCCAAGCACGATGCCGCCCGCCTTGCGCGTGGCGGAGACGGCATAGGCATCGGCGCGGGGCTGGTAGCCTTGCCAGATCGGGGAACCGTACTGGGAGGGCTGGTCTGCCGTATCCAGCACATCCTTCACGCCGACCGGCAATCCGGCCAGCACGCCGGAGAGCGGCCTGGCCACTGCCGCGCGGGCGAGGGCGGGGTCCAGATGCGTGAAAGCCCGCACCGTGCTCTCGCGTTGCGAGATGCGGTCCAGGCAGGCTTCCAGCAGGTCTTCGGGGCGAAGGCTGCCAGCGTCGATGCGCCGGGCGGCCTCGGTGGCGGAGAGGTCGGCGGGATTCGTCGTCATGGGCGCCGATGCTGGGCGCCCGCGCGAGTCCCGTCCAGGCTCATTCGGCGGGAACGCCGTCCGGCACGTGCATTTCGTCACGCCGGGCATAGCGTTGCGCCAGGAAGGCGCAGGCGAAAAGCTGGATCTGGTGGAACAGCATCAGCGGCAGCACCAGCAGGCCGAGCGGCTGGCCGGGGAAGAGGATGTTCGCCATCGGGATGCCCGTCGCCAGGCTCTTTTTGGAGCCGCAGAAGACGATGACGATCTCATCCGCCTTGTTGAAGCCGAGCCAGCGGGCCGAGAGCGTAGTGATGGCGAGCACCAGGGCGAGGATCACCGTATCCACCAGCACCACCACGGCGAGGCTCGTGGCATCGACCTGATGCCAGATGCCGGAGACCATGCCCTCGCTGAAAGCCGCATAGACGACCATCAGGATGGAGCCACGATCGACCACTGAGGTCAGCATCTTATGGCGCTGGATGAAGCCGCCGATCAGCGGCCGCGCCAATTGGCCGAGCAGGAAGGGCAGGAGCAAATGCAGGGCGATGTCGTACAGCGCCTGCATGCTGAAGCCAGAGCCCTTGGCGCTGAGCAGCAGCGTGACCAGAGCCGGCGTCGCCACCATGCCCACGAGGTTGGAGACGGAAGCGCTGCACAGCGCCGCCGGCACATTGCCCCGCGCCACCGAGGTAAAGGCGATGGAGGACTGCACCGTGGAGGGCAGCACGCAGAGGAACAGCAGCCCGAGCGACATGCCGGCGCCGAGCCAGTGGCCAAACAGGAAGACGGCAGCCAGGCCGAGCAGCGGAAAGAGGATGAAGGTGCTGGCCATGACCAGCGCCTGAAGCCGCCAGTGCAGCAGCCCCTCCACCACCGCCTTGGGTGCCAGCTTCGCGCCGTAGAGGAAAAACAGCAGCGCGACCGCGATGGAGACAGCGGCATCGACCACCGGCACGGCCGCGCCATGGGCCGGCAGCAGCGCCGCCAGGATGACGGTGGCGATCAGCATCAGGAGGAAGCGGTCGATGGGAATGCGTTTGAGGAAGTTCATGGTCGGGCGGTCCGGTGGTCTGTCCCGGACCACATAGGCGCGGAAGGGGTTATTCACGAAGGCAATGTTTCCGATAAGAGTATGCGTGAATCGTGATAACCATGCCGGCCATGCTGCACCCTGAACTTCTCCGCTCCTTCCTCGCCGTCGCCGAGACCCGCAGCTTTACCCAGGCTGCGCAGCGGCTTGGCCTGCGGCAATCGACCGTCAGCCAGCACATCCGCCGGCTGGAGGAGGCCCTGCACCGCACCCTCTTTGCGCGGGATACCCATTCCGTGGCGCTGACACCGGATGGCGACGCGCTCATCGGCTTTGCCAGGGGCGTGCTGGAGGCGAATGAGAAGCTGGAGCGCTTCCTCTCAGGCTCCCCGCTGCGAGGACGTATCCGATTGGGGGCGTCCGAGGACTTCGCTTACTCGCGCCTGCCGGAAGTACTGGCGGATTTCGGGCGCGCTCATAGCGGGGTGGATCTGGAACTCACCGTTGGCCTCAGCGGCGTTCTTTATGAGCGCTTCGATGCCGGGGAACTGGACGTCATCCTGGTGAAGCGGCGGGGTGGCGACCCACGCGGCCATCTGGTGTGGCAGGAGCAACTGGCCTGGGTGGGCCGGCAAGGCATGCGTCCGGACCCGGCCCAGCCTCTGCCATTGGTGTTGTTCCCACCGCCCAGCATCACTCGCGCCATGTGCCTGGAGGCGCTGGAGAAGGCGGGGCGCTCCTGGCGCGTGGCCTGCACCAGCGGCAGCCTCAGCGGGTTGCGCGCGGCGGCGATGGCGGGGCTCGGTATCACGGCCCATTCCAACCGGCTGGTGCCACCGGGGCTGGTGGCGCTGCCGCCTTCCCGCCATTTGCCGGAACTGGGGGCAATCGAGTTCGTCGTCATCGGGCCGGGGCCACAGCACAAGACAGCACAGGCTCTGATGGATGCCGTGCTGGCCAACGCTGCCCGGTTGCAGGGCGATGGCTGAAAGCCAGGACCTCTACCGGGCAGACATGCCAGGACTGGACGGCGCGCGCCCCGATTTAATGCGGGTGTGTGGTTCGCTTGGGTGAAGCGCCGGTCGGGTCGGTCCGCCGCTGTTCGATGTCGCCGGGACTTTGCCCCTTGGGGCCGCCATGGGCATGCGCCCGGCTGCCATGCGGCCCATCGTCCGGTGGCGGGCGTCCGAACTCCGCACCCGCTTCCGGGTCCAGCGAAATGCGCCGCTCGATTTCTTCCTCGTCGACACAGGCCTCACGCGCCTGCGCCGCCGGCATGGAGAGGCGCACCACGCCACCTTCCAGCCCCGTCACCATACTCCGCGGCAGGTAGCGGTGCGTGCCGGTTCCGTCCTCCCGCATCAGCTTGATATAGTCGCCCTCCACCCGGTCGACGGTTCCGAAGGGCTGGCCGTCACTGCCCACCACAGGCATGTGGTCCTGCACCTCGCCCTTGTCGATTTTCGCTGCATTGACCATGGGGCTTTTCCCTGTTCTTGATTTCGCGGCTCAAAGGTCTTCCTTGCGCCGTATCATCTCGCGCAGAAGCACCTGCGCCAGGTCATGCGGATCGGCCTCGTCGATCCGCGCGCTTTCCTTGTTGCCAAAATCGTCCGAGGTCACGGTGACGAGGTCGCCTTCGACCACATAGCTGCCCGTGTAGCGGGTGTTGCCGATTTCGATGGTGACCTGGTTCGGCTCTTCCATGTGCTGTCTCCCTCGCGGTGACGAGGCAACCCGGCCGCGCGGCGGGACATGATGCTGGATGCTCGCGGCCCGACCGCCGCCCCGAGAGCGGGGCTTCCGGATAACGCCCGCCATGGCGGAGGGTTGTAGGCTCTGCCGGCCGATCGCTGGGGCCGCTGCCATGCCCTGGCTCATCTCCAGCCGCGCTCTGGGCAGGGCATTGGCGGCGCCTGCCAGCGAGGTTGGGCCGGAACCAGGCCGTGCTCAGCCCGGCCTGTCCGTGGCGCCGATTTGCCGGACCCAGGTTGTCTTCAGGCGGCTGAGGTCCTGGCTGCCCAGTCTGCGGCTGGAGAACAGCAACGCGGCCACGACCCAGCGGGCAAGGTGTCCCGTTGTGAAGGACGAAGCTCTCCCCGAGAATCCGTGCCGCCGCATCCGCTTCGGATTGCAAAGGGCAGAGGCGATGCGGAGCTCGACAGGCCGGCCAAGCGCTGTTGCCTGCCTCTCCAGTTCCGTGACGCCCAGGTGGATGGCCCGCGCCGTGTCCCTCCACTGCTTCCGGGGCGTGAAGAAGATGCGGGTAGGGACGTGAATCTCGATCCGCCTCCGCGCGGTCCACACGAAGTAGAGGCTATCCGACAGCGAGGTTCGCGATGCCTTCGCGAGCACAAGGCCCAGTCCGCAGATGCCGGCCAGGAGAAACAAGGCTGTGGCGGGCGGGCTGCCACGCAGGGACATGACTGCCGCCACGAGAACAACGGCTGCCAGAACAAGCATGCTCAGGCGGCGGTAGAGGAGCTTGGTGTTCATCCGGCCGGGCGGCGCCAGCGATGCGCCAGCAATAACAGGGCGGACCAGAAGAGGGAGACGGCCAGCCCCGCCAGCATGCCCGTCACCATGCCCCAGGCCGGAATGGCCAGGTGGGCGACCAGCAGCATCCCGCCGAAGCCCACCATGGCGCGCAGCGAACTGGCGGCCATCAGCGATGTGGCGACGCCGCCGAGGCGCGGCTGCAGGATGACCGCGAGGCAGACAGTGCCGATAGGGAAGATGGCCACGAGCCCGGTGGCCTGCGGCCCCAGCATATTGCTGGCTGCCACCACGACGATGACGAACAGCGCCACGGCGGCAGCGCGGCAGGGTAATTCATACCATCGCCGGCGAGGTGTCGGGCGGATCTCGCCGGGCCGGGGGTGGCGGGGCCGCAGCACCGTGAGGCAGACGGCATAGACCACTACGTTCAGCGCCAGCGCGGAAAGAGGCGTCCATGCCACCTGCAAGGTGGCGTAGCCCACCACGAGCCAGACCAGCATGGCCGGCCCCAGGCTGCGCCCCAGCGTACGGCGCCGTGCCAGAAGCCCGTAGGTCGTCATGAACGCGCCGGTCGCGGCGTGGGCGGCGAAGCTGCTCAACAGGCTTTCTGCCACAAAGGCGGCATCATGTTGCAGGGCCAGGAACACATAGGCCGGGCCGGTGGAAACCGGCAGGCTGGCGACCAGCGCGCCCCAGAATGGCCCAAGCTTCTCCGCCAGCGCCGAGGCGGTGACCACCAGCAGGGCAGTGGAAGCCGCTTTGGTCAGGGTGGGCAGCCAGAGGAAGGAGGTCATCCGGTCGGGGTCTTCGCCTGCCGGGGGAGCATTCGGCGCCCTTCGACAGGACTTGGCACCGCGACGGAGGGCAGGGGCAGGCAGGCATGCCTGTCCTTCGCAAGGATAGGCGGGAAAGTGACGAGGGCTGTCAAGCCGGAGCTGGCCTGCGCAAGGGTGGCACATTGCGCGCGGCGTGCCCATCTTGCGCCCTATGCCCCTACCGATCCGTGTTGCGCGTGCCCCTGATGGCGCGCTGCACTACGCCATTCCATGCCGCCCGGAGCAGATTCCTGCGGTATCCCCCGTGGCGTTGAGCCTGGCCTGGGATGCCGCGCGCGACGCCGCCGCCGCCGAGCACTGGGGCCCGCACCGCACCCTGCTGTTCCAGGACGGCCCCGCCATGGCGCTGGCCGATGCGGATGCCGCCTGCTGGGCGGAAGCGGTGGACCGGATGGCGGGGCTTGAGACTCTGAGTGGCCTTTCCCTCTGCCTGCGCCTGCTCGCTTTGGTCGATCTGCTGGCACGCGCGCGCTGGATGCGTGGCCTCTATGCCATTTCAGCGGAGGGAATCGAGCTGCACCCCGCGCTTCTCACTGCCGCGGCCACGGAAGGGCTGGACGCGGCCGGGCGTTTCGACGAAACGGGGATGAAGCGACTTCTGTCGCACCGTATCGCCGGGACGCCGGCGGACAGGGGGGATAAGGCGGGCTGAGTGGCCTGCGCTGCTCCTTTGCCCGGCGCCGTTACGGCCAGCGGGAAAAGCCTTGCCGGAGCGCATCATGAAATCTGCCGTTTTCCCTTTGTTGCTGCTCCTGGGCGCCTGTGCGGCCCCCGCGCCGCGCTCGGCCGAGCAGCAGCAACAGGACGCCACCGTTACCGCCTGCCGCCAGGAAGCGGAGCGCGTGATGCGCTATCGCGATCGCGGCCAGCAGATGCGGCTGGATGAAGCCGATTCGCGCCTCGGCGCGGGCGCCTTCACCGGGGCCACCACCGGTTCCATGAGCCCTGACCGGCTCTCCTCCCGGTTCCAGCAGGACCGGCTGATCGACGAATGCGTGCGTGGGGCTTCCGATACGCCTCAGGCGGGGGGCGGGCGGGGCTCCTGATCTGCCCAGCTTCGCGGCCTTCGGCGCCCTGCAACGGGCGCTGGCGACGCGGAACTCCAAAATCTTCTTCGGTGCCAGCCTGACGGCCTGGACCGGTCTCTGGATGCACCGCATCGCGGTGTCCTGGCTGGCCTGGGAAATGACAGGCAGCACGTTCTGGGTGGGCGTGGTGGCCTTTGCCGACCTCGCGCCCGCCGCCTTCATCAGTCCCATCGCCGGGGCGGTGGCGGACCGGGTGGACCGGGTGAAGCTGACCACCCTGTCCCAGGCCGTGATCGCGCTGGAGGCGGCGAGCGTCGCCTCTCTGGCAGCGACGGGCCAGATTACCGTCGGGCTGCTGATCGCGCTGGAGCTGGTGAGCGGCACCGCCGCCAGCTTCCTGCAGCCCGCGCGCCAGACCCTGCTGCCAGGCATCGTGGGCAGGGGTGAGCTGCCGGCGGCGGTGGCCTGCAACTCCCTCGTGTTCAACCTGGCCCGCTTCATCGGGCCGGGGCTGGCGGGGCCGGTGATTGCCGGCTTCGGCGTCGCGCCCGCGGTGGCGTGCAATGCGCTGGCCTATGGGCTCGCCCTTCTCAGCATGGCGTGGATGCGGGTGGAGCCGGAGCACCGGCATGGCCACCCCGCTACAGGAAGCCTGTGGGGCGAGGTGGTGGAAGGCTTCACCTATGTGGCCCGGCACCCTGGGCTGGGGCCGCTGCTCGGCTATGCGGCGATGATCGCGGTCCTGCTCCGCTGCGTGCAGGAATTGCTGCCGCCCTTCGTGGAGAAGCTGTTTCATCGCGGTGCCGATTCGCTGGCGGTGCTGACAGCCTCCTTCGGAGTCGGTGCGCTTGTGGGCGGGTTGTGGCTCGCCTCGCGCGGGCGGCTGAACGGCGCCACGCGTGTCGCCATCTTCTCCGGCCTGACGCAGGCTGTGGCGGTGGCGGGGTTCGTGTCGACGGGATGGTTTTCCTTCGGGCTGCTCTGCGCGGCCGGAATCGGCTTCAGCGCCTCCCTGCATGGCACGGCGGTGCAGCAGCTGGCGCAGACGGCGGCGGCGGCGGATATGCGGGGGCGGGTGCTTTCCCTTTGGGGCCTTATTACCCGCGCCTGCCCGGCCTTGGGGGCGCTGATGCTTGGCGCGGCGGGCGAGGAGTTCGGCCTGCGGCTGCCGACCATGGTCGCCGTGGCGCTGGCGCTGTGCGTCTTTGCCTGGGGGCTGAGCCGGCTGCGCCGGATCGAACGGTCGCTGGAGACGCCGCAGGAAGGGTGAGGGGGGCTGACTTGCGGCCCCGCCGGGCGCGGCCTAGAAGCACGGCTTCCAGCCCGGCGGCTTAACCTGGCGCGGGGCCGGTTCTCAGCCATTTCTCAGGGGAGCGCGAAGCGCCGATGAGCAAGATCACCCGCCACGAGACCAACCCGGTCCTCTCCAACGCGGTCGAGTATCATGGCTTCGTCTTCCTGGCCGGCGTGACCGCCCAGGACCTGTCCCAGGACGTGGTCGGCCAGACCAAGCAGGTCCTGGCCAAGATCGACGAGTTGCTGGAGAACCACGGCACCGACAAGACCCGCCTGTTGCAGGCCCAGGTCTGGCTGAAGGACATCCGCGACCGTGACGCGCTGAACGGCGTGTGGACGAAGTGGCTGCCGGAAGGCGGCGCCCCGGTGCGCGCCTGCGTGGAGGCCAACATGGCCGACCCGCGCCACCTGGTGGAAATCATGGTTACCGCCTGCCGCTGAGGCTGGCCGGGCACGGGGAGAGAAAATCACCCCGCCCTGTTCCGGCTCCGGCTGGATCGTGAGAGGCGCGTCGGCGGAAGCTGGCGCGCCTTTGCTTTTGGATGAACACGATTCCGAGGATGTTGCATAAAAGTCGCAACACTGTGGCAAATTGCCCGATAAGGCCGTGATATAGGTTTAAGGTCCTATTAGTCACCGGCTTGTGTGGATCGTTCATACGAATCACGGCTCGTTTCGGCCTGTAACGCGCAAGCTGGTTGTCGAAACGTGAACCCGTTTGGTACCGCCTTCTCACCGCAGTCGGGAACCGGCGCGGTGGGGGATCTGAGTCGACAGGGGTTGGGGGTTTCATGCGGGGTAAAAGCGCTGCATTGGCGTTGGCTGTCTTATTCGGCACGGTTTGTGCTGTTCCGTCCTTTGCGGACGCTGCTACGAGCCGGAATAACCGGGAGACTGCCAAGCATCAGCGCGCTGCCGTCCAGCAGGTTGCCGCCCGCAGCAGCAAGCCGCAGACCGATAAGCCGGAAGGCCGCGTCGCCGCGGCGGCGGCCCGTACGCCGACCCGGGTGATCGCCGCTTCGATCTCCTGCGTTCCCTATGCCCGGTCCATCACGGGCATGGACATCAGCGGCAACGCCCACACCTGGTGGGCCAACGCCGCCGGCACCTATGCCCGTGGCCAGCGCCCGGAGCGCGGCTCGGTGCTCACCTTCCGCTCCTCGGGCGGCATGCGGCTCGGCCATGTGGCCGTCGTCTCCCGCGTCGTCAGCGCCCGTGAGGTCCTGATCGACCATGCCAACTGGGAAGGCCCGGGCATCCGCAAGGGCTCCATCATGCGCGGCGTCTCGGTGGTCGATGTGTCCGACCGCAACGACTGGACTGCGGTGCGCGTGCAGGTCGGCCGCAGCGACGACTCCTATGGCCGCGTCTATCCGACCTACGGCTTCATCTATAACCGCCCCGACAATGGCGGCCGTATCATGACCGCTGGCCACGCCGGCGCGCTGGAGGAAGTGGCCGAAGCGCCGGCCTCTCCGCACGCGGCCCATCTGGCCGAAGTCGTGAGTGATCTGGCGCTGGGCACCACCGGCCGCTGACCATCTTACCCGGCGGGCGAACCCGCCGGTCTGTTTGCCGAGCCCCCGTGATGGTGGCTCCGGATTGCCTGGACCCGGAAGGGTTGGAAAGGCAATCTGGAGTCACCATTTCTGTTTTGTAACCAAAACAATGGAGGGCGTAACAATGCGTCGGGAAGTGCTTTGGCTGGAGGAGGCCGGCAAAGTGCCCAACAACCCGGGCCTGCCGGTCATTGTTGTCTCCGATGCGTTCGAGGCGGGTTCCCCCGAAGCGGCCGAGTTGATGTTTTCCAGCCATGGCTGGCCGCCAGCCTGGCGCAACGGCATCTATACTTACCCGCATTTCCACACGACGGCGCATGAGGCGCTGGCCATTGCCCGGGGCGAGGTGACGGTCCTGCTGGGTGGGGAAGGGGGCGCGCGGCGCCACCTGTCGGCCGGCGATGCGGTGGTGCTGCCGGCAGGCGTCTCTCACCAGAAACTGCAGGGTAGCGAGGATCTCCTGGTGGTGGGCGCCTATCCGCCCGGCCAGAGCCCGGACGAGGTGCGCCCGGACCAAAGCAAGGTCGATATTGACGCCGCCCGGGCTGCCATCGAAAAGCTGCCGGACCCGCCCTGCAATCCCATGAATGGGGAGATCTATCCCCGGCGCTGAGTGGCCGGGGCTGGACCGAATGTCAGGCGGCGGCGATGGCCGCGTTCATCGCGCGGACGCCCGCCGCGGCCCCTTCGGGGTGGTTCCACACAGCGCTGACCACGGCCAGAAAATCAGCGCCCGCCCGCACCAGCGGCCCGCAATTCTCAGGCGTGATGCCGCCAATGGCGACGCTGGGGAGTTCAAACATCTCGCTCCACCACTCCAGCACATCCGGCTCGGCCTTGTGTTCCGTGACCTTGGTGCTGGTGGGGAAGAAGGCGCCGAAAGCCACATAGTCCGCACCGATCTCGCCCGCTTCCATCGCCAGGTGGCGGCTGCCGTGGCAGGAGATGCCGAGCATCAGATCGCCCAGCAATTCGCGGGCGGCGGCATGGTCGCCATCCTCCTGGCCCAGATGGGCACCGTCGCAGCCGGTCTGCACGGCAAGGTCCGCGCGGTCGTTCAGCAGGAAGGCGACGTCGCGGGATTGCGCCACCGGCCGCAGGACCTCGACGGCGCGCTTCAGCGCATCGTCGCTCACATCCTTCAGGCGCAGCTGTACGGCCGCGACGTCTCCGGCATCCAGCGCGCGCGCCAGCGTGTCGGCGAAGGCGCGGGGCTCCAGGGCCGGTGGTGTCACCAGATAGAGGCGGCAGCCCTCATCCTGGGGTTTGCCTTGCTTCGACTGGGACTTTCCACCGGCCATGGCGTTCAGCCTGCTGTCTTGTAGATGGCGATGATGTCGGCGAGCAGCTTCAGCGCTTCCGCCTTGGGGCGCT
This sequence comes from Acetobacteraceae bacterium AT-5844, assembly GCA_000245075.1. Classification (GTDB taxonomy): domain Bacteria; phylum Pseudomonadota; class Alphaproteobacteria; order Acetobacterales; family Acetobacteraceae; genus Pseudoroseomonas. The sequence goes on from JH599927.1 coordinate 37,476, forward strand.
GGAAGGTGTTGCGGCCGATGATGGAGCCGTTGCCGCCGCCGGCATGAATGCCCTTCGCCATCTCGATGATGGATTCGCTCGTGCCGGCCTCGCCGCCGGAGAAGACGACGATGCGGCGGCCACCGAAGCAGGCATCCGTGATGTGCTTGATGCGCGAAGCGAGGGTGGAGGTATCCACCGGGTTCTTTTCGTAGGTCTTCTTCGCCGCATCCAGCGAGATGACGTCCGTCGGCGGCTTCACCTTGATGATGTGGGCGCCGAGCAGGGCGGCCATGTGCGCGGCATAGGCGCAGATGTCGAGCGCCGTCTCGCCCGCCTTGTCCAGCATCGGGCCGCGCGGATAGGACCACACCACCACGGCGAGGCCGGCGGCCTTGGCTTCCTCGGCCAGCTCGCGCAGCTCTTCCATCATCTCGAACTGGTATTCGCTGCCCGGATAGATGGTGAAGCCGATGGCCGAGCAGCCCAGGCGCAGCGCGTCGGACACGGTGCCGGTGACGGCCTGGTCCTTGGTGGTGGAGAGGCTGTTGCTGCTGTTGACCTTCAGAATGGTCGGGATGGCGCCGGCATAGGTGGCGGCACCGGCCTCGATCATGCCCAGCGGCGCGGCATAGGCAGAGAGGCCGGCCTCGATCGCCAGCTCGAAATGGTAGCGGGGGTCATAAGCCGCGGGGTTGGGCGCGAAGCTGCGGGCCGGGCCGTGCTCGAAGCCCTGGTCCACCGGCAGGATGACCAGCCGGCCGGTGCCGCCCAGCTTCCCTTCCATCAGGATGCGGGCGAGGTTCGCCTTCGTCCCGGGGTTGTCACTCTCATACCAGGACAGGATGTCCTTCACGCGGCGCGTCAGCTTCATCTGGCGGTGCTCCCGGTAAGGTCTTGTGAATTGATTCAGCGCTTCGCGATGTAGCGGAGGGCTGGGAACGTGTCACCTCGCACACGGCTCCGCTTCCCCAATGAGCCATGAGCGCAGCAGGGCTACCCCGCGCGGAGTATCCGGGCGGAGCGTGGCCATCTCCAGGCTCGGCGGCCGTTCGGGCAGCAGGAGGGCAGCCGAGTCCCGCGCGGCGCCGGCGACGGCGGGGAAGGCGGGACCGGGGCGCAGCACCAGGGCTGGGCATCCCGCGCGCAAGGCCGCCAGCGCGTGGCCGGGCGCGGCGCCGCAATCCAGCACCGGCAGGCAGTCGGGGTCTTCCGGGCCGGTGATGGCCAGGAACAGGCCGGGCGAGAGGTAATGCGCAGCGGCCGGCGGTGAGAGCAGGGCCAGGCGGCAGCCGGGCCGCAGCCACTGGCGCGCCAGGGCGCGCAGCTGAGCGGCCTCCGCGGAATCACGCACCGTTACGCTGCGTATCCCTGTGGGAAATTCCCCCCGTAAGTTTAACGCTCTGCCGCCCATTCCTCAGTCCTGGCCGTTGACCCTGCCCGTAACCCGCCGGTAAAGCCTGCATTAATGGATGGCATTGCGCGATCGCGCCACGCCGCTCCGGCGGTGGCGAAGGATTCTGTAAGGGCGTCGGCATGAGCGAGGCGGTGAGCGAGGCGGCGGCACGTCTGGAGCGGGCGGTCGACCGGCTGGCCGAGGCACTGGCGCGGCCGCGCCCGGAGCCCGGCATTCCGCCGGAAGCGGTGGCGGCTCTCTCCGCCCGGCTGGACAACACGCTGGCGCGCCTGCGTGGCGCCCTGGCCGAGCTGGATAGCCCGCTGGATTCGCAGGCGGGATCGCCGCAGGATTCCCACCCCGTGGCCGAGTCGGCCCCGGAACAGGCGGCCGGCCCGGATGAGGCGGCCTCCATCGCCCCCGCCCCGCCCATGCAAGACGAGGAGCGCTAAGTTTGGGTCAGGTCACGGTTCGCATCGGCGGCTACACGCACCCCGTTTCCTGCGAGGACGGCCAGGAGGGCCACCTCATCGCCCTGGCGGCGGAGGTCGACCGCCGGGTCTCCTCCATCCGCGCCATGGGGGGGCAGTTCGGGGAAAGCCGGCAATTGCTGCTGGCCGCGCTGCTGCTGGCGGACGAGCTGCACGATCTGCGTGTGGAGCTTTCTCATGCCAAGGCTGGGATCATCGGCAGCATGCCGCCGGCCATGGACCCGGAGCTGGCGGGCAGGCTGGCACGCATCGCGGAAAAGATCGAAGGCATTGCGGCGGGCCTTGAGCAGCCCTAAGTACCTGGCCGGAGCTGCCCGGCTCGTCAGGTACATTATCCCTGGGGCCAATAAGCAACCTCCGGGAGCTGGCTCTGACCGGATCTTGGTCCGGTTACCTGGCGCCCACCTGTTTACGCAGGTCTCGGGAGGATAAAAACGCCAACGGCCATGGCGGCTCCACTTCACGACATTCCCGACCCACCCGCCCTTGCGGCGGAGAAGGCTTCGCTGCGCCGGATGGCGATGGCGGCCCGGGCGACGCTCGACCCTAACGGCGCTGGCGAGGCGCTGGCGGAGACGGTGCTGCGCCATTGCCCGCCGCCGGCCGGGGCGCTGGTGGGTGGCTTCTGGCCGATGGGCGACGAGATCGATATCCGGCCGCTGATGCGGCGCCTCTCGGATGCTGGCCACAGCCTCGCGCTGCCCGTGACGCCGAGGCGCGGCCAGCCGCTGACCTTCCGTCGCTGGGCCTGGGGGGAAACGCTGGTGTCCGGCCGGTTTGGCACTTCCATCCCCGCCGAGACGGCGGAGACGGTGACGCCAGAAGCACTGCTGGTGCCTCTTCTCGCCTTCGACGAACGGGGTTGCCGGCTCGGCTATGGCGGTGGTTTCTACGACCGCACCCTGGCGGGTCTGCCGGGTATCTGGGCCGTGGGCGTTGCTTTCGCGGCGCAGCAGGTGGCAAAGGTGCCCTCGGGCGCCCATGACGTCTTCCTGCACGGCATCGCCACCGAGGCCGGTTTTCTTCGCACCGAAAGGTAGTTTGTTCCTTGCGTATCCTGTTTCTGGGTGACGTCGTCGGCCGCTCTGGCCGCGATGCCATCACGACTGAACTTCCCGGCCTGCGGGCCCGCCTGCGTGCCGACCTCGTCGTGGTGAATGCCGAGAATGCCAGCCATGGCTTCGGCGTCTCCCCGGATATGGTGCGGGCCTTCCTGGCAGCGGGCGCCGATGTGTTGACACTCGGCAACCACAGCTGGGACCGCAAGGAGATCATCGGCTTCATCGATGGCGAGCCGCGGCTGGTGCGCCCGCTGAACTACCCGCCCGGCACGCCGGGGCGCGGGGCCACGGTGGTCGAGGTTCCGGGCGGCCGGAAGGCGCTGGTGATGAACGCCATGGGCCGGCTGTTCATGGAGCCGCTGGACGACCCGTTCCGCGCCGTGCAGGGCGTGCTGGCGCAGCATTCCATGGGCGCGGGCGGCACGGTGCAGGCCGTGTTGATCGATATCCACGCCGAGGCGACCAGTGAGAAGATGGCGATGGCCCATAGCTTCGATGGCCGCGTGAGCCTCGTGGTGGGCACCCACACGCATGTACCCAGCGCCGATCACCGGATTCTGGAAAACGGCACCGCCTATATGACCGATGCGGGCATGTGCGGCGATTATGACAGCGTCATCGGCATGCAGAAGGGCAGCGCGGCGCTGCGTTTCTGGAAGAAGGTGCCGGGCGAGAAGCTGGCGCCCGCGGAAGGCCCCGCCAGCCTGTCCGGCGTGTTCGTGGAGACCGATGACGCGACGGGCCTGGCCCTGCGGGTGGAACCGGTGCGGATGGGCGGGCTGCTCTCGCAGGCCATGCCGGGCTTCTGATTGAGGCCTGTAACGTAAGCTTCGCTGTTTTGTAAGGGAGGTGACTTTTGCCTCCTCTAAGGCCCGGCTCGCCACATGAATGGTGAGTCAGATGTCTTCCACAATCTCCGGTACCCCGATCTTCGCGGTGGACCATGCCGCGACCGGCGTCGCCAACGGCGCCGAGGTCTCGGCCTATGATGCCGCCCGTAAGCTGGTCTACATCCTGGGGCCGGATGGCGTGGATGCGGTGGATGTCGCCACGGGCGCCATCCGTTTCAGCCTGCCCCTCAGCGCCACGGGCATCACCGGCAGCATGGGCGGCACCAGCGTCGCCGTGCATGGCGACATGCTCGCCGTCTCTTATGAGGGCGCCGAGGACGGGCTGAACGGCAGCGTCGCCTTCTACAGCCTGTCGGCCGATGGCACGGGCGCGACGCTGACCGGTACGGTCGAGGTCGGCGCGACGCCGGACATGATCAAGTTCACGCCGGATGGCAGCAAGCTGCTGGTGGCGATCGAGGGCGAGCCCTTCACCACCTATGCCGATGATCCGGAGACCGGCGCGCTTGGCGATGCGCCCGGCGGCATCAGCATCATCGACACCGCGACGCTGACGGAAAGCTTCGCCGGCTTCGAGGCCTTCGATGCCGATGAGCTGCGCGCCGCGGGCGTCCGCATCAAGGCCGGCGCCACGGCCGCGGCGGATCTGGAGCCGGAATACATCGCGCTCTCCGCCGACGGCACCAAGGCCTATGTGACGCTGCAGGAGAACAACGCCATCGCTGTGCTGGACGTGGCGACCGGCACTTTCGAGAACGTCTTCGCCCTCGGCACCAAGGACCACATGCTGCCGGGCAATGGCATGGACCCCTCTAACGAGGATGGCGGGGTGAACATCGGCAATGTCCCTGTGAAGGGGCTGTATATGCCGGATGGCCTCGCCAGCTTTGAGATGAACGGCAAGACCTATCTGGTCACCGCCAATGAGGGCGATGCGCGCGAATACGACGCCTATGAAGACACCACCCGCGTCAAGGACGTGGTGCTGGACGAGGCGGCTTTTGGTGGCGCGGATGCGGTGGCGGAGCTGCAGAAGGACGAGAATCTCGGCCGCCTCACCATTTCCGCCGTTGATGGCGACATCGACGGGGATGGCGATTTCGACGTGCTCTACGCCCTGGGCGGCCGCAGCATGTCCATCTGGGAAGTGGGCGAGAACGGCCTGACCCAGACCTGGGACTCCGGCGACATGATGGAGCGCATCCTCGCCGCCGACTTTCCGGAACTGCTGAATGACAGCCGCTCCGACGACAAGGGGCCAGAGCCGGAAAGCGTCACCCTCGGCACGGTGGACGGCAAGCTCTACGCCTTCGTGGCGCTGGAACGCTCCCACTCCGTCATGACCTTCCGCATCGACGGGCCGGATGAGGTCACCTATGCCGGCCTGATCCAGACCGGCGCGGAAGAGCCCGAGGTCGTCACCTTCATCCCCGCCGAGGATGCGCCGGACGGCATGGGCCCGATCCTGATCGCGCCGAACGAGGCGGATGGCATCACCACGGGCATCTCGCTCTCCTTCCCGATGCTGGGCACCGATGCGGCCGACCTGCTGCGCGGCACGGCGGCGGACAATGTCATCGAGGCCGGCGCCGGCAACGACCTGATCTTCGCCTCGCGCGGCGCGGACCGGGTCGACGGTGGCGAAGGCGACGACACGCTGCGCTTCGAGGGCGTGGCGCTGGGCAATGCCGTGCTGGCGCGCGGTGAGGCAGGGCAGGTGAATACCGTGTCCTGGAACGACGCAGCGGGCAGCCACGCCACCAGCTTCGCCGGCATCGAGACGGTGCAGCTGGCCGATGCGACCATCTATTTCGGTGGCGGCAGCGCGCCGGCACAGCTCTCCGGGCTGTATAACGGCCTGCTGGGCCGTGATGCCGACGCTCTCGGCCAGTCCTTCTGGTTGGACGCGCTGAAGAATGGCGCGGACCTGGCCTCCGTCGCCGACAGCATCCTGGCCTCGGATGAAGCCGCTGCCGCGCTGGCGGGGCTTTCCACGGAAGCCGTGATCGGCCGCGTCTACGAGGCCGTGCTCGGCCGTGCCGGCGCCGCCGAGGAAACCGGCTTCTGGGCCGAACAGGTGGAATCGGGAATGTCTCTCGGCTCCGTGGTGGCCTCCATCGTCTCCTCGGCCGAGGCGGCAACCGATCCCACCGGCGCTGCGGCCAAGGGTATCGTGGTGGTGGATGCGGACATGGCGTGGCTCGGCCAGGCCTATGAGGGCCTGCTGGGCCGCGAGGCTGACCTCGGCGGCCTGTCCTACTATGCCGGCCGCATGTCCGCCGGGCTGGACCGCCAGGACGTGGTGGAAGGCATGGTCGCGTCGCAGGAATTCGGCATCCGCAGCGGTGCGATGGACGACACGGCCTTCGTCGAATCGCTCTACCAGGATGTCCTCGGCCGCGAGAGCGATGCCGAGGGTCTGGGCTGGTATGTGGAGGCGCTGGAAGCCGGTGCCGACCGTGCCGAGGTGGCCTTCACCTTCCTCTCCTCCGACGAGGCCCAGGCCGGTTACGCCCGCTTCCTGGAGCAGGGCGTGGCGCTCATCTGACGGCTGAGCGTGATCGCTTGAGGCGGAATCGCCGAAAAGCGTGAAGGGACGGGCGGCGGGTTCATCCTGTCGCCCGGCTCATTCTTCAGTACAGGGTGCTGCCGATGGCAGGGGCGCGGACGGTGTCGTAATCCTTCGCGTCGATCAGGCCCTTGGTGTGTACTTCCAGCAATTCACCACCGGTCGGCACCTCCGGCGCCGGCTTGTCCGCCCCCTTCCAGATCTTGGAGCGCAGGATGGCGCGGGCGCATTGCATGAACACCTCCTCCACCGCGACGAGCATGACCGTGGCGGGCTTCTGGCCCTGGACGGCATAGCGCTCGCACAGGGCAGGATCGGCGGTCAGCCGGGCCTTGCCGGCCACGCGCAACGTCTCGCCCACGCCAGGCACGAGGAACAGCAGCGCGACGGAAGGGTTTTCGATGACATCCTTCAGCGCGTCGATGCGGTTGTTGCCGCGCCGGTCGGGCAGGGCGATGGTCTTCTCATCCAGCACATCGACGAAGCCCGGGGCATCCCCACGCGGGGTGCAGTGCGGCCCACGCTCGCCGAAGGTGGCCAGCACGCAGAAAGGGCTGCCTTTGATGAAGCCGGCGGTACGCGGGTCGATGTGGTCGGCCACCTTCTTCATCACGATCTCGCGCGGCGCGGCGTAGTGCGCCTGTAGGTCCTCAAGCGTCGTGATGGCGTGGGGGTCGTTCATGCGGCGTTCCTCGTGGCGTCGTTACTCGGCTGGGGAGGGCGCCTGCTTCGGCGCACGCCCCGCCATGCGATGGAGCACATCGTCGCGCCAGATCACCCGATGTACAATGACCATGGCCACGTGCCCCGCCACCAGGGCCAGCAGCGTCCAGGCCAGCAGGCCATGCGCGGCATTGGCCGGGGCGGTCATCCAGCTGACGGGGCCGCCCTCGAAGCCGGGAAAGAGGGGGATGCCGAAGGGAGCGAAGGCGCGGCCGGAGCCGTAGGCCCGCATCAGCGCCAGGGACGGCACAATGAACATCAGCGCGTAGAGCGCCAGATGGCCCAGCTGGGCGAGCCGCCCGATCAGGCCGACATCCCGCGGCGGGCGCCGGCGTGCATTCGCCAGGCCCCACGCGCCCCGCAGCAGCACGAGAATGAGCAGCAGCGTGCCCATGCCCGCATGGCTGCCAACCATGAAGGCGGTGACAGGGTGCCTCCCTACCAGGATACGAACCGCCATGCCGGTAAACTGCCAGGCGAAGAGCGCCGCCATGCCCCAGTGCAGGGCGCGGCTGACCAGGCCGTAGCGTTGCGGAGTGTCCATCCAGGAGAGGGCCGCCACGGGTGGGGCTCCTTTTGTTGCGCTGCGGTCATGTGGCGGCAAGGGTACCTTCGCCAAGTCCTTTGTTCGCGCTGTTGCAGAACGTCACGGTAGCGGCGCGCGGGTGCGGGACCCTCGCATCCGGCGCCCGGGGGCGGTATAGGACGGCGACAGCCCGGAACAACATGAGAATCCCGGAGAATTAGCGCGTGGCCGGCCATTCCCAGTTCAAGAACATCATGCACCGCAAGGGTGCGCAGGATGCCAAGCGCGCCCGCGCCTTTGCCAAGCTGATCCGCGAGATCACCGTCAGCGCCCGCCAGGGCCTGCCTGACCCGGCCTTCAACCCGCGGCTGCGCTCCGCGGTGCAGGCGGCGCGCGTGGCGAATATGACGAAGGACACCATCGACCGCGCCATCAAGAAGGCCTCCGGCGAGGGTGGCGGCGAGGACTATGTGGAGATGCGCTACGAGGGCTACGGCCCCGCCGGCGTCGCCATCATCGTCGAGGCGTTGACCGACAACCGCAACCGCACGGCCTCCGACATCCGCTCCGCCTTCTCCAAATTCGGCGGGGCGATGGGCGAGACGGGCTCGGTCTCCTTCCAGTTCGAGCGCAACGGCGTGGTGCGCTACCCGGCCAGCATCGCGGATGCCGACACCGTGCTGGAGGCCGCCATCGAGGCGGGCGCCGCCGATGTGGAGAGCACCGAGGAGGGCCACGAGATCCGCACGGGCATCGAGGACCTTTTCGCCGTCCGCGACGTGCTGGAGGAGAAGTTCGGCCCCGCTGAGAGCGCCAAGCTGGAATGGCGCCCGAATGTGACGGTCGAGCTGGATGAAGAGAAGGCGCGGTCGGTGATGAAGCTGATCGACGTGCTGGACGAGCATGACGACGTGCAGACGGTGACGGCGAATTTCGAGGTCTCGGACGCCGTGGCACAGGCGCTCGCGGACGCATGATCACGGTGCGGCTGCTCGGGCTCGATCCCGGCCTCCAGCATACCGGCTGGGGGGTGGTGGAGAGTACCGGCAACCGCCTGCGCCACATCGCCGATGGCGTGGTCTCCACCACGGCGGACCTGCCTTTGGCGGAGCGGCTCTGCCAGCTTCATCGCGCCCTTAACGCGCTGATGGATGTCTGGAAGCCGGATGAGGCGGCGGTGGAGCACACCTACGTCAATAAGAACCCGGCCTCGGCGCTGAAGCTGGGGCAGGCGCGCGGCGTGGTGATGCTGGCGCCGGCGCTGGCCGGGCTGCCCGTGGCGGAATATCAGGCCATGGAGGTGAAGCGCGCCGTGGTCGGCACAGGACACGCGGACAAGATCCAGGTGGCCGACATGGTGCGCCGCCTGTTGCCGGGCGCCACGCTGAAGCGCGCCGATGCCTCGGATGCGCTGGCGGTGGCCATTTGCCACGCCCACCACCGTACCAGCCGGATTGTGCTGGCCAAGGGATACACGCCGGCATGATCGGCAAGCTGACCGGGAAACTGGATTCCGCCTTCGAGGGCGGCTGCATCTTTGACGTGAACGGGGTGGGATATCTGGTCGCCTGCTCTTCCCGCGCGCTGTCGGCCCTGCCGCCGCCGCCCGCCATCGCCTCGCTGCTGATCGAGACAGCCGTGAGGGAGGATGCCATCACCCTCTACGGTTTCGCCGATGCCGCCGAGCGGGACTGGTTCCGCATGCTGACGGGCATCCAGAGCGTGGGGCCGAAGGTGGCGCTGTCGCTGCTCTCCGCGCTTTCGCCGGCCGATATGGCTCGGGCGATCCTGGCCGGGGACAAGGGGGCGCTGACGCGGGCCGCTGGCGTGGGCCCGAAGCTCGCGGTGCGGCTGATTTCCGAATTGCAGGGCAAGGTCGGCGGCATGCCGATCGGCCCGGCCTTCGCTCCCGCCGGGGTGGGGCTGCCTCTGCCCGGCGGTTCCGTCGTGGCGGAGACGGTCTCCGTGCTGCTGAACCTGGGCTGGAGGCGGCCGGAGGCCCAGGCCACCGTGACGCGGGTATATGAGCGGCTGGGTGAGGGCGTGGCGCTGGAACAGCTCATCCGTGAAAGCCTGAAGGAGCTGGCTCCGAAATGAGCGCCTCGGGAAACGAACGCCTGTCCGACCCGCATCGCACGGATGAGGATGCGGCCGAGGCCACGCTGCGGCCTCAGACGCTGGATGACTTCACCGGCCAGAAGGGGCTGCGCGAGAACCTCTCGGTCTTCATCCAGGCGGCCAAGGCGCGGGGCGAGGCGCTGGACCATGTGCTGCTGCACGGCCCGCCGGGCCTGGGCAAGACGACGCTGGCGCAGATCGTGGCGCGGGAACTGGGCGTGGGCTTCCGCGCCACCTCCGGCCCCGTGTTACAGCGGGCGGGAGACCTCGCGGCCATCCTGACCAACCTGCAGCCGCGCGATGTGCTGTTCGTGGACGAGATCCACCGCCTGCAGCCAGCCATCGAGGAAACCCTCTACCCCGCGATGGAGGATTTCCAGCTCGACCTGATCATCGGCGAGGGGCCGGCCGCGCGCACGGTGCGGATCGACCTGCCGCCTTTCACGCTGGTCGGCGCCACCACACGGGCGGGGCTCTTGGCCACCCCGTTGCGGGACCGATTCGGGATTCCGCTGCGGTTACAATTTTATACGCCAGAGGAATTGCTGCTCATCGTCCGGCGCGGGGCTCAGAAACTGGGCTTCGCGCTGAGCGAGGATGGGGCGCGGGAAATCGCCAACCGCTCACGCGGCACACCACGTATCGCCGGGCGGCTGCTGCGGCGGGTGCGGGACTTTGCTCTCGTCTCCGGAGAGGAGGCGGATCGGGCCATGGCGGACGCGTCTCTGCGTCGGCTCGAGGTGGACGAGAAGGGGCTGGATGCGCAGGACAGGCGCTACCTTCGCCGCATCGCGGAACATCACGGAGGCGGACCGGTCGGCGTGGAAACCCTTGCCGCAGCTTTGTCCGAGGGAAGGGACACGCTGGAAGAAGTGATCGAGCCCTACCTGATTCAGGAAGGCTTCGTCCTGCGCACGCCCCGCGGGCGCGTGCTGGGGGAGCCGGGTTGGCGACACCTGGGCATGGCGCCGCCGCAGGGGAGCCAGGCGGACCTGCTGGGGGGAATTTGATGGCGGCGCACCGCTGGCCCATCCGGGTCTATTTCGAGGATACCGACGCCGGCGGGGTCGCCTACCACGCCACTTATCTGCGATGGGCGGAACGGGCGCGTACGGAATCCTTGCGTGCCATAGATTTGCCGCATCAACTTATGATGCAGGGTTACGCTTCGATGCTCGTGGTGCGACGCATTGAAGTGGAGTATGTGGCCCCCGCGCGGCTCGACGATTCTCTGGTCGTGGAGACGCGCGTGCGGAAGGTAGGCGGCGCCTCGCTGGATCTGGAACAGCGGGTCGTCGACGAATCCGGGGCGTTGCGTGCGGTTCTGGCTGTCGGTCTGGTCTGCGTGCGCACGGAGAATGTGCGCCCGGCCCCCATCCCTGAACCCTGGCGCAGCGCTCTCCGCAACGGGATGAATGACGAATAGCGCCGACCCTCAGACCAGGGCGGCCGAGCGAAGGAGAAGGCCGTGGGTGGCAGCGTGAGTGCAGCGGATCTCGGCCAGGTGGCTCACGACCTGTCCCTGTGGGGGTTGTTCCTCCAGGCGGACTGGATCGTGAAGGCCGTGATGATCGGGCTGTTGGCCGCCAGCATCTGGGTCTGGGCCATTGTCTTTGAGAAGGTGACGAGCCTGCGCCGCGTGAACCGCGCCGCAGACGCCTTCGAGGAGAAGTTCTGGTCCGGCGGCAGCCTGGAGCAGCTGTTCCAGACCGAGGGCGAGCGGCCGAACCACCCGATGGCCGCCGTTTTCGGCGCCGCCATGCGGGAGTGGGAGCGCAGCGCCACCCGCCCGAACGAGGCTCCGCATGGTGCCGGCATGCAGCAGCGCGCCGAGCGTGCCATGGGCGTGGCCATTCAGCGTGAGATGGATGGGCTGGAGCGCTGGATGGTGTTCCTCGCCTCCGTCGGCTCCGTCGGCCCCTTCGTCGGCCTGTTCGGCACGGTCTGGGGCATCATGAACAGCTTCAGCGCCATCGCCGGCATGAACAACACCAACCTGGCCGTCGTGGCCCCCGGCATTGCCGAGGCGCTCTTCGCCACGGCCATCGGCCTGGTGGCCGCCATTCCGGCGGTGCTGGCCTACAACAAGATCACCACGGACCTGTCCCGCTTCGCCGGCCGGTTGGAAGGCTTCTCCACCGAGTTCGCCGCCATCCTCTCCCGCCAGGCCGAGGAGCGCGTCTGAGCCATGGCCATGTCCGGCATGGGGAACGGCAAGGGCAGGGGCCGCTACCGCGCGATGGCGGAGATCAACGTGACGCCGCTGGTCGACGTCATGCTGGTGCTCCTGATCATCTTCATGGTGGCGGCGCCGCTGATGACGGTCGGCGTGCCGATCGACCTTCCCAAGACCAACGCCAGCGCCCTGAACCAGGAGACGGAGCCGCTGACCATCTCGGTTAATGCGGAAGGCCGCATCTTCATCCAGGAGAGCGAGGTGCCGATGGAGGGGCTGGTCGCGCAGCTGCACGCCATCCTCCAGGCCCAGCAGCCGGGTGCGCCGGAGCGCCGCATTTTTGTGCGGGGTGACCGGGGCATCAATTACGGCCGGGTGATGGAGGTGATGGGCACCATTTCGGCGGCGGGCTTCACCAAGGTGGCCCTGCTGGCGGAGCAGCCCTCCGGCGTTCCCGCGACCATGGGCACGGCCCCTGCCGCCGGCCAGCAGCGCCCGGCCGCCCCGGCCGCGACCGCACCCGCCCAGCCCCGGCGCTAACAGGATCGGCATTTCCCTGATGGCCCGTTCTGGCCTCCGCTTCTGGGCAACGGTCTCCGCCGCGCTGCATGCGCTGCTGGGACTGTTGCTGCTCATCGGCCTGCCTTCGCGGAAGATCGAAGAACCGCGCGAGCAGTCGATCACGGTCGAGCTGATGCCGGCGGACAATCCGCAGCTCGCCAACGCGCCCAACCCCTTGCCGCTGCCTCTGCCGCCTTCGCCGGAAGAGGCGCCGGACAACACGACGCAGCCGGTGACGTCGGACCTGCCGCAATCGGCGACGCCAACCCCG
>JH599928.1 GCA_000245075.1 Acetobacteraceae bacterium AT-5844
GTGAAACGGCGTCGGCGCAATCGGAAAGACGCCCTTGGCGGTGTTGTCGAGCTTCATCACTCTACTCCTGGAAAGTGGGCCGCAGCGTAGTCACACCGTGCCGGACGGCAAGCCCGCGGCGGCGAGGGAAGCGCCGATTGCCGCTTCCACCCGCAGGGCGGCGTCCAGCGCGGCACGGCCGGCGCGGCCATCGACCACGGCGGGGCTGCCGTTCAGGCAAGCGGCGATGAAGGCAGCCTGCTCGGCTTCCAGATTGTCGTGGTCCGTCCAGGACAGGGTCTCGATGCCATGGCTGGGGAGTTGCTCCAGGGAGGCCCCCTGCCCCTTCCGCACCAGCTTCAGCTCGCGGGCCAGGAAGTCGATGCTTGCATAACCCTCGGTGCCGAAGACGCGGAGCCGGCGCTCCATCTTCAGGCTGGCGCGGCTGGCGGTGATGGTCGCCTGGGCGCCATTGGCGAAGCGCAGCCGGGCATTGGCGATGTCCACCCGGTCGGATTCGATGCGGGTGCCCACCGCCTGCACATCCTCCACCGCGGCGCCACCGGCCAGGGAGATCACCAGGTCCAGGTCATGGATCATCAGGTCCAGCACCACCGAGACATCCAGGCCACGCGGCCGGAAGGGCGCGATGCGCACCGCCTCCATATAAAGTGGGCGCCCCACCCCGGCGGAGGACAGCAGGGTCGCGAATCCGGCGCCGAAGCGCTCCACATGACCGACCTGCAGCACCTTGTCCTTCTCGGCCGCCAGGGCCACCAGGGCGTCCGCCTCCGCCAGGGTGCCGGCGATGGGCTTTTCCACGAACACATGCTTGCCCGCGCCCAGCACGGCCGAGGCCAGCTCGAAGTGGTAGGCGGTGGGAGCCGCGACGATCAGCGCATCGGCGGCCGCGATCAATTCCGCCGGCTGCCAGACGCGGGTGCCGGCCTCGCCAGCCACGAGCGCCGCCCGTTCCGGATTCGCATCAGCAAGGCCAAGGAACTCAATCTTCCCCTCACCCGCCGCCTTGGCTGCCTTCAGCGTATGGAAACGGCCGAAATGCCCTGCCCCGAGGATACCCAGCTTCAACCGCATCGGCCCACTCCACACAGACATGATAGCGGCACACCCGGGGGCGCGCCTTGGGGGCGGCGTGTAGCAGAGTGTCGCGCCTCATGCATGATGGGTTGCGTCCGGGGCCCCGCGACAGCATTTTCCGGACCACTGAAACTGGGGGGCCTTTCCGGCCATGCTGTATTTCGCGCGGTGGAAGGTCGCCGCCATCATCGGCGTCATCCTGCTGGGTGTGCTGTTCTCATTGCCGAACGTCATTCCTCGCTCGGCCATGCCGTCCTGGCTGCCAGCCCGGCAGATCTCTCTGGGGCTCGATCTGCGTGGCGGGTCGTATCTGCTGCTGGAGGTGGACCTGGACGCCGTGGTCAAGGAGCGGCTGGAAGGGCTGGCCGATGGCGCCCGCACCCGGCTGCGCCAAGCCAAAGTCGGCTACATCAACCTCTCCACCCAGCCGGAGCAGCGCCGCCTCTCCTTCCGCCTGCGGGATCCGTCCCAGGCCGAGGCGGCCATGGCGGCGATGCGGGAACTGGCCAACCCGATCACCACGGCCACCGGCGGCACGACGCCGGACCTGGAAGTGGCCAATAATGACGGCCTCATCTCGGCCACGCTGAGCGAGGCCGCGCTGCGCGAGCGTGCGGCTGGCGCGGTGGAACAGTCGGTGGAGATTGTCCGCCGCCGTATCGACCAGACCGGCGTGTCCGAGGCGCTGATCGCCCGCCAGGGCGCCAGCCGCGTGCTGGTGCAGCTGCCGGGCGTGGAAGACCCCAACCGGATCAAGGAACTGCTGGGCCGCACCGCCCGCATGACCTTCCGCCTGCTGGACGAGAATGCCAGCATGCAGGCTACCACCCCACCCCCTGGCGTCGAGTTCCTGGAAGGTGACCAGCCCGGCACCCGCTACCCGGTGCGCCGCCGTGTCGAGGTGGATGGCGCCAACCTGACCGACGCCCGCGCGGGCCAGAACCCGCAAACCGGCCAATGGGTGGTGAACTTCACCTTCGACAGCGTCGGCACCCGCCGCTTCGCGGAAGTGACACGCCAGAATGTGGGCCGCCCCTTCGCCGTGGTGCTGGACAACAAGGTCATCACCGCACCGAACATCAATGAGCCGATTACCGGCGGCAATGGCCAGATCAGTGGCAACTTCAACGCCCAGTCGGCCAATGAGCTGGCCGTGTTGCTGCGTGCCGGCGCCCTGCCCGCCCCGCTAACGGTGGTGGAGGAGCGCACGGTCGGCCCCGAACTGGGTGCGGACGCCATCCGCGCCGGCCTGATCAGCCTGGCGGTCGGGGCGAGCTTCGTCTTCCTCTATATGGGCTTCGCCTACGGGCTGTTCGGCTGGATGGCAAATCTGGCCCTGCTGGTGAACCTGCTGCTGATGGCCGCCGCCCTCTCGCTGCTGGAGGCGACGCTCACCTTGCCCGGCATCGCCGGTGTGGTGCTGACGCTCGGCACAGCGCTGGACGCCAATATCCTGATCAACGAACGCATCCGCGAGGAGGTGCGCGCCGGGAGACCTCCGGCCAGCGCATTGGAAGCCGGTTTCACCAAGGCTTCCGGCACCATTCTGGACAGCAACCTGACCAATCTGATCGCCATGGGCGTACTGTATGCCATGGGTTCCGGCCCGGTGCGCGGCTTCGCCGTGACCGTCGCCATCGGCACCGTGGTGCAGATGTGGACGGCCACGACCCTGGTTCGCCTGTTCGTCTCCTGGTGGTACCGGGCCCGCCGCCCGCGCACCCTGCCGGTCTGAGGGGTTACGATTATGTTTCTCGCACGCCCCCTGTTCCGGCTGGTGCCGGACGACACCAAAATCCCCTTCATGAAGGGGGGAAAGATCGGCATTGCCTTCTCGATCTTCCTCTCCATTGCGTCGGTGGTCCTGGCCTTCTATCCGGGCCTGGAAAAGGGCATCGATTTCCGTGGCGGCATCGTCATGGAGGTACGCACCCCCGGGCCCGCCAATATCGGCGCGCTCCGCGATGCCACGGGCGGCCTGAACCTGGGCGATGTCGGCATTCAGCAATTCGGCGATGCCAGCACCGTGCTGCTGCGCCTGCCGGTGCAAGGTGATGAGGCGGCCACCCAGGCCGCGGTGAACAGCGTGCGCGCTACGCTGGAGACCGCAGCCCCCGGCGCCCGCATCCTGCGCACGGAGGCCGTCGGCAACACCGTCAGCGGCGAGCTGTTCATGGGAAGCCTGATCGCGCTCGGCATCTCGATGGTGGCCATGATGATCTACATCTGGTTCCGCTTCGAATGGCAGTTCGCCATCGGCGCCATCGTCACGCTGCTGCTGGAGACCACAAAGGTGGTCGGCTTCCTGGCCGTCACGCGGATTGAGTTCAACCTGACGACTGTGGCCGCGGTGCTGACCATCATCGGCTTCTCGGTGAACGACAAGGTCGTGGTCTACGACCGGATGCGGGAGAATCTCCGCAAGTTCAAGACGATGCCGCTGCGCCAGCTGATCGACCGCTCGATCAACGAGACACTGAACCGCACGCTGGGCACCTCGATGACGCTGCTGCTCTCCGCCATGCCGCTCGCCCTGTTCGGCGGGGACGCACTCTCTGGCTTCGCCTTCACCATGGTGTTCGGCATCGTGGCTTCAACCTCCTCATCCATCTTCATCGCGGCACCCATTCTGCTCTTCCTGGGCGAGAACAAGCTGCGCCGGGGCACGGAGGCAGCCGCGCCGCTAACGGGCAGGGCCGCCACACGGTAAGCAAGCCGCGTCGCAGATTCGTGGACGCAGAGCGCTAAAAAAACGGCCGGCGGGCATCGCCGGCCGTTTTTTCACGTCCGGGCGTATCATTTTTGGTCTCATTATATGGTTTCGGCATCAAATTAGCCGAAAACTCACGCGCCGTGCTTTCTATTCCGGAAAAAAGCGCGAAAACTGAGACAACCCTTTGCCTTGGCGCGTGGGCGCCGATAAAAATATCGTGCCTTCGGGCGCTCTGGAGATGCTTCCATGTCGCTGCGCTTCCGTCCAACACGGTTGGACGAGGCCCAAATGCTGCTGCTGGCTCGCGACCCGACCATCATTTCGGCGACGCATGAGGCTGTGCGGGGGCTAGACCGCTCTCCTCCCCTCCTCATGCAGGATGGGCGCGACGTCCTGGCTCATCTGTTTGCGGCGGGGGAGCCGCCTCAGCAGATCGTCTGCCAGCCTTCAGCGGCGGGGTCGAGCTGGCCCGCCCTGCTTGCCACCGCTACCGATCCTTTCGGGGCCACCGATATGGTGGTGATCGAGGAAGGCGAAGCCCGCTCCTCCAACTCACCCATGCAGGGCGTTACCTGGGCCCTGGCCGAACCCGTGTCCCTGGCGCAAGCCCTGCAACGGGCCGCGCAAGGCCGACGGCAGGTACCGACCGACGATCCCGATGCCCTGGCCATCGGCCTGCAGCGTGGCGAGATCACGGTACGCTACCAGCCCGCCGTGCGGATCTCCGACCGCAAGCCGGTCCTGCTCGAAGGTCTCGCGCGCTGGCAGCGGCAGGATGACACGCCCCTCAGCCCGGATGCCTTTGTCCCCCTGGCTGAACGTTCTGGCCTGGGCCGCGCGCTCTCCATCGCTGTCGCCCACCGCGCTTTTTCCGAAATGGCGGCAAATGCGGCGCGGATTGGTACCGCCCTCTCACTGAACTTGCCCCTCAATGTGCTGGTGGATGGCGACGTCCTCAAATGGCTGCGGGACGTTCAGGGCCATACGCGCTTTCCCCTGTCCGCGCTGATTCTGGAAATGACGGAGACCGCGCCGGTGCTGGACCGCCCGGCGCTTCGCCGCGCGCTGACGCGGCTGCGCAATGCCGGCCTCTCCGTGCTGATCGACGATATGGGGCTGGAGGACGACCGCGCCTCGCTGTTCTCCCTCCCCTTCGCCGGGATCAAGCTGGACCGCCATCTGGTGGGCGCGATGCCGCATAGCCGCCGGGCCCGGGCCGAGGTGCGCAAGCTGGTGGAAAAGGCGCATGCCGCCGGCATGAAGGTAACGGCCGAAGGCGTCTCCGACGCACGGCTCTGGCGCGCTGTGGCGGCAGCGGGAGTAGACCATGCGCAAGGCTATGCCATTGCCCGCCCCCTGCCGGCCGCCGCGCTGGGCGCCTGGCACTATGCCTGGCGCAACCAGCCCGTGCGGGGCCGCTAAGCGCCCCCCGCGTAAACCTCCCGGTACAACGCGACGATCTGTGCCTGCTCCGGCACGCGGGGATTGTTAGCAGGGCTACCGGATGCCAGTGCCTGCTGCGCCATCACTTCCAGCAGACCTTCATACTGATCCTGAGGAATGCCATAGGTTTTGGGGCTGGGCACATGCATGTCCTTGTTCAGGGCCGCCAATTCCTGCACCAGCAGCTCTCCAGCCACGTCATCCGGCGTGTTGGCGGCGGCGATGCCCATGATCCGCGCCGCCTCGGCATAACGCCGCAGCCCTGCCTGCATGCCGAAGCGCGTGACAGCCGGCAGCAACATGGCGTTGGAGAGCCCATGCGGCACATGGAAATGGGCGCCAAGCGGACGGCTCATGCCATGCACGAGCGCGACGGAGCTATTGGAGAATGCCAGTCCGGCCAGCGTCGCGCCTTCCATCATCGCGGCGCGGGCGGCAGCATTGCGCGGCTCCGCATGCGCCGTGCGGAGATGGGTTGAGATCAGGCGCATCGCGGCCGTTGCATAAAGGTCCGAAACACTATTGGCGCGAGCGCTGACATAAGCTTCCAGCGCGTGGGTCAGGCTGTCGATGCCAGTGTCGGCCGTCACGCGCGGGGGCACGCTGTAGGTGAGTTCATAATCGACCAGCGCCGCCAGCGGCAATGCGCCCAGCCCGGCGATCAGCATCTTCTCGTCATGCGCCGTGTCGGTGACGATGGTGAACCGCGTGGCCTCGCTGCCGGTCCCCGCCGTGGTGGGAATGCAGATAACCGGCAAGGCGGCACGGTCCGCGCTGGCCGGCACCTTGAAGTCCCGCATCAACTGCCCCGGCCGCGCGGCTGCGAGGATGGCCATGGCCTTGGCAGTATCCATGGGGCTGCCGCCGCCAAAGCCGAGAAGGCAGTCGAAATGCCCGCTCTTGAGTATTTCCACCCCCGCCTTCACCACCGTGTCGGTCGGGTCCGCCACCGTGTCGGAAAAGACATGTGCAGTGATCCCCGCACGGGCCAACGGCGCCAGCACACGGTCGATCATGCCAGAAGAAACGATCCAGGGATCGGTGACGACAAGAGGGCGGGAAAGACCGAACTCGGCCAGCAAGCCAGGCAGCTTCGCCAGCGAGCCGCCCCCGATCAGCAGCTTCCGGGGGGCGACGAGCGAAATGGCATCCATGGGCCGTATATTCTCCTCCTGCTGCCACGATCATCGGCCGTGGCATTGTCCGAAGAGGATCGGACGACGGAGAGGACCCGACAAGCCATAAGAGGCAAATCTCGGCCCTGGCATTTCATGGTGCGGCGCCATCGTTTAGTCTCCGCATATGCAGACGCCGATCGTCTACGTCGCCGCCGCGGTGGCGGAAATTGCCGGTTGCTATGGGCTGTGGGCGTGGTTGCGGCTTGGACGCAGCCCGCTCTGGGCGATAGGCGGCGTCGTCAGCCTCGTGATATTCGCCGGGCTGCTGACTCGTGCCGAGACTGATGCGGCCGGCCGTGCCTATGCGGCCTATGGCGGCGTGTATGTCGCGGCTTCCCTTTGCTGGCTCTGGTTGGCGGAGGGTGTGAGGCCGGATCGGTGGGACCTGCTCGGCGCCGGCCTCTGCCTGGCGGGAACCGCTGTCATTCTGCTCGGCCCGCGCGGCGCATGAACCGCTTTGCGCTGCTCAGACCATGCGCTGGCGGGTTGAATCGCGAACCACCAACTTTCCGCGCAAGAGCGTGACCTCATCCGGCAAGTTTGGGTTCGCGATGCGGGCCAGCAGCAGGTCCAGCCCACGCTGCACCATGGTGCCCACGGGCTGGGACATGGTTGTCAGGCCATAGGTCGGCCTGGCTGATTCGGCGATATCGTCGAAGCCAACAACGGAAATCTCCTCCGGCACGCCGATCCCACGGCGCCGCAACGCATCCATGACACCGAGTGCCATGATGTCGCTGACGGCGAAGACAGCCTGCGGCCGCTCCTCCTCCGGCAGGGCCGCGATATGCTCGCCCGCCCGGAAGCCACCTGCCCAACTCGATACACCACCGCTGATGCGCGTGACGCTGAATCCGCTTTCCTCCAGTGGGCGCCGGAAACCTTCCTCACGTTCCAGCGCGGTGGAGCTTGCTGTATCGGCCCCTACCAACACGAAACGCCGATGGCCTTCGGCCATCAGGAACCTTGCCACCTCTCCTGCGCCCTCAAGATTGTCGCAGGAGACGGAGGAAGCACGCAGGCGTGTAACGCGGTTCAGCATCACGACAGGGACGCCCCGCTGACCGCAAAGATCGGCGATATCCGATGACAGGTGCGCCGAGGTAACCAGGCAGCCATCGACCCGATACTGCCGCAGGGCATGTGCCGTCTCATCCTCCACCGAACCCCCGCCGAGATGGAGGATCAGCGGCCGCAAGCCACGGAGCGCAGCCTGAGACACGATCTCCTGCAGCAGCGAGATGTAAAAGGGATTTTCCACCGGCCCGAGCACCAGGCCTATCAACCCACTGCGGCCACCGGACAAGGTTCGGGCCAGCGCATCCGGCATATAGCCGAGTTCGACAGCAAGGGCCGTGATGCGCGCCCGGGTGCCATCCGAGATGCGGGGGTCGCCATTCAGCGCGCGGGAGACAGTAGAGCTGGAAACGCCCGCGCGACGGGCGATGGTGACCACCGTGACCTTATCCCTTGGCAAGGCGGCGATGTCGGAAAAACCCATCAGGCTGACCTTTGGAGCGTGCGGCAGCGTAAGCTATGCAGACGCCTGCACTGAAATACTTCGGAACCATAGCGATCGCTGGCAGGGCAGCGATATCCCCTGCACGAGAATTCGAGGTTTTTTGAAAACGACGGGGCTGGAATTTAATGCACACGTGTGCACGAATCCTGTGGACACGTCCCGCTCTGCATCGCTAGCTTCCCCTCAATAAGGCCGGCGCCCCGACCGGCCGCAGTGGAGGAAAGCTCATGCGCGCCATGTTGACGCGCCGTGGCGCCCTTGCGGGTGCTGGCGCCGGTCTCTTCGCATCCACCGTCCTGCGTTCCCCCGCCCTGGCGCAGGCTACCAAGCTCCGCGTCGGCGGCACGCCCAATTACGGGCCCGTGCTGCCCGTGCATGCGGCTGACGCGCTCGGCCTCTTCAAGAAGCAAGGCATGACGGTGGAGTTCACCGGCTATTCCGGCGGTTCCGCTGCCATGGAAGCCGTGGCCGCCGGTGAAGCGGATCTCGTCAATTACTTCCCGCCCGGCGTCGCGCTGGCGAAGCAGCGCGGGGTTGCCGCCACCATCATCGCCGCCGGTACGCTGACGCCGCGTGGGTGGAAGATCATGGCGAAGAAGGACAGCCCTCTCGCCAGCATCAATGACCTTGCACGCAAGAAAATCGGCGTCAGCGCCAACGGCTCAACCACCGATTTCTTCGCTCTTTGGGCCGGCAAGCAGGCGGGCGGCAACGTCACGCGCATTCCGCTCGGCGGCGGCGGGCTGATTCCCGGGCTGCTGGCTGGCAATGTCGATGCCATCGTCGCTTACCCGCCTCTCTCCTACCAGCTTGAGACCTCCGGCGACGGCAAGGTGATCGTTGATCTCGGCACCGCCATGGAGCCGAACCTGCCGGATGTGTGGGTAGCCCCGGACCGGGTTCTGGAACAGCGTCCGGAACTGATTCAGAAAGGCCTCGTCGCCATCTTCTCCGCTGTGCGGCACATGAAGCAGAACCCGGACTGGACCATCCGCTTCATCGAGGAGCAGAGCCGCTTTCCGGCTGCCGTCGCCAGGCTGGAATTCGAGAACACCATCAAGGGCCTTTCGGATGATGGTGTCATCCAGGAGGAATGGGTGAAGAACTCCCTGGCGCTGGCACAGCTTGCCGGCATGCGGGACTTGCCTGCGGCGAACACGATGTTTTCGCCGCGCTTCCTCCCTGTAGCGCCGATCGACGTCTGATGCGCGCGCAGGCTGACCGGCGCGTTTCCCTCGCGCAGGGCGCCGCTGTGCTGGCGTTCTTCCTGCTGTGGGAGGCCGCCAGCCGATCGGGCCTGGCCGACGCCCGCCTGCTGCCGCCGCCCAGCATCGTCCTGCCCAAGGTCGTGGAGCTGCTGGCGGATGAGACCTTCCGGCGCCATCTCGTGATCACGATTCAAGAGATGCTGCTGGCGGGGCTGATCGCGGCACCGCTCGGCATCGGCATCGGGCTGGCATTGGCCGAAAGCCCGTATCTTGGCCGTGCCTTCAAGCCCTTTTTCCATTTTGTCGCGGCAGTGCCGAAATCGGTGTTCCTGCCGGTCTTCATCCTGCTCTTCGGCATCGGCTTCGGGCAGAAGGTGGCATTCGGCGTGTTCCAGGCGCTTTTCGTGCTGGTCATCGCCACCTCCGCCGCTGTCGCCGCCGTGCCGGAGGAGCTGCTGCGCCTCGCTCGTGCCAATGGCGCGACGCGGCGGCAGATCTGGGTAGAGATTCACTGGAACGCCATGCTGCCGCTCATTCTGGAAGGCCTGCGGCTTGGCATGATCTTCAACATCGCCGGTGTGATCTTCGCGGAAATGTACGTCTCCCGCGCCGGCCTCGGGCAACGCTTCAGCACCTGGGGCGAGAGCTTCCGCATGCCCGAACTTTTTGCCGGCGTACTCATCGCCGCCGGCCTCAGCATCATTGTGAACGAGACGCTGCGTGCGCTGGAGCGCCGCGCTGGCGCCTGGAGGACATCATGAGCCTTGACCTGGCCGAACCCCGCCAAGCCACCGCCCCGATGACCCCCGAACAACCCGCCATCGAGATCCAGGGCATCACGCACCGCTACAAGACCGGTCGCGGCGAGGTTCTGGCCCTGAAGGACATCAATCTTTCCATCGCGCCGGGCCGCTTCGTCGGGCTGGTGGGGCCCTCCGGCTGTGGCAAGTCGTCTCTGCTCATGATGATGGCGGGGCTCGTCCGGCCGAGTGAGGGGAAGATCGATGTCCGCGGCGCCCCGATCACCGGCCCGGCGCCGGACCGGCTCGGCGTCGTGTTCCAGGAGGCGAGCCTGTTGCCCTGGCGCACGGCGCTGGAGAATGTCGCCTTTCCGCTGAAGCTGCGCGGCGTGCCGCGTGCCGAGCGTGAGGCGCGGGCGGAACAGCTTCTGCACCTTGTCGGGCTCAAGGGTTTCGAGAACCGCCATCCCCATGAGCTGTCCGGCGGCATGAAGCAGCGCGTCGCCATTGCGCGCGGCTTCTGCCAGGACCCGCCAGTGCTGCTGATGGACGAACCCTTCGCGGCACTCGACGAACAGACGCGCATGACCCTCGGCGACGAGCTGCTGCGCATCTGGGACCAGCACCGCAAGACCGTCGTCTTCGTCACGCATGGCCTGACCGAGGCGGTCTATCTCTGCGACGAGGTGGTGGTGCTCAGCGGCCGCCCCGGCGAGGTACTGGCGCGCATCGAGATCGACCTGCCCCGCCCCCGCACCTGGGAGATGATGGCCAGCGAGCATTTCGGCCGCCTGCGCGAGCAGATCTGGAGCCTGATCCGGAGGCAGTCATGAGCGCCACCACGGCCTCGCCAGCGCGGGTGGAGGGCTGGCGGCTCTCGCCTGTCGCATTGCGCTGGCTGTGCCTGGCGATCCTGCTGGTGCTGTGGGAAATCGCTCCCCGCGCGGGTTGGGTGCCGCAGGTGATCCTCGCAGCGCCAAGCGCCGCGCTGATCGATGGCCTGGCGGAGTGGGATATTTTCGCCAGCGCGCTGCTCTTCACCTTCACCGAGATCCTCATCTCGCTGTGCTTCGCCTATGGCCTGGGCGGGCTGGCGGGGCTTGTCATCGGCCTCTCCCCCTTCGGCCGCAAGGTCGCGCTGCCGCTGGCCTCCTCGCTCTACGCGCTGCCGCTGGTGGTGATCTATCCGGTCATGACGGCCTGGTTCGGCATCGGGCCCGCCAGCAAGATCTGGTTCGCGAGCCTCTACGGCCTCTTCCCCGTCATCCTCTCCACCGCTGCCGGCGTGCAACTGGTGGATCGCAACCTCATCACCATGGCGCGGGCCCAGGGCGCGCGCTTCTGGCCGATGATCACGGAAGTCATCATCCCCGCCGCCCTGCCCGCTGTCGTCTCCGGCCTACGGGTGGGTGGCGCGCTCGTCACCGTTGGCGTCGTCGTGGCGGAGATGCTCGCCGCCACCGACGGCATCGGCTTCCTCATCACCCAGTACCGGACCATGTTCCAGACACCGCAGGTGTATTTCGGCATCCTGCTTGTGCTGGTTCTGGCCGGCGGCCTGGATACGCTCATCAGCCGCCTGGAGCGCCGTGCGTCGCGCTGGCGGCCTCAACAGGACCATCGCCATGAATGATCGCCTGGAGTCCTTCGCCCCTGCCGCGCAGGTTGCGCCGGGTGAAGGCCCTTCCATGCCGGCCCTGGACGCGCTGCTGCACGGCGCGGTGGACCTGCACCATCACGGTTTCCCGGAATTCACCTTCGACCACCCCACCCGCCAGGACGACGCGGAGGAATTGCGGCAGGCGGATGCGGCCGGCATGGCCGGTATCGTGATGAAGTCGCATTTCTTCCCGACCACGAGCGTGTCCTGGCGCCTGAACCGGCTGGGGCTGAAGGCGAAAGCCTTTGCTTCCATCACGATGAATCCCTGCGCGGGCGGGTTTCTGCCCATCGCGGTCGAGGCTGCGGCACGGCAGGGCGCGAAGGCGCTCTTCATGCCCACCTGGGGCGCGGCGGCGGACCAACGGCGCGGCGGCTTCAGCCATCATCTCACCGAGTATCTGGTCCAGGCGCGCAAGCTGGATGCCAGCAAGGCGCTGACAGTGGCGGATGCTTCAGGTCGCATCCGGCCGGAAGTCTCCGAATGCCTCGCCATCGCCGCTGAATTCGGAATGATGGTGGCGACAGGCCATGTTTCCCCGGATGAAAGCCTGGCCGTGGTGCAGGAGGCGCGGCGGCTGGGCGTGCGGGAAGTGATGTTCCAGCACCCCGACAGCCGCTCCATCGGTGCCTCGCGTGAGGATATCCGGCAGATCGCCGCCGCCGGCGGCACCATCGAGTTCTGCGCCATCGGCTTCACCCCCGCCTTCCAGCGCCTGCCGATGCCGGAATGCCTGGACATCATCCGCGAGGTCGGGGCGGAGCGCGTGGTGCTGACGACGGACTGCTTCTTCGGCTGGATGCCGCCTGCACCCGAGCTGCTGCGCATGACACTGGGAAGCATGCTGCATCACGGCCTCACCCAGCGGGAGGCGGCGCTGCTGGTGCGAGACAATCCCCGCCGGCTGATCGGGCTGCCGGAATGGACAGGCGAGGCCACGCATGAGGTGGATGAACAGGCCGCCGCGAGGCGGGAGCCGCAAGTGGCGTGACCCTGGCTGGCTGGCCTCGCCTTGGCCAGCCAAGCCATCGGCACGGCCTTCAGACCAGCGCTGGCATATCGTCCGGCCAGCGCGCGGAAGTGCCGCGCAGCAAAGTGCCGCGCAGCAGCACGACTTCCTCGGCGCGGGGCAGTCCCTTCATGCGGTCCTGCAGCAGGTCCAGCGCCCGCTCGATCATCGCTTCCAACGGCTGGGCCAGCGTCGTCAGGTTGTAGGGCGGACGCCGCGCCATGGCGACGCCATCGACACCCACCACGGATATTTCCCCCGGTACGGCGATCCCGGCCTCACGCAGCGCGTCCATGACACCCATGGCCAGGATGTCGCTGACGCCGAAGACCGCGTCCGGCCGCTGCTCCGGCGGCAGCACCGCGATCTGCTGGCCGGCGGCGTACCCCATGGCGTGGCTGTTCTCGCCGCCGAAGGTCAGCGGCCGCGGCAAGCCGGCGGCCAGCACCTGGCGGGTGAAGCCTTCGGCACGCTCCGTGCTGGTGGAGGTCTTGGCATTGCCGGTGACGATCGCCAGGCGGCGGTGCCCGGCCCGGAGCAACAGGTCCGCAAGCGTCACGCCCGCCGCGCGATTGTCGCAGGAGACGGCGCTGCCATGCTCCCAGGCGACCCGGTTCACCATGACCAGCGGCACCTGGTTCGCGGCGCAGATGGCCGCCGCACGCGAGGACAGCTCGGCCGAGGTGATCAGGCAGCCATCCACGCGGTACTGCAACAGGGCCTCGGCCGTCGCATCCTCGATCGGCCCGGGGCCGGCATGCAGCAGCAGCAGGCGCCAGCCACGTGCCGCCGCCTGGCTGACGGCTTTCTGCATCAGCTCGGCGTAGAAGGGATTTTCGATCGGCCCCAGCACCAGGCCGACCAGCCCGCTATGGCCGCCTACCAGGGAGCGTGCCAGTACGTTGGGAGTGTAACCCACGGCTTCCGCCAGGGCCACGATCCGGTCCCTCACTTCTGGCGAGATGCGCGGATCGTTCCGCAGGGCGCGGGAGACCGTGGAGGCGGCAACGCCCGCCCGCCGGGCAAGGCTGGCAACCGTCGCGCGCCCGCTGCGCGCGGGCGGAGGTGGGGCTGCGCCGGCCGGGGAACGCTCATTCATAGACAGGCGATACACGCTGTACAGCGCGGCAGCAAGCCGCATGCAATCGATGGCGTCTACCATCGGTTTGCGACGCGCCCTTTACCTGGAATTTTTATGTGCTATCGATTGCATAACCATGCGCAACCGGCTCGACCACGGGGCACCTGCCGCCCTGGGCCGCGAAGCAGCGAGAGGAAACACGCGATGTGCGACAAGGAAGCACGGGCATGACGGGGCTTACCGTCACCCAGAAGATCATCGCCGCGCACACGGCCGATGGCACCGCTCCTGCCGGTGGCATCGTGACGGTGCGGCCTGATGTGGTGCTGTTGAACGATGTTTCGGGGCCCCTGGCCTTTGAGCAGTTCGACGCCATGGGCGCGCCGCGGCCCTTCGACCCCGAGCGTATCGTGCTGGTGGCCGACCACTTCGCGCCGGCGCCGGACATCACCGCCGCCGGCGCCATCGCCATGACGCAGGGTTTCGCGCGCAAGCACGGAATCCGGCACTACTACGACCCCGGCCGTGGCGGCATCGAGCACACGCTGCTTGCCGAGCTCGGCATGGTCGGCCATGGCAGTATCGTCTTCGGGGCGGATAGCCACACCTGCACAGCCGGCGCCTTCAACGCGCTCGGCATGGGCTTCGGCTCGACCGATCTCGCAGGCGCGCTGGCCATGGGCCAGCTCTGGATGCGCGTGCCGGATAGCATCCGCGTCGAGCTGGTGGGCAAGCCCGGCGCCTATGTCACCGGCAAGGATGTCATCCTGGAGCTGATCCGCCGCATCGGCTCGGATGGCGCGGCGGATGCATCGCTGGAGTTCGGTGGCCCCGCCCTCGCCGTGCTGCCGATGGATGCGCGCATGGCCATCGCCAACATGGCGGTGGAAGGCGGCGCGGATACCTGTGTGTTCGATGGCGATGCGCAATCGACCGAGGACATGGTGCGGCGCGGCGTTCCTGCTGCCCCGCCCGTGCTGGCGGACGCCGACGCCGTTTATCGGCAGGTGATCACCATCGACCTCGGCACGCTGTCGCCGCTGGTGGCGAAGCCGCCCTCCCCGGCTTCGGGCGTGGCGGTGGAAACGCTGCGTGGGCAGAAGGTCGACCAGGTCTATGTCGGCAATTGCTCCAACGGCACGATCACCGATCTGCGCCAGGTGGCCGAGATCCTGCGCGGACGCCGCGTGGCCGATGGCGTGCGCATGGTGGTGGTACCGGCCACGCAGAAGATCTGGCGCCAGGCTCTGGCGGAAGGGCTGCTGGACATTATCGCTGAGGCCGGCGCGGCTGTCTCCACCCCCACCTGTGGCGCCTGCTTCGGCGGGCATATGGGCATCCTCGCCGCGGGTGAGACGGCCATCGCCACCACCAACCGCAATTATCGCGGCCGCATGGGGCACCCGGACAGCCAGGTCTTCCTCGCCAATGCCTGGGTGGCCGCCGCCGCCGCCGTCGCGGGCGAGATCATTCCCCCCGGCGAAGTCGCCGCGAAGCTGGAGACCGTGGCATGAGCTTGACCTATGAAGGCCGCGTCCATCGCTTCGGCGATGAGGTGAACACGGATGTCATCCTCCCCGGCCGCTACCTCGCGCTGCGCAAGCCGGAGGAACTCGGTAAGCACTGCCTGGAAGGGCTGGACCCGGATTTCATCCATCGCGTGCGCCCCGGCGACATTCTGGCCGTGGGCCGCAATTTCGGCTGCGGCTCCTCTCGCGAGCATGCTGTCATCGCGCTGAAGGCGGCTGGCGTCGCGGCGATCGTCGCCGTCAGCGCGGCGCGCATCTTCTTCCGCAATGCCGTCAATCTCGGCCTGCCCGTCATCTTCTCCGCCGAGGCAGCCGCCGCGCTGCGCGAAGGAGAGACGGCGCGTATTTCCCTGGACGACATGAGCATCGCGCAGGGAGAGCAGAGCTGGCACGGCCAGCCGCTGGGCGACGAGGTGCGCGCCATTCTCGCCGCTGGCGGGCTGGTGCCCCGCGTGCGCAAGGCCCTGGCGGCCTGAACCCCGATATCACCGCAGATTCCTCACAGGAGACACGCTCCATGGCTGATCCCCGCCTGAAGGCCGCGCTGGCCGCCAAGCAGTTCATCGTCGCCCCCGGCATCTTCGACATGATTTCCGCGCGCATCGCGGACCGGATGGGCTTCCAGGCACTCTATGCCACCGGCTACGGCACCGTGGCCTCCTATCTCGGCATTCCGGATGCCGGCGTCGCCACCTTTACCGACATGGTCCACCGCATGGGCCGCTTCGCGCAGGGCACGACGACGCCTGTCATCGCCGATGCCGACACCGGCTATGGCGGCCTGCTGAACGTGCGCCACACGGTGATGGGCTATGAGGCTGCCGGCATTACCGCCATCCAGCTTGAAGACCAGGAAGTGCCGAAGAAATGCGGCCACACTCCGGGCCGCCGCGTCATCCCCGCCGAGGAGATGGCGCTGAAGATTGAAGTGGCCGCCGAGGCGCGGAAGAGCGACGACTTCCTGATCATCGCCCGCACCGACGCCCGCACCAGCCTCGGCCTGGATGAAGCCATCCGCCGTGGCAAGCTGTACCGCAAGGCCGGCGCCGACATCGTCTTCATCGAGAGCCCGGAGACCGAGGACGAGATGAAGCGCATCGGCCAGGAGATCGACGCGCCGCTGCTGGCGAACAATGTGGATGGCGGCGGCCGCACGCCGATCCTCTCCGCCGAGAAGCTCGCATCCTTCGGCTACAACATCGCCATCTACCCGGCTGTTGGCTTCCTTACTATCGCCCAGGCGCTGGAGCGTTCCTACGCCCATCTGCTGAAGCATGGCGACACCAACGCGCTGCCAGAAGGCGTCATCTACGACTTCGGCAAGATGAACGAGCTGATGGGCTTCCCCGAGGTGTGGGACTTCGACAAGCGCTGGGCCCGCCCGGAATCCTCGCAGGCCGCGGAGTAGTCCATCCATGCTGTCGATGACCTTCGCCACGACGCCGCGCATTGTCCTGCGCGATGGCGCGCTGGACGATCTGCCCGGCATGTTCGCCGACTTCAACGCGCGGCACGTGGCGCTGGTCACCGATGCGGGGCTGGTACGTGCCGGGCTGGTTGCCCCTGTGGAAGCGAAGCTTCGCGCCGCCGGCCTCTCCGTCACCATCTATGACGAAGTGCAGGCGGACCCGCCCGAGGCCGTCATCCTCTCGGCGGTCGAGCGCCTTGGCGCGGCCGGTGTCGACGCCGTCTTCGCCATCGGCGGTGGCAGCGCGATGGATACGGCCAAGCTGGTCGCGTATCTGCTGCGCTCCCCCTGCGCGCTGGAGACCATCTACGGCGTCGATCTGGCGAAGGGCGCCCGCCTGCCGCTGATCCTGGCGCCGACCACCGCCGGCACCGGCTCCGAAGTGACGCCGATTTCCATCGTCACCACGCCGGGCGAAGAGAAGAAGGGCGTGGTGTCCCGCGTCCTGCTGCCGGATGTGGCGCTGCTGGACCCCAACCTCACCCTCGGCCTGCCCCCTGCGGTGACGGCGGCGACCGGCGTGGATGCCATGGTGCATGCCATTGAGGCCTTCACCAGCAAGCGCCTGAAGAACCCGCTGTCCGATGTGTTGGCCAAGCAGGCGCTCTCGCTGCTCTCCGCCAACCTTCCGCTGGTCATGCGGGACGGAAAGGACAAGGCCGCACGTGGCGCGATGCTGCTGGGCTCCTGCCTGGCCGGCATGGCCTTCGCCAATGCGCCAGTCGCTGCGGTGCACGCCCTCGCCTACCCGCTGGGTGGCCGCTACCACCTGCCGCACGGGCTTTCCAACGCCCTGATGCTGCTGCCTGTGCTGCGCTTCAATCTGCAAGCCGCCGCTCCGCTCTATGCCGAGCTTGCGCCTTCCGTAGGTGCGGCGGAGCAAAGCGCCGAGGCCTTCCTGGCCGCCATCGAAGCCCTGGTGGCGCAGTGCGAGATGCCGAAGCGCCTCCACGAGCTCCAGGTCACGCGGGAGAGCCTGCCGCTACTCGCCGCCGACGCCATGCAGCAGCAACGGCTCCTTATCAACAACCCCGTCGAGGTGACGGAGGCTGACGCCCTGCGCCTCTACGAGGAAGCTTTTTAACTTCCCCTGACCCCCGAAGGAACGTCCATGACAAAATCCGTGAACTTGACCCGCCGAGGCTTCGGCGGCCTCGCTGCTGGCATGCTCGCGGCCCCCGCCGCGCTCGCAGCCGACCCCGTCGCCGCCTGGCCGGACCGTCCGGTCCGCGTCGTTGTGCCTTTCAGCGCGGGCGGCGCGGTGGATACGCTGATCCGCGCCATCGGCCAGCGCTTCTCGGAATTCGCCAACGGCCAACCCCTGGTGGTGGAGAACCGCTCCGGTGCCGGCGGCATGGTGGCCGGCGCCTATGTGGCGACCCAGCCCACCGATGGCTATACGCTGATGGCGGCTGACATCGGCGCCAACGCCATCGGCAAGGAGCTGAACCCCAAGGCGGGCTATGACCCGATGACCAGCTTCACGCCGTTGATGCATCTGGTCAATCTGCATGCCGTGATGGTGGCCAACCCCTCCGTGCAGCAGAAGACGGTTGCCGAGATTATCGCTGCCGCCAAGAAGGAACCCGAGGGCTTCGTCTATTCCTCGGCCGGCATCGGCAATGGCAGCCACCTGTTCATGGCGCTTTTGGAGCGGGAGACGGGCATCAAGATGGTGCACGTGCCCTATCGCAGCGGCGCGGAAACCGTAACGGCCGTCATGCGCGGCGATGCGCAGTTCTGCTTCCCCTCCGTTGCCTCCACCATCACCATGGTGCGCGGCGGGCAGGTTCGGCCTGTGGCGCTGGGTGCCGGCCCCTCCCCTCTGCTGCCCGGCATACCGCTGATGCGGGACACCATTCCGGGCTTCGAGGTCGCGGTGTGGTACGGTCTCGCCGCTCCCGCCGGCATGAATGCTGCCCTGGCGGACAAGATCAACGCCACCTTCGCCAAGGTCGTCGCGCTGCCGGAAGTCCGCAAGATGGTCGAAGAGACCCAGGGCGGCAGCATCGTCGGCGGTTCGCGCCAGGATTTCGCCAACTTCCTCCAGCGGGAGTATGACCGCTGGACCCCGGTGATTCGGGACGGCGGCATCCGTATGGATTGACCGTTTCACCGCGGGCCGGAGACGGCCCGCGGCGCTCCGCCTCAGAGCGGAATTTCGACCTCTAGCAACGGCGCATGCTGCTGCGCGCCATAGACATCCGTATCCCCAATGTCGCCTGCCGGCACAAGGCGCGGCAGGGTCGCCTTGAAGGCGGAGGCGGTGTCGTAAGGCGTGAACAGCACATCCTCCTCCGCCACGCCGTAAAGGCGCGAGAACAGCGCGGCGTTCAGAACACCAGTCGCCTTGACCTTCTGATAGATCGCCGGGTCCTCGAACAACACGTCGATCGTGACCATGAAGGGGCCAGCGTTCTTGCTCTTGCAGATCTGCGCAATGTCGCGGATGCGGGGCATGGCGTCCTCACACGGTCTCATATTCGATCGGGAACATCTCATACGGGTCGCGCGGCGCGACGACGTGGAAGATGCTGAAGCGGTACATCGGGCCGAGCTCGATATCGGAGGGGCTGAAGGGGAAGGCCATATTGCCCTCCTTGCACAACCGCCCAGGGAAGTCGGCATGCAGCATGGAGGTGCGCGCCATGGCGATGACGGCGTTGGCGATATCCTGCGTCTTGGCCACCACCTCGATCACGAAGCCAAGCTCGTGGGAGGTGATCTGCTTCACCGGCTCCCACGCTGCCATCACACCATCCTTGCCATAGGTGCGGACGACCATGGTGTAATCCTCGGGCGGCACGCCGAATGAGGCGGCCTTCATCTGCACCTTTTCCCGGTGCGTCGCGAGGTAGCTGTCGATCTGGCTGATCAGCACGGGGTCACGCGTGCCGCAGATGGTGATGGCGCGATAGCCGGCGCGCTCCACGCCCTCCAGCTTGATCGTGTATTGCTCTGCCGGCGTCCAGGTCATGCCGCTGACCTTCACCGCCCGGTCGCTCACCGCCTCGAACACGCAGGCGCTGGTATCCAGCAAGCCGCCCGGCTCGGTGTGATGGATCGGGCTGGAATTCTCGTGCAGCGCGAAGTTGGCCACCGCGAGCGGTGTGGAGCGGCGGATCGGGTTTGGCGGCTCGCAGATCAGGTGGTCCTCACGCGCCCGCAGGAAGATGTTGTCCGGCTCCTTCGGCACGCTCGGCTCCGCGCCGCATTCCAGCATCTTGCCGGCATACCACGCGATGGCAGGCGGAATGCCGGCGCGTATGGCCGGGCCAGCCCATTGCGCGGGATCGCTGGAGCGGCCTGCCAGAATCACCTGCGCACCCTCGTCCAGGGCGCGGTTGAAAGGCTCCGGCCCCATCATGCCGACAATGCGTTCCGCCCGCTCGATGGTCGCTTCGTCCAGCGGTGCCATCTTGCCGAGAGGGCGCGTCGCGCCGTCACGCACGCGCTGGGTCAGCGACGCCTTGTCCTGCTCCGAATGGATGAGCGCCATGCGGAAGGAAAGCCCTTCCTCGCGGGCAATCTCGCGCACCAGTGCCGCGGTGTCCTGCAAATGGGGCTCGCCGCCAGCGCCACCGGAGGTGCCGATAATGCAGGGAATACGCGCGGCCACCGCCGCCTGCAGCATGAGCCGCAAGTCACGCTTCACCGACAGGCGCGAGGTGAAGGATTTACCGGCACCCAGATAATACGGGCCCGGATCGGTGCTGCCGCCATCGCAGCCGATGAGGTGCGGCTCCCAGGACATCCCGATCTTCAGCGATTCCTCGGCATAGCCATAGCCGAGAATGCCGCTGGTCGAGAGCATTCGATACTCGTTCAAGAGAGGCTCCTGATGCGTAAGCGGTTCGGGTCAGGCTCGGCGCGCCGGAAAGTGCTCCAGCGCGGCAAGCGATGGTTCAGCCGCGCGGCAACAGGTTGTCGCGCGCCGCAGCGGCCCAGCGGTCGTCCTCCCGCTTCAGCAGCGCCACGAAGTCCGGCCGGCTGATCGGCGCCGGGTCCACCGCCAGGCTTTCCATCCGCGCCTTCAGCGTGGGGTTCTCGAAGGCTTCGGCAATCGCGGCGTTCAGCCGATCCGCAATCTCGGCGGAGAGGCCCGCCGGAGCAAAAAGGCCGAACCAGCCAATGAGGTCCGCATCCGGCACCCCCTGCTCCGCCAGCGTCGGCACATCCGGCAGGAAGCGCGAGCGCTCCGGTGAGGTCACGGCCAATACACGTACGGTACCGGCTGCCAGCAGCGGCATGGCGGTCGCCGTGCTGCCCCAGGCCACGGGCAGGTGGCCGCCCGTCAGATCCCCCAGATAGGCGCCGCTGCCGCGATAGGGCACTTCCACCATCTCGACGCCGGCTTGCTTGGCGAAGTTGTTGGCCGCGAAAGAGGATTGCGCATCGGATGTCGCATGAGCGATCTGGCCGGGCTTTGCCTTCGCTGCCTTCAGAAGATCGGCCAGCGTCTTGTACGGACTGTTCGCCCCCGTGAGCAGAACCAGCGGGTAACGCGCCAGCAGGGAGATTGGCGTGAAATCCTTCACCGGGTCGTAAGGCAGTTGTGGCACGATCTGGCGGTTCATCACATGCGTGCTGGTCGCGGCCACATAGGTGTAGCCATCAGGCCGGTCGCGCGCGACGCCATCCGTGCCGACGACGCCATTGGCGCCAGCACGGTTGTCGATCACGAAACTCTGGCCGAACTTCTCCCGCAGTGTCTCGGCAATGGCCCGGCAGGTCACATCCGTGCCGCCGCCTGGCGCATAGGGCACCACGATGCGCACGGGCTTGTTCGGCCAACCCTCATTGGCGTAGGCCCGGCCGAGGGCCGGCAAGGCAAGCCCGCCGACCGTGGCGGCCAACAGGCTACGGCGTTCAATCTTCATGTCCCTCTCCCAATCTTTCTTGATTCTGCTGCTCGTTCGGCAAAAGGCTGCGCTAGAGCACGGCCAGGGGCTCCTGGAACGTGCCGAAGCGGCCGGCGTGATAGAGAAGCGGGCGTCCATCACCGCTGGCCGCAACCGCCTGCACCCGTCCCACGAAGATCGAATGGCTGCCATGGCAATGCTCGGCTTCCAGCAGGCAGTCGAAGCTCGCCATGGCTTCTGCCAGGACCGGCGCGCCATCCTCCAGGCGGACCCAGCGCGCGTCGGAGAACCGCGTCTCGCCCTTGCTTCCGTCCCGGCCGGCAAAACGGTTGGCCACGGGCAGATGCGCGTCGGACAGGATGTTCACCGCGAAGCGCCCCGTCTCCCGAATCACCGCATGCGCACTGGCCGTGCTGTTGACGCAGGCCAGTAGCATCGGCGGCTGGTCGGTCAGGGAACAGACGGCGGTTGCCGTCAGCCCCGTGCGCATCCCATCCTGGCCGCAGGTGATAACGGCCACGGCCCCGGCGACGTCGCGCATGCAACGGCGGAACTCGGCGGCATCCACCGCCATGCGCTGCCCCGCCATGATCAGGAGGCCGCGCGCAGCCCGGTGTTGCGCCAGTCTCCGGCCTGTGGCCGCGCCAGACCCAGATTCTCGCGCAGCGTCGCGCCGGCGTAATCCTTGTGGTACAGGCCGCGCCGCTGCAGCTCGGGCACTACGTAGCGCGCGAAATCCTCGAAGGCGCCTGGCGTGTGGGTGGCCGCCAGAACGAAGCCGTCGCAGGCGCGGCTGGTGAACCATTCTTCCATCTGGTCGGCAACACGCTTGGGTGTACCACAGAAGATCGGGAACTCGCCGATGGTGCCGCGGCCGGAGAAATGCACGAAATCCCGTACCGTCGGGTTCGGCTTGCCGCTCAGGGTCACCACGCGCTCCTTGAAGCCGGTCCAGGAGATCTTGCGCAGCTCTTCATCGGTGAATTCGGAATCCATATCCTTGGAACCGAAGTCGAAGTTCAGCGCCTCAGAGAGCAGAACCACCGCGTCGATCGGCTTGGCGAGGGCGCGGATGTATTCACGCTTTTCCTCCGCCGCCTGCTGGCTATCGTCCACGCAGACATAGCAGGCCGGGCAGATCGAAACGGAATCCGGGTTACGCCCGGCGGCGGCCACGGCGGCCTTCACCTCGCCATATTGCTTCTGGCCCACAGCAAGGTTGGGATAGACGACGAAAATCACTTCGCCCCAGCGCCCGGCGAATTGCCGGCCGCGCCCGCTCTGTCCGGCCTGGATCAGCACCGGGTGCCCCTGAGGCGAACGCGGCACGGGCAGAGGTCCGCGCGAGGCGAAGTACTTACCCTTGTGGTTGATCGCATGCACCTTGTCGGGATCGGCGAAGCGGCCGGTCTCTTTATCGACGATCAGCGCATCGTCTTCCCAGCTATCCCAGTGGCCGAGCACAACTTCCATGAATTCATCGGCGCGCTCGTAGCGTTCGTCATGCGCCAGATGCTCTGTGCGGCCGAAATTGGCGGCCTCCGAATTGTTCAGCGAGGTCACTACGTTCCAGGCAGCGCGCCCCTTCGTCATGAGATCAAGCGTGCCGAACAAGCGGGCGACGTGGAACGGCTCGTAATAGGTGGTGGAATAGGTGATCCCCAGCCCCAGCCGGGAGGTCGCGGCGCCGATCATGGTGATGATGGAAACAGGGTCCATCTTCACCACGCGCACGCCATTGGCCACTGCCTCACGGTAGTCGTTGCTGAAGATGTCCGGCAGCGCCAGGCGGTCGTCGAAGAAGGTCATGTGGAACTTGCCCTCCTCCATGACGCGGCCGAGACGCTGGAAATATTCCGGCGTCGTGAAGTCGGTGGCACTGGCCGGATGGCGCCAGGAACCCGGTGCGATGGAGCAGTTCTGGGCCTGCAGGAAGCCCACCATCTTGATCTGCCGCTGCGTGCCTTGCATGGGCCGCTTTCCTCTTCCCTTGCCGCGGTCGGATGCGGGCGGCGCTCGCACGCCCACCTTCCCCGCTGTCATTGTCCTGACGAGCCGCCTGTTTGCGCAATCGTTCGCGCATAGTTGGCACTATAGATTGCGCAGCAGTGGGAGAGTCAATCCGGAAATTTCCGGGAAACCTTGGGTTAGAGCCGACGGTCGAGAATTTTGCACCGCAAAATCTGCGCAAATGTTTGCGCATCGTCGCGCATGCTATAAGATGACGCATGGAGTCCATCCCACCCTCATCGGGCGCGCGCCGCGCCACCATCGTCACCCTTTCGCGTGTGGCCGGGGTGGCACCCTCCACCGTCTCCCGTGCCCTCAAGGGCGACACGCGAATCTCACCGGAAACGCGGGCTCGTATCGGGCGGCTCGCGAAGGAACTGGGCTACACCCCTCACGCTTCCGCCCGCACCCTGTCCTCGGGGCGGAGCGGACTGATCGGCGTGGTGCTGGGCGCGTCCACGAACCCGTTCTATACGGAGTTGCTGCACGAGGCGGTGCGGCAGGCCGCGGGGCTCGGCATGCGGTTGCTGATTATCCATGCGGGCCCAGCGCCGATTGAAAACAGTACCGCCGACGCCCTGTTGCAGTATCAGGTCGATGGTTGCCTGATGACCTCGGTCGAACTTCCCTCACATGTTTCGAGCATCTGCTCGGCGAATGGCGTACCGGTTGTCATGGTCAACCGCGTGGCGCGGCTGAATTCCAGCGCCGTCACCTGCGACAATCTCTTCGGCAGTGCGCAGCTGGCGCGCCTGTTGCTGGACCAAGGCCTCCGCCGCTTTGCGGTCATCCGCACCTCTTTCTCCAGTTCCACCGGCCAGGAACGCGAAAAGGGCTTCTTTGAGCAGGTCGTGCAAGCCGGGTGCGCGCCGCCCCTCGCCCTGGACGGACGCTCAACCCATGAGGGCGGCTATGAGATGGGGCTGCGGATTGCCGCCATGCCGCCGGGCCAGCGGCCGGAGGCCGTCTTCGCCGTCAGCGACGTCATGGCCTTCGGCGCCATGGATGCCTTCCATATGCGCGGCATCCGTGTGCCGGAGGATATCGCCGTGGTGGGCTTCGATGGGCTGCCGGCCTCGGCCCGGCCGAACTACGACCTGACGACGGTGGAGCAGCCTTTGCAGGCCATGGTCAGCCGCGGCCTGGGCATGCTGCAAGCCCGGATGAAGGACCCGACCCTGCCGGATGAAACGGTGAGCCTGCGTGGCAAGCTCATCATCCGGGGCTCCTCTGGCGTCCGGTCCGCCGTCGCCGCCGGCTAGGTCACGCTTGCGGCAGCGGCTTCAGCCAGGCGAGACGGATCGCGCCGATCAGCCCGAGCAGGAGCGTGGCGCCCACCAGCAATGTCACGCCGTGCCAGCCGGCCCAGCTCCAGGCCAGCCCGCCGGCGGCGCCGATGATGCTGGAGCCCATGTAGTAGCAGAACAGGTAGAGCGAGGACGCCTGTGCCTTGGCCATCCGCGCCCGGCGCCCCACCCAGGAACTCGCCAGCGAATGCGCGCCGAAGAAGCAGAAGGTGACGACAGCGATGCCGGCAATGATGAAGGGTACGGAATCCACCGCCATCAACCCCAGGCCGCCCAGCATCACCGTCAGCATGATCCAGACCAACCTGCGCCGCCCGAAACGGTCCGCCAGCCCGCCCACCAGGGTGGAACTGCCGATACCGACGAGATAAACGGTAAACACCAGCCCCACCACGGCGTGGCTCAGCGCGAAAGGCGGCGCCAGCAGGCGGTAGCCGACATAGTTGTAGATGGTGACGAAGGCGCCCATCAGCAGGAAGCCTTCCAGGAAC
This sequence comes from Acetobacteraceae bacterium AT-5844, assembly GCA_000245075.1. GTDB lineage: Bacteria > Pseudomonadota > Alphaproteobacteria > Acetobacterales > Acetobacteraceae > Pseudoroseomonas. Next base: position 25,299 of record JH599928.1, read on the forward strand.
AGCCAGCGCAATCCGCTATCGCGCAGATGAAAGGCGAAATTCGCGGCCAGCCCCCGCAGCACCAAGGGGCGCGGGACGAAGTGGCGCGAGGGTGGCAGGCAGCGCCAGAAGATCACCGCCGCCACCAGCCCGAGAACGCCGATACCGCCGATGGCCAGCCGCCATCCGCCCCATTCCATCAGGAAACCGGTGATCACGCGCCCCAGCATGCCCCCCATGGCGGAGCCGCTGATATAGAGCCCCATGGCATAGCCCGAGGAACGCGGATGCACCTCCTCCGCGATGAATGCCATGGCCACGGCCGGCAACCCGCTGAGGAGCACCCCCTGCACCGCGCGCAGGGCCAGGAACTGATCCCACCCCGGCATCAGCGCGCAGGCGATGGTGATGATGGATGAGGCGAAGACCGAGACCAGCATCACCGGCTTGCGCCCCACAGCCTCAGACACCGCACTCGCCACCAGCATGCATACCGCCATGGCCGCCGTCGGCAGAGACAGGGACAGGCTGCTGACCGCCGGGCTCACCCCGAACTCGGCACTGAACACCGGCATCAGCGGCTGCACGCAGTAGAGCAGCGCGAAGGTGGCAATGCCGGCGCAGAGAAAAGCGATGTTGGTTCGCAGAAAGGCGGGCGTACCGCGTTCGATATAGGGTGCTTCCTCGCCGTCGGCGGCCAAGGGGGCGGAAATGGCGTTCATGGCAGGTCCAGGGGTGATGCAGTGCAGCATGACCATTTCCGTTGCTTGCCACCACAGGGCGCGAGGCGCAAAATTATTCGGCCTGACCGAATACTGTCTTCCCGCCCCCGAAGGTGAAGCCCATGGAACTCCGCCACTTGCGCGCCTTCCTGGCCGTGGCCGATACGCTGCATTTCACCCGCGCGGCGGAACGGCTGGGAATCTCCCCGCCTGCCCTGACCGAACAGATCCAGGGGCTTGAGGCACTGCTCGGTGCCCGCCTTTTCCGCCGCACCAAGCGCAGCGTCGCACTCACCGATGCGGGGCTGCTGTTTCTGGAAGAAGCCCGCCCTGCCCTGGCCCAGGTGGAACGCGCGGAACGGATCGGGCGGCAGGCTGGGCGCGGGGAGCGCGGCATCGTGGCGGTAGGCTTCGCGGCCTCCGCCGCCTTCTCCGGCGTATTGGCCGCCAGCGTGGCAGCATGGCGGGAGACGCATCCGGAGGTAGAGCTCCGGTTGCAGGAGTTAGAGACCATCCCTCAACTGGCTGCCCTGGAGGCCGGGCGGCTGGATATCAGCTTCATCCGGCCACCGGTCGATGTGCCGGATGGCATTGCCACCACCCCGCTGCTGCAAGAGCCCATATGGCTCGCCCTCTCCGCCCGGCATCCCCTTTGCGCCCAGGCGGAGATCGCGCCGGAACTGCTGGCGGGTGAACCTTTCGTCTGCCCGGAACTCGACACCGGCACCGGCTTCCACCACTACACCATGGCCATGGGCCGCGATGCCGGCTTCACCCCCCGCATTGCCCATCGGGGACGAGATCTGGTGGCGGTGGTCAGCCTGGTGGGGCTGGGGCTCGGCCTGGCTCTGGTGCCGGAATCCTTCAAGGATTGCGTAAGGCTGCCGGGGGCGGAGTACCGCCCGCTGGCCGGCCGCCCGCCTCGCGCGGAACTCGCGGCCGCCTTCCGCCGGAATGAGGCAGCGCCAGCGGCACGTGCCTTCATCCGGCAGTTGCGACGCCGGGCGGGTATTATTCCGCCGGAGCCGGCGCCACACCCTGTGAACGGCTGAGCGCCCGCGCCTGCTTCCGCTTGCCGAGCTGCTGGTCGGCGATAACGCCCAGTAGAATGACGCTGCCCATCACAGCGAAGTTCAGCGAGGAGGGAATCCCGAGGATATTCACCAGGTTCTGCAGGATCTGCAGCAGGATGGTGCCGAGCACGATGCCGAGGATACTACCCTCCCCCCCTCGCAGCGAGCAGCCCCCGAGCACCGCCGCCGCAATGGCATAAAGCTCGTAGAAATTGCCGAAGGAAGATGGCGAGACGGAGCTGGTGTAGAACACCAGCATCACCGCCGAGAGCCCCGCCAGACCACCGCCGATGAGATAGGCGCCGGCAATGACGGCGTTGGTGTTGATGCCGGAATGCCGCGCGGCCTCCTCGTTTCGCCCGACGGCATAGATGTAGCGTCCGAAGACCGAGCGGTGCAGCAGCACATACATCGCCACGGCCACGATCAGCAGGATAATGAAGGGGTGCGGAATGCCGAAGCTGCGCCCCGAGGCCAGCCAGGTCAGCGTATCGAGGTTCGTGGCATAGCCGAAGCCCATGGTGGCATCGTTCGTGTAATAGCGCGCGATGCCGCGATAGATCAGCAGCCCACACAACGTCACGACAAAGGGTTGCAGCTTCAGCCGCGTGACCAGCAGGCCGTGCAGCAGCCCCAGCACCAGCCCCATCGCCAGCACCACCAGCAGCGCCAATGGCCAGGCCAGCTCGTAATTGACAAGCAGGTCGATGAAGATGACGCCCAGCAGCGCAAACATTGAACCGACCGAAAGATCGATGCCGCCGGTGATGATGATAAGACCCTGCCCGATGCTGAACACCCCGAACAGGCCGATGAGGTTCGCCATGTTCAGCAGGTTCACGCCGGAGAGGAACAGCGGGTTCAGTGCCGCCGTGATGCCGCCGATAATGATCAGCAGCAGGCCAAGGCCCAGCTCTTTCTTGCTCATGATTCCGCCGCTTCCCCATCCTGGCCAATGGCCAGGCGCAGCACCGCCTTCTCGCTGAAGGCATCACGCTGCAACGCGCCGCTGATGCGGCCCTCATGCATCACCACGATGCGGTCCGAGACGCCGATCACCTCCTCCATGTCACTGGAGATCATGAGGATGGCGACGCCCCTGTCCGCCAGCGCCCGCATCAATGCGTAGATCTCGCCCTTGGCGCCAACATCGATGCCCCGCGTCGGCTCGTCGAAGAGGATGACGCGCGGCTCCATGCTCAGCCACTTGCCCAGCACCACCTTCTGCTGATTGCCACCCGAGAGCGTGCCCGCGGCGACCTCCATCCCAGGCGCCTTGATCCGCAGTGCCTTTCCCTGCGCCTCCGCCGTCCGGCGCTCGGCACCACGATCCACCAGTCCGGCCCTGGCGTGATGGTGCAGGTTGGCCAGGGTGATGTTCTCGGCAATCGGCATGTCGAGGACGAGGCCGTCCTTCTTGCGATCCTCCGGCACCAGATAAATGCCGGCGGCTACAGCATCTTTCGGCGAGGAGATGCGCACCGCCTGCCCATCGAGCAGAACCTCGCCACCGAGCGGCGGATCAATACCGAAAAGCGCCCTCGCTAGGGATGTCCGCCCAGAACCGACCAATCCCGCCAGCCCCACGATCTCCCCCGGGCGTATCCGCAGATCGACTTGCTTGTGTGGAAAAGCCGATGTCACGAGCCCCTTCACGCTGAGCCCGCCCTCACCCGGCGGCCGCGCGGGCGGGGTGTAGAGGGCGCGCAACTCCCGCCCGATCATCAGCCGGATCATGTTGGCGTGCGTGATCTCCTCATGCGGCAGGGCGCCCGCCATCTTGCCGTCGCGCAGGCAGACCACGCGGTCCGCGCAATCGATGATCTCGCCCAGCCTGTGCGTGATGTAGATGATCGCCGTGCCGCTCGCGCGCAGCTCGCCGACAATCGTCAGAAGCCTTGCCGTTTCCGACAAGGTCAGGGACGAAGTCGGCTCATCGAGAATGATGATGCGCGCGTTGGCAACAAGGGCCTTGGCGATTTCCACCAGTTGCCGCTGGGCAATGGACAGTTCCGCGACAGGTGTATGCGGCGCGAAATCCGCCCCCAGCCGCCGCAGCAGCGGCAGCACCTGCTCGGCCGCCGCCTTGCGATCCACAAGCTGCAGCGGCCCCCCTCTCAACGGCTCCCGCCCGAACAGGATGTTGCCGGCGACGTCGATATTGTCGAAGAGGTTCAGCTCCTGGTGGACGAAGGCAATGCCCTCGGCCTGGGCTTCCGCCACCGTCAGCCGGTCGTAGCTCCGGCCGTTGAGGCGGATCTGGCCGGTACTGGGCGGCACAACGCCACCCAGCACCTTCATCAGCGTGGACTTGCCGGCACCGTTCTCGCCGATCAGCCCCAGCACTTCGCCGGCATGCAGCGTCAGGCTGACATCATCCAGTGCACGCACGCCCGGATAGGTCTTGCCGATGCCATCCAGCTCCAGCAGCACGCTCATCCTCCGCTACCGCCCGCGCAGCAACTCCCGCATCTGCGCCTGGAACTCCGAGACGTTGGATTTGTCGATGATACGCGTGGGAATGATGATCTGCTTGCTGGCCGGGATGAAGGAACGGTCCCCGTTCAGATACTTCACCATGCCGATCATGCTCTGATAACCGAATTCGAAGGGCTGCTGCACGACGGTGGACTCGATCGTGCCGTCGGCGATGCCGCGCAGGGTCAGCGCATCCTCGTCGAAGCCCACGACCTTCACCTTGCCTTCCTTCCCGGCGCCCTTCACCGCCTGGTAGATCTGCGGCGTGTTGTACGCCCAGAGGCCGACCAGCAGGTCGATATCGGCATAGCGCGCCAGCGTGTCCTCGACATTGCGTTGCGCGCGCGCGATGTCGCTCTCATCCGTGCGAATGTCGATGATGTTGATGTTGCCGCCTTGCAGCTCCTCCCGGATGCCCTGCACGCGCTCACGCGCATTATCCGCATCCATGGTGCCGACGAAGAGCATGGCCTTGCCGCCATTCGGCAGCGCCCGCTTCATCTGTTTGCCAGCCTCGCGCCCAGCCGCCACGTTGTCCGTGCCGATATAGACGGCCCGGTTGCTGTTCGGCGCGTCACTGTCGCTGGTGAACAGCACGGCCTGGGAGGCCGCGCGGTTCAGCATGTCCGTGGAGTTCGCCGGGTTGATGGGCGAGATGGCGATGCCCGCCACCTTGCGCGCCAGCAATTCGTCCACGATGCGGCGCTGCTCGGCGGCACTGGCCTGGCCAGGGACGATCATCTCCATGTTGAAGTCGGGATGCTCGCGATTGGCCTTTTCGATGCCCCGGCGGCAGATGGTCCAGAAGTCGGCCGAGACATTCACGACGAAGGCCAGGGTACGCTTTTCCTGGGCGAAGCCCGAGGCAGGAAGGGCCGCGCCCAGGCCCAGTACGGCAGGCATGGCAAGCAGTGAACGCCGTTTCATGGTCGCTCCTTGGTCCGTGTTCCCCCGGCCCGCTTTGGGGCCGTCCTTGTTCGGGCTTGGTTTTCGGCCCGTTCCCGCGACGCTAGCAGACTCGTGAAACGCTACGGAAGCACTGCTTTCAGCGGTTCACCATGCCGTCATCGTCACGGTGAAGCCCGAGGGGCTCGGCCACCTCCTCCAGCGGGCGGCGCTCGGCATCGAAGCCCAGCCGCCATTCCGTCATGGCGGCCACCAGCATCAGCACGGCCGCCAGCAGGAAGCCCCAGAAGATGTCCGCCCTTGCGCCACTCTCAATAAGCCATCCAAACAGCGCTGGCCCCGCCACGCCCCCAATGCCCGTGCCGAAGGCGTAGAACAACGCGATGGCGATGGCGCGCATCTCCAGCGGAAAGGCCTCGCCGACCGTCAGATAGGCCGCGGAGGCCGCGGGCGAGGCGAAGAAGAAGATCACCGTCCAGACAAGGGTCTGCTCCCAGGCATTCAGCCAGCCCTGCAGGAAGGCCCAACCCGAGATCGCCATCAGGATGCCGGCCACGGCATAGGTCAGGGTGATCATCACCTTGCGGCCGATACTGTCAAAGAAATGGCCGAGCAGCAGCGGCCCCAGCAGGTTGCCTAGCGCGAAAGGCAACAGATACCAGCCGATATGCTGGGACTCGATGCCATAGAACTTGGTCAGCACCAGCGCGTAGGTGAAGAAGATGGCGTTGTAGCAGAAGGCCTGGCAGGCCATCAGCGTTACGCCCAGCACGGTGCGCCGCCTCTGCTGCATCAGCATGATATTCAGCACTTCCCGCATGGAAGTGTGCCCGCGCCGGCGCAGCTTCACCGGGCCGTAAGGCAAGGGCGGCAGCTTGCCGTGCCGCGCTTCCACCCGTGCCTCGATCTCCGCCACGATCTGGTGGGCCTTCTCTTCCTGCCCATGGGTCATGAGCCAGCGCGGGCTTTCCGGTACCCAATTGCGCAGCAGCATGATGATCACGGCCAGTGCCCCGCCCACCACGAACGCCGCGCGCCACCCGATCTCCGGGTCCACCACAGCGGGGTCCAGAACCACGAGAGCCGATACCGCGCCCAGGGCGGCACCCGCCCAGAAGGTGCCATTCACGGCCAGATCGACGGTGCCTCGGCGCCGGGCCGGTATCATCTCCTGGATGGCCGAGTTCACCGCCGCATACTCGCCTCCGATGCCCGCGCCGGTGAGGAAGCGAAACAGGGCAAAGGACCAGAAATCCCAGGAGAAGCCGGTCGCGATGCTGGCCAGCATGTAGACCCCGACCGTGACGAAGAACAGCTTGCGCCGCCCCCAACGGTCCGTCGCCCAGCCGAACCCCACAGCGCCCAGCACGGCCCCCACCAGATAGGCCGAGGCCGATAGTCCTACCTGCGTTTCCGACAGCGCGAGGCTGGGGCTCTCGTGAATCGCGGCGGCGAGCGAGCCCACCAGCGTCACCTCCAGCCCATCCAGCGTCCAGGTCACGCCGAGCGCGATGATGATGAGCCAGTGGAAACGGTCCCAGGGAAGACGGTCGAGCCGGGCGGGAACGTCCGACCGGAAGACATCGGTCCTGGGCTGTTGCTCGTCCATCCGCACCCTCCCTCCCATGGCGTTATCCCGCCAACGCCGAAGGTTACGAAGCGTTGCCCGCGCGGGGTTGCGGCGCGGGCGCGGCCATGCATGATGTTCGCGTCATGTTCCTCAGGAGTCCGTGCGCCGATGCTGGCCCCCTCTAAGCCTGTCCCACAGGGCAGCGGCGCCCGTGCCGCGCGCGCCTTCCTGGCCGCTGACCCCATCCTTGGCCCTGTGGTGCGGCAAGTGGGTCCCTATCGCCTGAAGCCGGTCAAACGCGAGCCTTATGAGGCGCTGGTCCGGGCCATTGCGCATCAGCAGGTCCATGGCCGCGCGGCGGAGGCGATGCTGAACCGCATGATCGCGCTGTTCCCCGGCCAGGATTTCCCCGGCCCGACAGATGTCCTGAAGCTGGAAGATGGCGCATTGCGAGCCTGCGGCTTCTCCGGCGCCAAGGTGGCCGCCATTCTCGACATTGCCCACAAGACAGCCGGCGGGCTGGTACCCACCCGCCGCGCCGCCGCCCGCCTGCCGGATGAGGAGTTGATCGAGCGCCTCGTCGCCCTGCGCGGCGTGGGCCGCTGGACGGTGGAAATGCTGCTGATCTTCACCCTGGGCCGGCCGGACATTCTGCCGGTGGACGATTTCGGTGTCCGCGAGGGCTATCGCCATGCCGCCGGGCTGGACGCACAGCCCAAGCCCAAGGAACTGGCGGCCATCGGCGCCGCCTGGGCGCCCCACCGCTCGGCCGCCGCCTGGTATCTCTGGCGCGCCGCCGATCTGGCGAAGGAGAACCGCTTCAAGGCACCGACCGCCATCTGACGGGGCGCCTGGCTACACCCTCCGGCTTACTCAGCCGAGAAACGCCTGCACCGCCGCGACGAACCCCTCCGGCTTCTCCGCATGGACCCAATGCCCCGCCCCCTTCACCTTGGCGAAGCGGACAGCAGGGAACAGGGTACGGAAGAGCGGCCGGTGCTCATCCCGCACGTAGTCCGAGAGTTCCCCGGAGAGCACCAGCGTCGGCCCGCCGAAGCTGGCCCCCTCCGGTACAGGCAGCGCCGCTTCAACAGTCGGCAACCCGGCGGCAATCTCCGGCAATCCAATCCGCCATGCCGGTGGCTTCGCGGTGAAGTCCAGATTCTGCAGCAGGAAGCCGCGCACCCCGGGCGAAGGAACAGCCTCGGACAATGCCGCGTCCGCCTGCCGCCGGGTCAGCCCCTCCGCCAGCGGCAGGGCCAGCATCGCCTCCGCATAGGGGCGGAAAGCCGGGGGATAAGCCACCGGCGCGATATCAGCGACGATCAGGCGGGAGACGAGGGAGGGCTCGGTCAGCGCCAGCATCATCGCGACCTTGCCCCCCATGGAGTGCCCGAGCACATCCGCCGGCCCGGTGCCTTCCGCGTGGAGGGTCTCCGCCACATCGGCCGCCATGGCGGGGTAATTCACCTCGGGGGCGTGCGGCGAGGCACCATGGTTGCGCAAATCCAGCGCCAGCACACGCCGCCCGCCTCCTGCCAGCGCCTTCTGCACCGCGCCGAAATTCGGCGCCTGGCCAAACAGCCCATGCAGCAGCACCAGCGGCGCGCCATCCCCCTCGCCCATGGCTATAACGTTCAATCGCATCGCGCTAACCCTTCGTCGCCACGACAACGCTGGCCGCGATCAGCGCGCCGCCGATGATCACATCCCAGCCCATCGGTTCCCCCAGCCACAGGGTGGAGACCGTGACGCCGATGGCCGGCGCAAGCAGAAATCCCACGGCAGCGACCGCCCCCGGCAACCGCCGCCCGGCTTCGATCACCGCCCAGGTCCCGATCGGGGCCACGATGCAGCCGATCACCACCACCTGCCACAACGCGCCAGGCCCGATGCCACCCCCCGCGGAGAAAGGCTCCCGCACCAGCGCCATGGGCACCAGCACGACGGCGCCCAGCAGGAAGCACCAGGGCAGGTTCTCCAGCATCGGCCGCTGCGGCGGAAACTTACGGGTGGCGATGATGGCCCATGTCCACAGGAACGAAGCGCCGAGCAACATTCCATGGCCCAGCAGCGTGCCCTGTTCATTGGCTCCCGCAGCCCAGGGCCCCGCCAGGGCCACCACCCCTGCCAGCCCCAGCCCCGCCGCCACCCAGCGCATGGCGGAAACCTTCTCGTGCATCACCAGCACGGAAAGAGGCACGAGCCAGAAAATGGTGACATTGGCCAGCACCGCCGTCCGCCCCGCGGGCACCAGCGCCACCGCCAGATGCGTCAGGGCGAAATACCCGCCCAGCTGCAACAGCCCGACGCCCAGCACGGCAGGCCAATCCTGCCGCGCCGGAAACCGCAACTTGCCCATGAATGCCAGCATGGTTGCCGCCATCACGGCCCCCAGCATCGTGCGGGAGACGGCGAACCAGAGCGGCGTGGCATCCGCCAGGGCCGATTTGGTGATAGGCCACGCGCCGCCAAACAGCGTGACGGCAACAAGCAGCAGCCGCAGATCGGCCCAACGGATCATGGCGTTCCTTATTCCGCCACGCGCAGCAGAATCTTGCCAATATGCGTGCTGCTTTCCATCAGGGCATGCGCGGCAGCCGCCTCGGCCAGCGGGAAGACGGCATGCACCACCGGGGCGCATTCGCCCCGCGCCAGCAGCGGCCACACCTTCTCCCGCAACGCGTCGGCGATGGCGCCCTTCTCGGCCGTGGTGCGAGGGCGCATTGTGCTGCCCGTCACCGTCAGCCGCTTCAGCATGATGGGGCGCAGGTCGGCCTTCTCCACCTCATGGCCGCCGAGAAAGGCGATGATCACCAGCCGCCCATCCTTCGCCAGGCAGCGGAGATTCCGCTGAAAGTAATCGGCGCCGACCATGTCCAGCACCACATCCACACCGCCGGGCGCCAGCGCCTTCACCTCGGCGACGAAATCCTGCTTCTTATAGTCGATGGCGGCATCCGCGCCGAAGGAGAGCATGGCCTCACATTTCTCAGCGCTGCCGGCCGTTGCCAGCACGCGCGCGCCGAAGGCCTTGGCCAGCTTGATCGCCGTCACGCCAATGCCGGAGGTGCCGCCATGCACCAGCACCGTCTCGCCTGCCGCCAGCTTTCCATGGCCGAACAGGTTGGCCCACACGGTAAACATCGTCTCCGGCACCGCGGCGGCCTGGGTGGCGTCGAACCCCTCGGGCCAGGGCAGCGCCTGCGCGGCGGGCACGGTGCAGTACTCCGCATAGCCGCCACCATTAACGAGCGCGCAGACCTTGTCCCCGATCGCGAAGCGGGTGACATCCGCCCCCTTGGCGACCACTTCGCCCGCCACTTCCAGGCCGAGCACGGGGCTCGCACCCGGCGGCGGCGGGTAAAGTCCCTTGCGCTGTTGCACGTCCGGCCGGTTGACACCCGCGACCAGTACCCGGACCAGAATCTCACCAGCCCCCGGCTGCGGTACGGGCCCCTTGGCCGGCACGAGCACCTCGGGTGCGCCGCCTTCGCCATGGGCGATATAGGTCATGCTTTCGGGCAGTTTCGCCATGTTTCCCTCCGCTGTCCTGGCCGGTATCGCGAGGCGCACTCAAACTCTGCGCCCGGCTGCGCCCCGTCAAGCCGTCGCTCTGTACTGCAACGCCAATGTCTCGCGCAGGATACAAGAAGGGCGGCCCCCGGCGGGGCCGCCCTTCATCAGCGCCAGACCGAGGGGCCGGCGTCAGTTCATGGTGATGCCGGCCTCGCGGATGATCGGCGTCCACTTGGCGATTTCGTCGTTGAGGAACTTGGCCGTGCTTTCCGGCGTGGAATCGCTGCGGGTCTGCATGGTGAGGCTGGAAAGACGCTCCTTCACGCTCTCCATCGCCATCACCTTGTTGATGCTCTCGTTCAACTGCTTGACGATGGCGTCCGGCGTACCGGCCGGCAGGAACACCATGTGCCAGGTATAGGCTTCATAGCCCGGCACGCCCGCCTCATTGAAGGTGGGGATGTTCGGCAGCTGCGGCAGGCGCTCCATGGAGGAGATGGCCAGCCCCTTCACCTCGCCGCGCGTGACGAAGGGCATGGCGTTGTTGGCCACATCCAGCATCATGGCGATGGTGCCGTTCAGCACGTCCGGCATGGCGGCGGCGGAGCCACGATAGGGAACGTGGTTCACCTTCAGGCCGCCCGCCTGCTTCAGGAACAGCTCGCTGGCCAGATGCAGCGCCGCGCCGTTGCCGGTGCTGGCATAGTCGTACTTGCCCGGATTCTTCTTGAAGAGGTCGATCAGCTCCTGCAGCGAGTTCACCGGCAGGTCCTTGTTGACCATCATCAGCATCGGGATGACGCCGGTCAGCGCGACGGGGGTGAAATCCTTGAGGGGATCGAAAGGCAGGCTCGGGAAGATCTCGCGCAGCGCGGCATGGGCGATGGTGGTGTACAGCGCGGTGTGGCCATCCTTCGCGGCCTTGGCCACGGCGTCGGAGCCGACGACGACGCCGGCGCCGGTCCGGTTTTCCACGACCACGCGCTGCGGCAGCATTTTGGAGAGCTCATCGGCGATCAGGCGCGCCGGAATGTCGGTCGGGCCGCCGGCCGCGAAGGGGACGACCAGCCGGATCGGCATGGTCGGCCAGGCACCCTGCGCCTGCGCCATTTCCGGCAGCACGGCCGGCAGCGTGGCCGCCGTGGCGAAGGCGAGCAGCTCGCGACGTTTCATGGATTTTCTCCCGATAGCTCGGACGGCGATTATGAAAATTCGCTCAGGTTATGGGCGAAAGGTGCGCTCTGCGTCAATCTCGGCAGTGTTCCTGACCAATTAAGCGTAAAGGTCGGAAACCTCCTCCTCCGCCCCCAGCAGCACGACGCGGGATTGGGCGCCAAGTTGCAGTGCTGCCCTTGCGGCCTCGTCCCGCGCCACGCCCAACAGCGCAGCGAGCCCGGCCGGAATGTCCTCCTCGCCGCGCAGGGTGTCGCTGTCTGACACAGCCATAAAGGCGAACGCCCCGCGCTCCAGCTCCTGCCACGCCAGAAGGTTGGGTTCCATCTCCGGCACAGCCTTTCCCTCCGCGCTGGCCAGCAACGGCGCCGCCCCCTCGGCTTCCACGACAACAAGACGAACGGCATCGCCAAATCGCGCCCGCGCCTGCACGGAGATCGCCGCCGCCACCGCTCCCTTCCCACCTTGGGCAAAGATATGCGTCGGCGCTTCCGGCAGCCCGGCCAGGGCCTCCTCGGCAACGACCCGGTAAGCCTGCATGATGTCCCGGGGGGTTTCCGTGTAGCCAGGCCAGGACGTGTCGGCGACAAACGGCCACCCTTCCCGCTCGGCCTCCGCCGCGGCCTCACGCGGCAGGTCCCGGCGGGGCACCGAAAGGAAGCGGATCTCGGCGCCGGAAGCCTCGATGGCCTCCCGCTTCACGCCATCCCGCGGCAGGAAAACGACACAGCGCGCGCCCAGCCGCTTCATCGTCCGCGCCACCGCTTCGGCATGCGGCGCGGCGCCGGCGCAGGCAACCGTCACCTTCCCGGCCTCGGCCAGGCATTCTCCCTGCCACATCGCCGCGCTGTTGGCCGTGACCCCGCGGCGCGCCAAAGCGGCCATTAACACGCGCGCCGCGGCATAGGCGCCTCCCGCCGCGCTGAAGCCAAAAGCCTTGGCTTCCGCCCCCACCCCCACGCCATGAAGCGCCGCAACCCCGGCCCTGGCGGCTTCACCGGGCCATGCCCGCAGCGACACCGGAGCATAACCGGGCCAGGCGCGGATATCGGCCGCGGCGCGCCGGAAGCCCCCCTGGGGCAACACCACGACGCCCGGCACGCCGTGATGCGGATTGCGGAAGAGACGAAAGGACTGCGATCCGGTCATCATCGCAACTTGGCCGCGCCCGCGCTCCACGGCAAATTGGTGCCACGAAACGAATGCGAGGAAACGATGCGGATTACCATTCTCGGGGGCGGCGGCTTTCTGGGCCGTAAGCTGGCGGCACGCCTGGCACGGGAGGGGCAGCTGGGTGGGAAGGCGATCACCTCCCTCACCCTCTTCGACCTGAACGTACCGCCGGTGCCGGAGGCAGCCTTCCCCGTCCGCCGCCTCGCCGGGGATATCGCCGAGCCCACCGCCGTGGCGGAGGCCATCCCGCCCGGCACCGACGTCGTTTTCCATCTGGCCGCCGTCGTCAGCGCCGCCGCCGAGGCCGATTTCGACCTGGGCATGCGGGTCAACCTGCACGGCACCCTGGCGGTGCTGGAGGCCTGCCGGGCATTGGAAAAGGCACCGCGCGTCGTCTTCACCTCCTCGGTGGCCAGTTTCGGCGGCGGGCAGGATGCGGTGATCCCGGATGATGGCCGCCAGCTTCCCGCCAATTCCTACGGCGCCCAGAAGGCGGTGGGCGAATTGCTGCTGCAGGACGCGACCCGCCGGGGCTTTCTCGACGCCGTCAGCATTCGCCTGCCCACCGTCATCGTCCGTCCCGGCCGGCCCAACAAGGCGGCCTCCTCCTTCGTCTCCGCCATCGTGCGGGAGCCCCTGCTCGGCCTCACCACCACCTGCCCGGTGGATCCGGACTTCGCCATCTGGGCCTGCTCCCCGCGCCGCGCCGTGGAGTGGTTTCTCCATGCCGCCACCATGAACACCGCGACCCTTGGCCTGGATCGCGGCATCAACCCGCCGGGGCTCTCGGTTTCGGTATCGGAGCTTCTCGGGGCGCTGGAAATCGTGGGCGGTACAGAGGCCCGGTCCCGCGTGACCTTTGCCCCGGACCCGGCCATTGAGGCCATCGTCAGCGGCTGGCCTGCCGCCTTCACGGCGGAACGGGCGCTCACTCTCGGCTTCACCCAGCAGGAGGACGCCCGGGCTGTGCTGGAGGCCTTCCTGACGGATGACCTCGCGGCAACAAAGGCGGAACGAGCCATGTCATGAAGTAACAAGCATTTGCGGGGTTCTCCTCGCCAGTCACCTTCAATAAATTCCGCACAAGGTTGTCCTGGAATGTCTGGCTGCGCCCGGCATTTCAGGGTAATGGCGCGAATGGCCGGAGCCTATGCCTATCCCGGCCATCAAGCGTGCCGAAACAGCCTGCCGGCACCAGGAGAGGACCAGCCACCTTGCTTTCCCGACGCTTCATCATGCTTGCCGGCGGCGCGCTGCCCCTGCTGCTCGCCGGCTGCCAGACCGCCCTCAGCCCCAGCCGCCCCCTGCCGGAGGACGGCACCATTGATGTGATGACGCTGCTCTCCGCGCGTCCCGACACCAAGATCTTCACCGACGCGCTGAAGCGCTCCGGCCTGGCCGAGCGCATCAACATCGCCAACGGCCCCACCACGCTGTTCGTGCCGAACGACACGACCATCGAGGCCCTGCCGCCGGCACAGCGCGCCGTGCTGACGGACCCGAAGGCCGACCAGGCCAAGCTGCGGGAGGCTGTTGGCAGCCTGATCGCTTCCGGCCAGCTGCGGCTGGAGAGCATCGCGGTGCGCAACGGGCGCATCACCACCTGGGCTCCGGGCCATGAGCTGCGCATCACGGGCGCGCCGGCCCCGACGGCCAAGATCCAGCGCGCCGTGCTGACCAATGGCCGCACCGTCGCCAGCGGCCCGACCGCCGGCTTCGCCCGCGCTGACATCCTGGGCAGCAACGGTGTCATCCACATCATCGACACCGCTCTGATCGTGACTTCCTGATCCCCATCGGGTCGGGAAGAGGCCGGAGGGGGAACGTCTCCCTCCGGCTTTTTTATGCGCGGGCGATTACAGCCCCGCCTGCTCCTTGCACCACGCGGCCAGTTGCTCATGCGTGGCGAACCACACCTGCCCCCGCGACTTCATGTACTCCACGAGCCGTTCCAGCAGCACGATACGGCTGCGGTGGCCGATAATGTGCGGATGCATGGTCAGCACATAGGTACCGCCTTCCTCCCAGGCGCCGTCGAATTCAGCCCGGAAGATTTCCTCGACGGCAGAGGGCGCCGTGTAGGGGCGGATGGCCGAGAAGCGCACCATGTTCAGGTAAGGCGCGTCGTCGCGGATCCATTCGGGCGGTAGCTCCACCACCCCGGTCGGCTGGCCGTCGGCGATGATCTCATAGGGCTCGTCATCAGCCATCAGGCTGCTGTCATACAGCAGGCCCATCTCGCGAATAATGTTCAGCGTGTCACGCGAGAAATCCCAGCTCGCCGTGCGGATGCCAACCGGCCGGCGGCCCGCCACCCTCTCCAGCACATCCGCCGCACGCAGGGTCAGCTCACGCTCCACCCCCGGCGGCAGGGTGGTGTTGGCCTCGTGAATCCAGGAGTGGATACCGATCTCGTGGCCTTCATCGGCCAGCGCGCGCACCTCATCCGGATGCAGCAGCGCGGAAACGGCGGGGTAGAAGAAGCTCGCCTTCACGCCGTGGCGGTCCAGCAACGCCCGGATGCGGGGAATGCCACGGCGGGAACCATACTGGCCCTGGCTGATGCGCATCGGGCTTTCATCGCCATCCCGCAGCGGTGTGGTCTCGTGGTCCGCATCGAAGGAAAGCGCCACGCAGCAGCGGGCTCCCCCTGGCCAGGCGGTCGGCGCCAGGCTGCGCCCGCCATAGGCGCGGGCGACGATGCTGCGCCACTTCTCCTCCCTCCATTCCCAGGGTTGCTGCTTGGGTGTTTCGACCATGGCGAAGGCTCCACTGTGTAGGGGGCCGCAATCTGCGCCGGGCTGCCACCCGCGGCAAAGGGGGGTGTTCCCCTTTCCTCCGCCGCCCGTCCGGCCCATCTTGGCGCCCATTTCAAAGTCCGCGCGGAAGCCAGCATGTCCGATACCGATCCCGCCCAGATGTCGGCGGAGCAACTGATCTCCCTCTACGCGACCCGGCGGCTTTCGCCGGTGGAGGCATTGCAGGCGGTGCTGGAGCGGGTGGCGCGCTATAATCCCTGGGTCAACGCCTTCGCCTGCCTCAACCCCCGCGCGCTGGCCCAGGCGGGCGAGAGCGAGGCACGCTGGGCCGCCGGTCGTCCCATGGGCCCGCTGGACGGCATTCCCGTCACGGTGAAGGACCTGCTGAACCTCCAGGGCTTCCCCACCCGGCGCGGCAGCAAGACGACCGACGCCACCCCTGCCACCGAGGATGCTCCCGCCGTCATCGGCCTGAAAGCCGCCGGCGCCGTCATCCTCGGCAAGACCCACACCACCGAATTCGGCTGGAAGACCCCCGGCGACTGCCCCCTCGGCGGCATCACCCGCAACGCCTGGAACCCGGAGCGCACCGTGGGCGGTTCCTCCTCCGGTGCCGGCGGCGCGGGCGCGGCCAATTTCGGCCCGCTGCATGTGGGTACCGATGCCGGCGGCTCCATCCGCATCCCCGCCGCCTATTGCGGGCTGGTCGGGCTGAAGCCCAGCTATGGCCGCATCCCGCAATGGCCGCACAGCGCCTTCGGCCAGGTCTCCTGCGCCGGCCCCATGACGCGCACCGTGCGTGACGCCGCGCTGATGTTCTCGGCCATGGCCCAGGCGGATCTCCGCGATCCCTATTGCCTGCCCGACGACCCGCGCGACTGGCGGGACGGGATCGATGATGGCGTCGCCGGGTTGCGCGTCGCGGTGGTGCGGAACCTTGGCTACACCCCGCTCATCGATTCCGATGGCGAGGCCGCCGTCGAACTCGCTGCCCGCCTGTTGCAGGAACAGGGCGCCATCGTCGAGTACACCAACCCCGCCCTGCCGGACACGCGGGAGATTTTCGGCCGGGTCTGGGGCGTGGCGCTGGCCCGGCTGGTGAAGACCATGGCGCCGGAAAAGCGCGCACTGCTGGACAAGGGGCTGGAAGAAGTGGCCGAGCGAGAGGGCCACATGTCCGCCATCGACTACCTGGCCGCCGAGGCACTGCGCACGGAGGCAGCCCACGCCATGGCGCGCTTCCACCTGAAATACGACCTGGTGCTGTGCCCCACCACGCCGACGGCCGCCTTCGCCGCCGATGCCCCGACGCTGAAGCCGACCGAGGCCCTGTGGCGCGACTGGGCACCCTGGACCTTCACCTTCAACCTGACGCGCCAGCCCGCCATCACGGTCCCGATCGGCCTGGACGAGCATGGCATGCCGCGCGGCGTGCAGTTCGCCGCCGCCCAGCTGAGGGACGATCTGGTGCTGCGCGCGGCCCGGGCCATTGAGCGCGCCGTCAGCATGCCCACGGCGCAGGCCGAGGAAGCCGCCCACGCCTGCGCGCATCATCACCATTGATGCCTTAACCCGGCGGGCAGGCACGCCCGCCGGGCTCGTTCGTTACTTATCGGCCAGCCTTGCGCCGGCGCACCGCCATCAGGCCCAGGAGGCCCGTGCCCATCAGGGCGATGGAAGCCGGTTCCGGCACCGGTGTCACCACTTCCCCCTGGCCCCCGAAACGGACATTGTCGATGGCGAAGCCGGCCGGCTCCGAGCCGACCAGGGAGAACAGCAATCCGGAAATCTGGGCCAGACCATCATCGGTGACGAGGCCCAGGAACTCGATGCCGAGGCCGGTATTGGTCACGGAGCCCAGCAGGTTGCCGGCCGCGTCGAAGGCAGTGATGGCCGTGCCGCCGATGGCGTTGAAGAAGCCGCCCTGCAACCCGACGCCCGCCTGAGGGGTCGAGAACAAGATCGCGATCGACCCGTTGAAAAGCGGCGAGCCCGAGAGAACCGGCGAGGTGGGGTTGGAGCCATCCGACGCGATGAAGGTGTCGGGCGAGGCGGCATCCAGCGAGAGCGGGCCCGTCGGCGTTCCCAGCACGCAGCCGGAGACAGCCGCGCCGGCGGGGCACGCGCCCGGGTTGGTCGCGCCAGCCGACTGGCCCTGGAAGTACCCGTCGAAAGTGACGGTGGGAGAACCAGCCCCGCCGCCGTAAGTAGCCGGCGCATAGACCGGGTTGGTGGTCCCCAGCGCGAACTCGCTAAAGGTGATCAGGCCCGAGCCGGCCACGAAAGCCGCTTCATCGACACGCACAACGGCCGCCGAGGCGGAGCCAGCGAACAGCACAGCTCCAGCCGCTAGGGTCAGGCGTAGGAGAGCGTTCATCTCACGCGAACTCCAAAAGGTTGAAAAGGGAGCACCCGTCGGCGCCGTTTTGGCGTCGTCACCGTCGGTAAAAGGCGCCCTGAGCAAGCTTCATGCCGGAGAGTGTCTGGTCTGTAAGATATTCAATATACTGCGTAATATTTGGTGCTCCGGGAACTCGGCCCAAAATTGTCAAGTGGGCCGACACGACGGGCAAACGCCGCCGCCCCCTTGCTTTCCCCGCCATGGCTGTCTGGAATGAGGGTGTCGTTACCCAAAGGACTGCCGCCTCCATGACCGACCGCGTGCCCGATGCGTCCCTCCCCGCCCTGGCAGCCTCGGTCGATGAGAGCCGGCAATGGGCGCGGCTGATGGGCATGGCGACCCTGGGCGCCATTCCGGAGGACGGCGTGAATCGCGCCGCCCTGACCGAGTTGGACCGCCAGGCCCGCCGGCTGCTGATCGAATGGGCGCAGGAGGCCGGCCTCACCGTCAGCATCGACGACATGGCCAATCTCTTCCTGCGGCATGAGGGCACGGACCCGGCCGCGGAGCCGGTGCTGACCGGCAGCCATATGGACAGCCAGCCCAATGGCGGCCGCTTCGATGGCATCTGGGGCGTGGTCGCCGGGCTGGAGGCGGTGCAGGCCATCCGGGAGGCCGGCCTTACCACCCGCCGCCCGATCGAGATTGTCGCCTGGACCAATGAGGAAGGCGGCCGCTTCGCCCCAGGCTGCATGGGCAGCATGGCCTGGTCCGGCCATAGCGCGCCCAATACCTGGGATGCCGTGACGGACCTCAACGGCATCACCTTCCGCGCCGCGCTCGATGAACAGCTCGCCCTGGAAGCCGACCTGCCCCGCCGCCCGCTGGGCCCTGTCGGCCCGCAGCGGCCCGTCGCCTATGTCGAGGCCCATATCGAACAGGGCCCGCGCCTGGAGAACGACCTGCTGGATATCGGCGTCGTCACCGGCATTCAGGGCAGCCGCTGGTTCGTGGTGGATATCAAGGGGCGCTCCGATCATGCTGGCACCTCCCCCGTCTCCCTGCGGCAGGATGCGGTGCAGGACATGGTGCGCGCCATCAACGCGCTGAACACCCTGACCCACGACCCCAGCGACGTTCTGCGCTTCACCGTCGGGCGGATCGAGGTGCACCCCAATACCTCCAACTCCGTCGCCGACCATGTCCGCTTCACCATCGACCTGCGCCACCCGGAGGCCGATATCCTGCGGGAGAAAGGCGACGCCATCGCCGCCACGGTGCAGTCGGCCCTGCAGCACTGCACCGCCACGGTGACGGAGCGCTTCAACGCGCTGCCAACCGCCTTCCCTGCCCTGGTGCCGGATGCGGTGGAACAGGCGGCCCATGCGTTGGGCCTGCGCCCGCTGCGCATGCCCTCCGGCGCCTTCCATGATGCTCAGTTCATGGTGCCGGTCTGCCCGACAGGAATGATCTTCGTGCCCAGCAAGGGCGGCATCAGCCACCACCCTTCCGAATACACCTCCCCCGGACAGCTGGCCGCCGGCACGCGCGTTCTGGCCGCGACGCTGCTGGAACTGGCAAACCGCTGATCAGGCGGCGCGGTAACGCGCCAGCGCCGCGCCGATCCGATCCAGCGTCTCGGCGGCGGCGCGGAGTTCCTCGTCGCTGATCTCGCTGAGCAGCTCCTGCTCCACTTCCGCGAGCCGCGCCTCGATTCGGTCGCTGATTTCCGTGCCTTTCGGGGTCAACCGCAACCGGCGGACACGCCGGTCCTTATGGTCCTCCACCCGCTCCACCAGCCCAGCGGCTTCCAGCCCATCCAGCAGATGGACAAGACTCGGCCCCTCGATGCCAATGAGCGCCGCCAGATCCTTCTGGCGCAATGGCTCCGGCGCGCGGCGCAGGTAGACCAACGGCCGCCAACCGGCACCGGGGAAGACGTCTCCACTGATCGCCGCGTCCACGGCCTGTCGCCATTGCCGTCCGAGCAGCAAAAGCCTCAGGCCGAAGCCGGCGCGGAACCTCGGCTCTTCAGGCATGCGAAAGGGATAGTGAGCGGCCCGGCACGCCGCAAGGCGGAACTGTGAAGCTGCCGTTTACCAGCGGCGCGGCGGCCCGCAATCCAGATGCACGAAGCCCTGGCGGTAATAGCCCACGCCGCCCATCTGCATCTGCGCCGCCAGCCGGGCAACGCCATAGCCGTCCCGCCCCTGAAGCCGAAAATCGGCCGCCATGCCGGACATGTGCAGGCTGACGGTAGACACAGCACGGGAGCGCCTGGCGTTGCTGGCGTTGTGCTCAGGCGTACGGTAGCCGCTGCTGATGGTGAAGGGCTCCGTGGCCTCCAGCCGGGTCGCCACGCTGCTCAGCACATCGAACAGGCGCGGGTCCATCGGCGTCACCTCGGCGGCGGACAGATCCCGGAATACCCAGTCAAGCTTGTGCAGCGCCTCGCGATCATACTTCCCGTCGCGGAAATACACGCCGTTGAAACTGTCCTCCGTGCCGTAGCG
Source organism: Acetobacteraceae bacterium AT-5844 (assembly GCA_000245075.1). Classification (GTDB taxonomy): domain Bacteria; phylum Pseudomonadota; class Alphaproteobacteria; order Acetobacterales; family Acetobacteraceae; genus Pseudoroseomonas. Next base: position 45,505 of record JH599928.1, read on the forward strand.
CTCGGCATTCAGGCCGCGGACCGACGGCAAGGTGGCGGCAACGGCACTTTCGGAAAGAAGAGCCGTGCCCGCGAGCACGCCGATACCCGCCTTCAGGACTTCACGACGGCTGGCGAATTCAGGGTCGCAGCAGGGGCAGCCGCCGCGGCGATTGAAGAGATGAAACATCAGTGGGCCACCACGGCGGGGTTGGTACCGGTCGCCACCGTACTGGTGGCCTGCTGGCGCGGCGCCGCCGGAACGCTGCGCGCCACGGGGGGCGAGGCCACCGGAGCGGCGCGCTGGTCCAGCGCGCGCAGATAGGTGGCATCAAGCCCATAGATATCCGGGCGGATTTTCACCCGCCCCTGCTCGACTGTCACGGTCCGGTAGGAGAGCCGGACCGGCAGCGGCCGGCGCAGGCCGACCGAATTCGTCTGCCGGGACTCCAGCACGCGGTCCGCCCGCGCCCGGTCCCACCCCGGCGTGCCTTCCAGGACGAGATCCAGCAGTTCCATCGGCTTATCCAGCCGAATGCAGCCGGAGGAAAAGGCGCGGCTCGGGCGCCGGAACAGATGCCGGTCCGGCGTGTCGTGCAGATAGATGTCGTCGCCATTCGGCATGATGAATTTGATGCGGCCGAGGGCATTGGAATCCCCCGCATCCTGCCGGAAGAGATAGGGCACGCGCTGCGGATTGACCGAAGCCCAGTCCACCGTCAGCGGGTCGATCTCCACCCGCTCACCACCGATGAACTGATAGACGCGGAAGCCCTTCTCGATCATCGCCCGCGGGTCGCGGCGGAACTTCGGCAGCAGGTCCTCCCGCGCGTTCCGCTCCGGCACACCCCAGGGCGGGTTGAACTGAACCGTGGTCATGGTGACGGCGAGCGGCGGCGTGGCGCGGGCCGGGTTGCCCACGATCACCGCCATGTCCAGCACCGTCTTCTCCCCTTCCAGCACCTGAAGGCGATATTCGGGGATGTTCACTTCCACCCGGCGCCCGGCGCCGGCCCGCTGCCGGCCCCGGCGCATATCCATCGCCACACGGAGCTGCCCGACCAGCGCCTCGGCCGGACGGTTCATCAGCCGCAGCGTGGCGGGGCCCACGCGGCCATCCTGCTCCAGCCCGTTATTGCCCTGCCAGCGGCGCACTGCCTCCAGCAGCGTGTCGTCATAGATCGTGGCGTCCTCGGGCGTGATGGCGGCAAAGGCCGCATCCTCCGCCGCGATGCGCGCACGCAGTGCCGGCACACGCTCCACATCGGTCACGCCCGGCTCAATCGTGCCGCCCGTGACCGGCACGCCGGGCCAGCCGCCGGCCTCCACCCGCGCCTTCGCCTCCCGCAGCGCCAGCCGCAGCGCATCCATGCCAGAGGGCGCCAGGGAAGCCTGTTCGATCACTTCCGCCGGCTCGGCGCTGCCATAGAGGCGCTCCTGCCAGCCAGCGGCAGCATTCGGATTGCGCTGAATATCCGGCCGGCCCGGCAGTGCGCGCACGCGCCCCTGTGTCAGGTCCAGCAATGCCACCAGCGCCGAAGCATAGAGCGCAGTGGTGAAGCCCTGCGGATCGGAGGATGCGAGGCTATCCGCCGGAATGGCGTAATGGGCGGGGTTGAGCCCGTCCTGGTCCAGCATCCGCAGACGCGCGGACAGGCGGAGCAGCGCCTCCCAGCCAGGCTGGGCGGTGGGCTGCACCGGGGTCGGCCCAGCGGCCATGGCCGAAAGCGGCATGGCAGCGGCCAGGAACGTCAGGCAGGCATCACGGCGGCGCATGCGGCAGTGCATACCGCCCAGGCGCAGACGGTGCCAGCCTTTGCTGCTTTCACCAGTGCGACAACGGGTTACAGCCTGATATTTCGCTTACAATTTGTTTCAGCCGTCCCGCTTCGGGCCCTTCAGCGCCGCCAGGCCCAGAAAGGGATTCCGGCGTGGTTCGGGCGACTCGGGCTCGGCCTCCCCCACGGAATAATTCTCTTCCAGCTGGGCACCCGGCGCGCGGGGGTAAGGGTCCAGCGCGAGGGCGAGTTGCTCCGCCACCGCTTCTCCCAGCTCGAGGATATCGTTCTCCGTGGGGATTTCGTCCGGGCCATCCGGATCATCCTCCGGCTCCGCCCCGGCGGGCAGAAAGCGCAGGTCGACGGCCTCCTCCACCTGCTGCCGCACCGGCTCCAGCGTCACGACGCAGGCCTGCACCACCTCGGCCTTCATCAGACCGCGCACGCGCACCGAACCGCCTGGCTCCTGCCGCATCCGCAGGCTGACGGTCAGCCGGTCGATGGCCAGAATGCCGAAGCGGGCGGCGAGCGCCGCACGCTCCGCCTCATTGGCTTCCAGCTCCTCCCGCCGTTCCTGCTTGCCAATGCCGCCCCAGGGGATGGGCCTGGAAAACTCGAATGTGGTGCCGCTCATGCCGCGACCTCCGGAAAACGGACCTGCCCGCGCAGCAGATCATCGACAGATTGTTGAGCCAGCGCCGCATCGGCGGCCATGGCGAGTTCGGCCAGACGCCGGGGAGCCGCTTCGCTCGGCTCCACCGTGCCGCGCCACACATTGCGGGCGAGCGCCGCCGCGAGCGCCGCCGTATCGCCTTCGGCAAGCGGTGCTTCATAAGCCTGGGCCCGGCCGTGGAAGGCCTCCCACATCCGCTTCACCCGCTTGGCGATGGACATATCGCCCACCCCCATTTCCCGCAGATTGGTGTCCATATCCGCGAACATGGCGTCAAACACCGCTTGCGCCAGCGCCGCGCCACGCGGGTCAGGGTCACGGTGAAGGCGGCGGATCACTAGCGCGACATGGAGCCCCACCAGGTCGAACCGCCCATCCAGCGTATCGGGCACGCCCAGCTCAGCAAAGAAATATGGCGTGCGCGCAGCAGTGACGGCGGCCCCGTAAAGCTCAAACCCGGCGCGTTCATGCGGCTTACGGCGGAACAGGCCGAACAGGGCCATGGGCGGAACGGCTCCCTTTGTCCGGCTGCCCATCAGCAGGCGCCGGTTGACCCCGATGCGGGGCGGTGGCAATCGACCGAGCAGATGGACTGCAACCCGTCCCCGGTCAATCGCGACCACGCGGCGGGGAACCAACCCAGAGGATTGGCGAGCATATGGCCAGCAGCGATACCAACCACGCCCCGAGGGCTCACCGGCGCACGGCGCGCGCCGGCCTGCTGGCCCTCGGCCTGCTGCTGACGGGCTGCTCACTCTTCGAAGCGCCCGCCGTGCCGCGCGGAAACCGCGCGGATCCTGATCTGGTCGCCCAGCTCCAGCCGGGCGTCCAGGGCAAGGCCGACGTGCAGGCACTGCTGGGCCCGCCCAGCGCAACCGGCACCTTCGATGATCAGGAATGGTACTACATCAGTGCCATCACCCGCATCCGCCCTGGCCAGAACCCCGGCGTGTCCGACCAGCGCGTGGTCGTGGTTCGCTTCGACGAACGCGGGATGATCCAGAACATCCAGGAGCTGGGGCCGAAGGATATGCGGGATGTTGATGTCGTGCAGCGCACCACGCCGGTGCCCGGCACGGATCGCACCCTGCTGCAGGCCTTGTTCGGCAATATTGGCCGCATCGGCGCCAACGGCATGGGCATGGACAACCAGGGTCCGGGTACCGGGCCGGGGCGCTAAGCCCCAGCCCTTCCGGCCTTACGCGGCCCGCACCTTGCTGATGAAGGTGCCCACCATCCCGGTGAGGCCCTCAGACTGGCGCGAGAGCTCGGACGCCGCCGAGAGCACCTGACCGGCCGCCGCGCCCGTATCGCTGGCGCCCGCGCTGACGGCGGCGATGGTGTGCGTCACCGCCTCCGTCGCCCGCGCGGTCTGCTGCACGGTGCGGGCGATCTCTCCAGTCGCGGCCCCCTGCTCTTCCACCGCCGCGGCGATGCTGCCGGTGATGCTGTTCACCTCGTCGATCGTCGTGGCGATACCTTCGATCGCCGACACAGCCTCCCGCGTCGCCGCCTGGATCTGGGTGATCTGGGCGCCGATCTCTTCCGTCGCCTTGCTGGTCTGCGCGGCGAGGTTCTTCACCTCGCTCGCCACCACGGCGAAGCCCTTGCCGGCTTCACCGGCCCGCGCCGCCTCAATGGTGGCGTTCAGGGCCAGCAGATTGGTCTGCCCGGCGATGTTGCTGATCAGCTCCACGACCTGGCCGATGCGGGTGGCGCCCTCGGCCAGCGCGCGCACCGTCATGTCGGTCTGGCGGGCATTCTCCACAGCACGGGCGGCAACGTTGGTGGCCTGCGACACCTGGCGGCTGATCTCGCCAATCGACGCGCTCAGTTCCTCCGCGGCGCTGGCCACGGTCTGCACCCCACCGCTCGCCTCGTTGGCGCTGGCGGTGACTTCGCTTGCCTGATTATTGGTCTGCCCGGCGGTGGCGGACATGGAACGGGCCGTGGCCTCCAGCTCCGTCGAGGCCGAGGAAAGCACCCCGACCATGTCGCCCACCTCACGCTCAAAGTCGCGCACCAGCGCCACCAGGGCGGAGGCCCGCTGCTCCTTCCGCGCCTGCTCGTTCTTCTGTTCCACGGCGAGCTTGTCGGCGCGGATCATGTTCTCCTTGAAGACCATCACGGCCTTGGCCATGCCGCCGATCTCGTCGGCGCGCTTCAGGAAGGGCACTTCAACGGAAGTGTCGTGCTCAGCCAGCTTGCCCATCGTCTGGGTCAGCTGCGTGACGGGCACGGAGATGGTACGCACCAGGGCATAACCGATGGCGATGCAGAACCCAGCCAGCAGCGTCAGCACGACGCCGATCATCCAGCTCGCCGTGTTGCCCATCGCTTCGCCGGCCTCGGCAGCCTGGCCCGCCGCGCGCGTCTGGAACTGGCGCAGCTCCTGAAGCGCCGCCCGGGCGCGCTCCATGGCGCGCATGCTGTCGACGAAGATGACCTTGAAGGCCTGCTCCTGCCGACCTTGCCGCGCCGCAGTGATTGCCGGAGCGGAAGCGGCGATGTACTCATCAATGGCCGTGCGGGCTGCGCTTGCCAATTGCCGCTCCTCGCCCGGGCCGATCAGCGGCTCATACCGCCGCAGCTCGGCCTGGACCTTGCCGATGGAGGCTTCGACGGCCGCGGCCTGCTGGGCCAGCTCAGCCTGCTCGGTCGCCGCGAGCCGCGACTGGTTGATGCGCACCAGTTCCATATTCACGGCGACGTCGCCCAGGATCTGACCGGAGCGCATCCAGTTCCCGGAAAGATCCGTCACAACGGCGTTCACCCCGGTCAGGCGCTGGATCGAAAACAGCCCTAGACCGATGGTGCTGCAAAGAAGCAGCGCAAAGGCCAGCAGCAGCTTGGCCCGGACAGTAAGACTCTGCATGGCGTGAACGATCCCGCTCAACTTGTGTTCGCGGGAAGAAAGCGCCTGTTATGGTTAAGAAAGCGCCCTATGCCGTGGGCGATTCCACCGAGTCAGAAGTGGCTCCAACCTTCCCGCGCCAGCGGCAGCACCTGGCCGGTAGCGTCCAGCACCTTCACCTCCGCCTCGCCCGCGACAAAGCGCCCGATGCGCGTGACGGCCACACCGGCGGAAGCGGCGCGGGAGACAATCTCATTCGCCGCCTCCGGCGGGGCAGCGAAGAGAAGCTCGTAATCATCGCCGCCGGTCAGGATTCGCGGAAGCAGCGAGGAATCCCGCATGAGCAGGGCGCGGGCCGCGGGCGAAAGGGGCACCTCCGCCGCCATAACCTCCGCCCCACAGCCGCCGGCACGGCAGAGATGGCCGAGATCCTGCACAAGGCCATCCGATACATCCATCGCCGCTGAGGCCAGTCCCGCAAGGGCCCGGCCCAGACCAAGGCGGGGGCGTGGCACGCGATAGCGCTCCGCCAGGAACCCGGCCTCATCGCCGGGCAATTCGCCCAGCAGCACGGCCAGCCCCAAGGTGCCGTCACCAATGCTGCCGGAGACCCAGACATCGTGCCCCGGCACCGCACCGACCCGGCGCAGCGCGCGGCCGGGCTCCACCTGCCCCAGGATTGTCAGGGACAAGGTGATCGGTCCCGGCGTGGAGGTGGTGTCGCCCCCCAGTACCTGCAGCCCGAACTCTGCCTGATCGGCGGCCAACCCTGCGGAGAAGGCCTGCACCCAGCCGGGCGCGGTGTCGCGTGGCAGGCCGACCGTCAGCACATAGGCCAGCGGCGCCGCGCCCATGGCGGCGAGGTCGGACAGGTTGCAGCGGAGCAGCTTGCGCCCGATCGTCTCCGGCGGATCGTCCGGCAGGAAATGAACCCCGGCCACCATCGCATCCGCCGCGATGACAATCTGCTGCCCGGGGGGCGGGTCCAGCAGCGCCGCGTCATCCGCCAGATCGAGCGCGCCCGGCCCCGCCAGGGGTCGGAAGTGCCGCGCGATCAACGCGAACTCCGGCGGAAGCGACATTTCAGCCGTTCAGCGAGTGAATTCGGTGCCGCGCAGATGGCGCGCCAGGGCGTCCAGCACGCCATTGGCGAAGCGCGGCTCCTCACCCCCGAAGAAGCCGTGGGCGATGTCCATGTACTCGTTGATCACGACCTTCGCCGGCGGCTCGGAGGCCGAGGAGAACTCGAAGGCAGCGGCGCGCAGCAGGGCGCGGAGTACAGGGTCCAGCCGGGCCACGGTCCAGTCGCCCGCCAGATGGGGAGAGATCATCTCGTCGAGCGTGTCGCCCTGCCGCGCCACACCCCGCACCACATGGGCGAAGAGCGGCACATCGGCCTGCGGCACGCGACCATCCTCGAAGCCACCGGCATCGGGGCCCAGGCGGAAACGGATGAACTGGTCGATCACGGCCTCGGCGCTCTCGCCGCTCTGCTCGCTCTGGAACAGGGCCTGGATGGCAGCCACACGCGCGCCGGTGCGCGGCCTGCCCTGCTGGGCGGGCCGGGATTTGTTCTTGGGGGTCGTATTCATCGGACGCCCCAATTGCGGGCCAGCGCCACCTGGGTCAACAGGGCGATAGCGGCCTCGGCGCCTTTATTGTGCCGGTCGTCAGCGCTGCGGGCTTCCGCCTGCGCCAGCGTCTCCACCGTCAGCAGGCCGAAGCCGAGCGGTACGCCGGTTTCGCTGCTGATGTCCATCACGCCCTGGCATACGGCCTCGCAGATGAACTGGTAGTGGTCGGTCTCGCCCTTCACCACGCAGCCATGCAGCAGGTAGCCATCCCAACCGCCGCGCTGCAGCGCCATCCGCAGAGCAGCCGGAAGCTCATAGGCGCCCGCTACATCCACCACTTCCAGCGTCGCGCCAGCCTCGGCCAGCACGCGCTCTGCGCCACGGCGCATGCCGGAGACGACGCCGTCGTAATAGGGCGCCTGGATTAGCAGGATACGCGGCGCCGGGCCGCTGATGACGGGCGTGCTGCGCTCCGGCGCGTCGATGGTGCTCACGGCTGGTTCCTTGCTGCGGCAGCCGCCTGGGGCGCCTCTTCCTCGTCGATCCGGCGGGTTTCCACCACGGTCAGGCCATAGCCCTCCAGGCCGACGATGGCCTTCGGGTGGTTGGAGAGCAGGATCATCTCCTTCACGCCGAGATCGGCCAGGATCTGCGCGCCGATGCCGTAATCCCGCAGTTCCGGCGGCGCCTTGCGGTCCCGCCCGTTGCGCACGCGCTCGGAGATCGCCGTCGGCTTCACGTCGCGGATCATGACGACCACGCCGCGCCCGGCCGCCGAGATCTCGGCCATGGAACGCTGCACGTCATGCGGCCCCGCTATGCCGACGAGGTCGGACAGGATGTTCACTGCGTGCATACGCACCAGCACCGGCTCGGGGCGGGAGAGATCGCCCTTCACCAGCGCGATGTGCTCGCCATACTCCAGCGTGTTGGCATAGACCACGAGGCGCCAGTCGCCATTGCCGGCGGCATCCGGCAGGCGGCCTTCCTCGACCCGGCGCACCAGCCGCTCCGTGCGGCGGCGATAGGCGATGAGATCGGCGATGGTGCCGAGCTTCAGCCCATGGTGCTGCGCGAAGGCCACCAGGTCCGGCAGGCGGGCCATGGTGCCGTCGTCGTTCATGATCTCGCAGATGACGCCAGCCGGGTTCAGCCCGGCCATGCGCGCGAAATCGACTGCCGCCTCGGTATGCCCCGCGCGCACCAGCGTGCCGCCCTCGCGCGCCACCAGCGGGAAGACATGGCCGGGGGTGACGATATCCTCCCGCTTGCTCTCTCCATTGATCGCCACGGCGATGGTGCGGGCACGGTCGGCGGCGGAAATGCCCGTGGTCACGCCTTCCCGCGCCTCGATGGAGACGGTGAAGGCCGTCTGGTGCCGCGTGCCATTGGCCTGCGCCATCAGCGGCAAGCCAAGCTGCTCCACGCGGGACTTGCTCATGGCCAGGCAGATCAGCCCGCGGGCGAAGCGCGCCATGAAGTTGATGGCATCCGGCGTCGCGAACTGGGCGGGAATGACGAGATCGCCCTCATTCTCCCGGTCCTCGTCATCGACGAGAATGAACATGCGGCCGCGACGCGCTTCCTCCAGCAGCTCCTCGGTGGGGCTGAGGAACTGGTGCAGGGTGGCCTGCTGGGTCGTCATATTCATGCGTTGAACTCCCGCAGGCGGGCGACATAGCGCGCCAGCATGTCGATCTCGATATTCACCCGGTCGCCCGGCTTCAACTCGTCGAAGGTGGTCACCGTACTGGTATGGGGAATGATGTTCACCCCGAAGGTGGCGCCCTCCACCTCATTCACCGTCAAGGACACGCCATTGATGGTGACGGAGCCCTTGGGCGCCACGAAGCGCGCGAGGCCCGGTGGAAGCTGGAACAGCCAGCGGGTGGAGCCGTTCTCCGGCGTCTCGGACAGCACCTCGCCCAACCCGTCCACATGGCCGGAGACGACATGTCCGCCCATCTCGTCGCCCATCTTCAGAGCGCGCTCCAGGTTGATGCGGGAGCCCACCTTCCAGCCACCGAGCGTGGTCTTGGAAAGGGATTCCGCCGAGACCTCGACGGTGAAGCGGTTGCTCTCCAGCGTCACCACCGTCAGGCAACAGCCGGAACAGGCGATGGAGGCGCCGATCTCGGCCCCCGCCAGCCAGCCTTCCGGCGTGTCGATCGCAAGACGCATGTCCTGCCCGTCCCCGATAGGGTCGATGGCGGAGACGACGCCGATGGCGGTGATGATTCCGGTGAACATTCAGGCAGCCTCGAACTCACTGAGCAGGTCCGGGCCAAGGGAAATGGCCGCGACCCGGCGAAATCTGGGCATGGCGGCCAGCACATCCAATGGCAGCGCGTCCGCCGCCGGCCGGCCATCCCCGCCCATGACGGCGGGAGCATGGAACCATGAGAGCCGATCGACCAGCCCAGCCCGCAACAAACCAGCCGCCAGCGTGGCGCCGCCCTCGACCATCACCCGCGTCAGGCCGCGCACCGCCAGCGCCCGCAGCATCGCCGCCGGGTCCAGCCCCGCGCCATCCTCGCTGGCGGGGACTTCGACAATCTCAGCCCCCCGGCTGCGCAGCGCCTCCAGGGAGCCATGGTCGTGGCCGGGGCGCGTGACGATCCAGGCGGGGGCGGCGCTGTGGAACAATTTCGCGGATACAGGCGTCCGCAGGCGGGAATCGGCCACCACCCGCACGGTGGGCACCTTGGCGGCACCCTCCAGCCGGCAGGTCAGGTCCGGGTCATCTGCCAGCAGGGTCCCGCTGCCGACCAGCACGGCGTCGTGGCGCGCCCGCATGGCATGCACGGCGCGGCGCGCGGCCGGCCCGGTAATCCAGCGGCTTTCCCCCGTGCGGGTGGCGATGCGCCCATCCAGCGTACTGGCGAGCTTCAGCGTCACCAGTGGCATGCCTTCGGAGACCCGCTTGATGAAGCCGGCCGTCACCTTGGCCGCCTCCTCCCGCAACACGCCTTCCGTCACCTCGATGCCGGCGGCGCGGAGTTGGCTCAGCCCCTCCCCATCGACACGCGGGTCCGGGTCGCGCAGCGCCACGACCACGCGGGCCACGCCGGCGGCGATCAGCGCGCCGGTGCAAGGCGGCGTGCGGCCCCAATGGCAGCATGGCTCCAGGGTGACGTAGGCGGTCGCCCCGCGCGCGGCGGGGCC